>NZ_WHLY01000002.1:2055000-2740000 GCF_009296315.1 Salmonirosea aquatica
GTGCTGCTGGCCGCCGGGCTGATGACGCTGCTCGATGTGCTGATCGAGCCCGTAGCCGTGCATATGGGTTTTTGGGAATGGCACACGGACACTATTCCACTATCCAACTACCTGGGATGGTATGGGGTTTCGGCGGTTGTATTTCTGCTATTTTATCTGCTTCCTTTCCGTAAAACGAACCTTCTTGCACCTTTACTGCTTCTGCTGCAGTTTCTGTTTTTCGGTTTGAACGGAGTAGCTCTGCTGCTGGGCTAGGCAGCCTTTGAACAATTGTGTACTGAATCGGTTATACCGAGTAAACGACAGGCTTTACTTCCTACTTGGGTACTTTTAAAAACAAGGCGGGGTAAAAAGCAGCCTGAACCCTCTTACCGAAAAAATCCGCATGAGCAGCTATTCAATTCGTGACCTGGAGCAACTGTCTGGCATCAAAGCGCACACGTTACGCATCTGGGAACAACGCTACAACATCATCGCTCCCAAGCGCACGGACACCAATATCCGCCTGTATGATGATCAGGACTTGAAACTGGTTCTGAACATTTCGCTGCTCAAGGAACACGGTTACAAGATTTCGGAAATATCCCGAATGGCTCCCGAGGAGATGAACTCTGAGGTTGTGACCATTTCGGACCGCACGCTGAGCTACCCCGACCAAATTCACGCCCTCACCATTGCGATGATTGACCTGGACGAGGATCGGTTTGAAAAAATCATCAGTACCAATATTCTTCAATTCGGTTTCGAAAACACGATGATCCACATCATCTATCCCTTTCTCAGCCGTATCGGTACCTTGTGGGTAACGGGGTCAGTCGGACCCGCGCAGGAGCATTTTATTTCCAATCTCATTCGCCAGAAAATCATCGTAGCCATTGACGGGCAAGTAGTCAAGCAAACACCCGGCTCCAGGAAATTCCTGCTGTTCCTACCCGAAGGAGAACTTCACGAAATGGGGTTGCTATTTGCCAATTATATGATCCGGGCCCGGGGCCACAAGGTGATTTACCTGGGGCAGAGCCTACCTTTCAATGAAATAGAATTCGCCTACCGCCTGCACCAGCCCGACTATATTTTTACAGCCATCACCTCCGTACCGGCCGGCAATGATGTACAGCCCTACGTAGACAAACTGGCTACCCGCTTCCCCAGTGTCACGCTCCTGCTGACAGGCTACCAGATTGTGGGGCAGGATATTCAGACTAAACCGAACATCACCATTATCAATAAGACCGAAGATCTGATGGAGATAGCCAATGTCTAGTTCACCACGTTGGTAGGCGCACCGTTCTGGAAGGCGGCAATATTCTCCGCCGTCAGTTGCATTAGCCTTTCTCGGGATTCATACATGGCCCACGCCATATGGGGAGTAATGATGCAGTTTTGGGCCGTAAGCAACGGATTGCTTGTCTGTGGCGGTTCCGTCGAAAGCACATCCACAGCGGCCCCGGCTAGTTGGCTACTATTGAGCGCATCGGCGAGGTCCTGTTCATTGACCAACCCACCCCGCCCCGTGTTTATGAGGTAGGCCGAGGCTTTCATTTTACTGAGGGAGTCTGCATTTATGATACCACTCGTCTCGTCAGTCAGCGGGCAGTGCAGGCTCACCACGTCGCTTTCCCGAAAAAGCCGATCCAATTCCACCCGTTCAATGCCTGCTTTGGGGCGGGCATCGCTCTTGCGGTACGCCAGCACGTGCATGCCGAAGGCGAGGGCGATGCGCGCTACCTGGGTACCTATATCTCCCAAGCCAACCAGTCCCAGGGTTTTACCCGAAATTTCTACCAGGGGAGTTTTCCAGTAACACCAGTCTGCCGCGTGAGTCCAGTCGCCCGCCCGAACGCTCTGGCTATGCAGCTCGGTGTGGTTGGTCAGGGCCAACAGAAGCGAAAAGGTATGCTGCGCTACCGAAGGCGTACCGTAACCCCGCACGTTGGCGACGGTGATGCCCTGCGACCGGGCAGCTTTCGTATCGATGATGTTGTAGCCCGTGGCCGTTACGCCTACATAACGCAGCCGGGGCAGTTGGGCCAGAACCCGGGCATCCAGTACTACTTTGTTGGTTAAAATGATATCGGCCTCAGCGGCTCGCTCTACGACGGCTTCGGGTTTGGTGCGGTCATAGACGGTGAGGTTGCCCAGTTTTTCCAAAGGCGCCCAGCTCAGATCGCCGGGATTGAGGGTATGGCTGTCGAGGTATACGATATTCATGGATCAAGTAGTAAAGGGTAGGGTATTGATGAAATTGGTTAAAAATTAGAGGAGTTAGAAGGTTGTAATCTGCCAAAAGTTTTCAAAACTAATCAAATCCGTCGCTTCGTAAATTCCAGCGCCCGCCGCTCCGCCCAGGTGAATTCATCACCTGCTACCATGAATCCCACATGACCGCCCGTGCGGGGTGTTTCCAGAAAAATGTGCGGATGCCCCTGAGCCAGTTCAGTCGGCGCGCATTCAGGGGTAAGGATGGGGTCATTGAGCGCGTTGACCAGCAACACCGGAATCCGGATACCCGGCATATAGTTCCGGGCCGAGGCCTGTTCGTAGAAATCGTCGGCGTCGCGATACTCGCCGAGCGCCGCAGAAAACGCCTCGTCGAAGTCGCGCCACACCCCGACGGCCGCCAGCCGGGACACGTCCAGCCGGCCGGGATGCTGCTGGGCCTTCAGGCGGACTTTGTTCGATAGTTTTCTCAGAAACCTCTTTTTGTAAAATGAATTGGAAGCCACATCCAGCTTCTGCGCGCTGCTGCGCAAATCGGTGGGAGCCGAAAATGCCGCCGCATGGCCAATGACATCGGGGGCCTCTTTCCCGTGTACGCCCAGATACTTCAACGTGATATTCCCGCCCATGCTGTACCCGACCAGAGTTATCTCTTCATAATGCCGGGTACGCAGCGCCTGCCGGATTACCGCGTCGATATCGCCGATTTCTCCGTGATTATACAGCCGGAACGCGCGGTTCATCTCGCCACTGCACGAGCGGCAGTTCCACGCCAGTGCATCCCAACCGTTCTGGGCAAACAACTTGGCCGTACCCCGAACATAGGGGCGGTTGGAATCGCCCTCCAGCCCATGGGTAATGACGACGAGCCGCTTGCTACCCCGATCGACCCAATCCAGATCCAGAAAATCACCGTCGGATAGTTCCAGCCGCTCGCGCTCGTAAGTCAGGCCACGCACATTACGCAGAGCACTCGGCACAATGGTCTGCAAGTGGCCATTGAACAGGTACCCCGGTGCACCGGGATAGGACGAGCGATGGATCAGGGGCATGTTCAGGAGTTTGGTTTTCCGGCCGGGTATCTGGGGTTCTGTTTCGTACTAACCTACAGGTACCTGCTTTTTGTCAAAATTATTCTTTTTTTCCAAGCCGGCCAAGGTAGGGGTACCTCAACCGGACCGTGGAATGAACCCGGGTGGGGTGGTTTAGAATCCGGTTTCTTGCTCCCGGGCACATAGCATACCGGATTCTGGATAATTTTCCATCATTTTCAGGAGGGGGTCTACCATTAATCCCTTTCTGTGCGGACGAATGGCAATAATCTGGTACTTTTGTAGTTAATTTTGGAAGACAACCTACTGAGTCAATACCGAATACGAACGGCCCGGTCAGGTTGGCACTTTCAAGGCCACTAGCAATCTCAATCACTATGTATAGCAAGGGGATGACACGAATCGTGGGAGCCATAGGGCTGGTATGGGCGCTCGGCCTCCTACCCTGTTCGGCACAAAAACGCAACCGCAACAAAGACAAGGATAAAGGTGAAACCGAACAGGCGACGACGTTCCGGCTCGAGGAGGAAAGCATGGCCGCCGAAGGCATGAAATACATGATGATGGACGAGCCATCCCGGGCCCTCCCGGTGTTTGAGAAGCTGGTCAAAGCCAGTCCTTCCGACGCCGCGGGGCATTTTATGCTGGCCTCCGCTTTGCTCAAACTCGACCGGGCCACGGATGCTCTACCCCACGCCACGCTGGCTTTGGGAGCCGACCCTACCAATTCTTACTACGCCGCCCAGCTCGGGGAGATTTATGTAAAACAGAAAAACTACAGCGAAGCGGCCAAAATCTACGAAAAACTCGTGAGCCAGAACCCTACCAATGTCGAGTATGGGGTAGAACTGGCGGCTATGTACGTCTTCAACGACCAGTTTGACAAAGCCATCGCCACATACGACCAAATGGAGAAATCTATGGGCGTTACCGAAGAAATCACGCACCAGAAGGAGCAGCTGTACCTGCGGCTGAACAAATTCGATAAGGCCATCGAGGAAGCCAACAAGCTGATTGCTTCCGAACCTTCCGAACTTGACTACCGTATAGAATTGGCTGAGCTGCTGATTGCCAACGAGCGCATCGACGAGGCCGTGGCACCGCTGGAAGAAGCCTTGCGGCTCAATCCTGACGAAGCGCAGGCGCACGTATTGCTGGCCGATATCTACAGACGCAAGGGCGACGTAGAAAAAACCAACCGCGAGCTACAGGTCGTTTTCGCCAACCCTAATCTGGACGCCGAGCCGAAGGTACGGGTACTTTCGGGGTACCTGACCATGCTCAAGACCGATAAAGATCGGGAAGATGCCGCCAACCTGGCCCGGCAGCTCGTCGAAACTCACCCCAAAGAGTCGCGGGCACTGGTACTTTATGCCGATATGCTGGTACAGCAAGGCCGGAAAGCCGAAGCCCGCGATGTCTATGTCCGCGCCGCCCACGTCAACAGCTCGGTGTATGAAGTGTGGGGAGCCGTACTCCAGCTTGATGGCGAGCTCAACCAGGCCGACAGCTTGTTGGTTCACTCGGAACAGGCCCTCGAGGTGTTTCCCAATCAGGGTATGATCTGGTACTCCAATGGCTCGGCGCAACTCATGAAGCGCAACTACAAACGGGCGGTGTCGTCGCTGGAAGAAAGTCGCCGCCTAATGGAAAACGCCGAAATGAAACTGCTCATCAATGCCCAGCTGGGCGATGCTTACAATGGACTGGGCGACAATGCCAAGTCCGACGCCTCCTATGAACTGGTGCTGAAAGACGACCCTAACAACGATCACGTACTGAATAATTACAGCTATTTCCTGTCGCTGCGTAAGGACAAACTCGACCTGGCCCTGCAACTTTCGGAACGGCTGGTACAAAAGAACCCCGACAATGCCACCTTCCTGGATACCTACGCCTGGGTGTTGTACATTCGGAAAGATTATAAGAAGGCTAAAACATTTCTGGAAAAAGCCGTACAAGCCAAAGAAGGGGTCAGTGGTACCATTGTAGAGCACTATG
Organism: Salmonirosea aquatica; assembly: GCF_009296315.1. Lineage (NCBI taxonomy): Bacteria > Pseudomonadati > Bacteroidota > Cytophagia > Cytophagales > Spirosomataceae > Salmonirosea > Salmonirosea aquatica. The sequence goes on from NZ_WHLY01000002.1 coordinate 2,060,274, forward strand.
GCGATGTACTCTTCCAATTGGGCGAACGCGAGAAAGCCGTGGAGCAATGGAAAAAAGCCAAAACCATGGGCGAAACGAGTGATTTGCTTGAAAAGAAAATTGCCACCGGTACCCTTCATGAGCAGTAGAGCTATCTGGCTTCTGGTGTGGGGCGTGCTGTGGCTATCGGCTTGCCACAAGTCCCGCCAAGGCCGGTCAAAAACAGACGGGACACTCACGGTTACCGATTCCCTGGCGTCAGACGTGCTGGCAGACGGGGTACTTTTTGATGAAAGTAAAGCCAACTTCAAGATTCAGGAAACGGATTTTGAGTACCTGACCGCCAAAGCCAAATTCTCCTTCAAAAACGACAAGCAGGACATCGACAATGCGACCATCAACTTCCGGGTCAGGAAGGACAGCCTCATCTGGTTTTCGGTAACGACGGTTGGGTTTGAAGTGGCCCGGGGCCAGATTTCGCCGCAGGAACTGGTCGTCCTGGACAAATTTCACAAAGAGCTTTACACGTATAGCTACGCCGAGCTGAGCCGACGGTTTCAGTTCGATCTGAGCTTTCCGCTGCTGCAAGCCGTCTTGGTAGGCAACCTACCCTTACCCCGCCAGCCCGGCCAGCGCATGTACCAACTACCCGACCAGGAACGGCTGCTGCTCCAGCAGCCGGGAAGGCAGGTGGTCATCGACAACTACCTCGGCGAATCCAGCCAGCGCTTGGAAGGCCTGCGGGTGACACAGCAGGTCACCCAAAACGTATTGACGCTGGAGTACGGCGATTTCAAAAAGCTGGATGGGGGGTACCTTTTCCCTTTTACCAGTCTCCTGGTGCTGCATGCCCGTCCTGCTGCCAACCAGCCTGCGGTACAAACTAAAATCGGACTGAACCACAGCCGGGTGGAATTGACCCAAAACAATCCCGGATTTCCTTTTTCGATTCCATCTGGCTATAAAAAAAGGTAGGGGATTCGGATTGGCCGGCGTTTCATTAAGACTAAAAAGCGAAGTCTGCGTACCTTTGCGGAAACAGGTACAGGAAGCTTTGCCTTCCAATCACTATACAGTATGCGTTTTCAAAGGCTATTTGTTAGAGGAGTTGGGTTCATGTTGTTGCTGATACTGGGCCATGCCGGTGCCGTACTGGCTCAAAAAACCCGTCAGCAACTCGAACTCGAAAAGCGCCAGAATTCCGAAAAGATCAAAGGAATCCAGCGGATTCTGAACGAAACCGCCTCGCAGAAGAAAGCAAGCGTGGGACAGTTGCAGGCTCTCAAGCAGCAGGTAACGACTCAGAAAAAACAAATCGACCTGCTTTCGGACGACCTCCGGCTGCTCGATGGCGAATTGAAAAGCCTGGAAAAAGCCCGCCGCGAACTGGCCAACGACCTGGCCAAGCTGAAAAAGGAGTACGGGCAGATGATCTACGAAGCCTCCAAGCGCAATACTTACCTCAGCCAGCTGGTGTTTCTGTTTTCTGCCTCTACTTTCAATCAACTGGTGTTGCGCTACAAGTACCTTCAGCAGTACACCGAGGCCCGGCAGGGGCAGGTGCGCCAGATGGAGGAAGTGCAGCGGCAGCTTACGGCCAAAACCCAGCGCATCACGGCCAAGCAGCAGCAGCAGAAAACCGTACTTGCCGCCCAGGTAGGCGAGGCCAAGAAACTGGAAGTGCTGCAAAGCAAACAGGATGAGGTAGTGAAGGCACTGTCGCAGAAAGAGTCGGAACTCCGCGCCGAACTGGTCGCCAACCGTCGCGCGGCCGCCACCCTGGAAGCCAATTTGCGACGGCTCATTGAAAAAGAAATGCGCGAACGTGCCGAGCGCGAACGCCGTGAACGGCTGGCCCGTGAAAAAGCCGAACGCGAACGCCTGGCCCGTGAGAAAGCCGAGCGCGAAAAGGCCATTGCCGCTGGAGAAACGCCCCCGCCGGTAGAAAAACCAGCCGAACGCCCCGCCGAAACAGTCAACGCCGGCGGTATGACCGACGAGGAAGTTACGTTGGCTTCGTCGTTCAAAGCTTCGCAGGCCCGGCTTCCCTGGCCGGCCAAGGGTTTCGTATCGGATCACTTCGGGCGCAAGGAACATCCCGTGTTGCGGGGGGTAATCATCGACAATCTCGGTATCGACATTCAAACCGGAGCCAATGAGGGGGTACACTCGGTGTATGATGGCACCGTATTGGATGTGACCAACATGCCCGGCCTGAGCAATGTCGTAGCCATTCAGCATGGCGACTATATGACCGTATACGCCAAATTGAAGAGTGTTTCGGTAAAAACAGGTCAGAAAGTGAAAGCCCGCGAAACCATAGGTACCGTGGCCACCGATAGCGATGGAACCTCTTCGCTGCAATTCCAGGTTTGGAAAAACACCACCCGACTCAATCCCGAACTGTGGCTTTTGAGAAGGTAAGTGAGTACTGAACACCTATCAACCTACCCCTGCCTTATGAATGCGGATCTTTTCAAAAAAGTCGACGACTACATCAGTGACCTGCTAGCCCCCGAGGACGCGGTGCTGACCGAGACCATCGAATCGCTGGACCGGGAAGACATCCCGCAGATCAGCGTGACGGCCAATCAGGGCAAGCTGCTGCAGGTTCTGCTGATGCTGGGCAGCGCCAGGACCGTGCTGGAGCTAGGTACCCTGGGCGGATATAGTACCATCTGGATGGCCCGGGCGTTGCCCGAGGATGGGAAAGTAATCAGTCTGGAAATCGACGAAAATCACGCGAAGGTAGCCCGGCAGAATATTGAAAAGGCTGGACTTACCCACAAAGTGGAGGTACGGGTCGGCAAGGCACTAGACTTGCTTCCTAAGATGGCAGCCAACGGAGAAGGACCTTTCGATATGATATTTATCGATGCCGACAAACCGCCCTATGCCGAGTATTTCAAACTAGCCCTGACCCTTTCCCGCCCCGGTACCCTCATCATCTGTGATAATGTGATCCGGGAAGGAAAAGTGCTGGACGCCAACCATCCCGACGAGCGAGTGCAGGGAGTACGTCGGTTTAACCAGCTGTTGGCCGAGACACCCAGCGTAACCGCCACAATTTTACAAACCGTCGGCGCCAAAGACTACGATGGTATGGCCATCGCCGTCGTGAACCAAACCGCCTGATTTTAATGTAGGGTACCTTCATCTTTAAATTCAAGGAAAATTGTCAACAAGCAAGCCCATTGATATCAAGCGCGTTACGACGCACATCATTCAGGAAATGAAAACGCGGGGGGAGAAAATCTCCTGCCTCACCGCTTACGACTACTCCATGGGTGGCATCGTGGACGCCGCCGGGGTGGAACTCATCCTGGTAGGCGACTCGGCTTCCAACGTCATGGCGGGCCATGAAACCACCCTACCCATCACGCTGGATCAGATGATCTACCACGCCGCCTCGGTGGTGCGGGCGGTGAGCCGGGCTTTGGTAGTGGTAGACCTACCTTTCGGCTCGTACCAGGGCAATTCGGAGGAAGCGCTGCGCTCGGCCATCCGGATTATGAAAGAATCGGGGGCCCACGCCGTGAAGCTGGAGGGTGGCCTGGAAGTAAAGGAATCCATCACGCGTATCCTGAGCGCGGGGGTACCTGTGATGGGTCACCTGGGCCTCACGCCGCAGTCGATTTATAAGTTCGGTACCTACACCGTCCGGGCGCGGGAAGACGAAGAAGCACAGAAACTACTGGACGACGCCCGCATGCTCGACGAGGTAGGATGCTTCGCGGTGGTGCTGGAAAAAATTCCCTCGACGCTGACCAAGCAGGTATCCGAAAGCATCGCTATTCCTACCATCGGCATTGGCGCAGGCCCCCACGCCGACGGGCAGATTCTGGTGCTGCACGATATGCTGGGGATCAATAAAGAATTCAAGCCCCGCTTTCTGCGCCGCTACGCCGATCTGGACGGCATCATGCACGACGCCATCGCGCAGTACGTCAGCGATGTAAAAAGCAAGTCGTTTCCCAATGAGAAGGAATCGTATTGAAGGGGTATTGGGTTTGCGAGTTCTTCTGGGTGTTTAAGCAACAGAAATTGATTCATTGGGGTGGATTACTAAACATAATTCAGATTCCATAATCTTATCTATATGAAAACTCCATTTCTAATATTGCTCAACCTCTTTTTGATAGGCGCTGCTTTTGGCCAGAAACAAGCTACAACCAAACTATATTTCTTTTCTGATCCTTCCGCCCAGCTTTTCACGGTATCCAATCCAAATGAGCCTATTCTAATCAATCAATGTACTTTAGTCGAGACGAATTTGGATAGTTTAGGGCTGAAAATCTTTAAAAACAGAATAGTTTATATCCATCTCGAGCCTGGCCAGACTTACTACTTTCGGCGCATTATTAGTAGTCACGAATCGATGTTGGCTACCGCTACATTGAGTGCTTGTTCAGAAGAAGATTTTTGGTTGAACGGCTATTTTGCGGGTATGCGTACTTATCGCCATTATTTTTTAGGCAAGGATTCGGGATTAAAACTTTTGGCCGAAGAAAAATGAGGAAGTAAGTACTTTTTTCATCAGAATAACCTACTTGTCCCTTATACAACATGCTAACCACCCGTTATTTTAGCCTACTACTACTGGTATTATTCACCTCAGGTTGTGATTTGGGTGGGTATCATTCAATGGGCCAATTTCCTGACCGTCTTACCGCTGAACAGAAAATGCTGGAACATTTACTAAGTGAGTATGATGAACTTGGCAGCGGAGACTATAAACTGATTTATCAGTTTCCTGAAAAGCAGAAAGAGTTGAAGTACGCGATCTGGTATGACAAGGAATTAGGTCGACTAGGTGTTGAGAATGATATTTACAGCGGGCCTTGCTGCGTCTGGGTGAATGTCGATCAAGCCGTCCTGAGGGATTTGGTAGCCGAAAAGAAAGGTATTCTGAATGCTGATTCACTAAGTGAGCGTATTCATCCAGATTTAGGCCCTTGTCGCTATTAATTTTTGTACAATCTTAGAAATCTGAATTATTGACTTTACATCGTAGTACTGGAAGTATTGATTAATATAATTGGAGTTCTACCCCCGCACCAGCGGAAAATTCATAAATCAACAAACATGAAACATTTCCAGGTTATCAGATATAGAATCACTTAAACAGTAAAAAAAATGGAACGCTTCCTAGTCATACTAGTGGTACTGCTCTGTGGTGGGCTTGCCGCCAATGCACAAACGGTTAACCCCTGGCTCGATTCGACTCAAATAAATCATTCGAAGGTACCCCTGATCATTGCGAATGGAATCGTTACCAATACAGCGGAACTGAATCCTGATTTCATTTCTTCAGTGTATGTTGTTAAGGATCGGCAGGCTGAAAAGGGAGCAGGCTGTTTATCGGATAATGGTTGTATCTATGTGGAAGCAGACCAGCAGTTTGATATAATTACACCCCGAATGTATCAAAGCAAGAAAAATCTACCTTCTTCCGTGCGAACGGTGGTCTTCATGCTGAATGGAACCATGGTCTCCGATACACTACGCATTTCGAAAGGTTCCATTCGCCGGGTGGATGTCCTGTTAGGCTCAAACCATCCAAGGGTACCTGTCGATTCAGCTTGCCTGAGTATTTGGACATTGAGCAATGAAGAGAGAGGAATTCCTGAAATTAATAGTGGAATGCGAATTCGTGGGCCTCGGGAAGCAGGAGAATAAACACATAAAAACAGATTAAACCGTAAGGCTTCCTTCACTTTGGAAACCTAGCCCCCGGAAAGACCCAGTAAGGTAGGTCATCAAGCCTGGTTTCACTTACACAATAAATCTGCCCTATATGAAATATGCCATGAACTGGGTTTACTTATTGCTGGGTTTGGGGCTGCTAACGCCAAATACTTACGCCCAGTCGGGGTACCCCCCGCCTTGTGATGAAGTAAAACAGATTAAGCTAGATACAGATCCAAGCAAGCGCCAGATTCTAGGTGATTTCATTCGAGCCTGTGAGCAAAACCAATGGAAAAACGACAAAGGGATTGTTCTGTTGCGGGAATACCAGAATGAACAAGGTAAAGATTGTTGGTTGCTCCTACCTAGTATTGATGATAGCTATAAGGATAATCCGCCTGGCCGATTCGCCTCCTTCAACGGAGACATCATCCTGGTTTTTGAAGCTGATTCGAACCGGAGTATTATAGAAGCACAAGGGGATAAGAGCGCATTAAACCAATGCCTGGAGCAAATCATCGGTGACCGGGTGTATATTCGGCCCACCATAAAAACCCGGTGGACAGACAATGTGATGCCATTCACAAATCGTAAAATGAAAGTAGGAGTGCGACGAATCTCAGCAGGAAATGGAGGTAGCCTCATTATCATTTTCAATAGTGATGGAAGCTATAAAAAGCTATTGCCCGTTTAAAATCATTTGTGTAAAGTCAAACGAGCATCACTACCGGGCTATTCATTGGTTAGGGTAGGAAGCACCAAATCATTTACACAAAAAGAAAACTTAACTTCTTAACGATGAAAGATCTTGCCTGTTTATTGTTTCTTTTAGCTGCTACAACAGCATCATTTAGCCAGGCTAATGAACCCTTGCTGACTACGGATGTAATCTTCGACCGGACCGCCTTGAAGGAATTACGTTTTCCATCTGAGGCATTTAGACAAGAAAAATCGGTGAGAGTGTATGTGCGTTTTACGCTGACCTCAGAAGGTGAATACGATGATGTCTCCATAGTTAACTCAGAGCCAGTAGACGAATCATTCCAAAAAGAGCTAGATCGTTTTTGGCCTAAATTGCCTAAACAAGACCCTCTATATGCTGGACTTTATGTGATACCCATTAACTTTTTATACGGTGAAAGGGGAACAGGCAAGCCAAAACCAATATCAAATGAGACGGATACAATAGCAGAGGTAAGAAGCTATAGAATACTTTCAGAACTGCCCATACTAAGTTATATCCTATGTGAAAAGAAAGGTATGGGAGAGTAGTGTTTTTGTATATTTAATCACATTCCTTCACCCTGAGCTGAGGGATAAAGCCCAGGGAGGGAGCAGACGTCAAAAATCAATACTTTCTTTCTTTATGAGGGAGTTATCAATAATACGAGACACGAATGATTTTGAAAAATCAGTTACTGTCTGTTGGAAAGGATTAAACGAGCAAGAGCTTGCACAATTAAGAAAATCTTATGAAAGTGAAGGACTACGCCAAATTATAAGCTTTCCCTACGGCCTCAGCTGGGGTACAGAGATAAGTCCAGAACAAACCAATGCCTACATTACAGTATCTTCAGAAAAAGAAATCGAACAGGGAATTTTGGAACGAGTTATTACATACACTCAGTTGTGCTAGGTAAGGGCTGAGATTTCCATTCACGGAGGCCTGTTCACCAAGGCCTGTGTTCCCCATTGCCCACTGAAGGACAAACGAGCGTTTCAATTCAAAAAATAAACGAATACACAAATCAACATTAAATGAAACCTTTTCAGGTCATTTACGAAGACAACCACCTCATCATCGTCAACAAAGCGGCGGGGATACTAGTCCAGGGCGACGCCACGCGCGACCGCTGCCTGCTGGATATGGTGAAAGACTATATCAAGGAAAAGTACGATAAGCCGGGGGCCGTGTTCCTGGGTACCATCCACCGCATCGACCGCCCCGTCAGTGGCTTGGTGGCCTTTGCCCGCACCTCCAAGGCCCTCGAACGCATGAACGAGCTCTTCCGCAAGCGCGACGTGCAGAAAACCTACTGGGCGGTTGTACACCGCCGACCCGCCGAGTCTAAGGGCAGGCTGGTCCATTGGCTGTCGAAAGATGAAAAACGCAACGTCACCACGGCCTACGACTACGAAGCCCCCGACACTCAGCGCGCCGAGCTCACCTACCGGGTACTGGGCGAGATCAACAAATTTCACTTGCTGGAAGTGACCCCCATCACGGGACGTCCGCATCAGATCCGGGTGCAACTGGCCAGCATGGGCTGTCCCATCCGGGGCGATGTGAAGTATGGGTACCCTAAGCCCAATGTCGATGGGAGCATCAACCTCCACGCGCGGCGGCTGTACTTTGAGCATCCGGTCAAGAAGGAGCCTATGATTTGTAAAGCGGGGCTACCGCTGGACCCTTTCTGGGAGGAGTTCCTGCCGCTGGATCAGGAAAAAATAGACCTCGATAAGTTGCAGTACCTGTACGAGTAAGCCAGGGTACCCTGCTTAGTTCTTTCAAGCTAAACCCAGTGACGTAATGGCCGAGAGCCAACCGCCCAAAGCCAACCTTGGGCAAAAACTAAAAGAACGTTGGAACGTAAAAAGTGGCTGGGATGTGGCCGTCATCCTGCTGGTATTTGCCTGCACGGGATTTTCGATTCTGTATCTGAAGCGCTTCCTTTACGACTTCATTGGACTAGACGCGCAATCGCCCGGCTGGCTTCGCTGGCTGGTAGCGCTGGGAATCGTGTTACCACTTTATCAAGTGGTACTATTATTGTGGGGGTGGCTGTTTGGAAAATTCGCCTTTTTCTGGGCGTTCGAAAAAAGAATGGTAGCCCGCCTGAGCGGGCTGTTCAAACGTCGGCAAAATTCATAGTTCGAGGTCCAGCCACATACGCTGAGCCATTTTTTCGATCATGTTCACCGCTCCCTGTACCGCCCCGAATACTAGGCATAAAGGCAAAATAATGGGTAGAAAGATGACCCACTGCAATGCCATGGCAAAATTGAATTTCTTTACGATCGGTGTCTTCATGAGTCGGGGTGTTTAGGGTACGAGAGGAATAAAAAAGGCTTTGCCCGGGACGAAACATCAGCCCGCCTGGCATTTTAGTTAAGCACCTAGCAACAGGCGTGCCAAACTTTTCATTTTGTTATTTTTTTTATTAAATTTTTTATTGACTTGATAATATAACCACTAGCTATAAGCTGTTGTTTCAAGATACCTACTGAAAAGTTTCGTTAGCCTTGTAAAAATAATATCCTTACTTTGCTACTTAAAACTCAATACCCCGACCAAAAAAAATGACCACATCGGACGTTATACATTTGCTACCCGATTCGATCGCCAATCAGATTGCGGCGGGCGAGGTGGTGCAGCGTCCTGCCTCGGTCGTGAAGGAATTACTCGAAAACGCCATCGATGCTCAGGCCCACAGCGTGCAGGTGATTATCCGGGAGGCGGGCAAAACCCTGATTCAGGTTATTGACGACGGATCAGGCATGTCCGAAACCGACGCCCGGATGTCGTTTGAGCGGCACGCTACTTCCAAGATCCGCAACTCCGACGACCTGTTCCGGATCCGTACCATGGGGTTCCGGGGCGAAGCGCTAGCTTCTATTGCTGCCGTGGCTCAGGTGGAGCTGCGTACCCGCCGCAACGACGACGAAATAGGTACCATGATTCGCATCGAAGGATCGGAAGTCAAAACCCAGGAGTCGGTGGCTACCCTGCCGGGCACCAACCTGCTGGTCAAGAATCTGTTCTTTAACGTACCAGCACGGCGCAACTTCCTCAAATCCAATTCCGTCGAAATGCGGCACGTGCTCGACGAATTCCAGCGCGTAGCGCTTGCCCATCCTGAGGTAGGTTTTTCATTGTATCATAATGACGTGGAGGTGTTTAACCTGTACGCCGGAAAATTGGTGCGGCGGATTGTGGACATGTTCGGCAAGAATTACCGAGAGCAGCTGGTGTTCTGCCAGGAAGACACCTCCTACGTGAGCGTGCGGGGCTACATCGGCAAACCCGAATTTGCCCGAAAGACGCGGGGCGAGCAATATTTTTTCGTCAATGAGCGCTACATCAAGCATAGCTATCTGCACCACGCCATCATCAGCGCCTACGAAGGTACCATCCCGGAGGGCAGCCACCCGTTCTACGTGCTTTTTATTGAGATAGACCCTTCACACGTCGACATCAACATCCACCCCACCAAGACTGAAATCAAGTTTGACGACGAGCGGTCGGTATATGCCATCATTATGGCCGCCGTGCGAAAGGCCGTCGGGGTGTATAACCTGGCTCCGCCCATTGATTTTGACGACAATGTCAATTTCCTGACTCAGCACGCGCGCCCCCTGGAGCCTCCCCGAGCCGTACAACCCGACTGGGCCGCCCGGCCCAATGGTACCTCGGCGGATGAGAACCGGTCAGGAGAAACCCGATCGGAAGCGACGCGACCCAAGGAGAGCTCCTCCAAGCGTCAGCAGGGTAATCTCACCAATTGGAACAAACTGTTCGAAGGTCTCAAAAGTCCCGATGAGGAAGCTCGTCAGCAGGCCGCTCTTGAACTGGACCAGGCGGTCGCGGCTCGTCCCTCGTACCAGCAGCAAGCCGTCACCCTGGCGAGTAAGATCAATAGGCTGGCCTCCGAAACGGTCAGTATTCCGGATGCCGACGCCGTACTGTTCCAGGTGCATAACCGGTTCATTCTTTCGCAGGTGAAAGAAGGAGTCATGCTCATCGACCAGAAGGCGGCCTATGAACGCATTCTGTACGAGCGTTACCGGCAGATGCTCACCAAACGCAACGGGGCGTGCCAGCAGTTGTTATTTCCCAAAACCGTCCGTCTGACGCCTGCCGACATGCAGCTAATGCGCGAAACGACCGACGAAATCAGAGCCTTGGGCTTTGAATTTGACGAGATAGGCCCCAATGAACTCATCGTGCGGGGTACCCCCGCCGACTTGCCCGACGAGAGCGAACAGGAATTGTTTGAAGAATTGATTGAGCAACTCAAAAAAAGCTATTCGGATCTCAAACTCAACAAACCCGACAGTCTGGCGCGCTCACTGGCCCGGCGTTTCTCGGTACGGTATGCGGTAAAGTTATCCCCGCTCGAAATGAACACGCTCATCAACCAGTTGTTCGCCTCGCCGGATCCCAACCGTACCCCGGGCGGCGACCCGATCGTGGTGATGCTCACCATGGACCGGTTAAGTACATTATTTAAACCCTGAACGAAACGAAAACGGGCGTCCTTCCGTTAAAACTTTTATTCTCATTAGCTAGTAGCCCATGTTTTCGCTTACGCCCATTGTCCGTAATTTACTGATTCTGAATATTGTATTTTTTATTGTTGATGCGTATATTGTAAATCTGACGCCGGGCTTTGCTCTATATTCGCTCAAATCGCCCGCCTTTTTGCCTTTCCAGTTTGTGACCTATATGTTCTTGCACGGTAACATTGGGCATATATTCAGTAACATGTTCGGGCTCATTATTTTCGGACCTATGCTGGAGCGGATCTGGGGGGCACGTCGGTTTCTGATTTTCTATTTCGTTACAGGTATTGGTGCCGGTCTGCTTTTTTCGGCCATTGATTATTTCGAAACATCGCAGTTGCAGGATGCCGTCAATGTCTATCTTCAATATCCTACGCCCGAAGGATTGGTGGATTTCATGAGTCAGCATGCCAAAGGATTGTACCAGGCTAATCTGGATTTTTTGAATAATTTTGAAGAAAGTCCCAAAGATCCCCGTTACATTCAGGATAGTGTTAACTTTGTGCAGGGGTTTTACCAACAGCAGGTTAACGTTCCGATGGTAGGTGCTTCGGGAGCCATATTCGGTATTCTCATGGCGTTTGGTCTGTTGTTTCCCAATACCGAACTTTTCCTTTTATTTTTTCCATTTCCGATCAAGGCGAAGTATTTTGTAGCCTTTTACGGACTTTATGAGTTATACGCAGGTATCCAGAATGCCCAGTCAGACAACGTGGCCCACTTTGCCCATTTGGGAGGGATGCTGTTTGCCTTTATCTTGTTAAGATTATGGGGTTCGGATCGGAACAAATTTTATTAAGTGGCGATTGGATACCGGATTGTGGATTGATAAATTTGGGGAAAGCCCCGAAACCCTTTGGATGCCTCATGCTTACGAATTATCCAGGGGCTGTTTGACCAGGAAATCCAGAATCCAACCTCCAGTATCCCGTATCTATTCAAGCGATGAGTGGTATTTTTGACGACTTTAAGAGAGAATTCACCAAAACGGACAACACGCTGGTCAGGATTATCCTGATCAACACGGTGGTTTTCCTGAGCCTGCTGCTGGTGAAAGTGATTTTTACGCTGGGACAGTCGTCCGAAGCCTACACCTGGCTGGTCGATATGCTCCAGCTGCCTGCTTCCCCGCGTGAGTACCTTTACAAGCCCTGGACCATTATCACCTATTTTTTCACCCATGAAGAGATTTTCCACATTCTCTTCAACATGCTGTTCCTGTATTGGTTCGGCAAACTGGTGGACGAATACCTGGGGTCCAAGCGGCTGGTGGCACTGTACGTGCTGGGAGGAATCGCCGGGGGCGTGGCCTACATGGCCATTTATAACCTGTTGCCCTATTTCCAGTCGCAGGTAGCGGGTTCGCAGATGCTGGGGGCGTCGGCGGCGGCTTTTTCGGTTGCAGTAGGGGCGTCCACCCTATTGCCCAACTACACGTTCCACCTGATTTTCCTAGGGCCGATCCGGATCAAGTACATTGCCTTTTTCTACATTATCCTGTCCCTGGCGCAGTCGGTCGGTCCCAATGCGGGCGGTAATCTGGCGCATCTGGGCGGGGCACTTACGGGGTACCTCTTCATCAAGCTACTTCAGAATGGCACCGACCTCGGCAAGCCGCTTTACATCATCATGGACATCTGGAGCCAGCTGTTCAAGAAACGCCCCCCATGCGTGTGACTCACCGGCAAAAAGAAGTACATCGCAGTACCACGCTCTATTCGGCCACGCCTTCGCCTACCTCCGTCGAGATGCCCGACCAGGATGAAATCGACTCGATTCTGGATAAAATCTCCAAGTCAGGCTATGAAAGCCTGACAAGGGAAGAAAAGCAGAAATTGTTTAAAGCCAGCCAGCAGAAATAGCTAGAATGGATGATGCACCGTGGACCGTTTTGTTTTGCTTTCACGGCTGTTTTTTTAATCCGAAAGGTTAAACATAATAGCCCGGGGTCGGTTTACTAAGAACTTGCTACTTTTGTAATAAAAATCCCGGCAAGCGGAATTACCATCAGTTGCTCCGTAGTGCGAACAGTCGCTGTCCGCTATCAACTGTCAACTCAATAACTATGCTGATTACTCCCGGAAAATTACTGGCTGGCATCGATACCCCCGAAGATTTGCGCAAGCTGGACCGTGCGCTACTTCCGCAAGTTTGTAATGAACTACGCCAATTTATCATTGACAATGTGTCGGTTTACGGCGGACATTTTGGAGCCAGCCTGGGGGTAGTTGAGCTTACCGTTGCGCTGCATTATGTCTTCAATACCCCCGATGACCAGCTAGTATGGGATGTAGGCCACCAGGCGTACGGCCATAAGATCCTGACCGGACGGCGCGATACGTTTTCCACCAACCGCTTCTATAAGGGCCTTTCGGGCTTCCCGAAGCGGGCCGAGAGTGATTTTGATGCCTTTGGCGTCGGCCATTCTTCCACTTCCATTTCGGCCGCTCTGGGGATGGCTGTAGCTTCTACCCTGCAGGGCAACCGGCAACGGCAGCACATTGCCGTGATTGGCGATGGTGCCATGACCGCCGGGCTGGCTTTTGAGGGAATGAATCATGCCGGTACGGCCGACACCAATCTGCTGATTGTCCTGAACGATAATTGCATGGCCATCGACCCCAACGTGGGGGCATTGAAGGCGTACCTTACGGATATTACTACCTCCCACACCTACAACAAGGTACGCGACGAGGTTTGGAATCTGCTGGGAAAAATGAGTAAGTTCGGCAAAAGTGCGCAGGAGATCGTTTCCAAGGTCGAGAATACGCTTAAGGTAGGTCTCTTGGAGCAAAGTAATCTTTTCGAATCCCTGGGCCTAAGGTACTTCGGTCCCATCGATGGCAATGATATTGAGCATGTGACGGACGTGCTCAACGACCTCAAAAATATTCCCGGCCCCAAACTTCTCCATTGTCTGACCGTAAAAGGCAAAGGGTACGGCCCCGCTGAAAAAGACCAGACCAAGTGGCACGCGCCCGGCCTGTTCGATAAAGTAACGGGCGAAATCAAGAAGAAAATCTACGACACGCCCCAAGCACCCAAGTACCAGGATGTGTTCGGGCACACGATTGTGGAATTGGCTGAGAAGAATCCGAAAATCGTAGGTATTACACCCGCCATGCCTTCAGGATCATCGCTCAATATCATGATGAAGGCCATGCCCGACCGGGCCTTCGATGTCGGTATTGCCGAGCAACATGCCGTGACGTTCTCGGCGGGAATGGCCACGCGTGGCAGTGTGGTGTACTGCAATATTTACTCCACCTTCATGCAGCGGGCTTACGATCAGGTCGTGCACGATGTGTGCATCCAGGGCCTGCCCGTCATTTTCTGTCTCGACCGGGCGGGCATCGCCGGAGCCGATGGGCCTACCCATCATGGCGCCTACGACATCGCCTACATGCGCTGTGTTCCCAACATGATCGTGTCGGCTCCCATGAACGAGCAGGAACTACGAAATCTGATGTATACAGCCCAGCTACCTAAAATCCAGCAAGGTACCCACGCCTTTACGATCCGCTACCCGCGTGGACAGGGTGTGATGCCCGAATGGCGCACATCCCTGGAAGAGATCGAAGTAGGCAAAGGCCGTAAAATCCGGGATGGCAGCGAGATAGCCATTCTAACGCTGGGCCATGTAGGCAACTATGCTGTAGAGGCCTGTGAAACCTTACTGAAACAAGATATTTCTGCCGCCCATTACGACCTGCGCTTTGCCAAGCCGCTCGATGAGGCTATGTTGCACGAAGTATTTCAAAAGTATGACCGCATCCTGACCGTGGAAGATGGCTGCCTGCAAGGTGGTGTGGGTAGTGCCATCCTTGAATTCATGGTCGACCATGGCTATACCGCCCGTATCAAGAGGCTTGGCATCCCCGACCGTGTCATTGAGCACGGTGAACCCCACGAACTGCATCACGAGTGTGGCTTTGACACCGAAGGTATCGTACGGACTGTCCAGGAAATGATAGCGGTGGAGGTACGACTTACCGGGATGCGGCTTTCTCTGGATTTGTAGTTGTAAGCCTGATCCCCGGCTTCTTCTTCCTGGCTATAACACACACTTGCACCGAACTTCGGTTGCTATGATAAGGTACAGGATTATTCTTTTGACCACACTAGCCAGTCTGCTGCTCTCGTCAGGTGGAATGGCTCAGGCCTTTCTCCAGCAAATCGATACCGCGGCTCCCGACGACCGCGTCCTGCACTTACTCCACTACTACGACACCTGCCGGGCTTTCCGCGACCACTCCGCCTATGCCATCGGGATACTGCGGCGGGTCAATGAAATCGGAGAACGGAAACACGATGAACGGCTGCTCCAATACGCGCGGTACCTGGACGAAGCGCGCCAATGGGACAGCATTCCCGAAGCTCACCGCGTGGATTTCCTGCTCACCCTGGCACGACGGGCTACGGATGAAGGAGACGAACAGACTGCCGCCATCGCCCGGCACACCGCCGGTCAAATGCTCTTCGAAACCGGAGAATATGGAAAGGCCTTTGAGTACTTGCTGGCGGCCAATAAGGCTTTCAGGAAAATCGGCTATAGTCGGGTACCGCCCATTGGCCGGTACCTGTATGAGCTGGCTTCCGACTACTACCATTTCAACGAATATGAAAAGGCTATCCAACTGCTGAAAGAAGCCTCCCGCTACCCGTCTTATAATGCCAAAACGGCCATTCAGACGCGTAATACCCTGGGCATGGCCTATACCTGGCTGGCCGCTACCCGGGATTCGGCCCTCTATGTACAGGCTGAACGCAGTTACCAGCGAGCCCGGCAAGTAGCCGGATATTACGGTGACTCGCTCTGGGTGGGTATCGCCACCGGAAACCTGGCCAATGTGTACGAAAATCAGCACCAATGGGCCAAAGCCCTGCAATCCTACCTCACCAGCTACCGGATCGGACTAAAATTCGGCGGGCAGAGTTTTTCTCCCAGTAGCGAGGCTATCAGCATTGCCGGCCTGTACCTCCGGCTTGGCCGACCCGATAGCTGCCTGCACTACCTGCGGCGTTCACTGATCCTGACACGACTGGTTCCCGGCAGTGGCAATCGCTTTGAAAATGAGTATTTTCAGAAAAATTACTACGATGCAGCCCGTAGGTACTATTGGGCCATCGGCGATGCGCGCCAGGCGTATGCCTACTTCGACAGCCTGTCGGTTGTGGAGAAGCGCATCAGCAAGCGCCAGAAAACCGACCAGATTTCGATGGTGCAGAAGAAATTACTGATTCAGAAGCACCAGTCGGAAGTAGAAGGGCTCGAAGCCAGACAGCAAGCCCAGCAAAGGCAGTTCTGGATCGTGGCGATCCTGCTGGCCCTGCTGGCCGGGCTGTTTATACGGTTGTACTACCTGAGCCGTCTCCGCCGCCGGCAGGAGCGAGTTATTGGGGCTGAAAAGGAGAAATCGCTGCGGCTGGAAAAGCAAATCGTGGAAACGGAACTTCAACGAGCCCAGGCCGACCTGTCGGGCTATATAGAAAACCTGCGCCAGAAAGAAGCCCTGATCGACTCCATCACTGCTCAGCTGGAGCGTCTCACCCCAGCGTCTGTTGAAACCAATGAATCACGCTCCCTGCTGGCTACCCGACAAAATCTGATTGATTCGAGCCTGCTGACCAACGACGACTGGGACGAGTTCCGTCGGCGATTCGAGCGGGTGCATCCGGGTTTTTTCTGGCAACTAAAAACGTACTTCTCCGACATCAGCCCCGCCGAAGAGCGGCTATTGGCCCTCTCCCGGCTTCACCTCGACACCCGGCAGATGAGCCGGATGCTGGGCATCTCGCCCCATTCCATCCGCATGACCCGTTACCGACTGCGCAAGAAAATCGGGGCCGAGGCGCATGAACTTCTCTCTGAATTTCTCGGTGAGTCTGCGGAAGATTCCGTAACCAGCTGATTTTCAAATTCTCTATTTTTTTGTAGATACGTTTGTATATGCCTAAAAATAGGCATTTGGGAGAGGTTGGGCTTGTTTTGGGCTTGTCAAAGCGACATAACAGCCTATCTTCCTTAAACCCATTAATCCAGGCAATCCTTCTATGAAATCACAACATCTACCAATCCAGCGCGGCCGTTACGGGGCCGTCCCCTGCTTTACTTGGTTGATTCTGCTCGGCAGCCTCTTTATTCAAAGCCATCAGGGCGTAGCGCAATTTAACGTCACGAACAACAACAATGATGGAGCAGGAAGTTTACGGGCCGCTATCGCAGCCGGCAACGCTACCGGGACGGACTATACAATCAGTCTCCAAACAGCTGGTCCGATCAGTCTGACAAGCGTTTTGCCGGATATTACCCAATCCTGCACGATCACAGGGGTGACCTCACTTACTCCTGCGACCACCACAGGTGGAACTGTTATTGAGCGTAGTACTGCTCCCGGGGTACCGGATTTTCGACTTTTCAAAGCCATTACCCCGGACAAAGAACTTACGCTGACCGATATCGTTCTGCAAAATGGAGTAGGCAACGAAGGAGAGAATAAACAGGGTGGTGGAGGTGTATTGACCGATAACGGCGTAGCGCTAATGATGGTCCGCTGTGTCGTACGGAACTGCCTTATACCCCAGAATCGCCACGGCGGGGGAGTACAAGTAGTAGAAGGCAGAGGCACGTTTATCGACTGTGAATTCCAAAACAATGGTGCGCCCATTAATATACCAGACACTAGGGGAGGGGCTGTTAATATTGGGGATAACAGTAGCGGAAACCCAGATGATGTTACGTTTTTACGTTGCACATTCGTAGGCAATTCCGCTGAGCGGGGGGGAGGCGTTTTTTCTGCAGGAGCCGTAAATTTCACCAATTGTACATTCGATGCAAATACCGGTTATGGTGGTGATATTTATGGATATACTGGAAATGCTGATGTAATTGGATGTACCTTCAGAAATAACCCAGACGTCAATCTTTTTAGTTTCTTTAGTCCCTACCGTATAATCAACTCATTATTTATCGGGGCAACTTTCGGTGGGGGCAACACTACTTCGCTGGGCGGCAACGTAACCAATTACAACGGCGGTTATGTGTTTGATCAGAGCAGTGATAAGAACAACCAGGTCATCGTGTTGGGGGAGCTACAACAAAATAGCGGCGGGCTCGTCCGTACCTTTGCCCTCGGTGCGTGTAGTCCGGCCGTGAATGCCGGGATCAGTTCAACCACGCAATCCGGCATCACGTTACCAACGACCGATGCAAATAACCAGCCCCGCGTAGGCTTACCCGATGCTGGGTCTTATGAATTTCAATCGCCCGCCATCAGCGGGCTGGCCGCATTCTATTGTAAGGACGCCGCAGCCGTCACGCTGATGGGTACCCCCTCGGGCGGCGGCTTCACCATCGACAACCAGGCCGCTACTCAGCTTGACCCAGCCAGTCTTTCGGCTGGCAACCACACGGTCCGTTACACCGTCACCGAGAACAGCTGCACGGTTTTTACCGAGCAGAGCGTAGAAATCAAGCCGCTGCCCAACGCCAGCTTCACCGGCCTGGCCGGACCCTACTGCGCCGATGCGGCCTCCATCACCCTGAACCCCGCCACGCCGGGGGGTACCTTCTCCGGGCCGGGCGTCGCGGGCACCACCTTCACCCCCGCCAACGCCGGCAGCGGCGGCACGATCACCTACACAGTGACGGTCGACGGCTGTACCAGCACCAGCAGCCAGAACGTGACGGTCAATCCATTGCCCAACGCCAGCTTCGCCGGCCTGGCCGGACCCTACTGCGCCAATGCTAGCCCCGTCACCCTATTGCCCACCACACCGGGGGGTACCTTCTCCGGGCCCGGCATGTCGGGCAACACCTTCGCCCCCGCCAACGCCGGCAGCGGCGGCACGATCACCTACACCGTGACGGTCGACGGCTGCACCAGCACCAGCAGCCAGAACGTGACGGTCAAACCGCTGCCCAATACCAGCTTCTCCGGCCTGGCCAGCTCCTACTGCGCCGATGCGGCCGCCATCACCCTCACGCCCACCACGCCGGGGGGTACCTTCTCCGGGCCTGGCGTCGCGGATAATACCTTCACCCCGGCCAACGCCGGCAGCGGCGGCACGATCACTTACACCGTGACCGTCGACGGCTGCACCAGCACCAGCAGCCAGAACGTCACCGTGCGCCCGCCCATCAACCTGACCACCTCGCCCAACACCTCGGTCGTCTACGGCTACGGCAGCAGCTGCACCACCCTGACGGCCAGCGCCACCGGCGGCACGGGTACCCTGCGCCTGGCGTGGAGCAACGGAGCCACGGGCAACTCGACCCAAGTCTGCCCCACCCAGACGACGACCTACACCGTCACGGCCACCGACGCAGCGGGCTGCTCGGCCACCAAAATCATTACCGTGACGGTCAACGACGTGCGCTGCGGCTATGGGGGTGTGAAGATGTGCCAGGGTGGCCGGGAAACCTGCGTGGCGCAGTACCTGGTGCCCACCTACCTGCGCTTCGGCTACACGCTCGGCGGCTGCAACAGCAGCACCCCCGCCCGCATCGGCTACGAGCAGGCACAGGAGGTACCCCTGAGCCTGTCGCTGAAGGCTTACCCCAATCCCACACAGGACGCCCTAACGGTGGAGGTACTGGCTCCGGTGGCGGGGATGGCCACCTTCGAGCTGCTGGACGTGGCGGGGCGTGCGCGGCAGGTACGCCAGCAGGAACTTACCGAAGGGCACAACGAGGTGGAGTTTAGGCTGGGGAGTTTGCCAGCGGGCATCTACCTCATTCGGGCCGTGGACGCGATGAATCGGCAGGGGGTACTGAGAATCAGTAAGCAGTAGAGAAAAGTCTTCGGCTATCTTTTATACACACGCTGGCCAGCGGGGATTTCTCCCCGCTGGCCCTTTCGGACGCTTACCTTTTCCACTACCTTCAATTCCCCTTTCCATGAAAAAAGAACTCTCCTCTATTCCTGAAAAAACAACCCTACCGACCAGGCGAAAAGCTTTGCTAGTGGGTAGTATGCCCTTCGCCGACGAGGCTACCTGCATGGAACGCGCCCTCGACCTACTGGGCCCCGATTTGCGTTGTCTGCCCGACGGCGAAATCGGCGACAAGACACCCGCCTTCCCCCAAGGCAACCGCATCGCCTGGGTCGTGTATGCCATCGAGAAGCTAACCGAAGATGAGAAAAGCTGGAAAATTGTGAAACACCCCATTCGGGGAGCCGACGGCATGGCCGCCACCTACGACGATTTCCAGAAACTTAAGCCTCGCCATTCACCCGCCGATATGCCCGAGCACGTGCGGCTGGGCTACGACGACTTCTTTCGCCGCAGCTACCCCATATTCCGGCACTTGCGCCAGCGACACGATCTGCCCGCCCTGAAATTCCAGATGGGGGTACCTACAGGCTTTGCGATGGGCTTTGCCTTTGCCAGTCCCATCACCTGGCTGCGCTATACCTACGCCTTCAATACAGTGATCGCCCGCGAGGTCAACGCCGTGCTGGCCGAAGCGGGTCACGACGTGGTGGTCCAGATTGAGGTACCTCCGGAGTTGTATGCTGCCTACAAACTACCCGCTCCTCTGATGGGCCTGGCCCTGCGCCCGATTCTGGATTTGTTGGGCAAAATCACGCCCGGTGCCCGCATCGGGATGCACTTGTGCCTGGGCGACTTCCACAATGAAGCGCTGGTACACCCCAAAACGCTGGGCAAGATGGTGGCATTCTCCAACAAATTAGTAGCCGCCTGGCCTACCCAACACACGCTGGATTACGTGCATTACCCCTTTGCGGAGGGTCTGGTGCCGCCATCGACCGCAGCGGGCTATTACGCGCCGTTGAAGCACATCGACCTGCCGGGCGACACCCGTTTTGTGGCGGGATTTGTCCACGAAAAGCGGACGCTCGCCGAGAACCGGCACATTCTGCAAAGCATCGAAGCCGCTCGTGTACAGGCCGTAGACGTGGCTTGCTCGTGCGGACTGGGCCGCCGGACGCTCGACACGGCCACCGAGCTCATGGAGCGGATGGCGCAACTGATTCATGTGTAGATCCTTGATGCGTTTTTTTCTTTTTTCACTAAACCAACCATCACGATGTACGCAAGAATTGTTCAGGTTCCGATTCGGGCCGAATCGGCCACCGACGCTACCGACTACTACCGCAATTCGGTTGGCCCCGCTTTTAAGCAACAGGAAGGCTTCAAAAACAGCCGTTTCCTGATCGACTCGGCCAACGGAAAGTGTCTGTTTGTCACGCTCTGGGAATCCGAGGAAGCCCGGGCAAAGTCCGAAAACGACGGGCTTCTGGAAAATACACTGGCCAACATGAAGCAGTACTTCGCCGGATCGCCCACGGTGGACTATTACGAAGTCGTGGAAGAAGTAGCTTAATGGGTTGCGTCTCCGGGCCAATCAAGCCACTTCTGAACGGTGGCCGCGCAAAATCTGGCGGAATTTGTTGGTATGTAAAAGGAACGAGTGGCCGCCTTAGCCACTCGTTCCTTTTGTTAGGGGGCGAATATTCATCACTGGGCATGACGATACTGCTTACTTGATAGGGCGGTACGCACTGCTGCTGAGTCAATCTGTCCCAACCCGTGACCCGCTACGATTTCGGTATTGTGCACGCCAGCCTATTGCCACACGGGTACCCCGGTTCCTCTTCCCAGGCTTCATTTTGCGTGTTTTCTTCGCGTTTTGCGCGGTTTTTAGGCAGAAAAAGGCTCCGTGCAACAATAGACTAACTTTTTAAACAATACACCAAGCTTCTGGGACAATACGCCAAGTCGGGTTGGTCGTAACCCGCGACCTTTGTATTGTTCGCTGCTGGTCAATGCGCGGACACTTTCAATCACTCATTCTATCATAAACACTTTAAATAACAAGATCATGAAAACGCTCCAAACTTCCGCCATGACCCTGATGCTAGCCCTGTTGACTTCCGCTACCCTGCTGGCCCAATCCGAAATCTTAGCCAAAGCTACCCCCGAACCGGTAGCCTCCGTGAAACATGCCTACATAGCAGCTCCCGTCCTTCCCACCTCCGCCACCAGCCCCGAAAGCAAAACCTTCGGTATCGGCCTCTACCGGGTGCGGGAATCGATGACCATGCGCCTGACCCTGGAGAAAAAAGCGGGCGAAAAAGTGCTCGTGCGGCTGCTCAATCAGCAGGGCCAGGTCCTGCACCAGGAGGTGGTGGGCCGGCAAACGAAAGTGTACGGCTGCAACTTCGACTTCTCCACGAGTAAGGATGGCAGCTACACCATCGAGGTGGTCAACGGAGACGAAGTCCAGCACAAAACCGTCACGCTCTCCACCGCAAAAGTGGTCGAAACACCCGCCCGCACATTGATCGCCATGCAGTAGGGTACCCTGCCCTGTGGCAAGCTCCGGCTTTCCGGCTATATCCTGGCCACACCACTCTTGAAACCTCCTCTATTTCCAGAAAACCCCGGTAGTAAGTTATCGGGGTTTTCGCTTATTCAAAATAGTAAGGGCATCTCGCTTCCGACTTACCTTTCTCCTTTTCATTTGATTCATACGGAAACGACCAGTCATTAGGGAAAGACATTTTCCTGTAACAATCCAGCACGTATGAATCACTTCTCACTTTCCCAGCACCCTGGCGTGCACATCGGCGCCCATACCCGCGTGCAGATCACAGAAATCGTCTATTGCGAAGGCGACCGCAACTACACCCATGTGCACTTTGTCCGCCGTCCCAAACTCACGCTGTCGGTGACGATGAGGGTTCTGCACGAACGACTTGGCGAGCAGGGCTTTCTACGCATCAGCCGTTCGGCCGTGGTGAACCTGGATTACATCGCGCACTACGATAGCCGGCAGGTTATTCTCCGTAATGGTCTGGCACTTCCCATCGCGCGA
Organism: Salmonirosea aquatica; assembly: GCF_009296315.1. NCBI lineage: Bacteria > Pseudomonadati > Bacteroidota > Cytophagia > Cytophagales > Spirosomataceae > Salmonirosea > Salmonirosea aquatica. The sequence continues at coordinate 2,083,069 of NZ_WHLY01000002.1, forward strand.
CGGCGGCGCAAACAGGTGCAATCGGCGCTTGAATCAATTTTTTAATTCCCTTAGGGTAAGGATGGCCCACTTGGCGTCTTATAAGGTACTATTACCAAACTCATTACGTGCGCGTATTCTCCAAACCCTTACTACTATGGAAAACCAAAACCAATTTTCCCGACGGAAGTTTATCAAAAACTCAGCCGGCGTGGCGGTGGCCCTGTCGCTTCCTACCATTATTCCCGCCAGTGCCTTCGGGTCGAACGACCGGGTGCGCGTAGCCGTGCTGGGTGTGAATGGACGGGGCCAAAGCCACATCTCCGGTTTCTCGAACCTGAGCAATGTCGAACTGGCTACCCTATGTGATCCCGACAATGTGGTGTTGCAGAAACGCGCCCAGGAGTACGAAAAGAAATCGGGTAAAAAGGTAGGTACCGAGCAGGATCTGCGGAAAGTATTCGATGATAAATCCATCGATGTCGTCAGCATTGCCATGCCCAACCACTGGCACGCACTGGCGACGATCTGGGCCTGCCAGGCGGGTAAGGATGTATACGTAGAGAAGCCGGGCTCGCATAACTTCAACGAAGGGCAAAAAATCATCGAAGCCGCCAAAAAGTACAAGCGCATCGTGCAGCATGGCGTGCAGCTCCGCAGCTCGGAAGCCATGAAAGAAGCCGTGAAGCACCTGCGCGACGGTCTGATCGGTGACGTGTACATGGCGCGTGGACTGGTGTTCAAGTGGCGGCCCAGCGTGGGCGACAAGGGTACCGAACCCGTACCCGAAGGCCTGAACTATGACTTGTGGACGGGCCCCGCCGAAATGAAGCCTTTCTCGCGCAACTATGTGCACTACAACTGGCACTGGCACTGGAACTACGGCAACGGCGATATTGGTAACCAGGGTATTCACGAAACCGACCTGTGCATGTGGGGGCTGGGCGTGGATACATTCCCCGAAAAAATCACATCCGGTGGCGGCAAGTTTCTCTGGGACGACTGCCAGGAAACGCCCGAGGTACTTTCGTCGACCTATATTTATCCCAAAGAGAAAAAAATTATCGAGTTCGAGGTACGTCCCTGGATGACCAACGAAGAAGGCGGTACGGGCATCGGCAATATCTTCTACGGCAGCGAGGGGTACATGGTGGTAAAAGGGTACGACTTTTACGAAACCTTCCTGGGTCGCGACCGCAAGCCCGGCCCAACGCGGAAGGCGGGCGGCGATCACTTCAAGAACTTTATCGACGCCGTGGTAGCCCGCGATACCTCCATCCAGAATGGCCCCGTTGAAACGGTGCATCTATCCTCAGGATTGGCCCACCTGGGAAACATCGCCTACCGCACCGGCCGCGCACTGACGTTCGATCCGAAGGCGGAGAAATTTGTCAACGACAAAGAGGCTAATGCCCTGCTAAGCCGCAAGTACCGCGCACCATTCACTATGCCGGAAAGCGTGTAGGGAGAAACGAGGAAAGGTAATCTTTATCTAATCAAGAAAAGAGGTTCGCACGCAACGTGTGGGCCTCTTTTTGGTTACACCTACCTCATATTTTCAGTACTGATATCGGGATGGCATTCTATTTTATAGTAAAAGGCATGAGTAAAGCCAAACCGGAAAAACAGGTGGGTATTCTACGGCCTGCCGGTGCTGGATCAGAGCATCCTGGCGGTGAAGGGGTACCTAGAACTAACCAGAAATTTCATAAAATGATCACAACGTCTACAGGCCTGGCAGAAGTGGAGGAATTGATTCCACAATTTTCCAATTTCGTAGTTGGCCCTGCCGATCCTGAATTCCCCACTACGGACTTCGCCATCATTCGGCGCGAGGGACTACTGGCCCTACCCTTACAGGCGGCGTTCGATCCCTTGCAGGCGGCCGACTTCGGGGAAGCACGGGTAGCCTTCCACCGACAGCTGCGCCTGCTCAAAACCATCGGGCGGGGTAGCCTGCCCGCCGGGCGTATCTACGAAGGGCACATCAATGCCTTGCATCTTATTGAACTGTACGGTACAGCGGCTCAGCAAACCTATTGGGCAGCGTGCGCAAAGGAACGTCAGCACTTGTTCGGCATCTGGAACACCGAGTTTCAGGATGGCGTATCGATTCATCGTATTTCCGACGACGAATACGAGTTGGCGGGCAGCAAAACGTTCTGCTCGGGCGCGGGCGAGGTAGATCACATGATCATTACGGGTCATCGGATGCACGGTACCGAAAACCAGGGCTGGCAAATGGTGGTGGTACCTTTGGAAAGAATGAGCCAAAAACGCATCGACCCCAGTTTCTGGCACCCGATGGGCATGGAAGCTTCGGCCAGTTATAAAGTAGATTTTACGGGCATCCGACTGCAAGCATCCGACCTGCTGGGCGGGCCCGACGACTACCACCTTCAGCCCGCCTTCAGCGGAGGCGCCGTGCGTTTTGCGGCGGTACATCTGGGCGGAGCCGAAGCCCTGCTTGAGCACACCCGCCGTCAGCTCCGGCAGCGCGACCGGCTCGATCAGCCTTATCAATTGCACAGGCTGGGTCGAATGGCGATTGCGGTAGAAGGAGGCAACCAGTGGCTGGCGGGTGCGGCGGGCCACGCGCTGTATGCCTACAATTCAGCCGAGCAGGTCATCGAGTACGCCAATATGGTCAGGACGGCCATTAGCGGAATCTGCCAGGAAGTAATGCAGCTTACACTGGCCTCCATCGGCGTGCAGAGTTGCATGAAACCCAATCCGGTGGAGCAGATCATCCGCGACCTGCAGACCTACCTCTGCCAGCCCAATCCGGATGGAGCGCTGGCTTCGGTGGGTAGGTACGTGGGAGTAGCCGATCAATCCGTGGCTGATTTGTGGAATAAAGAAACCAACCATGAATAACGTTTTTAACACCACCGTTAGCCGCACACTTCGGACTTCCCACCTGGCCGGACCGGTGTTGGTGCTGGCACCCCATGCCGATGATGAAAGCTTGGGCTGCGGTGGCCTTATCGCCGCTTTGCGCGAGCAGAAGGTACCTGTCTACGTGTGGCTGGTGAGCGATGGTACCATGTCGCACCCCAACTCACAGGCTTTTCCCGCCGACCGGCGGTGTGCCCTACGGGAGTCTGAATTCCGGCAGGCTTGCATGCAGCTGGGTGTGACCGGCAAGCAGTTACGTTTTTTCCGCTTTCCGGACACCAAGGTACCCCTACCTGGCACCGACGAGTTTGCGACCGCCGTCGGGCAGTTTTGCCGGCATTTAAAAAAACTGAATCCCAAAACCATTTTCACGCCTTGGCGGCGCGATCCGCACTGCGATCATCAGGCTACCACGGCCCTCATTCTGAAGGCCATTGAAGAATCCTACTGGCCCGGCGAGTTGTATGAGTATCCGATCTGGCTGTACGAACTGGCCCGACCCGGCGACGCCCCGCATCCGAGTGAAGTAGAAGTATTTACCTTCACGCTAAAGGAGGACTGGCAGTGGAAAAAGAAGTCCGCGATTGAAACGCACCGTTCGCAGCTGGGTCAGCTCATCCACGACGACCCCGAGGCTTTTTCCCTGCAACCGGAAGTGCTTGCCCATTTCACAACCCCTACTGAATATTACTACCGCACCCTATGAAAAAAGAATCGCTGGAACCCGACTACTTTGAAGAAATCTACGCCAAGTCCGACGACCCCTGGGGTTTTGCCAGCCGGGAATACGAACTACATAAGTACTTCGATACGCTGATGCACTTACCCCGCAAGCATTACGCCTCGGCCTTCGAGCCGGGCTGCTCCATTGGGGTACTTTCGGGTATGCTGGCACCCCGCGTTGATCGGCTGCTTTCGGTGGATGTGAGCGAGAAGGCCCTCGCCCAGGCCCGCCGGCGCAATGCGGACAAGCCCACTATTACTTTCAGAAACATGCAGTTTCCCCGTCATAAACCCGAACAAACGTTCGATCTTATTCTGCTTTCCGAAGTGGCTTACTATTGGGGAGATACTGAATTCGATCAGGCCCGCGACCAGGTACTGACCCTGCTGGAGCCGGGTGGCGACCTGGTGCTGGTGCACTGGACCCCCTTCGTGGACGACTACCCGCTCACAGGCGACGAAGTGCACGATCGTTTTATTCGGTTTTCCCAGCACACTTCCACGCTTCAGCATCTTGAAGGCAAGCGGGAGGCTACCTACCGACTCGATGTGTTTCGCAAGGCTTAGGCCCGAAGCGAAGCCAGCGCGGGTGTCCCAAAGTGATTTTCCAGGGTAGTAAGCAAAGCATCCAACTGCGCGATTCCCTCGTCCAGAGGTATGCTTAGGAACGAAGCTTGTCGGGCTTCGACTAACTTGGGGTGTTCCCACACACAATACCAATACTGTCCGAAGTAGGCAGGTCTGGTGATTTTGTTTAGGAATAGCAGTGGATTGGGCAGCGTGTACTCTGTCAGATACCGGCACACTGTATCCAGATTCTCGGCATTTTGAACCAGCCAATACGCATACAGGGCTCTTTGCAATTGAAAGCAAAGCCACTGGGCGCGGGCTGACGAAACAAACACATACTCGCCATCTTCCTCGGCTTTCTTCCATTTCATCAACTGCGCCGCCATACCCCATTCGGTGCGCCCCGCTACGCGGCTAGATGTATATATAATCAGGCGGTCGTTCATCTTGATGCAGGCATCGCGCTGGAGGAGTTTTTGGTAAAAGTACTTGTCTTCGTTGTAGGGCAAAGGCGACAAGCCTCCTACCGCAGCGTACATGTGCTGACGTACCGCGAATCCCGCTCCTGAAAAGTGCGTATGCACCAGATCAAAAGCGACCTCCTCCTGCGCCCGTTGCCGGAGTTGCTTTTCCAGCGAAAAATAGGTACGCAGATTGGTAAAAACAGTGCCCTCGATTTCTTCCTTAACCAGTAACATTGCCCCCGCCGCGTGAACGGTGGGGGCAGCAAAAGTCCGCGTGAGCTCACTCACGAAATCCGGTGCCAGCTGACTGTCGGCATCGGTGGATACGATGATTCCCTCGGGATGGCCATTCTGCACCAGCCGCTGACTACACCATTCCATCGCCAGCCGTCGGGCCCAGCCAATGTGGGCATAGTGTGGGGGTAGGTTGACCGAAACGATGTGGATACCCGGATGCCGCCGCGCAGCCAGCGCGCGGCCTATGGTATCGTCCGTCGTGTTATTTACTAATAAGAGTACCTCAAAAAGCGAAGTGTTCAGGGGTTGACCTTCCGCATCGACTTGTTGTGCAAAGGCATTCAGGCAGGCCGCGATGTGGTCTTCTTCATCCTTGGCCGGCACAGCAAACACGATGCGTCCTTCGGGGTTGGAAGTCTTCGGCTCAGGGCTATGCCAGATGAAAAGTGTGGTGTGCGGGGCAGGTTCTTGAAACATGGAAAATATATACTTTCATAGGGTAAATGATGGGGTACCTTAGGTCATCTATGACCACCAATTTGCTTAAAAAAACAGTGCCGGGGATGTCAGTCTAAGACTGACATCCCCGGCACTGGATCAAGGCTAGAAAATCTGCTTTTACACAAAGGGTTGACTGATGGATACCGAAGGTTGCGAAAACCATTGGGGGCCCGCTTCGGTCATGTGCACACAGTCCTCGTGGCGCACGCCGAACTCACCCACAATCGAAATGTTCGGCTCGATGCTGAAGCACATGCCGGGTTGCAGGGGTAGCTGATTGCCTTTCACGATGTACCCCCACTCGTGGCCCTCCATCCCGATGCCGTGGCCGGTGCGGTGGGGCAAACCGGGCAATTTATAGCCCGGTCCAAAGCCGGCATCAGTCAGTACCTTGCGCGCGGCGGCATCGACACTTTCACAGGGAGCGCCCAGCTGTGCGGCGGCAAACCCGGCCAACTGCGCCTTTTTTTCCAGATTCCAGATCTCAAGCTGTCGGGCAGTAGGTTCCGCACCAAACACGATGGTACGGCTGATGTCGGAGGCGTACCCTTGTACCAGGCAGCCGCAATCCATGAGGACCACATCGCCTTTTTTTAGTTTTTGGGGCTGGGTGCTGCCGTGCGGAAACGCCGAAGCTTCGGCGAAATTGGCCATCGCAAAATCATTCACCGCCCCGAGTTTCCGATGCGCGGTGGCCACAATTTCCGAAAATTCCGACGGCGCCATCCCTTCCTTCAAACTACTAATCCCAATTTTCATGGCCGCCACGGTGATATCGGTGGCTTTCTGCATCAAAGCCAGTTCGGTGGCCGATTTGATCAGTCGGCAGGGTACCGTCACCGGGTCGCCGCTGACGTACTCGAACTGCGGAGCTACTTTGCGCAGGCCATCCACAATAAAAAACCGCACCGATTCCTCGATCCCGATCTTTCCCGAGGTACCCCCGCCTCATTGATCGCTTTTATGATTTGTAATGAAGGATTTTCATCTTCCTGCCACACGTACACTTGCTTTCCGATCTTGATCAGCTCCCGCATCCTACCTTCTTCGAAGCCAGGACACACATAGCTCACCTCGCCCTGCGCCGGAATCACGGCGACCATGGTACGTTCACTGCGCCCCCAGCGAATGCCCGTGAAGTAATTCATGGTGGTACCTGAGTCCAGCACCAACGCGGCCATTCCGGCTTCTTTCAATAGTCGCTGGGCTTTTTTGATTCGCTCTTCCCGCTCTGCCACGGTAATGGGCTGCACGCCTTCGGTCATGGGCTGGAGGTTATCCAGCACCGTGTTGGCGTCCTGCTCTTTTTGGGTGGAGGCGCAGGCATTCAATCCGGCCAGGGTACCTGTTCCGGCGGCTATGGCCGAGAGCGCGAGGAAGTCTTTTCTTTTCATGAGGGGTGTAAAAGTGAGGGAAATTTTTTATAGATAAATCTGCAATATGTTTCAAGCTTCTGATTAATCATTTAAGCATATACCACTTCCTTCAGTACGGCAGGACCAATGTAAGGGCTCAACCCATTCTTAGTAACTACCTCAATTTTTTCATTCTTAAAAAGATTTTCGAGCAGTTCACACGCCTCCATATAGTTATCAAAGTTTTCTTTGCCCGGCTCAAAGTCCAGCAAAATATCAATATCACTGTCGTACTTTTGCTCGCTGCGCACGTACGATCCAAATAACCCAACATCCCTGATACCTGAATTTACAAGTTTGGGTTTGTTCGATTTTAGGATCTTTAATATGTATTCCTTGGAAGTCATTCGCTTATGATATTGTCAGATTGTTACACAGACTGGATATGTACTTGCAAAATCAACAAAAATTTGTGACGCATAAACCTAAGAGTGTGCTATTTTTTTCTAGTCCCTTTTCGCTTGTTGATCTCTTTTATCATTTTATTTAACGTCTGTTCATTGTTGTCGTACAACTTACGCAATGAAAAATCAAGTAATTCATAAGCATCAAGTATATCTGTTTGACTCAACGTGCCTACATGGCTACCCGTATTTCCAATCCACTTTATAGCTAACAGGTATTCAGCTATCTGGCTATTTTTCTTCTGATACTCAACAATTCTATCGTGCAAGTTCAGTCTTCTCCTCTTTTTGTTTTTTATAACGCTCCTTTTTACCTTTTCTTGGGTTAGAAGTATTTCGATCGCCGTACGGATTTTGTTTGCACAGGAGGATAAATCCACCCAGAAAAGGGCGAAAGAAAGGATAATTTCGTCCTTGATAAGCGGTGGACATTTTTCGGGAATTTTAAAGATAGGGAGTGGAGGATAAAAGAAAGCGGGCGTAAATATTTCAAATCGCTCACGATCGTACTCCCCAGTGAATTGATCATAATATTCAAAATCTTCAATGGTACCTGTTCCTGATATGGCTACAAATTCATGACAGCTTTTGCAATTTAATACGCCGCTAAAAGTCAGTCTTACCTATTCTATTTCCCAAGCTTCGTGATCATGATCCGTTTTCGACTCAGCACTTTCGTCAAAGAAAAATTTATCCTTTATTATTTCCAAAGATGAATTTTGGCAGTTGGGACATGGCCAAGCTATTTTCGAATCTAATGAGAATGTATTTTTAGCCCAGTCTCTAATCTTCATCTCTTGAAATTCTAAATCAGTTATTGAGCTAAAAACATTGCTATCAATCAGTTACCAATATCTTCCTACTGAAACTTCCCTCCCTCCGTCACACCTACCCAATCATCCGTCCGAAAGGGTACGGCGGGTAGGCCGTCGGCATTAAACAGGTTATTGTCTAGGGGCGAGTTAGCCCAGCCGAAGCGTACGGCTACGGGATCAGGTACCATCGCACTCGAAACGATCACTTTGCCATCCTGTACATAGGCTCTGGCGTATACGAAGTTTTTACTCGGTCCGGCTATCTCGAAGCCCTTGATGTAGCCGTACTTGTCACGAATGGTGATGCCGTGCTCAATATGATCGAAGGTAACAATCGCCTTACCATCTTTGAACTCCACATCCTTAACCGTAGGTCCGCTGGCTACCACATCGTCTTTCCCATAGGCCACTTTCAGCGCCGACAGCGCCAGGCGGTGGCCTACATCCTGCTTGTTGGTAGGGTGAATATCATTGGGATTGCCGATGTCGGTTGTGACGGCCATGCCGGTTTTGGGTAGGCTGAGGGTCATAGTCTGGGCTTCGCGGAGTTCGGCCCAATCGCTGCCCTGGTTACTGTTCTGGAAAGGTCCGTAGGTAGCCAACTGCACGAACAGGAAAGGAAACTCATAGCCCCAGTCCTTGCGCCAGCTCTCGATCAGCAGCGGGAACGACTTACGGTACTGGTAGGCCCGCCCGGCGTTGCTCTCGCCCTGGTACCAGAGCGCACCGGCGATGGTGTAGGGTACCAGCGGAGCGATCATGGCGTTGTAAATGGTGGTACCTACGTTGTTCATGAAATGATCGTAGGTACGCGGCGACTGCCAGGAAGGCATCATGCGCCACGGAGCATCCACCAGCGGAATACTGCGGCCCGCGCCCTTGACCGAAAAATCGGCGGGGGTACCCATGAACCCCATGCCAAACCAGGCAGGCTCGCGATTGGGGCCGAGTTTGATGAGCAGCGAGTTTTCGCCCGGCTTCCAGGTACCCGCGGGGAGTTTTAGTTCGATCGGGTCGTTGAAGGTACCTTCGAACACCTTTTTATCGTTGACATAGAAATCCAGATCGCCGGTGTTTCGACCAAAATTCAGGGTCGTTTCCACATTCGCCAGTTCCGCAGGTACCTCCACCGTGCGTTGCACGTAGGCGGTACCCCGGTACCCACCAACGCCCTGCCACATCCATTGGCCTTGTGGATTTACTTTCAGTTTCCACGAGCCATAGTCAAAGCCCAGAACCAGGTACTTGCTTTCGTCTATGGATTTTATATCAAAATCAGCCGATCCGTAGGCCTGGTCGATGAGTTTCTTTTCCTGTTTCTGGCCGTCTTCATCCCACGAGCGGGCCATCGTTTTGGGGTAGTAGTTGAGTACTTCCGATTCGCTCATGGCTTTTTCGCTGATCCAGCCTTCCACCTGCGAGCCTCCCCAGGACGAATGGATCAGGCCCACGGGTACCCCCAGTTCCTGGACAATATCCCGCGCAAAAAAGTACCCTACCGCCGAGAAATCGCCCACCGTAGTCGGGGAAGCGATTTTCCAGTCGCCCGCATTCAAATCCTTCTGCGGTTCAAAGGCCAGTTCGTGTGCTACTTCAAAGTGCCGGATGGTGGGGTAGTTGGCCCGCGCCATTTCGATTTTGGCACTATCGGCATTCTTCACCCGCCACTCCATGTTCGACTGACCCGAGAGTAGCCACACCTCGCCAACCAGAATATCAGTCAGTTTTACCTCTTCTTTTTTCGATTTTATCACCAGCTCGTACGGTCCTCCGGCGGGCATGGCGGGTAGCTGGGCCATCCATTTGCCGTTGGCATCGGCCTTGGCAGATACCTTTTGCTGGTTGAAGGTCAGGTCTACTTTATCGCCTTTGGTTGCCCAGCCCCATACCTGCACGGGTTTTTCGCGCTGGAGTACCATGTGGTCGCCGAAGATGCGCGCCACTTTCAGTTGGGCCGACGCCAAGGTAACGGTGAGGAAAACAAGAAGTAGCGAGGCCGTTAGTTTCTTTCCCATGATGTGCTCTTTTGTATTTGATTTAAAGATACAAAGCGGTGTATCCCTCAAAATTAATCATTCTGCCTGTCCGAATCCTATGCCGTGGGATTGAAGGCCGTCTAAAAAAAACTTCCTAACTTCGGCACTGAAAAATTTTGAATGAGGAATCCGTTTGCGTAATGCCTTCCCAATTAAAAGCATGAGTCAACAAAAAATACATTTCATTTCCATCGGCGGCAGCGTGATGCACAATCTGGCCCTCGAACTCCAGCGTAAGGGTTTCTTAGTAAGCGGTTCTGATGACGAAATCTACGAACCATCGCGCAGCCGGCTGGCCGAGCGGGATTTGCTACCCGCGGAGATGGGCTGGTTCCCTGAGAAAATCACGGCGGACCTGGATTCGGTGATTCTGGGGATGCACGCCCGCGCTGATAATCCCGAGCTCTTGCGGGCTCGCGAACTGGGACTGAATATTTATTCCTACCCCGAATTCATTTTTGAGCAAAGCATCGACAAGCAACGCGTGGTGATTGCGGGCAGTCATGGCAAAACCACCATTACCTCCATGATCCTGCACGTGCTGCGGCATAGTCAGCGCGTGTTCAACTACCTGGTGGGCGCGCAACTCGATGGCTTCGACACCATGGTACGGCTGGACGCCGACGCCCCGATGATCATCATCGAAGGCGACGAGTATTTTACTTCGCCCGAAGACCCGACCCCCAAATTCCTCCATTACCAGCCGCACATCGCGCTGGTGAGCGGCATCGCCTGGGATCATTTCAATGTGTACCCGACCTGGGAATCGTACGTGAAGCAGTTCGAGCTTCTGGCCGATTCGCTGCCCCGGGCGGGCGTGATGGTTTTTGACGAAACCGACAATATGCTGGATGTCATCGGCCAAAAGGAAATTACTGACGTAACCAAAATTCCTTACGAAGCACATCGCTACAAGGTAGTCAACGGGCATACCTACCTGATTACCAAGACCCAGGGCGAGGTACCTTTGTACGTATTTGGGGAGCATAATATGAAGAACATCAGCGGGGCCAGAGCGGTTTGCGAACGCCTGGGCGTATCGGATGAAGAATTTTACCGCGCCATCCAGACCTTTAAAGGTGCCGCCAAACGGCTGGAACTTTTAGCCAAAGGTCCTACTACCAACGCCTACCGCGATTTTGCCCATGCCCCCTCCAAAGTAGAGGCCACTACGCAGGCCGTGAAGGAACAGTTTCCGAAACGCAGGTTGATTGCCTGCACCGAACTCCACACGTTCAGCAGCCTGAATAAGACGTTCCTGAAGCAGTACCGCCATAAGCTGGAAGCTGCCGACGTGGCCGTGGTATTTTATAGCCCCGAAACCGTGGAGCACAAACGTCTGGAACCCATCTCGGAGGACGATATCCGGGCGGCTTTCAAACGAAACGATCTGCTCATTTTTACCGAACCGCTGGTACTACACTCCTACCTGAAAGCGCAGAACTGGGCCAATACCAACCTGCTGATGATGAGCTCAGGTACCTTCGGCGGGCTTGATCTGAAAGCACTGGCGCAGGAGTTAGTTTAGGGAGGAAATAGTACAGGAGTTTAGGAGTACAAAAGTTCAATAGTGCCTAGGTGCAGGAGCCTTAGGACAATAACGTACATTTTTCTGGTTACCAACCACTTAACTATCCCCTAACATCAGCAAATACAGTATTCAAATTCCCTACACTTAAATGCTTCTGTACTCAGGTACTTTTGTACTCCTGTACTTATTAATAAACACCTCACTACTCACCAACTCAAACATGAAATCCATTGTCGTGTACTGCGGGTCGAACCCTGGCAAAAAAACCATCTATCAGGAAGTAGCCTACGCGCTGGGAAAACAACTGGCCGAACGGCAGATCAAGGTTGTGTATGGCGGTGGTAATCTGGGCCTGATGGGTAGGGTAGCCGACGGAGCACTCGAGAACGGCGGCGACGTGATCGGCATTATCCCCAATTTCCTGGCAAAACTCGAGGTAGCCCACAAGACTCTCACCGACCTGGAATTCGTGGATACCATGCACGAGCGCAAGGCCCGCATGGTGGCACTGTCGGACGGGGTACTTGTGCTGCCCGGTGGCTACGGTACCCTGGACGAGCTGTTTGAGATTCTGGCGTGGTCGCAATTGCGGCTCTTCCACGGCCCGGTGGGGGTACTTAATGTCAATGGTTTCTATGACCACCTGATTGCGCACGCGGATAAGATGACAGAAGAAGGTTTTCTGCGTCCCGAAAACCGCGCTTTGATGCTGGTAGCTGAAACCGGAGAGGAATTGCTAGAGAAAATGGAGGAGTTCTTTCGGCAAAACTCAGAAAATAAGCCACTCGACCATACGTTGTATGTATCGAAATCATGACGGGGCCGCTCGAGCGGTTATGAATTATGAATGATAAGATTTTGATCCGAAACTTACTAGCCACCCTTTTTTTGCTGATTGCAATCGCCAGTCATCCCTACGCCCAGACTGGGAAAATCGAAAATCTGGGCAAGGCCATCAACACAGAATACAACGAGATTGCCCCCGTCATTTCGCCCGACGGGCAGACTCTCTACTTTTCGCGGATCAGCCATCCCCAGAATTCATTTGGCGAAAAAGGAAGTCAGGACATCTGGTTTGCCGAGAGTGTCAATAACATGTGGGGCATGGCGCGCCGCCTGCCTGCTCCCATTAACAAGGAAGAATACAACAGCCTGTACAGCATCACGCCTGATGGCAACACCATTCTGATCAAAGGTGCCTACGCCAACGGGCGCTACGAAACGCGGGGCTTTTCCACGAGTCAGCGGCTAGCCCGGGGCTGGTCGCCGCCACAGAAGCTGGATATTCCGGGCTACGAGAAAATGAGCAAGGGGCAGTTTGACTGTGGGGTACTTTCCAACGATGGCAAGGTTCTGGTCATGTCGTTTAGCGAAAAGAAAAACAGCAAGCAAGACGACATCTACGTGAGTTTCAAGCAGAAAAATGGCTCGTGGACCAAGCCTGAAAACCTGGGGCCGGAAATCAACACCGATGATTTTACCGAAACCACCCCGTTCCTGGCGGCCGATGGTTATACGATCTATTTTTCCAGCGACCGCCCCGGCGGGCAGGGTAGCAACGACATTTATTATAGCAAACGCATCGACAAATCCTGGAAGCGCTGGTCGCGGCCCGTCAATCTCGGCCCGGCGGTCAATACCGATGGCTATGATGCCTACTACACAGTGTCGGCTTTGGGCGATTACGCCTACATGACTTCTTTTAAAGAAACCATCGGCAAGGGCGACGTAGTACGCATCAAGCTAGATAGCGGTGGCGAAGGCAAGGATACCACCAATGCCACGCAACCCGTGGCGCCCGCGCCCGATCCGGTGGTGATCATCAGCGGCAAAGTGATTGACTCAAAAACCGGCAAACCTGTGGTAGCGACAATCATCTACGAAGATATGGCCAACGGCGAAGAGGCGGGTACTGCCACGACCAATCCGCTGACCGGCGAGTATAAGATTGTGGTACCTTACGGCAAAAAGTACAGCATGCGGGCCGTGGCCCCCAATTTCATCGCTGAGGGCGAAAACGTGGATCTGACCGATTCGGTGACGGCTTTGCAGGGAAAGGGTTTCCGGACCATTGCCAATAAGTCGCTAAAACTGATACCCATCGAAGCGGGACAGATCGTGCGGCTGAACAACATTTCGTTTGAGTTTGCCAAAGCTACCCTGCGCCCCGAATCATTCCCTGAACTTGACCGCATTGCGCTCACCATGACCGAAAACGCGAAGTTGTCAATCGAATTGGGAGGCCATACCGACAATGTGGGTACCGATGCTGCCAACCTCAAACTTTCGCAGGATCGCGCCGATACCGTCCGCGAGTACCTCATCGGCAAAGGCATCGAGCCCGACCGCGTGGCTAGCAAAGGCTACGGCGAAGCCCGCCCCATCGCCACCAACGACACGCCCGAGGGCCAGGCCGCCAACCGTCGGGTAGAGTTCACGATTCTGACGAAGTAGGTTTGCAATACGGTCGAATAGATGTTTCTGCATCCTGCCTGTTTGTCGAATAGTAGTACGCCGCAACTGGCTATATACTATGGAGGAAGGCTTCACGACCTTTCAACTTGAAACCCAAATACCACGTTAGGTAAACCAAATTCAACAATACTATTTACACATGATTCAAGAAGAAACCCCTACCCTACCCCAACGCCACGCCCGCCCGTTCATAGGCGAAGAAATACAACTTACTAGTTGGGAGGATGTCCTGCCTTTCTACGAAAATCTCAAAAACCGTGAGATCACCACTGCCGCCGAACTGCGGCAGTGGTTCCTCGATCGCAGCGAGCTGGAGTCCTACCTTTCCGAGAATTTTGCCTGGCGCTACATCCGCCAAACCTGCGACACGGCCAATGAGGAGTTGATTCAGGCGCTGCAATTCTTTATCAGCGAGATTCAGCCCAAACTGGCCGTATATAGTAATGATCTGGACAAAAAAGCGACCGAAAGTACCTTTCTTCAGGAACTGACCGATCAGGGCTTCGACATCACGATCCGCAGCATGTTGAAGGCCATCGAGATTTTCCGCGAGGAGAATGTACCCCTCCAAACCCAACTCCAGACCGAAGAGCGCAAGTACGGAGCCATCGCCGGCGCCATGACCGTGACGCTCGACGGGGAAGAAATGACCCTGCAAAAAGCCGGTGACCGCCTGCAAAGTGCCGACCGCGCCGTGCGCGAGGAAGCCTGGCGGGCCATTATGGAGCGCCGTTATCAGGATCACGAAAAGCTGGACGAACTGATGAATACGCTCGTCAGACTCCGTGACCAGGTAGGCCGCAATGCTGGCTTTGCCAACTACCGCGACTACATGTTTGCCGCTATGGGACGCTTCGACTACACGCCACAGGATTGTTTCGATTTCCACGAAGCGGTGCACGAAGCCGTAGTACCTATGCTGAACCAGATGGCACAGGCCCGTAAAGACACCCTACAGGTAGACGCGCTGCGCCCTTGGGATAATAAGGTAGATCCGCAGGGACGCCTGCCACTCAAGCCTTTTGCCAGCGGACAGGAACTCCTGGAAAAAACGATCCGGTGCTTCACCCGCCTCGACCCTTTCCTGGGCGACTGCCTGCGGATCATGAAAAGCATGGGACACCTGGACCTGGAATCGCGGAAGGGGAAAGCACCGGGCGGCTATAATTATCCGCTGGATGAGATCGGGGTACCCTTCATTTTTATGAATGCCACTTCCAACCTGCGCGACATGGTGACGCTGCTGCACGAAGGCGGACACGCCGTGCATTCGCTCGTCACGCGTGATCTGACGCTCAATAGTTTCAAGCATACCCCCGCCGAGGTAGCCGAGCTGGCTTCCATGTCGATGGAATTACTGACGATGGATTATTGGGATGAGTTCTTTGACAATGAGGAAGACCTGCGCCGGGCCAAAATCGAGCATCTGGAATCCATCATCGAAACGTTGCCGTGGGTGGCTACTATTGACAAGTTCCAGCACCGGATGTACGAGCATCCCGACCATACGGCGGAACATCGCTCCGTGGCCTGGACGCATATTTATCGGCAATTCAACGACTCGGTGACGGATTGGACGGATTTGGAAAAATACCGGGCGTACCTCTGGCAGCGGCAATTGCACTTGTATGAGGTACCCTTCTATTATATCGAATACGGCATTGCGCAACTCGGCGCGATCGGAGTCTGGAAAAACTACCGCGAAAATCCCGCGCAGGGATTACAGGGGTACCTTGATGCCCTGAAACTGGGCTACACGGCGCCCATCGGCAAAATTTACGAAGCCGCCCGGGTACCCTTTGATTTTTCCAAAGCGCACATTACGGAGTTGATGAATTTTGTGCGGGACGAGTTGGAGGCGTTGCGGTAAGAATTTGGCAGATTTGACAACTTTTTAAAAGTTGTCAAATCTCGTTCACTCTAATTGTAAAGGGAAAACCCTTACCTTTAAAACATGGAATATTGGGAAGAAATAAATGAAAGGTTGCGACCTTGGGTGGACACCGACCTGAATAAAACGGTACTTGATCTTTTTGCTGGTTGTGGAGGACTTTCACTGGGTTTCGAAGCCAATGGTTTTAAAACTATAGGTTACGAAATGGATGTAAACGCTGCCAATACTTATAACAAAAACCTTCTGGGAAATTGCTTTGCTGAAAAACTGACGACAGATTCCCATTACCCTAAAGCGGACATTATTATCGGCGGTCCTCCGTGCCAGCCGTTTAGTGTGGGTGGCAAGCAACTCGGGCTGAAAGATTCCCGTGATGGGTTCCCAATTTTCTTGGAGGCGGTAAAATCGCTTGATCCTGAAGTATTACTTTTTGAAAACGTCCGAGGGATGCTTTATAAAAACAAGTGGTATCTCCGGGAGGTGATCGAAGAGTTAGAAGGTCTAGGTTATTTTATAAATTACTCCTTACTGAACGCTCTGGACTATGAAGTTCCCCAAAATAGAGAGAGAGTCATTGTAATAGGTTCAAAACGAAAAATCAATTTACCCCGGAAAGTAAATCGGAAGATAACTGCGGGACAAGCTCTTGGAGCAATGGCTTATCAATTCCAAGACGATTCCAAGTTTCTTAATGAATCGATGGATCGATATGTCGCCAACTATGAGAAAGCCTCAAAATGTGTCAATCCCCGTGACTTATACCTTGACCGTCCTGCTCGCACTTTGACGTGCCGGAATTTGGCGGGCTCTACCGGTGACATGCACCGCGTAAAGCTACATGACGGGAGAAGAAGGAGAATAACCGTTCGAGAGGCCGCTAGACTACAAAGCTTCCCGGATTGGTTTGAGTTTACAGGCAGTGAAACCAACCAGTACAACCAAATCGGAAATGCTGTTGCTCCGTATTTTGCCTATCATCTTGCTCTAAATATTAAGAATCATCTGTTAGAGAAGCAAGAAAGTCGGCATCATACGTCAGAGAACGAACAACTTAATTTATTCGGCAGTGAAGCAATATATCAATCTAGATGAGTCGAAGACATTTGCCGAAAAACCAAATGACGTCCAGCAGCTTATTAATATAACCTTATCAATTCTCGAAAGCTTTGGAATTCCAACAGAAGGCACACCCAGAAGATTGGAAAGAATGGCTCTTGCATTTCTGGCCTGTGGCGACATAAAAGATAAGAATGACTTTTCAAAAGTCAGGGATTTAAATTCAGGCTACGCGCTTAAAACTCGTGAAATAATCAATTACGTGAACAAGCATTTTTATGAAAAAATAAGCTCCGGCTCGTACGATGATATACGAAGGAAAGATCTCAAACTACTCACTATTGCAGAAATTGTATTACAATCAAGCCCAAATTCGGCAACTAATGACTCTACTCGTGGCTACTCAATAAATCCTACGTATGCCGAATTAATCAGAAGTTACGGTATCACCAATTGGGAAACAATGGTTTCGGAGCGCTTAAAAAATAGTGAGCCGCTGTCCAGAAAGCTGAAACGCGAAAGAACCATTCGTAAAGTCATAGTAACGCTTCCATCAGGCGGAGAACTTTCTTTTTCAGCGGGTGAGCACAATGATTTACAAAAAGCAATCATCGAAGAATTTCTACCAAGGTACGGATATGGTGCAGAAGTTCTTTACGTGGGCGACACGTCCGATAAGTATCTTTACTTGGAGGCAGAGAGGCTCAAAGAATTGAACTTCTTTGAAATTTCTCACGATGAGCTCCCTGACGTAATTGCCTACTCCAAGGACAAAAACTGGTTGTACTTAATTGAAGCAGTTCATTCCTCAGGACCAATAAGCGAAATTCGATTGTTACAACTACATCAACTTACTGAGAAATGTACAGCTGAAATAATTTATGTAACAGCATTCCTAAACAGACAGAAGTTTCGGCAATTTGTAGCTGACATAGCTTGGGAAACCGAAGTTTGGATAGCTGACAACTCTGATCACTTGATTCATTTCAATGGTGATAAGTTTTTAGGACCTTATAATAAGAGGTAGATAGTTACTCTGTATTCTTATTAAAAACCCATCTCAAGACCTCACTCACTCCGCCAAAACCGGCTCCTCGGGTTCAGGCGTCACCTGTGGTGCCGCATCCACGGGCTTGATATAGCGGGCAATGAAAATGCTACTAAAAATGGCCGCCATCGCCAAGAAACCTACCGTACCGTAGTGCGTGAGTTGCCCCATGGCGGTTTTGCCAATGATCGATCCCGCGCCGTAGGTAGCCAAGGCCTGCGCCAAGAGCTGTACTGAAGAATTGATGGCCATGAATCCACCTCGGTTTTGCGGCAGCACTACCGAAGTCGTCATGGCTTGGGTAGGTACCAGACGACCGTTGGAGAAAATAAAGAACAATCCGGCCACGAACAGCACATAGGCCAGCGGCGCTGGATTCATGTGCGTGATGAGGTAAATAGGAATAAGCGAGAGAAGCGCGAACACGACAAAAATTGGAAACTTCCCCCGCCGATCGGCCAGTTTGCCTACCATCGGAGCCGAGAAAATCGTCAGTGCGCCACCTACCAGGTAGATCAGGTAAATATTGGATTCACTAAACCCGACATTGGAAACCAGATACGGCGACAGGTAGGGAATGATACTGAAATGCCCCAGCATGATCGTGGTCGTAAGCCACAGGGCGCGCAGCTGATTCGGGTTTCGTACGATGGTGGTCAGTACCGCGATAGGATTAGGGCGCAGATGCTTACTCACCAGGTGCGAATCCAGCCGGGGAATAAAGCGCCAGATCAGTGCCAGAACGCCAATACCCAGAAACCCAACCGCCAGAAAAGGGGCATGCCAGCTGAATTCCGTAGCAATGTAAAGCCCGAAAGGTACCCCCACGACCGAAGCCGCCGAGAAAGCCGTCATGACAATGGACATGGCTTGTGCCCGGCGCTCGTAGGCGAACACATCACCCACAATGGAAAGCACCTGTGCCCCCAGTACCCCGCCGAAAACACCCGCCAGAATTCGGGCCGCGATCAGAAGCTGATAAGTAGGAGCAAGCCCACAGGCCAGGGTACCTATGACAAAACCCGCGTAGGCCAGCATGACCACCTGATTGCGCGGATAGCGATCGACCACAAAAGCTGCCAGAAAGCCCGAAATGCCCGCACTCAGGCTGTACGACGACACAATGAAGCCGAACGCCTGCGGTCCGATGGCAAAGTGCCGCATCAGTTGCGGTCCCAGCGGCATCATGATCATGAAATCAACGATATGGGTAAAGTTGATACACGCCAGGACAAAGAGAAGAATCTTTTCTTGCTTAGTCAATGGAAGAGTTTGATGGTTAATGAGTACAGAAGTACACGAGTTCGGGAAGACAGAGTTTGTGAGTTTTTAAGCACAACAGTACCAAGTACAGAAGTTTACGAGTAGAAAAGTTCAGATAATACAGATGTGCAGAAGTGTCTAGCTTACTTTTGTACTGAGGTACTCCTGTACTCAGGCACTTCTGTACTTTTTCACGCCTGCACTTGCTCACTTTTCTCCCTATTTCTCCGCTACCAGCTTGTCGATCAAGCGATTGAAGTCGGCGACAAATTCGTCGTAGTACTTGCCGGTACCTGGGCCCGAAAACCCCGTATGAATGGTACGTACCTTGTGGTTTTTATCCAGTATGATCGTGGTCGGAAACGACATCACATGATTCAGCATCGGCAAGGCCGTGTCCGCCGAATCTTTGTTGCTAAGGCCCGCCAGTACGATCGGATAATACACATCGTAGCGCTCTGCCATCTTGCGTAGTTTGGGCGCAGAATCTTCCAACTTCTTCGAGCGTTCGAAGGCCAACCCTACGATTTCGACACCCCGGTCACGGTTTTTCTTGTACCAGGGCGCCAGGAACCGGGTTTCGTCCATGCAGTTGGGGCACCACGAACCCATGATTTGTACTACCGTCACTTTATCTTTGAAAGCAGGGTCTTGCAAAGAGACCATTTTGCCGTCGGCATTCGGGAATTTGAAATCAAAGGTTTCGTAGCCTGGCTTGAGGTAGGTCAGGGTGTTAGCGTCGGGGAGTTGGGCGTTCGGATCAGGCTTGGCAGTCCAGGTTTCGTAGCCCGTAAGGCCGTACCAGGCTTTTCCCTGCAAGGTACCATCGCCCTGCCGCGCCGCGGTAAACAGAAAAGCGTGGGAACCATCGAAACAGGATAGGAACAAACTGTCGCCCTTCACATTGCCGGCCAGATAGCGGTAATCGCCCGTAGAAGTCAGGAAGGTACCTGTCAGCGTAGAGCCTTTTTGCTCAAAAACCCCAACCGCCGGATAAGAATCCTCGGGATCTTCACCCTGGAATTGTACCGTCCACTTACCCGCAAACGCAGCGGGATCCGAAGTTTCGGAAGTATTGAAAAAGCGATACTCTTCGCCCAAAACTGCTTCAAAAGGTAACTCGCCCCCTACCTTGTCCACGCGTCGCACCCGCCATACGCCCGTCAGACGGTCATCTCCTACTTTTCCAACGAGCTCAGAGTCGTACAAGCTCATGGGGATATGCAACGAATCGTTTTGGACATAAGCCGTATCCATTTTAAACCGCTCGGACCCATTGACGGCATAGGCCGAATAGGTGCTTGCGTCTGAATTGGCTTCTAGTTCGAGTTGAAAGGGGAGCTGGTGGCCGTCGCGGGTGAGGGTAGCGCGCCAGGTTCCCGATTTGACAATTGTGGAGGTAGAAGAGGTGGTGCAGCTGGCCAGATACAGGCCCAGAATGATTAAAAAGCAAGAGGACAGTTGCTTCATATTCAGTTTTTTAATATAGTAAGCAGAGGTAAGTATCGAAATAAAATCAAAAAAAAGGGGCCGGCCTTCCCCCGGAAAATTAGTAAGTTTGTAACGGACGCCCCGTAAGAATAAGTTCCTGATGGCGTTGCTATTTATGTAATGGAATCAACGACTCACTACCACGCCCCGGTTATGCTAGCTGAATGCCTGGACGGCCTTGCCATCCGGCCCGAGGGTACCTACGTGGATGTGACCTTTGGCGGTGGTGGCCACGCGCGGGCCATTCTGGAACAACTGACTACGGGAAGGCTACTGGTTTTTGACCAGGATGCCGATGCCGCTGCCAACGCCGCCCCGCTGAAAAGCGACGCCCGGTTTACCTTCATTGCGGCCAACTTTCGGCATCTGCGGCGCTACCTCAAACTATATAAGGCTGAAAAATTAGATGGTATTCTGGCTGATCTGGGCGTATCGTCACATCAGTTCGATACCGCCGAACGAGGGTTTTCTACCCGTTTCGAGGCTCAACTGGATATGCGCATGAACCAGCAGGGCGAACGCAACGCCCGCCAGATCCTGAACGAGTACAGCGCTGCGGAGTTGCAGAGCGTGCTGGGTCGCTACGGCGAGGTACATAATGCCCGCACCGTGGCCGAAGCCATCTTTGCGGCCCGCCACAGCGCCCCCATCAATACGGTAAACGATCTGAAAGCCGTGGTAGAGCGCTATGCGCCCCGGCACCGCGAGCACAAGTACTTCGCCCAAATCTTTCAGGCCCTACGCATCGAAGTAAACGAAGAAATGGCGGTGCTGGAAGAATTTCTGCTCCAGACTCCGGAGGTACTGGCCCCTGGCGGGCGGCTGGTAGTGATGTCGTACCATTCGCTGGAGGACCGGCTGGTCAAGAATTACATCAATAAAGGTAAACTGGAAGGTGAAGTGGAAAAAGATTTTTACGGTAACGAGCTCAAACCCCTGCGCTCGGTGACCCGCAAACCCCTTGAAGCCACTGCCGACGAAATAGAACGCAACCCCCGCGCCCGCAGCGCCAAGCTGCGGATCGCAGAAAAGAAAGAAGATTAAGGGGCTAACCGACTTTTATTCACTCAATTACTCATTATCTTATCGCACGGGTTGATCCGGCGTACCGGACCCTGTCAAAATTACAATGGCCCAAAACCGACGTATCAATCGTTCGCAACCGCCCCCACCCAAACCCCGGCGTAAGCGTACTTATTCGCTTTTCCAATGGTTCAATCGGTTTTTGCCCTTAGAAAAAGTCTTTGGAGAAAAATCCGAACGCAATCAGGATCTGATTCCGATCCGGTATTTCAACTATTTTTTGTGGATCGTAGCCCTGCTGGTGGCGTATGAATGGTTGGGTTATGCTTCGGAAAAGTACGTCCGACAGAGCCTCACGCTCAAAAGGGAAGTAGAAGATCTCCGTGCTGAGTACACTACCATCAAAGCCGACTACATGAAAAGCGGGAAGCAGTCGGTAGTGATCAAAAAAGTGGAGGGAATGGGTCTGGAAGAAAACCTGACTCCGCCCCGAAAAATCGTTTCAACCACCGCCGAGCGAGAGAAGTAGTTTTGTCTTTTATCCAATCCTGCTTTTTCAGAAACACACACTGAATACTAACTCCAATCAATCATGAAACGCACTCAACCGCCCAAACCGAACGAAAAACAGGCTTTGATTCAGCGTGCCTACGGCGTGGCCATTCTGCTCGTAGTGCTAGCCATTGGTGTGATAGTCAAGCTGATCCGGGTACAGTATTACGAAACCTACAAAGGAAAATCATGGGCTAAGCACGCTGCCCTCAACGATCAGAAACTGGACACGATTCAGGCCATGCGGGGTAATATTTTCTCCAGCGACGGCAGCTTACTGGCTACGTCTCTGCCCTTTTACCGCGTCGGTATTGATCCCAATGTGGCCGACAGCGCCTACTTTGCAAAGAATCTGGAAGAACTGGCGGGCAAGTTCGCCACGCATTTCAGAGAGCACTCCAAAAGCTACTACATCGAACGCATCAGGAATGCCCGGCGCGACCGACGCTGGTACGTGCCGCTGCTGGGCCGGGCCATCAGTTATCTAGAAAGGGAACAAATCGAAGAATGGCCGTTTTTCCAGAAACGAAAGCGGGCCGGCGGCAAATTCGATCCCGAGTACCGCCGCTACCGGCCTTTCTCACCCATGGCCGACCGAACCGTAGGTACCCTGGATCGGGCCACGGGTCGGGGCCGGGTTGGGCTGGAAGCCAGTTTCGACAAGCAGTTGGCCGGCACCAACGGCCTGAGCTGGGTGGAGGTACTGCCCGGGAACATCCGGATTCCCGTGGGCGATGAGGTCAATATCCGGCCTGAGGCGGGTTCGGACATTCATACGACTTTGGACATTAACTTTCAGGATGTGGCTGAATCAGCTCTCAAGCAATCTCTGGAAGAATTCAAGGCCAATTTTGGTTGCGTGATTGTCATGGAAGTAGCTACGGGCAAAATCAAGGCCCTCTCCAACCTGACCCGTAAGGGCCCCAACCAGTTTTTGGACGATCAAAATTATGCCCTCACCATGGGAGCCGACCCCGGCTCTACCTTTAAGCTGGCTACCATGATGGCGATATTAGAAGAAACCGGCATCGACCCTGATAAGGTATGGGTCGACACGGGTACCGGTCGCCTGAGGTACCGCAGCATGACCATCGTGGATGCCCACCGGGGCGGCTTCGGCCGGCTGACGGCTAGCCAGGTGCTGGAGAAATCGTCGAATATAGGTACCCACCTGCTCATGCAGAAATATTTTTACAGCAAGCCCGATAAGTACCTGAGCTACCTCGATAAATTCCGGCTGAAAAGTCGTACGGGCGTGCACATGGACGGAGAAGCGGCCCCGCTCATTCGCGACAGCCATGCCAAGCAATGGAGTAAAACCTCCATCACCTACATGTCGTACGGCTACGAAATGCGCCTGACCCCCATCCAGATCCTGACGCTTTATAATGCCGTAGCCAACGGTGGCTATTGGGTGCGGCCCATGATTGTGGACCAGGTGCGCAGCTCCAGTGAGATTGTGGACAACTACGAACCCTATGTGGACCCTCAGCCGATTTGTTCGGAGCGTACCGCCCGCCTACTGAAAGATATGCTGGAAGGCGTCGTGCAGCGTGGTACCGCTCCCCTTCTGAAAAAAAGCCCCTACCGCGTAGCCGGAAAAACGGGCACCGCCCAGAAAATCGTGAATGGTACCTACCAGAAAAGCAAGGGCTTGCGTACCTCTTTCGTAGGGTTCTTCCCCGCCGATCGGCCTAAGTACAGCTGTATTGTACTGGTCGATAATTCGTTAGGGGGAGGATCGGACCTCTATGCCGGTACCGTGGCCGCCCCGGTGTTCAAGCAGGTGGCTGATCGTATCTACGCCTACGACATGAGCCTCCACGCCCCGACGCCGCCGCCTTCCGACAGTGGTGCGGTACAGGTGCAGTGGGCGGGTAGAGCCAGCGAGGTGCAGGTCGTGGCCACGGCGCTCAACCTCGGCTCACCCACCGAAAAGGTACCCGAAGGTACCGAATGGGTGCAGGGAAGCACGGGCGCTAAAGGAAAAACGACATGGCAAGCCCGCTCTATCGACAAATCGGATGTACCCGACCTGCGCGGCATGCCGCTGCGCGATGCCCTTTTTATCATGGAAAACAAAGGATTCCGGGTAAGTTTCAAAGGAGCGGGCAAGGTAGTGACGCAGTCCCTGGAACCGGGGTCGAAGGTTGCGGGACCGAAAAATATTATGCTCAGTTTACAGTAAAAAATGGAATCGACGCATCCCCCTAAGCAATTAGATAGTCTATTATCAGAAATTCCTGAAGCCCATGTGATCGGCTTAACGAGCCGGCCGGTAGCAGACATTACCCTCGATTCGCGGAAAGCACAGGAAGATACCCTGTTCGTGGCCGTGCGGGGTACCCAGGCCGATGGCCATTCGTTTATTGAAAAAGCAATTGCCCTCGGCGCGAATGTGATTCTTTGTGAAACACTGCCTGCCCAACTCACTCCCGAGGTGACCTACATACAGGTACCTGATTCGGCGAGGGCCATGGGGCTGCTGGCTTCGGCTTTCTATGGGTACCCTTCCCGGGCATTCAACCTCATCGGCGTTACAGGTACCAATGGCAAAACTTCCGTGGCTACCTTGCTCTTCCGGATGTTCCGGGCGCTGGGCTACCGCTGCGGGCTGATTTCTACGGTGCAGAATCAGATTGAGGAGGAAGTAATTCCTACCGCTCATACTACCCCCGATGCGATCACGCTCAATGCTCTGCTGGCCGATATGCAGAGACAGAAATGCTCGCACGTATTTATGGAAGTGAGCTCGCACGCCGTGGCGCAGCAGCGCGTGGCCGGGCTGACGTTTTGTGGAGGCATCTTTACCAATATTACCCACGATCACCTCGATTTCCACGGGACTTTCGACAACTATATCAAGGCCAAGAAAGGGTTTTTCGACCAGCTGCCCAAAAAGGCTTTCGCGCTGGTCAATATCGACGACCGGCGTGGTGCAGTGATGGTGCAGAACACCGCCGCCCAAGTAGAGACTTACTCGCTGCAAACGATGGCTACCTTCAAAGGCAAGCTACTCTCCGAAACGCTCTACGGCATGCATATGGAGCTCAATGGACAGGAAGTGTGGTTCCGGTTGATCGGCCGGTTCAACGCTTACAATCTGCTGGCGGTCTACGGTGCCGCCGTCCTATTGGGCGAAGCCTCCGAAGAAGCCCTGGCGGTGCTATCGGAGTTG
The DNA here is from genome assembly GCF_009296315.1 of Salmonirosea aquatica. Classification (NCBI taxonomy): domain Bacteria; kingdom Pseudomonadati; phylum Bacteroidota; class Cytophagia; order Cytophagales; family Spirosomataceae; genus Salmonirosea; species Salmonirosea aquatica. The sequence continues at coordinate 2,108,622 of NZ_WHLY01000002.1, forward strand.
CAAAGCCCGCCCGGACGTTTCGAGCAGGTACCTTCGGCGCAAAAGGTGGTGGGTATCGTGGACTACGCCCATACCCCCGACGCGCTGCTGAATGTCCTGGAAACGATCACCCATCTGCGGCAGGGCAATGAGCAAATCATCACGGTGGTAGGCTGTGGGGGCAACCGCGACGCCGAAAAGCGCCCCAAGATGGCGGCGATCGCCAGTAAACTCAGCGACCGCGTGATCCTCACTTCCGACAATCCCCGTTTTGAGGAACCCCAGGTTATTTTGGATCAAATGTTGGCGGGGGTACCCCTGGTCGACCATAAGCGCGTAGCCGTGGTGGCCAACCGGCGGGAGGCCATTTATCAGGCTTGCGCCGAAGCCCAGCCGGGCGACATCGTGCTGATCGCGGGCAAAGGCCACGAGACTTATCAGGAAATCAAGGGCGTAAAATTCGACTTCGACGATCGGGCGGTGTTGCGCGAAGCTTTTGCAGCTATGGGGAAATAATTTCGGGATTACCCCTGCATCCGCTTTTTTCCTTCTTAAAAAAACCAGCAATTTTACGCTACTTTTAGCGGCACGTTCATCAGTTCCCCCACCTATGCTTTACTATTTGTTCGAATATCTTGACAAGCAATTTGATTTTCCCGGTGCCGGTGTATTCCAGTACCTGTCTTTTCGGGCCCTCAGCTGCACCATTTTGTCCCTTGTGATTGCTGCGGTATATGGCCGAAAAATCATCGATTTGCTTCGTTATAAACAGGTAGGCGAGAGCATCCGGGATCTGGGTCTGGAAGGCCAGATGGAAAAGGCGGGTACCCCTACTATGGGCGGCTTCATTATCATCGCCTCGCTGCTCATTCCGGTACTGCTTTTCGCCAATCTGACCAATGTGTACATCGTGCTGCTCATCATTACGGTAATCTGGACGGGGATGATCGGCTTTGTGGATGATTACATCAAGAAATTCAAAAAGAACAAGGAGGGTCTGCACGGTCGGTTCAAGGTGATCGGGCAGGTAGGTCTGGGTCTGATCGTGGGATTGACCCTTTCGTTCAACCAGCACGTTAAAATCCGGATTTACGATCAACCCCTCCTGAGCTCCACCCTCGGCGAGGTGCAGCGCTACCGCGATTTTATCAATCCCACCATCACCACGGTACCTTTCCTGAAAAACAATGAGTTCGATTACAGCGCGTTGTTGTTTGGCTGGTTACCCGAGGAGTATACCTGGATTGTGTATACGCTGCTCGCTATTTTTATCATCACGGCCGTATCCAATGGCGCCAATATCACCGACGGAATCGATGGCCTCGCCGCGGGTACCTCGGGGATCATCGCCCTCACGCTGGGGGTTTTGGCCTACCTGTCGGGTAACGTCAAGTTCGCGCAGTACCTCAACATCATGTACATTCCCAATTCGGGCGAGCTGGTGGTCTTCTGTGCGGCCTTCGTGGGAGCCTGCGTGGGGTTTCTGTGGTACAATGCCTACCCGGCGCAGGTATTCATGGGCGACACGGGTAGCCTGATGCTGGGTGGCGTGATTGCGGTCATTTCACTGGCCATTCGGAAAGAGCTGCTGATTCCTATTCTGTGCGGGGTTTTTCTGGCCGAACTGGTCTCGGTCATTATGCAGGTTAGTTATTTCAAATACACCAAAAAACGCTACGGCGAGGGTCAGCGCATCTTGTTGATGTCGCCGCTGCACCATCACTTCCAGAAAAAAGGATATCACGAATCCAAGATCGTCACCCGCTTCTGGATCGTCGGCATCATGCTCGCCATCATGGCTTTGGTCACGCTAAAGCTGCGGTAGGGTACCTTCCGGACGACGGCCCTTTCACCGCCAAGGGAGTGCCTTTTTTCGAACCACTTGCGGCCCAAAATGGTTTTAATGAACTGGCACGGATTTGTTACCCTGCCTGGTTGATCAAATTCATTTTCCGGACCCTATGCATACCGATACCCTGCTTCCTTTTCCCGAAACTACCCAACACCACGACCTGGCCGCCAGCTACGAAGTAGTACGCCAATATACCGAAGACCTGTGCGCCCCCCTGCAACTGGAAGACTACATTCCGCAGCCCGTCGATTTCGTGAGTCCGCCCAAGTGGCATCTGGCCCACACCAGCTGGTTTTTCGAGGAATTTATTCTGGTGAAATTCCGCCCGGATTACGAGCGTTATCACCCGGATTTCAGCTATTTGTTCAATAGCTATTACAACCACATGGGTAGCCGCGTGGTACGCACTGACCGGGGTAATATCACCCGGCCTGGTGTGGAAGAAGTGTACCGGTATCGGAGCTATGTCAATGAAGCCATGCGGCAACTACTGGCCGAAGGTACCTCCGCCGAGCTGGAAGAGCTGATCATTCTGGGTCTCAACCACGAGCAGCAGCATCAGGAATTGCTGATCACGGATCTGAAGTACATTTTTGGCCACAATCCTATCTTTCCAGTATATCAGGAAGGTTTTTCCCTGACCGAGGTAGCCAATACAGAGTCAGGCTGGGCCTCCGTAGAAGCTGGAATTTACGGCATCGGGTTCGAGAAAGGCGACTTTTGCTACGACAACGAGCTGGGTCGGCATCAGGTGTACCTTGAGGCTTTTGAAATCAGTAAATCACTCGTCACGAACGGTGAATATATCGAATTCATTGAGGCGGGTGGCTATGGTGATTTCGACCTGTGGCTGGATGAAGGCTGGCAGTGGGTGCAACAGTACGCCGCCCAGGCCCCCCTTTATTGGCACCAGATCGAGGGTACCTGGCATCAGTATACGCTGGGTGGCTTACAACGGGTAAATCCCGACTCGGTACTGTGTCACATCAATTTCTACGAAGCTGCCGCCTTTGCCGCCTGGAAAGGCATGCGTCTGCCCACTGAATTTGAGTGGGAAGCGGCTTCGCCGCAGTTTTCGTGGGGACAGCGCTGGGAATGGACGCACAGTGCCTACCTACCCTACCCACGCTTCAGCAAAGCACCGGGTGCCATCGGCGAATACAACGGTAAATTCATGATCAATCAAATGGTGCTGCGCGGTGGCTCCACCGCTACGTCGCCGGGCCACAGCCGGCCTACCTACCGCAATTTTTTTCATCCGCATCTGCAATGGCAGTGTACGGGCCTGCGGCTAGTGAACTAGGAGCCAAGAAGCTCAGGCACGACGAAAAACCGCTCCATTCAAAAGTCAACCATTCAACATCTAACATCTGCCATACCTTGTCCACTTTACGCCTTTCACTTCCTACCATACTGACTCCTTTCGCCGAAGATGTGCTGTCAGGGCTTTCGGCCGAACAGAAAACGCTATCCTCCAAGTATTTCTACGACGACGAAGGAAGCCGGATTTTCCAGGAAATCATGCAGCTGCCGGAGTACTACCTCACGCGCGCCGAAATGGAAATCATGACCAGTCAGCCCGCTGCCATTGCGGCCGCTCTCCCCTACCGGGAGCCCTTCAACATCATTGAGTTAGGAGCAGGCGATGGGCTGAAAACCAAGGAATTACTAAAATTTCTGGTTCAGAAAGCGGTCGATTTTACCTACATGCCCATCGACATTTCCGGCGAGGCCATGCAGCAACTCGAAAAAAAGCTGGCGGAAAGCCTGCCCGATCTGGATGTGAGGCCGCTGATCGGTGATTATTTTAAGGTGTTGAGTGCGCTCAACTCCGAAGGCAGGCCCAACCTCTACCTGTTCATGGGCGGTAACATCGGGAATTACGAAAAAGAGGGGGCCATCGAGTTGCTCCGCATGCTGGAAGGTATCATGCAGCCGAACGGTCGGTTATTAACAGGGTTTGATTTGCGTAAAAATCCCCGGGTCATCAGCCAGGCTTATGACGATGCCCAGGGTACCACCCGTAGTTTCAACATGAACCTGCTTACCCGCATGAACCGTGAACTGGACGCCGATTTTGTGCTAGAACAATTTGATTTTTACAGCTTCTATAATCCCTACAACGGCGAAGTAAGGAGTATGCTGGTGAGTTTGGAAGAGCAGCAGGTTTCCATCAAAGCTTTGGATGCGACTTTTCACTTTCGGGAAAATGAACTCATCCGTACTGAACTTTCCAAGAAATATACCTTGGATGAGATTACCGGACTAGCCGCTGAAAGTGGCTTTCTTGTCGAAAAGAATTTCTTCGACAGCCAACATTTCTTTACGGACAGCCTGTGGGCGAAAGCCTGAGGTCTGCTTTTGTTAATTCTATACATATTTCATCAGGGGCTCCATTCGGCCCCTGATGAAATCCTGTCTTATTCCTTCGTACCGGGATGGTACTGTCTCCACTCACCCCCTTTGATGTAGGCGTAGTATTTCTCGACCTCTTTCTTGACCACTGGAAGCAGGAAGAATAGCCCGATGAGGTTGGGTACCGACATGGCAAAGATCATGGCGTCGGAAAAATCAGTTACCGCTCCCAGACTGGCCGCCGCTCCCACTACTACAAAACAGCAGAACAGGACTTTATACAGAATGTCATTGAGTTTGGTTTTGCCGAATAAAAACAGCCATGCCTGCAACCCATAGTAAGACCAGGAAATCATAGTTGAAAAGGCAAAGAGTACTACCGTAACGGTCAGAACGTAAGGAAACCACGGCAGTACCGTAGCAAACGACTGGGAGGTCATCTCGACGCCACCCATAGCCCCGGCGTTATCGTAGTCGCCTGTAATGACAACCACGATGGCCGTCATCGTACAGATTACCACCGTATCAATAAAAGGCTCTAAAAGCGCTACGATTCCCTCACTGGCCGGATAATCAGTCCGCACGGCAGAGTGCGCAATGGCCGCCGAACCTACCCCTGCTTCATTGGAGAAAGCCGCCCGGCGGAATCCCTGCACCAGTACCCCTACAAAACCTCCAGCCACGGCAATCGGGTTGAAGGCCTCACCAAATATCTTTCCAATCGTTTCGGGCAGACTGGCTGCATGAACGATGATGACAACCAAAGCGGCCAGGATATAAATACCGCACATGAACGGAACGATCCGTTCCGTTACGGCGCCAATCCGCTTAATCCCCCGATGATGACCAGCGCCACCATGCTGGCCATAAACACACCGAAAATGGTACCTGCCGAGGTAGAGGTAGCCCCTGTCATATCCAGAAATTGCTTGGCGGCCTGATTGGCCTGGAACATATTGCCTCCCCGAATGAACCCCCTACGCACATAATGGCGAAAAAAACGGCCAGTACCTTACCAGTCCCTACCATACCTTTATCTGCCAACCCCTTGGTAAGGTAGTACATGGGCCCACCATACACTTTCCCATCCGAGCCAATTTCGCGATAGCGAACGCCGAGCGTACACTCCACAAATTTGGACGACATACCCAACAAACCCGCCAGAATCATCCATAAGGTAGCGCCCGGTCCGCCCAGCGAAATAGCGATGGCCACCCCGGCGATATTGCCAAGTCCCACCGTGCCGGATACCGCGGCCGTCAACGCCTGAAAGTGGGATACCTCACCCGCATCATTAGGGTCGCTGTAGGTACCACGTACGGTTTTGATGGCCGTACCAAAACCCCGTATGTTGATAAATTTGAAAAAAATGGTAAAGAAAAGAGCCGAAAAAAGCAGAAAGATGACTACCAATGGCATACTTGTGGTAGCCTCCGCACCCAGCTGAATCGGATAAAAAACGATGCTACTGATGAAGTCGGTAGCGGGCTGCACCCAGGCGTTGATCTTTTGGTCCAGACCTTCTTCAGTATTTTGGGCAAAGAGCGGTGCGCTGGCCAGCACCATAGAAAGCAGGGTAAGAAGGAAATAACGTTTTTTCATAAAAAGGATCTGATGAAAATGGGGCTACATACTTTTGATAAAATAATCTTTGGCTGTAAAATGCTAAACTACTATAAAATTTCACAAATAAACAAAAAGAGTCCGTGTGTGTAAAACGCACGGACTCTGTAGAAAACCCTCGCAAGGCTACTCCTCGGAATTATCGGGATTCATGCCACTGTGTTTCTGGCCGTAGAAGAAATAAATGGCCAGGCCGATGATTAGCCAGATTGCCAACCGGTACCAGCTTTCGATGGGTAGGGAATACATCAGATATAGACACACCACAATGCCCATAATTGGCACAAAAGGGACGAGGGGTGTCTTGAAAGCCCGGTGAATATGCGGCATCCTGACCCGCATCAGCCATACGCCGGCGCACACCAGGCAGAATGCAAACAGGGTACCTATGCTCACCATATGACCCAGATCGCTTACAGGGACAAAACCCGCAAAGAGGCTCACGAAAACCATGAAGAACAGATTGGTTTTCCAGGGCGTTTGGAATTTCTTATGCACACTGCTGAAAAACGGCGGGAGCAGCCCATCCTTACTCATGGTGTAGAATACCCGGCTCTGCCCCAAAAGCATCACCAGCATCACCGACGTATAACCCGCCAGAATAGCCAGAATCAGCGCATTTTGTAAAAAATCATAGCCCGTCACGGCAAAAGCCGTGGCCGCGGGCTTGGCATCTCCCTCGAATACGGTATAGTTGACCAGCCCCGTCATTACGTGGGCGAAGAGTACGTACAGGATTGTACAAATTATCAGCGAACCCAGAATCCCGATCGGCATATCGCGTTGCGGATTCTTGGCTTCCTGCGCCGCCGTGGAGACGGCGTCGAAGCCAATGAAGGCAAAGAATACCACGGCCGCTCCAGTAGCAATGCCCGTCCAGCCGAAATGGTCGTATTCACCTGTATTGGCGGGAATGTAGGGGGTATAATTGGCCGGATCGATGTGGCTCCAGCCCAGGGCAATGAACATGACCACCACCAGCAGTTTCAGCGATACCAGAATATTATTCATCAGGGCCGAACCTTCCGTACCCCGGATCAGCAGCAGCGAAAGCAGGCACACCACCAGGATGGCAGGTAGGTTGATAAGTCCACCTGTAACGAGGGTACCATCGCTTAACATCACTTCCTCAAAGGGCGAACATACCAGCTCGACCGGAAGGTGGATACCAAATCCGCCCAGGAATTCGAGCAGGTACCTCGACCAGCTTACGGCCACGGTAGCCGCTCCCAAGGCATATTCCAATACCAAATCCCAACCGATAATCCAGGCGGCAAACTCGCCCATCGTGGCGTAGGAATACGTGTAAGCACTGCCCGCAATAGGAATCATGGAAGCAAACTCGGCGTAACAGAGCCCCGCAAAGGCACAACCAAAGGCCGCCAGCACGAAGGATATCGTTACAGCAGGCCCCGCGTGTTCGGCAGCGGCAATACCGGTCAGGGAAAAAAGCCCCGCGCCAATAATAGCGCCGATGCCCAGCGCTACCAGACTGGTCGCACTTAGGGTACGTTTCAGCTGGTTGCCTTCGCCGCTTGATTCTGCCATTAGCTTATCTAAGGGCTTGGTAATCCAAAGTTGGTTAGCCATAGGTAGGGTAGGTATGTATAATGAGGGTTGACGTCGGTTTGCGAAACTAAACTAAATTTGGCTATAATGGAAAATTTGCCAAAGAAAAAGGGGGAAAGCCAGTGACCTTCCCCCTTTTTCATACGGTAACATCAGGCTTTCGCTGCTCTGGTCTTTTTCACTACAGGAGCGGGTTCATCGGCAATAGGATGTTTCAACAAATCGCGCTGTAGGGTGTCTACCACAATCGGCGCAGCCACGAAGAGCGAAGAATAGGTACCTACGATTACTCCGATCAACATCGAGAAAGTGAATCCCCGGATCACCTCTCCGCCAAAAATCAGCAACACCACCAATACCAGTATGGTGGAGATACCCGTTACGGCCGTACGGCTTAGGGTACTGTTGAGAGCATTGTTAATAATGGAAGGAATACTCTCCTTACGGGTGTTCTTGTCGTTGAGGTACTCTCTAATACGGTCGAAGATTACCACCGTATCGTTCATGGAATAGCCCATGATCGTCAGTACCGAACCGATAAAGGCCTGATCGATGTCCAGCGAGAAAGGCAGCCAGCCGTTGAACAGCGAGAAGATGGCCAGTAGCACGATTACGTCGTGGAAGAGGGCCGCTACCGCACCATAGCTGAATGCCAGCCGCCGGAATCGGATGAAGATATAGCCAAAGTTGACAGCCACGGCCAGCAGAATGGCCCAGATGGCCGAAATCATAGTGTCATAAGCGATCGTCGGACCTACCTTAGCTGAACTCACGATTTCAGCCTTGCTGTTGCCAGGTACTTTCGATACACCCTCCATGATCTTGGCCTCGGCGTTTTTGTCTGCTTCGGGTGAAGTGTCGTCGATCAAATAAGCAGTCGTAATCTTGACCTGGTCGAAACCACCGAAGGTTTTTACTTCGGGCGAAGTACCCAAAGCTTCGGTCATGGCCTTACGTACCTCATCGGTACCCACGTTTTTCTCAAAACGTACGGTGTAGGAACGTCCTCCCTTGAAGTCGATTCCCAGACCAAACCCTTTGAAGATAAACGACGCTATACCGATGATGATAATGGCCGAAGAAACATAGTAGAATCGCTTGCGTTGGGTCACAAAATCGAAGTTAGTGTCCTTGAACCAGTTTTTAGTCAGGCCGGAGTAAAATTTGAGTGTCTTACCCTGCTTGATGGTCGCTTCCAGCAATAATCGTGTGATGAAAATGGCCGCGAATAGCGACGTAATCAAACCAATCACCAGCGTCGTAGCAAAACCCAGTACCAGTCCCGTACCGAAGATGAACAGGATTACACCCGTCAGCAGGGTCGTGACGTTGGAGTCGATAATGGCCGAAAGTGCGCTTTTGAAACCATCCCGTACGGCGACGGCGAATGGTTTCCCATTTTCCAGTTCTATCTTGATTCCCTCGTAAATAAGTACGTTCGCATCCACCGACATACCGATGGTCAGTACGATACCCGCAATACCCGACAGTGTCAGTACTGCGCCGAGTGAGGCCATCACGCCCATCAGGAAGAACAAGTTGACAAACAGTGCCACGTCGGCGATCCAGCCCGCGCGGCTGTAGTAAGCTACCATGAACACGAGTACCACGATCAAACCTACCAGTGAGGACAGTACCCCCGCCGTAACGGCCTCGGAACCCAGCGTGGAACCTACCACGGCCTCTTCCACGATATTGGTAGGAGCGGGCAGTTTACCGGCTTTCAGTACGTTGGCCATATCCTTGGTTTCGTCTACGGTGAAGCTACCCGAGATACTGGAATTTCCGTTGGGAATTTCGCCGTTGACATTAGGGGCGGTATATACCTGGTTGTCCAGAATAATGGCCACCTGGCGACCTACGTTGTTGGCAGTCAGCGTACGCCATTTACGAGCACCTTCGCCGTTCATGCGCATGCTCACCTCGGGGCGGCCCCGCTCGTCGTAGTCATTGGTAGCGTCCACGATCACATCCCCTTCCAGCGGAGCCTGTCCGTTGGGCTTCTTGATAAAATACAGCGGCAGAATCTGCTGTCCGTTCGTAGCGTCGATGCCCTGACGATCCCACATGAAAACAAGGTCAGAGGGGAAGAACGAGCGTACCTCGGGGCGGCGGAGGATTTCTCCGGCACGACCCGTGTCTTTCATGTACACACCCAATCCTTGCGGCAGCGGCACAAAAAGATTAGTCAAAGCCGCGGTTTGGGCCGCCAGCGCCGAAGTATCGGCGGCTGCCGAGTCGCCACGCTGGGCCAGAAGATCTTCCAGATTGCTTGACGTCGATTTCTTGGTCGTATCGGTTGCAGTAGTGCTGGTGGCAGGGCGCGCAGCTTTGGCGGCGGCCTCCTCGCGGGTAAGGTACTGGCCTAACTGATCCAGCCCGGCATTGATTTCATTGATATTGTAGACTTCGGCAAATTCCAGCTTGGCTGCACCCGACAACAGGCGGCGTACCCGCTCGGGGTTGTCGACGCCGGGCAGCTCGACCAAAATCTGGTTCTTGCCAGGCAGGCGCTGCAGGTTAGGATTGGTTACCCCAAATTTGTCTACCCGCGCCTGAATGATCTTGTAGGCCCGGTCGATGGCGTTTTCCACTTCCTCGTTCAACAGACGAATGACCTCCGTGTCGGAGGAGGTACTATTGATCTTGCTGCGGTTGGCGCTATTGGCAAATACACTCGCCAGACTCGTATTGGGTGCCAGCCCCTTGTAGGCATTCACAAATAGGCTTACATAGCTGCTTTGGCTGCTTTTCTGAGCTTCATTAGCATTTTTTATGGCTTGCTGAAACTGCGCGCTGCGGGCATTGCCACCTGCTAAGCCTTTGATGATGTCGGCGGGAGCCACTTCCAGCACCACGTGCATACCGCCCTGCAAGTCAAGGCCCAGGCTGAGTTCGCGCTCCATTACTTCCTGTAGGGTGTGGCCAATGTAGACATCCTCACGCCAGAGCGAATCGATGTAGCTTTGTTTTTTGGTATAGTCCACCTTGCCCTTGGCATCGGTGGCGTAGGCTTCGGCGTCGGATTTGTACTTCCGCGCCACAAACGTGAACGATAAGTAATAGATGCTGATCAACCCTATTACAATCGATAAGGCGATTATTCCGCTTTTGTTACGCATGAGTATTAATTATAAATTTTAAATGAGTAATTGAGTGCATGCCGTCCGGCGAAGTGCCAGCCTCATGAATGAGTATCACGAATGACTATTTTGTAGTCAAAACAGCGATCGTTTAAAAAAACAGCAGGATTTTTCCTAGGAAAAGAATAGTGAATGGCTCAGTTTGAAGAAAATATTCACTCAGTCACAATTCACCTTTTCCCAATTGAAGACTAGGGCCCGTTGGGCGCAATATGATGCCCGAAAACGTGACGGAAATAGGAGAAATAGTAAAAGGAAGTGCGCGCTGCCAGAGGAATGGCTGCTTTTTCCTGAAAATGATACAGGAAAGCGTGCGGCAATACAAATAGCGACTGCGTGAAGTCAAATGACAGGGCGGGCGTGACTACCGCGTGGAGCGAGAGTTCGCTTACCGTTGTGGTGTCATCCGCTGACGACCCATCGGCGGCTTTTTTAGATGATTGCTCCGACTTATCCTTCTCGACGGGCAGTGCAGCCACCGACCACGACTTACCCGCCACAGCCACCAGCAACATCAAAGCTGCCAGTAAACTGCTGATTATCTTGGTGGTAGGTTGGGTATTGGCTTTCAAGTCAGCTATTGTTCTGGGATTGGGCCGCAAATTTGTCTCCAAAACGTGAAAAATGCAAGGAGTTGTATAGGAAAATCAAGAAAAAGCAGCCTGACTTATAACTCTCCCAAAGTACTCAACCGTTTCTCAATTCCACCCAGTTCTGAGGTGCGTTCCAAAATCATCCCCTGCTTATCCATTAAAAGGTAGGTGGGAAAGGCAGTTACGTTGTAGCGGTCAATTACGGTACCTCGATCGCCTGTCAGTTCAGAAAGCTGGATCCAATCCATGCTATACTTATCGATAGTTTGCCGCCAAATTTCCTTATCGGATGCGAACTCCGCCGCGATCCCTATAATCGCCAGCTTATCACCATAAGTTTCCCGAAGTACTTTAAGCTTGGGTATGGCCTTGATGCAGGGGGCGCACCAGTGCCCCCAAAAGTCCAGCAGCACGTACCTTCCCCGATACTCGGCGAGGGCTACAGCAAGGCCCGCTGTGTCGGGAATTACAAAGTTAGGAGAGAGTAACCCCGGCCTGGGTTGATTTTTGATAATCTCAATGCGTTCGCCTGCTTTTTTACCACAAAAGCTACCCCGCACTTCGGGAGAAAGTTTGGTCCATAGTGTTTCGTGAGCTTCGGTAGCGGCTTCGTTAGTTAACGCTTGCCAGTATAGGAGGTAGGCACTGGTTTGATTACCTGGATGCTTTCCAATAAATTGTAGCGTTTCTTTTTGTTTCTCTTTTTCAAGCGACTGCCTTTCAGTTGCTGATTTCCCCTGCATCCTATCATCAAAAGCCCAGTTGATAGTCTGTTCGTATTCCGTGTTCAGCTCATTTTCCTCTCCTCCCTTGAAAACGAGTTGATGGGGCTTTTCCATTGAGCCCGAAACATCAAGATGACCCGGCTGGTACCAGAAAGAAGTATAGCTGGGCCTAGCAATCCTGAGACTGATTCTTCCATCATCACTAGGTTGCGGCTGGTAGATGAAACGGTCGTTGGTAGCATAGACCGTGTCGCTTCGCCGCTCGCCATTGAATTCATAACTAAATACAATGGGTGTGTTACCCAGCCCATTTATAAATCCTTTTAGTTCGGGCGTTTGAGCGCATGCCGATGACCGGGCGAAAAGAAAAACCGTCAGCAATCCGGTATATAAAAAAAGAGTATGGATACGCATAAAGTACTGCAGGTCGGTGTAAATAAACACTTTTTGAAAAAACAACTCTGGGTAAATATAAGAAACAATTCGGGCAAGCAATTTCCAAAGCTCACAAAAAACCCCACCCGAAATATCGCCGGGCAGGGTTTAAACCAGTGAGGTATGTTTTTACAACTCAATCGCCGTCAACGATTTCTGGAGCAAATCTTTCATGGTAAAAGCACCTGCCGTACCTAGGGCAGGGGTCCAGTCGCGGTTGCTGCCCAAGAAGGAATGCACGTCCAGTTCCAGCAGCCCGATGATTACCTCAGCCACAATTGTGGCCCCTACGGGTCCCAGTCCTTCGCCGGGCTTACTGCTCCCATCGTCTTCCATACGGCCAATGGCTTCGGCCTCGGCCAGAATATAAAACCACAAGGGGGTACCTGCCGACAAATCGACGGAGTTGGTTGAGGCCAAATTATGGATCAGGTCGGTAACGGTCGTCATTTCGCTGTCGCTTCTTCCCATGCAGCGGGCTACGTTTTCGCCGGAGGGCAGCAGGAAGCTTTGGGCACGTCGCAGATTGCGGGTAGCCAGCGACTTATCGCCGGGATTGGTAGAATTCACAAAAGGAAGTTCCAGCAAGACACTGGCCAGCTTGGTGTTCAACGTCTCAGCCCGCTGGTAGGTACCGTCGAAATCGAAAAACACGTCCCAATCTACGATTTGATTTTGGCTGGTTATTTTGGCAAAGCCCTGCCCGAATTGTGATGAAAAGATCGAGTGCTCGGTGCCGCCCGTTTGTAGTTTCACCTTCTGGGCGATCATGGAATGGCCGAAGCGGTATGCCGCTACCGAAAACTCTACGGGGATGTAGGGCCGGATGCACGGCTTATAGAACTGACGACCGTTGCCCATAATATTCTGCACTACTTTACGACCACACAGCAAAGGCAGGAACTCGTTGACCACGATCCACTGGTAGTGCCAGGTGGTGAGCCGGCGGGCTTCCTCGTAAAGTTCAGCGGGTATTTTGGCGATACCAGCGGCCTCATATTTTGTTTTCAAGTCCTGGTACAAAGCATTGTAGAACCGGATAAACGCTAGCTGTAATTGCGAAAGCACCCGGTTTTCGTCGTTGCGCGGATCGCCGATGATAGCCGTGCCGGGGCCGGTTCGGGGTAGGTCATGTTTTTCCAGCGTGGTACCTGTCCCCTGGTTGTTATTCGATTTGCCCGTTAACAAATAGAGGCCACGCGCTGGCTTGTCGTACAGAAAAGGCTCATCCTCCGGTCCCCCCCGAATACACAATCCAGATCCAGGCTCGCCGTACGTACGTTCTCCACATCGGTCGGATTGTTGATCGATGTGAAGTTAGTGGAGGCATCCAGAGTAAGGTCGTGGTCGATGAATTGTCCAAAAAAGATCATCCCCAATGGAACCGCATTGGTAAACTCAGGCGTGGTACCCCCATCCATCGGGCCATTTATGGCACCTAGTTTGGCCAGCTCCAGTGGATTCGTGTACAGAGGAGCCAGAGTTGGGTGCTCCCGAAACATCCTTCCGAACCGTCCGTAGCTTTCCTGCTCGAACGATTCCAGCGTATTCAGTACATTTTTACCGGGGAAACTGTGCATCCCGTGATGACCATTGACTTTCATTTGCAATAAGGTTAAGGTTGACATTTCTCCCTTAGTCGCACCTACCCCCGAAAATGGTAACATCCCGAAGAATTTTATTTTTGCGAAAATCCTACGCAAGACATCAGGCCTTTTCCCGTTATTATTTACGAAATACGAATACGACAGCCTTTCTTCTATTTGCTCTTAGCCCATGAACTCTCCCAGCCTGAAGATTTTCGGTTCGATGCTGTGCCTTGGATTTGCCCTGTATACCCCTACCCTCGCGCAGTCTACCGATGCCAATGCCGAAACTTTTGTGTGCAACTACGTCAGCAATGGCCGGCTCAGCTCGCCGCAGGAAATTTGCAATTACCTGTCTTTCACTTCCAATCGCCACGCTGAGCGCGTAGTGGAGCGCATCCTGCAACCCGTGGGTTTGCAGCGGAATTTTGTGGTCGTGGAGTGCCCCAATACCGAAAACTGCTTTGCTACGGTCGTCGATGGCAAGCGGTTTATCATTTACGATGGCAATTTCATAAAGCAGGTCGAGAACCTGACCAATACCGACTGGTCGGCGATCAGCATCGTGGCGCACGAGATCGGTCACCATTTGCAGGGCCACACCATCGACGGCATGGGCAGCCGTCCCGAGAAGGAACTGGAAGCCGACCGTTTTTCGGGTTTTGTGCTGCACCAGTTGGGCGCTTCGCTGCCTGAGTCCCTGATTGCAATCCGTACCCTTTCCAGCGAAGAAAACACCGACTCGCATCCGGGACGGCAGATCCGCGTCGACTGGATCAGCCGGGGATGGAACGAGGCCGAAAAAATGTACCCCTTGTGGAATAAAAATGGCTCACCCGGTCCCGCCCCGGTCGTTACGGATTCTGCCCCTCGCAACGAGGGTAGCGTGTACCGGCCCGCCGAGCGACGTCCCGCCGTAAAACCCGCCCCTCGGGAGGAAACGATCGAAACAGATATTACCTACCATGCTCCCGACGGTTGCGCTTCCGGCGACTGCCTGAATGGCCCGGGTATCCTGATTCGTGAAAACCAGGAGCGGTACGAAGGGAATTTTATGAATGGCAAAAAACACGGCTTTGGGGTGCAGTTCTATCCTGGTGGCGCAGTGCGCTACAAAGGCGATTTCCGCGAAGACCAGCGCTCGGGACAGGGTACCTACTATTTCACCAATGGTGATAAGTATGTGGGGTACTTCCTGAACAATGTTCCTCAGGGCAAGGGTACCTACTACTATGCCGATGGCGAACGCTTCTCGGGTACCTTCAGGAAGGGCGTCCGCGAAGGTTACGGCGTACTAACCCGTGCCAACGGTGCCCGCGAAGCAGGGTACTATAAAGACGATGAACGGGTGCGCTAAAAAGAAATGGGCTAACTTGTTATCTACAAGTTAGCCCATCCAAAAATTTGTTCAGGAAATCCCCTACTTCGAAAATTGGATCCAATCCAGGATCATCAGATTTTTATCCTTCACTTCATCGTTTCGGAACACAAAGTACAGATCGGTCGGACCGTTTGCGTTTGTGAGCGGAGCCGAAACGGTTTGCCATTTGGGACCTTTTTGTTCACCTGAATGAGTAGCCGCCGGGCGTGGCACCGTAACCGTACCCAGTAGCTCGCCGCTGGGCGATCCGCTAAGTATATCAATCCGTCCGCCCCGATCGGGCATGGCCGCTGCGTTGAAGTTCAGTCGGTTAACCCCCGTTAAGTCAATATCCCGGAAGCCGATATAGGAGCCGTCCTTGATGTCACCCACCCAGGTTTGATTACTACCATCCTGGTGCTTGCGATCTACATTGGCCGACATCGCAAAGGTTTCGGCCTCGACGCGCGGATTGCGCAGAATGATAAGCTTACGCCCCGTTAGCGGGCCCGTCACCGGGCTACCCTTATCCGTGTAGCTGGCCGATAGGACGTAGTTGCCCATTTCATTGCTACCCGCCGATGGGTTGAAAGTATAAGATCCCTGCAAGGGCAGGACGTTGCTTTCCCCTTCCAGCGACAGAATGTACCGCACCATTTCGCCCGCTTCGGCTTCAGAATGCTGCGGGTGCGCCGACATCACGTTTTTGCCCCAGTTACCATTTCCGCCCGCAATGATTTTTTTGGCCAGCATCGGCACGGCCGCTTCCCCGGCCGGAGCGTAGCGTTTGGCCACTTCCGTCAGGCTGGGACCGATGGATTTGGTGTTCATCGCGTGGCACGATCCACAGTCGCTTTTGGTCACTAACGTTTTGCCCTGCATGTACCTGGCTCCCACATCGCCCATGCTTTCGGGATTGGTCAGCAAGGCCAGGTCTTTCCCTTCGGCGAGGTAGTCGATGGCAAATTTCACCTGCTTGGGAGCAATGCCCTTGTTCAGGGTACCATCCTCTTTATCACGGACGCTCACGGCATAATTCAGGGGTACCTTGTCGAAGTAGAACGTTTTGTTGCCGCGCAGGGCGATGTCCACCTGCGGCGTTTCATTCCCTACCTTGATTTCCAGTTCGGTGGTGGCGGTTTGGCCTTCGGCATCCGTCACAGTGAGTTTGGGACGGTAGGTACCTGCTTTGTTGTAGGTGAAGGTAGGGGTCACGTCGTTCGATTTTTTCCCATTACCCGATTCCCAGGCGTACGAAATCTTATCTCCCCGGTCATAATCGAATGATTCTCCCGCCGAAAGCTGGGTTATCAAGGGTGCTGCCCCGACGGTTTTGCTGGCGGTGATTTTGGCCACGGGTCTGCGGTTTCCTTCCGAAAACTCGATACGCACCAACTGCGAGTCGGGGTTGCGGGCGAAGTAGTTGGCCCCGTAAGCCAACACATACATGGCTCCATCCGGGCCAAACTTCATGTCGATGGGCTTGGAGAAAAAGGTAGTGGGTAGGAAAGGCTCGATTTTCTGTAAATCGCCCGCCTCGTTGAAGGTCAGTACCTTAATCCAGCTGCGTGCCCATTCGTAGATGAACATTTTTTTATCGTAATAAGCCGGAAACCGGACGTCCGATTTCTTATAGTCGTCGCGGTAATAAAAGGGCCCGCCCATGGCCGAGCGCGAGCCGACACCCAGCATCGGAAACTCGGCCGACTGGCCGTAGTCGTACCAGATCATAGCCTTCTGCGCCGGAGGGAGTACCTTGGAGCCATAGTTATTGGGCGACTCGTTGACCGGGCGTTCGGGGTCGAAGCGGGTACCTACCTTGTTGGTTTCAAAGTCAAAATCGGCGTAGGCTTTGTTGTCGCCCACGAAGTAGGGCCAGCCGTAATTACCCGCCTTACGGGCCTGATTCCATTCGTCCTGACTCTTGGGGCCGCGTTCGTTGGCCACGCCACCGTCGGGCCCCACGTCGCCCCAGTAGAGGTACCCTCGCTTGTCTACCGTAATACGATAAGGATTGCGCGCGCCCATCACGTAGATTTCTGGACGCCCCGCCGAGCCATCTTTGGGAAACAGGTTGCCGTCAGGAATTGTATAAGTCCCATCATCCTGTAAAGCTACCCGCAGAATTTTACCACGCAGGTCATGCGTGTTACCGGACGATTTCTGAGAATCAAAAGGACTCCGGCCCGGCCGCTCGTCGAGGGGTGAGAAACCGTCGGATTCCTTGGAGCTGGTATTGTCGCCGGTGGAGAGGTACAGCAGCCCGTCGGGACCGAAGTACACATTGCCCGCCGAGTGGCAGCAGGTTTCACGCTGCACGGGTACCTGCATCACAATTTTTTCCGAACTCATTTGCAGGCTGTCGCCCGTGAACACAAACCGCGATAGGTTCTGCACCGCCTTGTCGCCCACGGGCGAATAGTAGAGGTACACATAGTGGTTGGTCTCGAATTTGGGGTCCAGCTCCATACCCAACAAACCATCCTCGTAGTTTCCGGTCAGGTGAACGGGTAGTTTATTGATGACTTTGGTGGATTTCGTAGCCGGATCGTAAAGTTTGACGTTGCCCCGGCGCTCGATAAAAATAACCCGGTTGTCGGCCATGATTTCCATCTCGATGGGCTCTTCCATGTAGGAGTCGAGTACGGTGGTCGTAAAGCGATTTTCCTGAGGAGCGCGGGCGGTGTGAGCCTCACGGTAATTCAGGGCCGGATTCCCCAGGTTCGTTTTGATCCCATCCATAATCTGCTTCGCCAGCGTCTGGTCGGCCAGGTTGCCGGTGGCGGCGTAGAAAGCGCGTCCTCCGTCGTAGGTCTTCGTCCAATAAACGGATTTGTTCGGGTTAGCCGGTTTGTCGCCCCCCGCCAGCAGGTCATTGTACCAGGGCCATTGATACGTCGTAAAACCTGCGGCATTCACCACCCCCAGGGTACCCCCCGCCTGCACGAATCGCTCCACATCGTTCTGTTGGGCTGTTTCCAGCACATCGGACGAGGTTTGCAGAAAAATGAGAGCACTGTATTTTTTGAGCGAATCTTCGGTGATGTAGGCCGAGTTGCTCGTGGTGTCGGCATCCATGCCGTTCTGCCCGACAAGGCTCAGAAGTTGGCTGGCGGCGAGCGAGGCGGCAGGCTGATCGGTGGTATTTTTGAAAAAAATCAATACCCCGGCGTTCTCGCGGGGATGCCATCCCGTGAGGAACAAGACGATCAGCAAGCTACCGAGTGAAGTAAGGAAACGCATTAAGATATGAGTTATGAGATATGAATTATGAGAAGATGCAGCGTGGATTGTTTTCAATCGCTACTTCTCCACCGGGCTCAGGCTTTCCTCCATCGTGTTACTGACAAAAGCTACCTTCTTGCTATCCGGCGACCAGGAGGGCGTGTTGATGGTACCCTGCCCGCCATAAATGTAGGCAATTACCTTGGGTTCGCCTTCGCCCGAAATGGGCAACAGCCGCAGGTACACATGCTTGTAGAAAGGATGGTCGTCAGCTTTCACTTCCTCTTTCAGGAACGAAATGAACACGATCCACTTGCCATCGGGGGAGATGTGCGGAAACCAGTCGTAAAATTTATCATCCGTCAGAGGTACCTGCTCGCTACCGTCGGGCTTCATGCGGTAGAGGCGCATATTTCCGTCGCGGGCGGAGTTGAAATAGATGTACTTTCCATCAGGCGTGTACTCGGGGCCGTCATCCAGCCCTTTGGCTTCGGTTAGCCGCACTTCGGGACCACCGGCCGAGGGTACCCCATAGATATCAAAATCGCCATCGCGCTGTCCCGTAAACACCAGCGTCTTCTTGTCCGGCGACCAGCCGTGCAGGTACGACGGCCCCCGGGGCGTAATCTGTTTGGGGGTACCTCCTTTGGCTGGTACGGTGTAAATAATGGAGCCGCCCAGTTCTTTCACGCCGCTGCTCAGGCCCAGCATTTTTCCGTCAAAAGAAAGTACGTGGTCATTATTGTTGTTTTTTATCTCGCCCGTATTCAGCACCGAAGTCTGACCTTTGGCCAGGTCGAAGGTGTACATCAGTCCGTCGCTGTTGTACAATAAAGTTTTGCCATCGGGCGTCCAGTTAGGGGCCTGAATGGATTTGGGATGCGTAAAAACGACCTTGCGGTCGCCCGTCGTTACGTCCAGAATTTCCAGGTTACTGGCCAGGTACTGGCGGTAGGGTACCAGGCTTTCGGGCGCGGGCACGCTGATGCGGACATCGCGGAAGGTACCCCGCTCCAGTACGTCCTTGTTATGCGAGCCAATGAACAGGCCCACATATACCTCTTCGCCCAAATCCAGATCAGCCACCTGCTCGGTCACGAAAGGTTCGCCGAATTTGGCGACCCGCATGGTGTAGGTGTTGCCTTTACGTTCGAGCTGGATCACGTCGGCGTGGGTCATTTTAGCCTTGATCTCTTCGGTATTCGCACCAGTAGTGCGCCGGAATTGCAGCGAGGTGAGGCCGTCGCCGTGCACCACGGCATTGATATGGGCCGATTTGCCATCCAGGCTACTCCGAACCATCCAACCTACCTTGCGGTGCGGATCGACGCCTTCGCCCACCAGTGCCGCGCGGGTGTAGAGGATGAAATCGCCCTTCATCTGCTTCCACAAATAATGGAACTCGTCGTGGTCGAACCACACGTTGTAGCCTGACCCGGCCATTTCGTACTGCCGTTTCTGGGAATTGTAGGTTGCCGAACCGGGTTTCAGAACGTCCCCGATATCGCCGTGTCCGGTAAAAATACCCAGATCCGTTTTTTGTGCCAGCGCCGTGAAAGGAATAGCAAAAGCTAAACTAGCTACCCAGGCTAACCGCTTTATTTTCAGAAATTTCATCATAAGTAATAATTGAATAAACCGAGTTATTTTGATTGATAGACCAGGCAACAAGTCCTGGTATCAGATAAGCAAATTTCTCAGGGTTGCTACTGTATGAATCAAGTATCGACCGGGTGAAGTTTCAAAAAAACAGGAATTTCCGGCGCTGGTACAGGCGGGGCAGATCGGCTTCAAAAACCGTATAAGGATCTTTGTAAAAATCCAAAAAGTCGGGAACACTGGTATGTCCCGGGTAGGGGGCGTAGAAGTGCGTGGCGCTGCGCGCATCGTTGCGCCATACCAGCACGTAGGCGAGTTTCATTTTCTCCGCTTTCAGGGCTTTGAGCAAGGAGCCCGTCCACCAAGTTGTATCGGGGATCGATTCCAGGCCCGTTTCGGTAAATGCCGCCAGTTTTCCGGCCTTGCGGGCGTAGTCCGAAACGATTTTCAACTTGGCAATTCCAGCTGGCAGATTGTAGCGGCCATTGCGGCCAAAGTCAGCGTAGTCGTCCATCCCTACCATATCCACCCAGGCATCACCGGGGTACCTTTCCAGGTACTCGGCTTCGGTTTTGAAAAGCGCATCCGGTGAAAATACATAAATGAAATTATGCACGTCCAGGCTATCCCGCAAATAGGAGACGGTGAACCGCCAAAGTGACGTAAATTCCTCGGCGGTACAGTGCGGCTTTCCCCACCAGAACCAGCCGCCGTCCAGTTCGTGGTAGGGACGGAAGAGCAGGGGTACCTGCTTGCCATCGTTGCCCCGAATTGAATTAGCCAGACTGCCAATCGTTTGTAAAATGTTTTTGTATTCCTCATGGTGCGAGCCGCCCGGAATGAGATTGGCCACCGCCGGAGCCGAAAGGGAATCTTTCCAGTAAAAGCCCGTTTGGGGCGTCACCGGATTGGAAAAATGCCAGGCTACGGTCGTTACCCCACCCCGATCATAGGTATCGGCAATCTGTCGGCGCAGCGACTCTTTGGCGCGCTCAATCGCTTCGGGCGGGCGGCCCGACAAGCCACTGAAATCGACCCCAACCACCGCCGGATGCGAGCCCGTCACGGACTTGACATCGGAGCGGGCAGCTTCTCCGTACCAACCGTGGCCGTACTCGGTGGCGTGCTGGTGTCCGAAAAGAATATGCTTGCGGGCAAGCTTGCCAAGATTATGGTACAGGGCTTTGGTTTCGGGGGTAGCTTTGGAATCAATCAATCGGGAGCGCGTCGTTGCTATTGCTGGAACGGATAGTAAATTGAATGCCAGACTCAGCGAGGTGATGAATAAAGAAAGCCTGTTCATGCAAAAGGATGGACCGTAATCCGGTAAAACTAAGATTGCTCTTTAGAAAAAATCCCCACAGCCTTCCCGTTGGACGACTGTGGGGATAAATAGGTACCTTTATTTGACTAAGAGAATATCATCGAAATAAAACGTTTCATCCTGCTTGTCGGGTCCCTGAATTCGGAAACCAACTTGCGTCAGCTTCTTGCCGGGCAGCCAGAAATCCATATCGGAAAGCTTGATTTTGAAGTAGTTCCATACCCCGGCCTTCACATTGATCCGGTTGGCATCCACGAAGTCGCCGAACCCGGCCTTGCCGGCATCAGTGGTCACGTACAGCGTGTAATCCGCCGAGGCACCTTTGATCCAGCCGGTGATGTAGGTGTAGTCGGGCGAGTAGGCAATGGCCTGCGACCAGTTGGACAGTCCGGCCAAGTGCCAGTTGCCTTTCTGGTAGGTTTTGGCCAGCGAAGCACTACCATCCTTGCTCTCTTTGGTGGATACCGTGGCCGCATCGCCCCAGGAGGCATTTTCGAAACCCGTACCGAAACTATCGGTGAAGATTTTATAGGACAGGTCCATATTAATAAACTCCTGCTGGGTGCGAACGCGTCCCGTGCCATTGGTAATGCTCAGGGTACCCCGGCTCAGCGTGGTGGCGGGCATCTGCACAACCAGTTCTTTTTTATCTTTGGAAATGATCGTGGCCTCGTCCGAAATGCCCTTTACGGAATCGGCTACGGCTACGGAGGTCACATCATCCAGGTTGTTGCCCGTCAGGGTAATGACCGTGCCTTTGGTGAAATTATAGTTCGACACATCGCTCACCGAAGGATACGCCAGTACCTTGAAGGCAATGGTGGTCGACTTGCCGGCGCTGTTGGTAAAGGTGATATTCTGTACCCCGCCCGATGCCTCGGTAGGTACCCGGAAAATCAGGGCCTGATCGGTATTGAGCGTAGGCTGGAAACCCGCCGGTACCTCCTGCTTTTCGAACGTGATGGTACGCATGTCGCCCAGCCCCGTTCCCATGAGGGTCACGATGCCACCGCTGGCGGCGGAGTCGGGCATGATTTGGGTGGCTACGGGGGTACCTGCCTCAAAGCGTGGTGTTCCGTCGGTATCTTCCTCGCAGGCAGTGAGCGCCAAACCGGCCACCAGCATCACCATGCCCAGCCCCGCAGCTCGATTGAAAATATGTAATTTCATGGAATTGAGAATTTGAATGTTGAAGGTACCTTCCGACCCGAACACTTTGGTAGGCCGGGCCGGAAAGCAACCTGTTAATTAATTATAGTACGGAACCGGCTCTTTACCCAACTCGGGATCCTGGACGATTTCTCCGGCGGGAATGGGCAGGTACATCTTGTCTTCGGTGAAGTTGGTGATGTAATTGGCTCCCGTGACGGTACCCCGGTTTTGCTTTTCGATGATGGCTTTGGCTTTGGCGTACCCCTGGCGCTGAATGTCGTACCAGTAGTCGCCTTCAAAAGCGAATTCTACCCGGCGTTCGTGCAGAATGTCATCGAGCGTGAACGAGGTCCGCGCGGGTAGTCCGGCCCGGCTCCGCACCAAATTGAGGGCTTCGAGGGCCTTGGCATCGGTGGTGGAAGCGGCGGTACCCAGGGTAGCTTCGGCGTAGATCAGCAGCACGTCGGCGTAGCGGAGCAGTACCACGTTATTACCCGAATTCTGGCCCAGTACGGGTTCGCCGCCGAAGCTCTTGCCGGGGCCGGCAAAGTACTTGGCAATGTTGGAACGCGTGGCATTCAGACTACCTCCATCGGCCGTAGGCTGGATGGTGTCGTAGCGGAATCCGTTGGCCATGAATTCGTTGTACTTGGGCGCATTGACACGCTGGGGTTTCCAGTTCAGGTTGGTCCAGCCGTGCTCCATCACCGACCACTTCCGGCGCAAATCACCAAACTCATACTCCTGTAGAATATCCAGCGTAGGGATATACATCTCCCAGGCATCAGCTTCCGCCGTACGCAGGGCACCCGCACCCCGGTCGGGGTTTTTGATATTGCCCGTACCCCAGGGATCCTGCGCAAACTGGTGCTGGATGGAAAACAGCGTCTCGGGATTATTGTCAAGGCTCATTTTGGTAAACATGCCGTTGTAATCGCTCACCAGACTGTATTTGCCCGAATTGATCACTTCTTCGGCTTTAGCCTTGGCATTGGCGTAGTCCTTATTATATAAGTACAGCTTCGCCATCATGCCCTTGGCTGAGTACTTCGTCACGCGACCCGGCACGTCGGTTTCGGGCAGACCTTCCTCGGCCATTTTCAATTCTTCCAGCGCAAAGCGGAGTACATCTCTCTGCAAATAGCGCGGGATATTGAAATTGCCCGACAGCGCCGTTTCGCCCGGATCGGTAATGATGGGCGCCGCACCCCACGTACGGGCAATGTAGAAGTACACCATCCCGCGAATGAAATGGCATTCAGCGATGGCCGGGTCGAGGTAGGCGGCACTGCCACCGGCGGCTTTCTTCTCCTCAAAGGTTTTAATCATCACATTGGCGTAGCCGATGATTTTGTAAAAGGCACCCCAGGCCGCACCAATGCGGTCAGAAGCCGACGAAACCGTGAAGTTGAGGTACTCCACATCGGTGTAGGTGAACATATTGCCGCCCATGACGTCGCCGATGGCGTCCTGCGCGCGGCTTTCGTAGTTTCGCCAGGGCAGGCCGCTGTACAGGGTACTGGTTGCGCCCCGTACTTCTTCGGCGTTGTTGTAGTAGTTGCCGGTGGTGGTACCCGACAGCGAGGGCCGGTCGATGAAGTCTTCCTTGCAGGAAGCCAGCACCAGCACGGGCAGTAGCAGGGCAATGAATGGTTTGATTTTCATTGGTATCTTGTTTATATTCAGTTTTTTATTCTTTCTTTTTTCAAAATCTCACGAGAAAGCCAGGACTATCGGCGAGGTACTCTACTAGAACTGCAAATTAGCCCCAACGGTGAAGGTACGCGGGTTGGGATAGTGACCCGTATCCACGTTCATCAGTTTGATGCTGTTGTTGAAAGCGCCAATCTCGGGATCATAGCCTGAGTACTTGGTGAATGTCTTCAAATTCTGGATGGACGCATAAATACGCACATTCGAAATTTTAGCTTTGCTCAACAACGTGGCGGGCAAGCGGTACCCCAGCGTGATGTTCTGAATCCGGGCGTAGGAGGCATCCTCCACGTAGCGGTCCGACATAGCGGTGTTGTTCTTGTTGGTGTTCGTAAACCGGGGCAGGGTACCGTCTGTGTTTTCTTCGGTGTAGCGGTCCGTCACGGTGGTCATCTGGTTGGTGTAGGCGTTGTTCAGCCCTTCCAACTGCCAGCGCAGGAAGTTGAACGCTTTGGCTCCCTGGCTTCCCTGCAAAAACAGTGAGAAGTCGAATCCGCCGTAGTTGAACGAATTGGTAAGCCCCCAGCTGAACTTGGGCAGCGGGCTACCGATGAAGGTATAATCCTGGGCGTCGATTTTACCGTCGCCGTTGATATCCTTGAAGCGGACATCGCCCAACCAGGTTTCTGATTGATTTACATTATAACCGAACTGGGGCAGGCTATTGTCCAAATCTTCCTGCGTACGGAACAGACCGTCGGTCACCAATCCCCAGAATGAGCCCACGGGCCGGCCGGGTGTGGTGTGCGTGATGAGGTAGTTGTTGTAGTATACCTTGCCGTCAAGCGCCGAGGCCGCACTGGCCGCCTGGTCGTAGTTGTTGGTGAATTGCGTAAATACCAGGTTGGTTTTCCAGGTAAAGTCACCTTTCTTGATATTGGTCGTCGTGATGCCGATGTCCACGCCCGTATTGGTCATTTGGCCGGCGTTGCCCAGGGGTGCTTTCAGGTCGTCCCACTGGTCGCCTACCCCGATGAGATTGGGGCCGGTGAGGAAAATGATCATGTCGGAGGTCACTTTCTTATACACGTCGATGGTCGCATCGATGCGCCCGCCCAGGAAGCCCAGGTCGAGTCCTACGTTGGAAGTCTTCACCGATTCCCATTTCAGGTTCGGGTTGGGAATACCGTTGATCATGTTCGACGAGCCGAAGCCCACGGGGCCGGAAAAAAACTGTACAGCCCCCACGTAGGCCGGGTTGGGCGCTCCGTTGGGGAAGTTCTGGTTACCCACCACGCCGTACCCTACGCGCAACTTGGTGAAATTGAGCACATTGCCGACGGCGCCTTTCATGAACTTCTCATTCGAGATGGTCCAGCCTGCCGACACGCCAGGAAAGTACCCCCAACGGTTGTTGGGGCCGAAGTTGGACGAGCCATCCGCCCGGAAGCTGGCCGAAAGCGAGAAACGCTCGTCATAGGTATAGTTGGCACGGGCAAAGTACGATTCCATCGCCCACTGCCCCTTGCCACCGCTCAATCCCCAGGTGGTCTGGTCGGCACTACCCGTGTTGAGGTCGAAAATATTGGCCTGCAAATCGACCTTGGTTCCCGAAATGCTCTGATAGTAGGAGTTCTGCACCTGGTGGCCCAGGGTACCCTGAATGCCGTGTTTCTTAAAGTACTTATTGTAGCTCAGGTAGTTGGTCAGCGACCAGTAGTAGCTGTCCGAGCGCGAGTCGATCAGCTTACTACGGAATGAGGTACCCCCTACGTTACCAGCCTTCTGGAACGCCTCGTTGTTGTTTTGTCCCAACGAATACGATAGTTCGTTGCGCAGCGACAAATCTTTTAGCAGTTGGAATTCGGCGTAGAGGCTACCAAAAACATTATTGGTGGTTTTGGTATTGCCCCGGAACTGGCTGTTACCTACCAGGTTGGCGTTGTTGTACTCCACGCCGCCCACGGTCTGACCACCGCCCCAGGTACCGTCCAGATTTTTTACGGGCGTAAGCGGACTGGTAGAGGCGCCCCACCAGATGGTACCCTCGGCCGCGTCGGCCAGCGAGATGTTCTGGATACTGCGCGACACGTTGGCGCTCAGGCCTACCTTGGCCCAGCTTTTCAACTGCGTGTCCAGGCTGAACCGCGACGAGTACCGTTTGAAATCGGAACCGAGCAGAATTCCTTTGTTATCAAAATAGTTGAGCGACAGGTAGTAGGTGGTTTTGTCGCGTCCACCCGAAAAGCTCAGTTGCTGGTTGTTGATGGTACCCCGCTGGAACATGGCATCCTGCCAATCGGTACCGGGTCCGAGCAGTTCGGGATTCTTGAATTCATCGGCTACGGGATTACCAATGATGGGCAGTACCTCGTTCTGATAGCGGGCGAAGTCGGGCAGTTTCATCAAATCCAGCCGCCGGGCCACTTCCGAAACCCCGGTGTACATCTCGTAGTTGATTTTGCCTTCGCCCTGCTTGCCTTTCTTGGTGGTGATCAGAATCACCCCGTTGGCCGCCTGCGAACCATAAATAGCTTGCGCCGAAGCATCTTTCAATACATCAATGCTTTCGATATCATTAGGATTCAGCATGGCCATCACACTGTTGCCGGTTTGGCCATCGCCACCACCTAAGCCCGCGTAACCTGTACTCGACGACGTATTGCCGCCCACAAAAGGTACCCCGTCGATCACAAACAGGGGGTCGTTGTTGTTGATGGAAGTCACGCCCCGTACCTTGACCGACACGCCGCCGCCGGGTTGTCCGCCATTGCTGGTCACGGTGACCCCGGCGGCTTTACCCTGCAAAAGCTGATCGATGCCAGCCGCCGGAATGTCCTTGATGTCGGTGGCTTTCACCGTGGTGATCGAAGACGTTACGTCGGCCCGCTTGGAGGTACCATAGCCGATCACGACCACCTCGTCGAGGGTACGGTCGGCGGGAGCCAGCGTCACGTTGATGGTGGTGCGGCTGCCTACTTCCACCTCCTGGGTGGTCATTCCGATGAACGAAAACACCAGCACGTTGGCTCCGGCGGGCATGTTGATCGAATATTCACCATTTACATTGGTGGTAGTACCCATTTGCATTCCTTTCACAGACACCGTAGCGCCCGGCAGCGTATTGCCTTTATCGTCCGATACGACCCCCTTCACGGTTGCTTTTACATCGATTAATTTATCCGCGTGAATTGGCGTCACTTGGGCCAGCACCGGTTGAATTTTTGTCGGCCTGGCATGGGTCGGGAGCTGGGCCTGTGCGGTGAGGCTTAGCCATCCGCCCAGGATGAGGCATCCCGAAAGCACATGTTTCATCATAGTAAAAAAATTAAAGGTTGACTTATTGACTTAAACGATAGACTAACTAGGTAGTATTAATTATAGAATACATATCCCTGATCTTCAATCAATCCCCATCAGATTGTATTCAAACTCGGTTTGGTTATCTTTTCCATGGGCAGCGAAATCATCACGGAGGTACCCCTGCCGGGTTCACTTTGCCACATGACCTGCCCGCCCAGAAACGCAATGCGGGAATGGATATTGGCAATGCCGTTTCCAGCGAGTGATTCCTGCTCGAAATCGGCCCCACGCCCGTCGTCGTCCACGCTGATGAGGGTGGTTTCGTTGCTGGCCATGACTTGTACGGTTATGGTGTGCGCATCGGCGTGTTTGAGGGCGTTGTTGAGTAGTTCCTGCACGACCCGGTAAATCATCACCGAAGCCTCGTTACCCAAAGGGGGTACCTCACCGTAGTGTTCTAGGACCAGTTTTGTCTCATTGACCAGATTCAGCTTTTGCACCAAATCTTCGAGAGCTGGAATGAACCCAAACGTAGAGAGCGAGTAAGGTCTTAAATTACTGGAAATCAGTCGAGTCTCGGTACAGGCTTCGTCCAGAAACTGGTTCAGCGGCTCCTTGACACTCAGCGGCAACTGATCCTGATGCGCCTCGACGAAGAGCTTGATGCGAGACAACTGAATGCCCAGTCCGTCGTGCAGGTCGCGGGCGATGCGGCTACGCTCGCCTTCCTGCCCTTCGATCATGGCGCGCAGCGATTTCAGTTCCAGCTCCCGGATCTGCTGCTGGGCAATGACCGTTTCCTGATGCGCAATCAACTTTTGCTGGCGGCGCAGAAACACCAGCGTACCCACGCCCAAGACACTGATAATCAAACCCACTGCCAACATAGAATTCACGACCCGCTGCGTGCGGTTTTGCTCCTCAATCAATTGTTTTTCCACAGCCAGCGTGTTGATCTGGCTTTCGTATTCCTGCAAACGAATGCTCTTGGTCTGCTCGGAGGTATTGAACCGATTGGCATAATCGAGTGTCATCAGCGACGCTTCGTACGCCTTTTCGTACTCACCCAGCCGCGAATAGCTGTCGGCGGTATGCCGGGACAGTTCCCGCAGCATCGACAGGTCATTTTCTGATTCGGCTATTTCAAAACTCTTCCGGTAAGATTCAATGGCCTCTTTGGACTCGTTTCTGAACTGATGCACCAGGCCCAGGTAAAAGTGGTTCAAGGCAACGAGCCAATTGATTTTCAGCGGGCTGGCAATCTTCAAGCTCCGGTTGGCAAAGTATTCGGCGGAGTCTGGTTTTTTAACTCTCGAATAGGTATTGGCCAGCAAATTCAGGGCGTAAGCCTGCAGCTGGGGTTGCTTATATTGGGCGCTCAACTGTTCCGTTTCGCGCAATTGGGTGATCAAATCCGCCGGTAAGGGATCCCTTTTCTGGGCAATGTTGGCCAGGCCGAGGCGGCTCTCGATCACTTTGGGCATATTCCGGGTCCGCTCGAAATATTGCCGGGCTTTAGTAAGGTACTTTTCGGCGGTACCCTGCATAAAATAATCGTGGGTGTAGTAATCCCCGATCACGATATATTCGTTGTAGTACCCCAGCGAATCACCCAGTAGGCCATAATAGTGCAATCCTTTGAAATAAGCATCCAGCGAATGCTTATTGTACCCGTATTGCTGATGATACAATTGTCCCAGGGAATCGTAGGCACGGGCCACCTGAGCGTATTGCTTTTTTTGTGACAATTGACTGATCTGCTGCTTGAGACTGTCGAACGGTGCCGATTCACCCATAGACCTACCTGACTGGCATTCAGCACCTGATGCCAGGAGCATCAGTACTAAAGTCCATCCTAAAAACCTCCATTCATACAGGCCGGTACGTTTCATTCAGATCGTTCATTTCGACGCCTGTCGTCGCCAGATCAGGCAATTAATTGCAGTTCCATGGCGGTTTTGATCAAGAGCGCCGTATTGGGTACCCCAAATTTCATCAGCAAACTGCTGCGATGAAACTCGACCGCCTTGGCGCTCACAAACATTTGAGCGGCCATCTGCTGGGTAGTCAACCCCTGCGCCATCAGGGCGAGGACCTCCGTTTCCCGCGGGGTAAGATTGGGTTTCAAGGCTACTCCGGTTGATGATTTACGGCTTCTGGGCTCGTCGTTCAGCAGGATATGCGTGATGGTATCGTTGAAATACTGTTTCTTTTCGTGTACCGCTTTAATGGCCTGTATCAGTTCCAGCTTGGTCGTGTTCTTCAGAAGGTACCCCTTAGCTCCCTTTTTCACCACCCGCTTGATCAGGCTGGCGTCGTCGTGCATGGTCAGCGCCACAACCTTGGTTTCGGGAAAAGTGTGCGAGATGTAGTCACACAAGCCTAGGCCCGCCTCAATAGTTGGAAACGAAATATCCAGCAGAACCACATCGATCACGGTCTGATCCAGCCGCTCCATGACCGCCTCCACACTGAAGCAGCGCTCGGCCACTTCGATATCCGGCGAGCCCGAAATAAGCGATTCGATGCCTTCGACGAATACATTGTGGTCATCGGCAATAAGTACGCGTATCATAGCTATTCTCTGGGCGGTTGAATCGTAGGTAATACTAACTAAATCGGCGCTTCCATTATTGCCAGACTAGCACTTTGCTACCCAATAACGTCCGATAAATTGAATTTTGTTTAGCAAAAGTAGGATTGCCCGAATATTTTAGGAATAGTGAATACCCGAACGTTTAAAACTTAGGGAAAACCCTAGGTAGAAGCCGCACCAGTAGCCGGAGCGGTAAACAGAACAGATAGGAAGTAGGAAATAGGGCGATTTTTTAGGCAAGAAAGGCTTCCTCGATGATCCCACAGGCCCGGTCCATCTGCTCTTCGTCGATGACCAACGGCGGAGCGAAGCGAATTTTGTTGCCGTGGGTGGGCTTGCAGAGCAGCCCTTTGTACATCATATTCATGCAGAGTTTGTAGGCAGTGTTGCTTTCTTCAGTGTCGTTGATAACGATGGCATTGAGCAGGCCTTTCCCCCGTACCAGCTGGATCAAATCGATTTTAGCCCGCAACGCCTCCATACGCCCCCGGAAAAACCGTCCCATTGTCTCGGCGTTTTCGGCCAGGTTTTCGTCTTCCACGACCCGCAGGGCTTCCATGGTCACGGCGCAGGCCAGCGGATTGCCGCCGTAGGTAGAGCCATGTTCGCCAGGCAGGATCGTGAGCATCACTTCGTCGTCGGCCAGAGCAGCCGATACGGGTAGGGTACCCCCCGAAAGGGCCTTGCCCAGCACCAGAATATCGGGCTTTACGCCTTCCCAGTCACAAGCCAGGCGCTTGCCCGTACGGCCGATACCCGTCTGTACCTCATCGGCAATAAAAAGCACGTTGTACTGCGTGCAAAGCGCACGAACGCCCTTAAGGTACCCCTCGTCGGGTACCACCACGCCCGCTTCGCCCTGAATGGGCTCGACCATGAAGGCCGCGACGTTGGGATTTTTTTGTAGAATTGCCTCAAGCGCGTTCAGGTCGTTGTAGGGAATGAGCGCCGTACCCGGTAGGAACGGGCCGTAGTCGTCGGTACTGGATGGGTCGGTTGAAGAAGAGATGGCCGCCAGGGTACGTCCCCAGAAATTGCCCGTAGCATACACCGTCACCGCCTGATCCTGAGGTACCCCTTTTACTTTGTAAGCCCATTTGCGGGTAAGTTTGAGGGCCGTTTCGCCCCCTTCTACGCCCGAGTTCATCATCAGTACCTTGTCGTAGCCAAAATACTCGGCCATGAATTTCTCGCACTCACCCAGCCGGTCGCTGTGGAAGGCGCGGGAAGTTAGCGTCAGTTTCCGGGCCTGTTCGATCATAGCATTTACAATACGCGGGTGGCAGTGCCCCTGGCTTACCGCACTGTAGGCCGACAGGAAATCCAGATACTTATTGCCCTCCACATCCCACACATGAACGCCCTCGCCACGGTTCAGCACCACGGGCATGGGCTTGTAGTTGTGGGCTCCATACCTCCACTCGAGTTCGATGGCGTGTTCGGTGGCTTCGGAGTGGGTGGTATCGATAGGATGCATGGGTCGTCTGATTTCAGAGGTTTTAGAACAATTAAAATAAACCGGAGGTTGTGGAGTAAAGGTAGTAAAACCTCACCTCCGCGCAAAGTTGGACACCACTGGAAAAAAATCTCCGGCAGAGAGCCCCCGCCCTGCCCTTTCTAAGGAAGATTACTATTTCAATGAAGAAGGCTTGATGGTTTTTACCGCCACGTACCACCTCAAAAGGGGCTACTGCTGCAAGAGCGGCTGTCGACATTGTCCTTACGGCTTTCACTCATCCAACAGCTAAGTGGAACCGGACATACTAAAAAGCGAGTTATGGGTTTGACCTACAACCTTTTACAAAAAAATACATAGGGAAGTCTTTGAACTCTAAACTAAGAATTCTATATTTGCACCCTCATTTGCAAAAATTGAAAGATCATGGCTAAGGTTTGTCAAATTACCGGAAAAAGAACTCGCGTTGGAAATAACGTTTCTCACGCCAATAATAAAACGAAGCGTAAATTTTACCCCAACCTGCAGAAGAAGCGTTTCTTCGTACCTTCTACGGGTGAGTGGATTACGCTGAAGGTTTCTACCTCGGCGCTGCGTACCATCAACAAAAACGGCCTCGAAGCTACCATTCGCAAGGCCTACGAGAGGGGTACCCTGAGCATCTAAGCGCTTTCCAACTGTTATTTTGAAAAGCCTCTTCGGTCACGGAGAGGCTTTTTGTGCTTGGTGCATGTTCCGAAACCTACTTACAGTATTAACTTTTAGCCGTTCGTCGCGTATAGTCTTAGGTTCGTCATATTTTCGGATCAAACTATTCCGCTTATGCGTTGTTTTGTGGATGCATAAACAGGAAAAATTCAATTTGATGAAAAATATACTGCGAGTCGTTTGCCTCGGATTGGTTCTATGGGGAATCGGAACGAACGCACAGGCTCAGGAAAAATACACAGTCAGCGGCTACGTGAAGGACATAGCCAACGGTGAAGGGTTGATCGGCGTATCGGTCTATGTACGGGAGGCCAGCACGGGCGTCGTTACCAATCCCTACGGCTTTTATTCCCTCACTTTGCCCCAAGGAGAGTATACTTTGGTTTTCAGCTACATAGGGTACGAGAAATTGACCCGTACCCTCACGCTCGGTTCCGACCAGCGCCTCAATGTGGAAATGGCCGCCGAAAGCCGGCAATTGCAGGAGGTCGTGGTGTCTACGACCAAGGAAGACGACAATGTGCGGAGCCTGGAAATGTCGGTCAATAAAGTGGACATCAAGACCATCCGCAAGATTCCCGCCCTGCTCGGTGAAGTGGATGTTATTAGAAGTATCCAATTATTACCCGGGGTAACCACGGTAGGAGAAGGTGCTTCGGGCTTCAATGTGCGGGGTGGCGACGTGTCGCAGAACCTGATTCTGCTCGATGAAGCGCCCGTGTACAATTCCTCGCATCTCTTTGGATTTTTCTCCGTCTTCAACCCTGATGCCGTCAAGGATGTGAAGCTGATCAAGGGAGGTATTCCGGCGCAGTACGGCGGGCGTATTTCGTCGATTCTGGATGTCAGAATGAAAGAAGGGAACACCAAGCAGCGCGAAATCAACGGCGGCATTGGTACCATTTTCTCCCGACTGACCTACGAGCAGCCCTTCGCCCAGAGCCGGGGCTCGTTCATCGTGGCGGCGCGGCGGTCATACATCGATGTGCTGGCGAAACCTTTCCTAAAAGGCGATCTGAAAAAAAGCCGCTTCAACTTCTATGACCTCACGGCTAAGGTCAACTACCGCCTCGATGACAAAAATACTTTTTATGCCTCCGGCTACTTCGGGCGCGATGTGTTCGGGGCGGCAGATTTTGGCTTTGGCTGGGGCAATGGCACCGCCACTGCCCGCTGGAACCACATTTTTTCTAATAAATTGTTCCTGAATCTGACGGGTTATTATAGCAATTACGACTATTCCATCGAGTCGGACCGCAACAATAAGGACGCCGAGGACAAGTTCACCTGGAACTCCAAAATCATCAGTTCGAGTCTCAAACCGGACTTTACTTACTACCTGACGCCGAACAATCAGATCAGTTTTGGCGGGCAGTACATACGGTATAATACCCGCCCCGGCAACGCCGTGGCCATTTCAAGTGGCGAGAGCCGCAATATCAGCCTCGATTCACGCTATGGCGACGAGTCGGCGTTGTACATCGCTAACGAACAGAAAATCTCCGATCTCCTTTCACTACAATACGGCCTTCGCTACTCTTTCTACCGCAACCT
Organism: Salmonirosea aquatica; assembly: GCF_009296315.1. NCBI lineage: Bacteria > Pseudomonadati > Bacteroidota > Cytophagia > Cytophagales > Spirosomataceae > Salmonirosea > Salmonirosea aquatica. The sequence continues at coordinate 2,142,412 of NZ_WHLY01000002.1, forward strand.
GGGGCCGGGCCAGGTGTATGAATACCAGGAAATTCAAAAAGGCGAACGTAAATATCCGGTACTGCCCGGCACGGCGGTACCCAAGGGTGATGTCATTAAGCAGTATGGCAACTGGGAGCCCCGGTTTTCCCTGAATATGAGCCTGACTTCCACAGCTTCTATTAAAGCCAGCTACAACCGCACGGCCCAGTACCTGCATTTGCTATCCAATACGGCCGCGAGCTCGCCGCTGGATGTGTGGACGTTGAGTACCAATCTCATCAAGCCCGAAATCGCTGATCAGGTGGCGCTGGGCTGGTTCCAGAACTTCCGCGACAATACCTATGAGGCTTCCGTGGAAGTGTACTACAAGGATTTGCAGAACCAAATCGACTATGTACGTAACTCCGACCTGCTGCTCAATCGTTACGTCGAAGGCGATTTGCTGTTTGGCAAAGGCCGAGCCTACGGAGCGGAGTTTTTCCTGAAAAAGAACAAGGGACGGTTGACAGGCTGGCTCAGTTATACGCTGGCCCGCACGGAACGGCTGGTGGAAGGCGTGAATAACGACGCGTGGTTTCCGGCCCGCTTCGACAAACCCCACAACCTTACGGCGGTCGGTATTTTTGAATTGAACAAGCGCCTGACCTTATCTTCCAACTTTACAATTGCTTCAGGTACCCCCGCCACGTTCCCGACGAATCGGTTCGAGTACAACGGCTGGGCTCTACCCTACAATGTCTATAATGCCCGCAACAACAACCGGATTCCGCCCTACCACCGGCTGGATCTGGCAGCGACCTTGAAATCAAAACGAAAATTGTTCAACACTGGCGAAAGCGAATGGGTGTTTTCGGTGTACAACGCCTACAACCGCCGCAATCCGTACTCGGTGTATGTACAGCCGAATGAGGACAATCCGCTGACCACCGAAGCCATTCGCTTTTCAGTCATCGGGTCCATCATTCCGGCGGTGACGTATAATTTTAAATTTTGATTTTTTCAGGGGCAAAGGAACACGGGCTCAGAGGCACAAAGAGGTAAAAGGGAAAGAGAAAAATCAAATCAATTGCCCAAGGCTGAACTTGGGGACAGGGATTAAAAGCCAAGTAGTATGAAAAAGAAAATCGCTGTGCTTGGGGCAACGGGCCGAACCGGAATCTGGATTGTGCAGGAAGCTTTACAGCGGGGTTACGCGGTGAACGCCCTGGTGCGTGAGCAAAGTAGCTTGAATATCGAGCATAATGACCTGACGATCATCAAAGGTACCCCTACCGCCACCATGGATTTGATGCGGGTGATGGAGGGTTGCGAGGCTGTGTTGAGTGCGCTGAACATTTCCCGAAAAAATGAGTGGTGGCCCTGGTCGGAGTTGAGTTCGTCACCCACCTTCCTGAGCGATGTAGCCCAAAAAACGGTGGACGTAGCGAACCAAAGCAATCTGAAACGCTGCCTGGTCGTGACCGCCTGGGGTACCGGCGAAACGAAGCAAGATATTCCGGGCTGGTTTCGGTTTTTCATTAATACTACCAAAATTGGCGTGACCTACCGTGACCACGAACGGCAGGAAGAAATCTGGGCAAAATCGGGCCTGGACTGGACCATCGTACGCCCCGTGGGACTCAACAACGATACTGAAGAAAAGCCCATCGGGGTACTATTGGAAAGCAAAACCGCCAAGCCCACCCAATTGATGATCAGCCGCCGGATGGTAGCCAGGTTTATGCTCGATGCATTAGAAGAAAACACCTACCTCCACCAAAAGCCGATTATTTTTTACACCTAAAAAGTCATGAAGAACAAAGCATATCCTTTCTATATTCTGTTGGCCCTGACCTCGATGGCAATGCTGACGGGCTGTGAGGACGTAATCGACCTCAAAACCGAAACCGGCCCATCCCAACTCGTAGTGGACGGCTGGATTACCGATCAGCCCGGCCCACAAACGATTCGCCTGACGCTTTCGGCGGCTTATTTCAACAATAGCCCCGCCACAACGGCTGTTGGAGCGGAAGTACTCGTCACCGACGATGAGGGCACTGATTTTCCTTTCAGCTATAATCCCAAAAAGAAGTCTTACGAATGGATACCAGCGCAGGATACCCTGGCGCTGGGCCACATAGGACGTACCTACACCCTTACGGTTCGCTACGAAGGTGAAACCTACGTGGCTACCAATCAGATCAAGCGTGTGCCGCGCATCGATTCGTTGGCATATGAAGAAGAAAGATTTCCCATCAAACCTGACAAAGGGCCACAGGAAGGCTACATTGCTCAATTTTACGCCCGTGATTTTCTTGGTCTGGGCGATACGTACTGGATCAAACCGTTAAAAGGCGGCAAACTCAACGGTACCGAGGCCAGCGCTATTTCGCTGGCTTTTGATGGGGCCTTCAGTCCGGGCTCACCTTCCGATGGGTTGATTTTCATCCAACCGCTCCGGCAGTCCATTACGGTCAACGGCCTGTTTTCGGCGGGCGACACGGCTGGTGTGGAGCTGCACAGCATCACGCCCGAAAGCTACTATTTTCTGCTGCAGGTCAGGCAGGAATCGGCCAACGGGGGAATTTTCGCGGTACCTCCCGCCAATATTCCCACCAATATCCAAAATGTAAAGCCCAACGGGAAGAAAGCGTTAGGCTTCTTCGGAGCCTCTGCCGTCAGTCGCGCCGAAACGGTGATCGACCCCAAGAAGGCGAAGCCGAAAAGTTAGGCACAGAGGAGCGTAGGGACAGAGGTACAAAGTATCTAAAAATACGGTACCCTGGTGCAGCTTACACAATTAAAAAACTTGGTCGCTTTGTGCCTTTGTACCTCTTCCCCTTTGTTGCTCAAAAAGAATACATCACCTGCGCCTTTACTTCGCTACGGGTGTTGCCCTGAATCTCACCCAATCCCGAACTAATCAGCTCGGTGTTGAAAAAACGCGACTGCGACCAACGCAGCCAAATCCGCATATTTTGGGAGAGCGCATAGCGTAGCATCAGGTAGTGCCGGGTACCTTGGTCGTAGTAGGCAGGCAGCGAAAAAGCGTACAGTACATCTTTCTCGTACACATACTGGCGGCTGTCGTAATTGTCAGTAGCGAAGAAAGCGACCCTGCCGCTCAGTTCCAGCCTGGAAAATCGCCACGTTAAATCCTGCAAAACGGTGATTCCCTGCGAACGGGAGGTACCTTCAAATCCAAAATTACCGCCCTGCACGCGGGTACGCACGGCAAAGCGCAGGGGTACGTCGTACTCAGCTTGCAATACCGCTGTGCGGCGAATCGTTGACGCTACTTCGGCTAAGGGCGAAGTATTTCCCGGTACATTCCGCATTTTGTGCTCTTCATGAAAAAGGGCAAAAGCCGTAAACCGTTTGTTAGGCGTGTAGCGGACGTGCAGCAGCCGGTCATTCCCCTCAGAAGGCGCGTTGACCTGGTATTTCAACCATGGAAAATGGAAGCGGTCGTAAAAGCCGCTGATCTGCCAGCGGCGGTTGGGTTTATAGCGCAAGCCCCAGTAGGTACCTGACTCGTTGATAGGTCGAGAACCTTCGGTGATCGGATTGCCGTAAAATGTATGAAAATCGCGGTCGTAGTGACGCAGCTGAAACGTAAAATCCAGCGCCTTGCTCAATGGGACGATCAGCCCACCTACCCCACCCAAGCCTCCGCTCTGCGACCGTGCTCCTTCGCCAAAAAAATGAAAATTCTGCCAGTGGTAGTCGCCGTGCAGCCCGACGGTCAGGTTTTCTTTTCCCGTAAATTCAAACTTGTTGTAAGGTAGGTCGCGGCGTTGCAGGCTTTTGTCGAAGTGGGTGTACAGTGCCGTCAAACCGATTTTCCCGCTTTGCCTGGGGAAAGTATAGAGTGCGTGGAAGCCCGCGTTTTTCTCAGGAATGAGCCCCTGATTGGCGCGCTCGGTAGGGGTGCGGTGCAGCCCGGCGGTGAGCAGCGAAGAAATGACCGTGCCATCGGGCCCGTCGGATAATTCATTCAGGCTGGCATCGCGACGGGTAGCCGAGCCGAACAGGGTCACATCCAAATTCTTACGCACATTCACGGTAGCCGCCGCGCCCCGGAAAAATCCCGCTTCGAGCACGGAAGTATAGGGTCGCAAGCCCAGGGTACTGCGGTAGGTGGTCAGGATGGTTTCGGTACCTTTCCCCAGCGCGAAACCTGCCGCCATCACCACACCCTGCCCGGCCTGCATCTGAAAATCACCTATGATGAGGTTTTTGAGCCGTCCCCGGTTCATGATCTGGGCGTGAAAGGAAGTGAAATCCGCGCCAAAAACCTGGCGGTCGGGCCGCCAGGCCAGTATTTCCCCGGCATCTTTTTCGGCGGTAAAGCCAAAACTGTACGCTCCGATGCGAGAGTACCGGTAACGCAGGTAGGTCTGGTAGGGATCACCCGCGTAGCGGGTTCGCGAGCGCGAAGTGGTGTCGATATCCGAGAACCCTTTTTGCTGCTCCAGCAGTCGTTCCGAGCGCAGGATCAGGAAATGTTGGGTAGGGTTTTTCAGCGACTCGCGCAGCGTAAGTTGCCGCGTCTGTACCGTCACGAAGGGCTGCAATCGCCGGATGGTAGGTAGGTCGAAGCCGGGAATGGCCTGTAATTCGTACAACGAAAGCAACGGCCCGAGTTCGGTGCGGTACTTCATGAACGCATCCAACTGGCTTTCCGACAGAATGTAGGTCGCCGCCAGTTCGTCACGCGTGGCGATGTTCAGATCGCGCGGATTGGCGTACAACTGAAATAACGACTCGAACAAGTCGCTGTAATTAATATCTTCACTGGGTACAGGGAAAAGTTCCTGCACAAACTGCTGGATGTCGATCTCGCGGCGTGGCGGGGTTTGGGCATGAGCCGGGGAAGCGGTGAGAAAAAAGGCTCCGCTACTGATCAAAACAAGAAGTATTCTGACAAGTAGCGGTGCAGGCATAGGTTTTCAATTCAAGATATGAGATATTAGAAATGAGCAAAGGCTGCCGCATATAAGCATCTCATAATTCATATCTCATATTTAGACTAATACGCTTTCAGACTCAAATCCAGGCTCTTGACCTGATGGGTCAAGGCCCCGCTCGAAATGCTGTCCACGCCGGTTTCGGCCACGGCGCGGAGGGTCGTTTCGTTGATATTACCGGAAGCCTCTGTTTCGATGCGGTCGCCGATACGCGTTACCGCCTCGCGCATGTCAGCCAGCGAAAAATTATCCAGCATAATGATATCCACGCCACCCACGCGCAGTACTTCGTCCACTTCGGCCAGGTTGCGGGTTTCTACTTCTATTTTCAGGTTCCGTCCGGTTTCGGCAAGGTACCCCCGGGCACGGGTTATGGCTGCTTCGATGCCTCCGGCGTAGTCGATGTGATTGTCTTTCAGCATAATCATATCGTACAGGCCCATGCGGTGGTTGTGCGCACCACCGATGCGGGTAGCCATTTTCTCGAACAGGCGAAAATTAGGCGTCGTTTTCCGGGTATCCAGCAATTTTACAGGTAGGTCGGCGATCAAATCCACCATACTGCGGGTGTAAGTGGCTATACCGCTCATGCGCTGCATGATGTTGAGCATCAGTCGCTCAGCCATCAGAATAGAGCGCGCGCTGCCTTCGACCGTCAGGACAATATCACCTACCTGAATACGGGTACCATCCTGGATGAACACTTCGACTTTCAGGGTAGGGTTTACTTCTTCAAAAACAACCAGCGCTACCTCTACCCCGGCCAGTACCCCCGCTTGCTTGACCAGGAGTCGGGCACGTTTGGTGGCATTTTCGGGTACACAGGATAGCGCCGAATGGTCGCCGTCGCCGACATCTTCACGCAGGGCGAGGCGAATCAGGTCGCGGAGTTCGTGGGGATTGGTTTCCATCATACCGGAAAAGTACGGGGAAGTGGGGAAAGGTGCAAATCAGCAGCCTCACCTTCTGTTTATTTTTCATCCATTGCCTCCAGCCATTTCACGGCTTCCGGCTTGCCATCGAGATTTTCTGAAACTACAGTTTGCAATAGTTTCCGAGCGGTGTCTACATCCGAGGGCCGGTTGCGTTGGAGATAGGCCAGGGCTTCGTAAAATGTTCCGGGATTGGCGTATAAATCCTGCCGCTGGGCCAAGCGATGGAAATATGTGATAGCCTCGTCGTAATTCTGCTGGCGCAGTGCGATAATACCCACTAGTTTCAGAGCCTCCGCATTGTCAGGATTCCGTTGCAGAAGTGCTTCGCTAAGCGATCGGGCCGTGGCAAATTGGCCATCATTGTAGGACTGTATGGCCATTTGCAGGCTATCGGCTTCCCCGCCCATCTGCACCGATAAGGTAACAAGATTCTTTTCTATATAGGCACCGGCCATTTCGCGCGCCGTGAGTTTGGACATACTCAACCAGAACCACGTCAACGCCAGCAGCACTACGGCCGCCGCCGCATAGTACCAGGGCTGAAGTCTACGCATCAAAGTCGCGCCATAGGGTACCTTATATTCCTGTTTTTGCCATGCGGCGTGGCGCTCGGCCAGTATTTGTTCCCGAAGCACCTGTCGGGTGCTCAGGTAAAAAGCCACTTCTTCGGCCAGTTGGGGATTGTGGAGCAGTTCCTGCTCGAACTGCTCCCGTTCGGGAGGAGACAGTGCTTCGTTGAAATACGGTTCAATACGTTCGTTCATGACTTCGTGGGTTCATTGGCTGCTACTATTTTCCGGTATGGTACAGTTCCCGCAATTTATCCAGGCAGCGTCGTCGGCTGGTCTTGGCCACTGCCGCCGACTGGTAGTCCAGTTGCATCGCGATCTCCTCATCCTTATACCCTTCTCCCCACGCCCACAGAATGCGACGGCATTTGTCGCCCAATGCTCCGAGCCGATGGCGGAGCAAATCCACATCCTGCTGCCGCATAATTTCCTGAACCACCGAACGCGCTTCGTCGGGCAGCAGGTTCAGCGCATCAGTTAGTGGCCCGGGCTGGTATACCTGTGCTTTCTTAGTCGTGTTTCGGCGCACAAGGTCAACACATTTGTTAGAAAAAATCTGATGAAGATAGGTCTTGAGTTCTGAGCGCCCCTCGAAACGGCCCGATACGAGATGCTCGATCACGGTCAGGACGGCATCGGAGTACGCCATGGAGCAGTCTTCCGCCGAAAGCCGGTGTTTGCGCTGGCCGTCCCGGATCAGGTAGGCGTATTTTTCGTAGAGATGATTTTCGTACGAGCGACGCCGGGGTCCTCCCGTACGGATACCCTCGATAATACTGGAGTCCTGGGGTGTTTTGGCCAAAAAATTCATTCGTGTGAGTTAGCGTCGGGAAATATAGCACAAACGGCCGACTTTCGACAAAGCCAATGATTGATTCTATAAATAACTGACAGGCATTACCTTACAAAAAATCAGCTCGGGATGTTTACCGGGGTACTCCTTTCTGCGACTAAGGGGGCATACCGATCCATTCACTAAAACAGAACGCCCCATCATGAATCAGCCCGCCGCCCCTACTTCCTGCATCCATATCGGTGGTTACGCCCACGTACAACCCGAAGAAATCCTCTTTTGCCGGGGGGATAGTAATTACACTCACGTATATTTTGTCAAAAGACGCAAAATGACGGTGGCGACGACCCTGGGTACCCTGGAAGACCGCCTCACCGCCGAAGGTTTTGTTCGGGTCAACCGATCCGAATTAGTCAACCGAAACCATATCGAGAACTACGACGGCCACCGGGTTACGCTCTCCAATGGCACTATGATGCCCATCTCACGGCGTCGGCGCAAAGACGTGCGACAACAGCTGGAATCAGCGTTCGGTGTTTTTCAAACCCTGCCTTTACAGTATGCCTAGCGAACAGAGAAAGGTAAGAGCTACCGAAAAGTTACCGTTCGATAAATTTCGGGCTGTATAATTGTTTGAGGGTAAGCAAAGAACGAACTTGTAGGCATGCCAACGCCTAATGACGCAAAATTCTAACCCTCTAAAATAGACTCTCATGGCCGACCAGACTCAGTTTCCCCCGCGTAGCTCCAAGGTCCCGTCGGGTCTGGAGGCTACCATAGGTAGAATAAAAAAAGAATTCGTTCAAAAGCTATTAGCCCAGAGCAATGTCTCCTCCCTGGATCCTAAGGAGATCAGGAGCCTGCTGAGTACCTATTACAGAACCGGCCAGTCGCCGTCAGGTCTGATCGCCCAGACCCGACAGAAAATACTCGTTATTGCGCATGCGGAAGCAGTATCCGCCAACCTTAAGAACGGAGACACCGTAAAGGTACCCCACAGCGCGGGCGAACTTGAAGCACGGGTAAAACGCATAAGTGAGTACCCTAATGCCCCGGCAGAATTTAAGGATGCATCAAACCTTCCGATATTTACCCTGACGGTTTTAATTGAATGGGAAGGTACCCCCGATTTTATAGATGAAGTCACATCGGTCAATAAAGGGACAAATGCCATCACAATCATAGATCAAGCCGAGCAGGCTGACAATTTCATCATCAATCCGCGTAACCCTATCTCCGAACCTGATCCTCCCATCCGAAGCCTGGTCCTGGGATCGGGACTCCTGGAGCTACCCCTCGCCAAAAGTGACTATTCTGCTGACGTCTACGGGATTATTACTAGCGCTCTACCGGATTATCCTGACGATACCATCAAAGTCGTAGTGAGCGATACGGGCCTTAAGCTTAAGATCCATACCCCTTGCGGCCAACAGAATGAGCTTCCTCAGCAGAAATACACGACCTGGGACGGAAAAACGACCTATTTTCCCATTGCACCCAACCCGAACGGGGTACCTTCAGATCTTAACCCCATCGGTTTTTGCTCGCTGACGAACTACCTCGACGACACCTACCCCATGCCTCCCAGGAACGCCAGTTTTCTTACAGGAATCCCGACCGACGATGGCATGGTCTTGCGTAATCCGAACGATGACCACCACGGACGCCATGGTACCTGCATCGCAGCCATCGTGGCCCAGAATCCCGCCGGCGCTTCGGCGATTATCCCCCTGAAAATTTTCGACTTCCTGGGTTTTGGTACCTTATTCGATATCCTGTGCGGATTCAATTACATATTCTCGCGGATCGAGGCGGGCGAGAATATCAGGATCATAAATGCCAGCTGGGGGGCGGCCGTTCCTAAGAAGGGTACGGATGTGTACCGACTTCTGGAAAGAAAAATTGAAGAATTACAGAAAAGGGGTGTTTTCCTACTGGCCGCGGCAGGAAATCGGGACAGCATCGACCAGACTATTGGGCGTAACTTATCAGACGAACCCGCGGTACCTGCCTGCTATTCAGCAACCTACGACAACGTAATTACGGTCACCACGGTGGTAGAAAATTGGAAAGAGGTTTTTTACAACCGTATGAAACGGTCGCGCTATATCAACCGGGACCTACACAAGAGGCTGCTTGCCTCAGGGAACTGGTTGGAGTGGTTCCTGAATCTGTTCGTCAATATCATTCCGGATGGTTATACAGCGGTTGAGAACTATTCGTCTCAGTATGTGCAGGTAGGCGTAGTAGCCCACCCGATAGGCGGTATTTTCCCCATGCCTTTCGGCAGCCCGGCACCGCCACCCCTGGCAGGCTCTTCGTTTGCAACGGCTTATATGTCGGCTTATGTGGTCAGGTACCTAAAAAATAACCCTAACGCTACCCGCGCCGAAATCCTCGCTTCCCTATCAACCCATGCCAGTCTGGAGGCTCAGGTCCAGCAGGGTAGGTACCTTGAGTTGGACACCGTGACCCGAAAGAGTATCGAAGCTAACTTCAAGTCTGTCCTGCATGCCATCCTTTCGACTTTTACATAAAAGACTGATTGGCTTTCTACTGCTGATAGCCTTACCGTCGCTGGTCTTGGCACAATGTCCCTCGCCCCGGCAGTTGCGGGATACTTTGCAACAGATCGTAGGCAGGCCCTATCCCCAACAGGTATCGGAGCTACGGCAGTGGAGCATCCGGTGGATACGATGCGGTTATCCTAAGGATTCAAACTACGTGGATGGCACCCTGCAACTGGGGCTGGTGTACCTGAACCTGGGTACCTACCCAGAGGCTATCCGCCTTTCGGAAGAGGTCGTGGCACTATACGGCAGGCCCAATTCCCAACTCAGAAGAAGTGATTTGGCCAAAGCCTACTACCGTCAGGCGGTTGCTTTGCATTATCTGGAAGACGACCAGGCCATGGAACTTCTGCGTAAGGCAATCCGGGTAGCCGATACTACGGCGGAAGGGAAAGTGTGGTCCTCCAACGCTCACCTCTACCTGGTCTATAACTACTTTGCCAAAGGCGATTACCAGAAAGCCCTGCTCCACGCCACGCGCGGGGAAACGCTGGCCCGTGAGGTCAGCGATACTATTTCCATTTCGAAAATACTACAGCAAAAAGCGCAGGTGCTGAGTGAGCAAGAACGCTTTGGCGAGGCGCAAGTTGCCCTTGAAGATGCCATTGGGATTCTGAAGAGCAATCCCGTCCACCAGCGCAGCGTGGCCTCCCAGTACCGCCTGCTCGGGGATGTCTACAAGAATCTGGGCAAAACCGACGAGGCCGTCCAGTGCCTCAATACGGCATTTCGGATTGCCCAGCGCCAAAAATATAAACCTGCGGACTTCGCAACAAGTCTAGGCTACCTCCACTATGAGCTTGGAAACTATCCGCAAGCGATCCGGTACTACAGAATTGCCCTTGAACTGGATCAAAGTCCCTACAGTAAAAGCCTGATATTCGATAATCTGGGAGCGGTGTACTGGAAGCTCAATCAATTCCGACGGGCTTTATCCTTTTACCAGCTAAGTATCGCCGAATTAGTGACCGATTTCGAGCCTACCACGCTTGGCCAGTTGCCACCGTCAAAACACATCCGGCTGATTACGCAGAAACTTTACCTTCTGGCTACGATACAGGACAAAGCCGATACCTGGCTCGACTATGCCCGGCGCGCGCCGGATTCGCCGAGCAGGAATGTACGGTTGCGAAACGCCCTGCGTACTTACGCGCTGGCCGACAGCATGATTGACTACATGCGTTACGAACACGAAGGGGAAGGCTCCAAACTGTTTTGGCGGCAGCAAACGCACGGCCTGTACGAACGTGCCATTGAAGCGTGTTACCTGGCCAATGATCCGGAACGTGCCTTTCATTTTCTGGAAAAATCCAAAGCCGTACTATTGGCCGACAAACTCAACGAACTGGGAGCCAACCGCCAACTCTCGGAAGCCGATACCCGCCAGCAGCGCGCTCTACGCGATAGCGTGTCGGGGCTGCACTACCAGTTGGACGAAACGCCAGTCGGAGATAAAAACTACCTGGCACTACGAAGCCGACTGGAAAAAACCGAAGACGAATTCGATGTATTCCGGCGAAAACTTGAAAAAACAAACCCGGCCTATTACCGCTACAAGTACGATTCGCATATTCCCAGCCTGACCGAAACCCGAAAGAGGCTTTTTTCTTCGAAAGCAGGGCAAGGACCAGCCTCTACCTTAGTGTCTTATTTCATGGGTGATAGTGCTGTCTATGCGTTTGTGCTCACGCTCCATCAGGCTCGTTTGGTAAAGCTGGCCATCACGCCGGCCCAGTACCAGGCTGGTGCTGGCGAATTGTTGGCCCTGAGCGCCAATGGCCCCTACCTAAACGCGCACTATTCCCGCTATAGGGCACTTGCGTACCTTCTGTACCGGCAGTTGTGGAAACCCCTCGCGATCACTACTGCACGGGTTATGGTGGTACCTGATGGCATATTCCTGCCTCTCGAAGCCTTGCTGACGACTCCGGGTCCCGATGATTTTCTGCTCAGGCGCCATGCCATCAGTTATTCCTATTCGGCTCGGCTCATGCAGCCATCAACCGAGCAGCCCGGGGCCTTTCCCGGATCGGGCTTTGTGGGTTTTGCTCCAGAATTTTTCAACAGGCCTAAGCTTCCCTCCCTCCAGGGTTCGTCCGAAGCCCTAGCATCCATAAGTCAATCATTCTGGTTTGGAAAAGAACTGGTCAACCATGAAGCCACTAAAGCTAATTTCCTACAGTATGCGCCCACTGCCCGCGTAATCCAGCTTTATACTCATGCCGATGCCGACAGCACCGACCTGACTGAACCCCGGATTTATTTTCATGACACCGCCCTCAACCTTTCCGAACTAAACCAGGTTGATCGGTTCCAGGCGCAACTTCTGGTACTTTCAGCCTGCAGAACTGGCGTAGGAGCCAACCAGCGCGGCGAAGGGATATTTAGCCTAGCCCGGAGTTTTGCGGCATTGGGTGTCCCCAGTACCATTACTACCCTCTGGACTGTCGAGAATCAACCTACCTACACACTTACCAGGCTATTCTATACCCATCTGAACGAAGGCCTGCCCAAGGACATCGCCCTGCAACACGCCAAGCTAGACTGGCTCCGGGAAGGAGGCGCGGCCCACACGCTGCCTTCGCAGTGGGCGGGCATGATCCTGGTGGGGGAAGTGGAAGCTCTGCACGATGGGCGGTGGTTCTGGATAGGAGGAACGATACTCTTCCTGGCCCTCTTGCTAGGCGGTACCTTCTGGTGGTATCGAAAGCGTGTTTCCAGATTCAACGTACCAGTACCCGCCGCAACCCACTTGTGATAAATCCATACTTTACAGGCATCCGACGCTTCTCGCGCTGGCGTTTGGAATAGTAGGCGGTACCTACCCCCAGCAGCACACCCGGCGTCAGCCATGGAATCAACTGCAGGTAGACCGAGGCGTCTTCGGGCAGATAGCGCGTCATATTGACGCAGAAGGCTGTAATGGTGGCGATGTAGGCGCCCATGATTTTACTGATATGACCGAAGTACCAGTGCATTTTCTCGGATTCGATTTTCCCCGAAAACAATTGCAAATCTTTACGAGCATTGACTGAAATCAGCGTTCCGAAAACGGCAAATAGAATGGCGATGAAATAATTCTGCAGCCCAATAATGCCATACCCCGCATAACCCAGCATCGCCAGGCCACAGGCCAGAGCAAGTCCTGCCGCTACCCGATCCAGAACAGTGGCCTGAGTGGCCGATTTTTTCATTGCCAACACGCGTTCGCCTGAGAAGGTGAAGTAAAAACTCAGGATAGCGATGCACAAGAAAAATTGCAGTTTGAGTTGTCCGGGTCGCAGGGCAAAAAGCATGAGCGTGGTTATGAACACACCAAACATGGACCAGTAATATACATTGCCCCAAAACTTATGGACCTTGCCCCCCTTTTTGGCAAGCATAGGTACCACGCCCGTTGCGAGTGCGGAGAAACCGAAGGCGACGTGGATAAGGAGAATAATTTTGTAGAAGTCCATGAGCTTGAAATTTTGCGGGTGAGCGATTTGACTGGGACAAACCTACCTACCCATAAATCTCTGTGCAAATAAAAGGGATGGGCAACCAAAATTTGGGATAAAAGACAGCCATTTGGGCTGTTATGCACTTTTTGGGACGTTTGACAAGGCTATTTCCGGAAATAATCCGCTACCCGATCGCCATATCGCCGCGCTACGGGGATTAGCACAGAATGGTGTTTAAGTTGCAGCTTGTAACCCTGCGCGTTGCCGGAGATGCTTTCGACCTGTTGCAGATTTACGATGTAGGAACGGTGGCAACGTACCAGGTCGGGATGATGAATTTGCTCTTCAAAGCGGCTCAGGCTGCCGCGCAGCAACGTCTTTTCGACTTTATCCTTTTGAATAAAAACGACTTCCGAGTAATTGTCCGCCGACTCGATAAACAGTAAATCGTCCACCGCCACGGTCAGGGAATCTTTCTCATTTTCGGCGGTAAGGGTGATGTTGCCGGATTCGCGGGAAATAACGGATTCCGGCTCGTGTTTCTCGATCTGCAGGTTGTCGGTAGCATACCTGCGCAACAGACGTGTGTAGCTTAGCAGCGTAATAACTGTAGCCGGAATCACACCTACAGCCGCGGTGAAGCTTAACCAAACCAGGACGTGGGCGAAGCCATTGCCCATCGTCCATTGACTATAAAGGATATTGCCCAAGGCAATGAAAATGATTACAAAAAGTGTCCAGGCTATTTCTCTACCAACTGTCCAGTTTTTTTCATCGAAAAAATTCCCGAGTACCTTCGGGAAGACCAGACCTACCCCCGTCAGGCAAATAAATGTCACGAGCCCATAGCCTGCGATTAGGTAGGGCTTGACGGGATCATTCCACTGTGCCAATCCGAAGGGCTGAAAAATCAGAAGAAAGAGGGCTACGAAAAGACCGGAACCCGCCGATGTGAGTAGCCAGCGCCAGGGACTGCGCTGTTCACGGGGGTAAGGCTGAGCGAGAAATTGGAACATACGGCAAGATAGTCGGTACACGCACGGTTGTCAATGGAAATTAACTTTTAGCTTAATGCGGCTCATCAACATCCCAGGTTATGCCGAAGCATTGGTACAATAAGAAAAGTCAATAGCTCCTCCTGGTCAAAATAAAGCCAGGCATGGATTGATAAATAAACTGAAAAGCAATATATTCATGCTACTTTGGGCCATGTCCCTCACCAGCTATTTTTTACCAAGCCATCAACACATAATCCATACTACTATGAAAAAGCTCGTTTATGTTCTTTCTCTAACGTTGGGGATATTTTTATTCCTGACAAGCTGCAAATCCGATTCCCCAGACATCAAAATGGTGGAAGGGAAAGGACCTGCCATCGATTCCCTCATTGCCATCAATGGCTTTGCCCACATCCAGGTAAAAGGGTCGCCTACCGTGTATCTTTATCAGGGAAATACCTTCGAGGTCAGGTTGTCAGGTTCCAAAAACCTGCTTCCCCTGGTAAATGTTTACTGGCGAACTCCCTTCCTGGTCATCGAAACGCCAGAAGATGTTATGATTAGAAATAACAATCTGGAACTTCACGTACAGCTTCCCGTTCTTATGGGTGTAGAAAATATAGGGACGGGCCTGGTTGAGTCGAAAACCGACTTTACCTGCGAATCTCTAATTGCCCTAACCAATAATACAGGCGAATTGCGCTTGACCGGAAAGACAAAGTCTCTTACTGCTTCGATGTACGCAACAGGTACCCTGCATTTGGAACAGATGCAAGCGGAGAAAGTTACTGTTGATATTTCGGGTAAGGGAACTGCTAAAGTCAACGCTGAAAAGACACTCTATGGTTGGCTGGATGGTAGTGGTAAGGTTCTCTACAAAGGGAATCCGCGCGTTGGGGTAGAAATCACTGGTACGGGAACAGTACTCCCTTTTTAAAACCCTCTTACTTCTAGGCTACCAGCTCCTTCAAATCCGCGTTAGAGTATTCTCCAATCCAGGTTTCGCCATTGGCGACGTTCGAAATCTGTTTCAGATTTTTATCAAACTAATGAACGATTCATAGCGCTCAAATTGGCTGTCGGCCGAAATCAAAGGCAAGCCTTCGGCGTGAGCAGTTGCTATGATGTACCGATCAAACGGATCGCGGTGTTCATCAAATAAAGGAATGTCCTGGTAGGTTGAAATGTGTCGATTGCTGACAGGAAGAAGGGTGAACCCATCCGCAACAAGTGTTTCAATGAATGTTTCGAGATTGATGATAAAATCGGGAAGTTTACCGATTTTCAATTTGATCGACAGTTCGATCAGGCTAAACCGGCTAACCAGAATTTCATTACCGGAGTCTTCTAATAGGGATTTGACATAGGGCGTCAGCTTTAGATTGTTTTCCTTAGCCCAAACAGCTATTTGTGTGTCGATCAAATAGCGCATCAGAACATGTAATCTTTCAGATCATCCAACGGCTCGTTGAAGTCGTCAGGAAGGGTTATTTTACCCTCCAACCCACCTAATTTTCTCTGGGAAGTTATATTGTCCTCGTCCTCGATAAATGTGATGATAACTTTCGCTTTCTTTTGGGTGGGTGGAGCCTCCAAAAGAGTCAGTTTCCCATTTTCATAAACGCCGCTGATCGAAGTGTACATGTTTTCAGTTTTTTATCAAATATAATAAAAACAAGGGATATCGATTTTAGTGAACCCGGCTTCCTTCACTTCAGCGCCACCAGCTCCTTCAAATCCGCGTTGGAGTATTCTCCGATCCAGGTTTCGCCGTTGGCGACGGTCAGGTTGGCAAGTTCTTTCTTATTCTGAATCAGTTGGTTGATTTTTTCCTCAAAGGTACCTTCGGTGATCAGGCGGTGCACCAGCACGTTGCGGGTTTGGCCGATGCGGAAGGCGCGGTCGGTAGCCTGAGCCTCCACGGCTGGGTTCCACCATAAGTCATAATGGATCACATTGTTGGCGGCAGTCAGGTTCAGACCTGTACCGCCCGCCTTAAGCGACAGCAACAGTAGCCGCGTGGCGCGGTTCGTTTGAAAATCTTCCACCATTTCATCGCGATTATTCCGACTTACGCCGCCGTGCAGGAAGGGTACCTCTAGTTCGAGTTGCTCGCGCAGCATGGTCTGTAGCAGGGTACCCATTTCTTCGTACTGAGTAAAAATCAAAGCTTTTTCACCGTTTTCCAGCAGTTGTTGCACCAGTTCCAACAGTAAAGTACTCTTGCCGGAAGCCTGCGGATCGGTGCCGCCTTTCTTAAGGTAGTGCGTGGGATGGTTGCAGATTTGTTTAAGTGCGGTCATCATTTTGAAAATCATGCCGCTGCGTTTGAAGCCATCTTTTGCGCCCTCGATGCCGCGCAAAGCAGTATCCACTACACTTTGGTACAAAGCCGCCTGCTCCGCCGAAAGCTGGCAACTCTGGTCCATTTCGATTTTGTCAGGCAAATCCTGAATGATGCTTTTGTCGGTCTTCACCCGCCGCAGAATAAACGGCTTGGTCATACGGCGAAACACATCGAGGCGATGTTGGTCGCGATCTACCTCGATGGGAATCGAAAAATCCTGGCTGAATTTCTTCAGGGTACCCAGGTACCCCTTGTTTATAAAATCGATGATACTCCAGTATTCGCTCAGACGGTTTTCGACGGGGGTACCACTCATGGCGATGCGTACGCCTGCTTTGATTTTCTTGACCGCCTTGGTTTGGGCGGTAGCGGGATTTTTAATATTCTGGGCCTCGTCGATCACCACTACAGGCCAATTGGTTTTAGTGAATGTTTCTTCTTCACTGCGTACCACGCCATAGGTCGTCAGTACCAGATCGGTATCTTTAAATTCGAGTTTGCTACGGTTGGGACCGTGATACACGTGAGCTTTCAGGCCGGGTGCAAAACGGGTGATTTCCTTGCTCCAGTTGGTGAGCAAGGTAGTAGGCAGTATCACCAATCCTTTGTTTTTCTTAAAAGCCCCTTCTTCCTTGAATTTTTGCAAGGTAGCAATCACCTGCAACGTCTTGCCGAGGCCCATATCGTCGGCGATCAGACTACCGAAGCCGATGCGGGCATTCTTGTACAGCCACTCGTAGCCGCGCAACTGGTAGGGCCGTAGCGTAGCGTCGAGTTTTGTGGGTAGATTTAAGGCTTCGGGCGTCGTGAGGTCTTTGATGAGCTTGCGGGCGGCAGCGGTCAGCGTCACGCCCGCACCTTGATACTCTTCGGTCAGAGCGGTCTGGAGCAGGGTTTGAGAATCCAGTTCGGGGGGATTTTTGAGCTTGTCCAGCAGCGAGCGGATTTCCTGCTCGTCCAGGTAGACGTACTGGTCTTTTATTCTGACCAACCCCCGGTAGTTCTCAATGATCTGGACAAATTCTTGGGTATCCACGTGTTGCTCACCGATGGCGACCTCCCAGCGGAAGCCCAGCATTTCGTCCAGACTAATTACCGAGCTAGCCGCCACTTTCCCGTTTTCCTCATCGTCCAGCAGCATCGAAAGCTGAGGACGGGCCAGTTTTTGCAACGCCTTGGGCAACATGATCCGGATGCCAAACAGTTTCAGGGGAGGTAGCATCTTGAACAGTACCTCGGGAAATTCCCGGGCATTGAATGCAAGCTCGTCTTCACCTTTGGACGAAATGAGCGTATTGAGTCGGGGAAAATGCTCAGCCATCATCGACAGATCGCGCAGCACGCCCAGGCGTACTGGCGCATAGTCGGGTTGCCGCATAAATTCTTTAAAGGGTACCGGGGCAGCCATTTCTTTGGCATTGTTTTCCACCAGAATATGCACCACGAAGGTACCTCTTTCGGTATCGTCCTCTACCTGAAGCACGGGGACGAAATCACGCTGGGCGATGAAGAATTTATTGAGCCAAAGCTGAATGCCTGCCGGAATCTCGCGACTGTCGAATCCGCTGAAACGGGCCAGCTCGCGCCGGAAAAACATATCCTCGATTTCGGTATCCTTGTAGTGATATCGGTCGTTGAATTGCCGGATACGCTCGGTCAGCAGCAGCGAGCATAGCAGTGTGAACCAGTCGCTGGCGATGGGTTCGTAAATGTCGTTGCGGCCGATTTTGTAGAATAAAAATTCGGGGGGTAGCAGAAGCTTGAGCTGCTCAGCCACGCGCGCGATGTCTTCATTGAGTAGTGCAGGAATCCAGCGCACAAAGTAGGCTTCCTTTTTCAGCTGCACCCGTAATAACTGCGGAAGCATTCCGCCCTTTTCCAGCAGCTTGCCGGCAAAACGATTGGTGAGGTACAATCCGCGCAGCAGCGGCGACAGCTGGGGTAGCTGACTGGTGGGTACATGCTGGAGCCAGTCCACGAGTTTCTGCACGTTATTGAATTGATACACCAGACGTTCGTTGGTGTCCCGGAAATTGGCCTGCAGAAAACTCATGGCTTCGTCCCAGATGATTTCGCCGCTCTCCACCGCGTCGAGATCCTTATCATAATCATATTCCCGCCGTACGGCTTCGGAATCCGCCGCGTCGGCTACGGCCAGGGCGTGGGCTTTTTTCTGAGCGTCGTTGTAAAAGTCCCGCAGAATGGTTTTGAAATTGCCCGTTTTGTAAAAAAGCGGCGCGTCGCTCAGTAACGACAGCAGGTCGTCACTTAGGGAAGGTAGGGTGGAAAAATCAATGGCCGTGTACAGACTTTCGTCGGGTCGAAATTCGGTTTCTTCGCCTAATTCGACGGGCTTGCGCAGAAGGGTTACGTCCAGGATTTCCACGTCTTTCTGCTCGGCGGAGGCTACCCCCAACCCTTCCAGTGCTTTGAACAAATCGAAATCACGCAGTTCGAAAACCAAAAAGGGATTTTTGTCGATCTCATTGGCAACCAGATAGAGTACCGCCGCCCGGTGCTTGCAGGGATCGCTCCAATCGGGACAGGTACAGGACGAGTCGATTTCGCTCCAGCTTTTGGGAAACAAAGCCACCCCAACCCGGCGGCAGGCTTCGAAGAATTCGGCGGGGAGCTGGCGGTTGAGGAGCTGGGTCAGGAAAAGCGGATTCTCCGCAATCAACCCCATCGCCTTCGCCTTGTCGGAAGTGGAAAGTGGCTCGATGCTGAACTTGACTTTATAAGGAATCGGTCGGGTACCCCTCACTTTGGCCTTGAAACTATTACCCTCAAAATCAATGGACTGCACTGCACCACCATTGGCATAGGTACGTCCCCGGGCCAGGCGCCCATTCTGATCCATGCCTTCCAGCACGCTAATCCACTGCTGCCCCCACCAGGTGTGCCCATATCTGATCCGCTTCGCCATGTGGTTTTCCCGATCTAATTTTTGGCAAAAAAACAAAGGTAGGTAAAGCCATCCGTACCTGCCAACCCGCTTCTATCCGACTGCCTGGCGCGGGATCCCGCGATTCCAAAATCAGTTTGCCACACCCCAGGCTTTTTCCTTATTTTTGTTCAGACCTTACTACCTGAACTAATACTGAATCATAGTAGTTTGCGTTTCATATCACCTGATCTTCTGGTACAAGAACTGAATCCGTTATATCAATGAAAAGGAATTCGCTACTGCTTTGGCTGGTCATTTCAGCTTTTCTATTTTCCTGCCGGGAAAAAAACATCGTTCCGGAAGGCAATCCAGCCGATACCGAGGTCAATAACTGGATTTACGATAACATGAAAACCTGGTATTTCTGGAACGACAAGTTGCCCACTAGTCCCGATTTTACGCCCGATCCGCAGAGTTTTTTTCAATCGATTCTCTACAAATACGACGCTACGCTGCGTCCCGACGGCGATCGCTTTTCCTGGCTAGAGGCAAGTGCTGATGAGTTGAAAGCCTCTCTCAGCGGTGAAACGACCAGCCCTGGCCTGGAATTCAGGCTGATCCGCTACGCGAGCGGAGGCGACGATCTGTTCGGAATCGTCACGTATGCGATCAAAGGTTCACCCGCCGAGAAGGCCGGGTTCAAACGCGGCGATTTCTTTACGCATGTCAATGGGCAGAAACTGACCGTCGACAACTATTACGCTTTGCTGTATACGGATAGTGAGGCAAAGGTATTCACGATGGGTGAGCTTGATGCGGATAAAAAAGTAGTGAGCAGCACGGCTACCCGCACCGTCACGCCTACCGTGATTCAGGCTGATCCGGTATATTTCGATACTACTTTCGTGAAAGGCGACAAGCGCGTGGGGTACCTGGTGTACCATCAGTTTATTCCCGGCCCCAATGGCAGCAGCAGCAATACCTACGATCAGGAACTGGAGAAAGTATTTGCCGATTTCAAGAGCAAGAATGTCAATGAATTGGTGATCGACTTTCGGTACAACCGGGGCGGCTACGTCAGTTCAGCCACCCAAATCGCCAGCCTCATCGGAAAAGGTACCTCGGACAAGGACGTTTTCTATTACAAAGAATATAACAAAACCGTCACGCCCGACCTCGAGAAGCAGTACGGGAAAGACTACTTTCACGATAACTTTCTGAACAAGACCCAGAACCTGGGTGGAAACCTGAACCGCGTATTTTTCCTTACCTCCACCTCCACGGCTTCGGCCAGCGAGCTGGTTATCAACGGCCTACAACCGTTTATGAATTTATACCTGATCGGGGGAAAGACAACCGGGAAAAACGTCGGGTCCATCACGCTCTCTGACAAGTCGAAACGTATCAAGTGGGGCATTCAACCCATCGTGTCGCGCTCGTCGAACAGTCTGCACAGTTCCGATTATACGGCGGGCTTCACGCCCGATGTAGCCAAAACCGAAGGTACCCTGCTGTATCCGTATGGTGATCCCCGCGATCCGTTGCTGGGCGAAGCCCTGTTCCAAATTTTCGGCACGCGGGTAGCCCGCCGGGGCGTGGAGGATTCAGATCAGCCTCAGGCCGGTCCGCAAGTACATTCATCCATCGACCGGCACGCCGCAGGCGGCAATATGTTCTTCAATTCGCCCAACGAGTAAACTCTGTAAAAAAGTTTTTAGTACCATGCCATCCGCTGCGCAACGGATGGCATGGTTTTTTGTTTCAGGTCTTCGTACATTGTACACTTACTCATTTAATTTGCACCCCTTAAATCAAGAAAAATCATGGGAATTTTAACGTGGATCTTCGTAGGACTCGTCGCGGGCGGCATTGCCAAAGCCATTCATCCGGGCAAAGATCCCGGTGGCTTCATCGTCACGATGCTAATTGGTATTGCAGGAGCTATTGTTGGAGGATTTATCGCCAGCGCGCTCAACATGGGAACCGTGGATGGCTTTAACATTGGTAGTCTCTTCATCGCTATCCTGGGCGCTATTCTGTTGCTGTGGCTGTACCGCAAATTTAGCGGCAACAAAGCATAGGAAAGGTACCACTATATTCCAAAAGAAGGCCGCGGATGTTTCCGTGGCCTTCTTTTATTTCACGGGTGGAACGTACTCCCTTCTGCGCTCCACGTAAAACAAAAGCGCGGAATCCAATGGACTCCGCGCTTTTGTAAATAAAAAAATTGATGACACAAATCGTCTATGGCCAACTAAATAATTGCTTCTGCCAGAACGAGCACTTTATTTTTCAACACCTCCACTACACCGCCGTCAATGCGGTACGTTTGCTTCGCAGCGGCAGCTGTTTCCACCACCACATCGCCCACACCCAGGGTACTTACCAGCGGAGCGTGATTGTTGAGTACCTGAAACTGGCCTTCGGTACCGGGGAACGTTACCGCAGTAGCTTCACCGGCGAATACTTTTTTATCAGGAGTTATTATTTCTAAATGCATGAGTCGTTGGTTTATTTCGCCGCGTCGGCCATCATCTTCTCACCCTTAGCGGTGGCATCTTCAATGGTACCTACGAGGTTGAAGGCCATTTCGGGCAGATGGTCAAACTCACCATCCATAATCTGATTGAAGCCTTTGATGGTATCGTTAATATCTACCAGTACCCCTTTCAGGCCTGTGAATTGCTCCGCCACGAAGAAGGGCTGCGATAGGAAACGCTCCACACGGCGCGCGCGCGATACAACCAGCTTATCTTCATCGGAAAGTTCTTCCATTCCCAGAATCGCGATGATATCCTGCAATTCCTTATAACGCTGCAATACGTTCTTGACGCGCTGGGCGCAATCGTAGTGCGCGGCACCGAGGTTCTCGGCGGTCAGGATACGCGAATTGGAATCCAGGGGATCCACAGCGGGATAGATTCCCTTTTCGGCTACTTTCCGGCTCAGTACCGTCGTGGCGTCAAGGTGGGTAAAGGTAGTGGCGGGTGCGGGGTCAGTTAAGTCATCAGCAGGTACGTATACGGCCTGTACTGATGTAATGGATCCGCGCTTGGTAGAAGTAATGCGCTCCTGCATGGCACCCATTTCGGTAGCCAGGGTAGGTTGGTACCCTACCGCTGAAGGCATCCGACCCAAAAGAGCCGATACTTCAGAACCCGCCTGCGTAAAGCGGAAAATATTGTCAATAAAGAAAAGTATATCGCGTCCCTGACCTTCGCCATCGCCGTCGCGGAAGTACTCGGCCACGGTCAAACCCGAGAGGGCCACCCGGGCGCGGGCTCCGGGAGGTTCGTTCATTTGTCCGAACACAAAGGTAGCCTGCGAATCTTTGAGTTCGTTGTAGTCCACTTTACTCAGATCCCAGCCGCCTTCTTCCATGCTGTGCTTGAATGCATCGCCGTACTTGATGATACCGGCTTCGATCATCTCACGCATCAGGTCATTTCCCTCACGGGTACGCTCACCTACTCCGGCAAATACCGAAAGTCCGGCGTACGCTTTGGCAATATTGTTGATCAGTTCCTGAATCAAAACGGTC
Organism: Salmonirosea aquatica; assembly: GCF_009296315.1. Lineage (NCBI taxonomy): Bacteria > Pseudomonadati > Bacteroidota > Cytophagia > Cytophagales > Spirosomataceae > Salmonirosea > Salmonirosea aquatica. Next base: position 2,165,426 of record NZ_WHLY01000002.1, read on the forward strand.
TTGCCTACTCCGGCTCCACCGAACAGCCCGATCTTACCACCTTTCACATAGGGAGCCAGGAGGTCGATAACTTTGATTCCGGTAAAGAGTACTTCGGTGGAAGTAGCCAAATCCTCAAACTTAGGGGCAGAACGGTGAATTGACAAACCATCCGTTTTGTCCACATCCTGAAGTCCGTCGATGGCATCCCCCACGACGTTGAAAAGGCGGCCTTTGATGGCTTCGCCGATGGGCATCCGGATGGGTGAGCCGAAAGACTTCACCTCCATGCCCCGCTGCAAGCCTTCGGTTCCATCCATCGCGATGGTGCGAACGCGGTCTTCGCCAAGGTGCTGCTGGCATTCCAGGATTACTTTCTGGCCGTTGGGCTTTACGACTTCCATTGCATCCAGAATGGAGGGAATGAATTCGCTGTTTTCAAATGATACGTCAACTACGGGGCCAATTACCTGCGTAACTTTGCCTATGTTTGTCACGTTCGCCATCTTTTTAGTAATGAGTGAATTGTGATTGGGTAAATGAGAGAATACTATTGATCAGATTGTTACACTTTGTCTTTGCACGCTTGAAAATCGGCCATAGGCCTTTTTTCAGACCGCAAAATTAGCCGATAATTTGGTCAGTACCAAGAGCGCACCTACTCATTTATTGGATATTTTTTAGAATTAAGCCCTCTTTTCACGAAAAGTGTATAGAAATTTTCAGAAAGGGCGTTTTGCATTTTATGAAACAACTCTTTTTCTGGCGGTCCTGGCCCGCCGCTGAACGACGGATCGCGCATTGGGCGCTGGGAATCCTGAGTCTGAGTCTGCTATTTTTCCTGGCCACCATCATTGACCCGCTTGCCAATACGGTACATTGGGACGTTTTGAGCGAACTATCCGAAATCCCTTCGGTGGTGGATATTCTGCCGCTCGACGGCTGGCAATTCGGCGTGACCGTCCCCTCCTTTCTGACGATGGAGCAGTTCCTGGCCGCACCGATGGAGTTGCCCGTCAATCTCATCCGTTTCGGAGGCATTCTGGCCCTGCTCGGTCTTTGCGTGATCCTGGCCGCCCTCACCGCCCTACCGCGCTTCTGGTACCTGGGCAGCATGGTCACTTTCATTCTGCTGGTGGCGGCCTGCCGCCTCGAAACCCTGGGCTTATTCGGGGAAGGGTCGCGCCTTTTCTTTATCATCGTGGTAGTCGCCTTCGGCGGACTCAGCTACTACCTTCACGCATTCCGCTCCGACTGGGACATCCGCGTCCGGATTCTGGCCTTCATAGGTTTGACAGCCCTTATGGTTTTGCTGGTGGCGCTGGCTTCACCGGTTGCCGAACCGATGCTGACGTTTGCGGCTTTCAGTTACCCCCTATGGCTACCGCTCTCGGTCATTTTCCTGCTCATGTCCGCCACCGAAATCATGGCTGGCCTGGTATGGTTAAGTACCAGCGGTCGCAAGGGAAAATCCTCGTTCAACAATTTTCTGATCATCAGTAGTTTTTACCTCCTGACGCTACTGCTGCTCTATTTGAAAAACACGCAGCGGATCGAGTGGAATACCTTTATCTTGAACCCTGCGGCGCTGGCGCTGGCGGCGGGTCTACTGGGTATCTGGGGTTTCCGCAAGCGACTGCATGCCGCTTCCGAGGTACTACACTTTCGTTCGGCCGGTTTCTGGCTCTACATTGGACTATTTACGGTAGCGTTATGTTTCGGTGGGTACGCAGCCGCCACGGCCAATGATCCGGTGCTGGAAGTACTGGAAGACATGACCGTGGAGGGACAACTGGCCATGAGCGCGCTGTTCTATTTTTATGTTCTGGCCAATTTCCTGCCGCTTTTCAGGCAGGGGCTTCCGGTACATAAGGTACTCTACAAGCCCCTGAAATTCGGCCTCATGCAAACCCGGCTGCTGGGCTTTGGGGGAGTCGTTTTCCTGATCGCCACGCAGGGAATATTACCCTTGTACCAGGGTGTGGCGGGGTACTTTAATGGCTTGGGAGATCTTTACACTAAAACGAAAGAGTACACGCTGGCCGAGCAGTACTATAAATTCGCCCTTCAGCAGGAATTCCAGAACCATAAGTCCAACTACGCGCTGGCTTCCCTCGCGCTGCGGCAGGACGACAAAACCGCCGCAGCCTATTATTTCAAACAGGCTACCCTGAAAAACCCTTCGCCGCAGGCTTACGTAGGCCTGGGTGGGGTACTGACGCAGGAGAGCTTGTTTTTCGACGCCGTTTCCAGCTATCAGGAAGGGATTAAAACGTTTCCGAAAAGCAGCGAACTCCTCAATAATCTGGGGATTCTGTACGCCCGCACCAACGTGGCCGATTCGGCTTACTATTACCTCGACCGTGCCGAGCAGGCCGATCGGAGTAATGACATACCGGCCACTAATTTGCTGGCGCTGTATGCTAAGAATACCGATACGGAACTGTTGGATTCCCTCGCCGAGTCTACTGTCGACCGCGACTACTACCCTTGGCAGGCCAACTGGCTGGCGGTGCAAAATCTGCGGCAGCAGTTCGATAAGCAACCTTTTGCTGCCAAAGCCATCCGCCCCGATTCGCTGCTGAACGTATCGGGGCTCGCCTACCTGGTCAACTATTCGCTCAATCAGGCCCGACACGATACTATGCCCGTACGGCTGATTGCGGCACTGGCCGATAAGAATCCACTGCTGGCCGATGACCTGTTACTCCCCTCGCTGTATGCCGATTTTTATTCAGGCAACCGACAGCGGGCCCTCGAATCCATGCAGGTTTTGGTAGAAAACGGCGGGGAGAAAGTCGAACTCTACCGTAAGATTTTCGGTCACTGGCTGCTTCAGCTCGGACTGTACGAGCAGGCGGCGGAACAATTCGGCCTGGTCGAAGGGGCCGAAGGATTGATCGGGCAAATCCTGGCCAATGCGTTCCGGGGGCAACCCGCCATTGCCGGCGTGTTGATCGAAGGCTTGCCCGCCCGCGGGGCCGAAGGCGCAATGGCTCTCCTGCGGAAAACCCTGGCTTCGGGTTTCAAGCCACCCATCCTGGGCGACTCCCTTTTGCGGGTGGCCCAGGGTACCCCCTCTCTGGAAGCTTACCGAAAAGCGTGGCAGGCCAATCCGTACCATGGACGCACGGTGGCAGCAGCAGCCGATTACCTCCGTCGGCATCGGCAATCGGCCCGTGCCTACGAACTGGTGGTGAATGCGCTGCAATTCAACCAAACCTCCCCACTGCTTTGGGAACAGTACGCCTACCTGAGTGTTGAACAGGGGCTACTGGCGCAGGGTGACGAGGCCGCCGACCAGGTACAGCAACTCACTTCCGATGCCGACTATCAGGCATTTCTGAATCGCTATCAGCCCATGCGGGCACTCATCGAAAAACGGCGCGCCGAGTTTAGATGATGCGTTATTTTTGAACTTCGTGACTAGCTGGTGGCCGTTAGCAATGGGCTGATGGCTTCTCGTACATTCTTAAAAGGCTGGTAGCCATTTGCTTTTCAAAAAATGAATCTAAGCTGGCGGATGCTTGGTCTGGCGCGGGAATACCGTCTGTTCAATGGCAAACAGATTGTTGGTCTTTTGAAGAACAACGTCTGGAACAGCCGGGCTTACGGCGAATTCAAAGGCCACCTGATGCGGTTTGAGAAAGACAGCAAGCGCAGGTACCAGGCAAGTATTCTGGACATTGAGGGCGAAAAGGTACTAGGTACCATTGAGTTCGGGTACTTTCCCCGCACAGCGACCATTCATTATGAAGGAGAAATCTTTACGTGGAAATCTTTGCAAAAAAATGGCTGGGGTAGCTGGGCCGTAGGCAATGCGGAAGAAGAAAGTCAGTACCTGTCCTCGAACAGGATAGGTACCCAGGGTGCCATCACCGAGGGGTACCTACCCCCGCTTGTCACGATGGCGGGTCTTTATATTCACAGCTATTTTTTCAGAAGATCCCTTCTGAGTATAGTGGTAGGATTTGCACTGGGGGTACTGATGGGGTACTTTGTAAATTGAAATTAAAAAGCGGATCATGAAGGTTCTAAAAATAGTCGGTATTGTGGTGGGGGTTATCGTCCTGGTATTTGCAGGGCTGGCCACCTACGCGTACTTTACTTATTTTAATATAGAGGGTGATTACGTCGCCAACTTCATGGCCAAAAATCCTACCAAAAGTGCCCTCTACTGGATGCGGAACGACAGCTTGGTGGCTGAGCAAAATCCTGACCAGAAAATGCCTTTGGCCAGTACGGTCAAAATCATCATCGCCATTGAGTTTGCTCAGCAGGTTTCTTCCGGCAAGATCAACCCGGCCGACCAGGTACCCCTCGGCGAACCGGCCCGTTTCTATATTCCCGAAACCGACGGCGGGGCGCATCCCGCCTGGCTAAAGCATCTTAACGAAAAGAATCTGGTACAGGATGGCAAGGTACCCCTCCTGGAAATTGCCAAAGGTATGATCCGGTTCAGCAGCAATGCCAACACCGAGTACCTGATGTGGCGGCTGGGTCTGAATGCGATCAATGCCAACCTGTCGGCTTTGGGTCTGGCCCAACACGACTCGCTCTATCCGTTCGCATCGGCGCTCTACGTGTGTTCGGACGAAAATTCGGCCAAGGGGCTGCAACTGATGGGTATGGACCTCTACAAGAAAAAAGCCGGGCAGTACTTCGAAACCCTGAAAGTGGATACGACGGTAAAAGCAAAATTCAACTTCGCCCACCTCAGCATGCCCGTACAGCGGGTGTGGTCCGACCGCCTGCCCGGAAGTACCGTTCGCGAGTACGATAGTATTTTACAAAAAATTCAGAGTCGTACCTACTTCGATTCTACGGCGCAGGGTACCCTGGAGAAGATCATGGAATGGCCGATGGAAGCCTTCGACAGCAACCGCCAGAAATACCAGCATCTGGGTGCCAAAGGGGGCTCTACGGCATTTGTGCTGACATACGCCCTTTATGCTACCGATCGACAGGGCAACCGTACCCGCTTGGTTTTTTTCTTCAATGACCTGACTCCCTTGGAGGGCAAGTTCTTGCAGACCATGTTAACCGAGTTTCAACAAAAAGTGCTTTCTGGTAGCGCAGAGGTTCGACAGGAAATTTTGAAAACCCTAAGTACCCCATCCATCGGCGACTAAGCAGTTTATTAAAACTCCATGAGATATGTCTTATTCCTTCTTTATTGTGGTGTCGCGCTGTCTGCCTGCGCTCAGTCCGAGGAGGTACATTTGAAGGAATTGCGGCAGAAATGGAGTAACGCCAAAACCTACACCCTGGCGCTGGCCGAGTCCATGCCCGCCGAAAAATACGGTTTCCGTCCGGTGGCAGAAGAAATGTCGTTTGGTGAGCAGTTGGTACATTTGTCGTCCAACATGGTGTGGTTATGTTCTGATTATCTGTCCGGTGCAAAACCACCCCACAACCGGAAGGAAATTGAGGGGTACTCCGCAAAACCGAAGGATGAGGTACTTAAAATCGTAGAAGAATCGTTGGATTACGCCGCCGCGACTTTAAAGAATTTCGACCCAAAGCAACTCAATGAGCCGGTCCAATTTTTCGCCGGCCCCATGACCAGGCGGCAGATTATCCTGCTCATGAACGACCATCTGACCCACCACCGCGCCCAGGCCATCGTGTACCTGCGGCTGAATGGGATTCTGCCGCCCAAGTATGTGGGGTGGTAGCTAAAACAAGGGATTTGCAGCCGGATAGCACGGCTGCAATCTGAAAATAAGAACTGTCCATTGTCAACTGTCAACTATCCGTTAAGCAAGTGAAAATCATCGAGACTACCGACATCGCCCGGCGTTACGTCATGGGAAGCGAAGTCATTCAGGCATTGAAATCGGTCACGATTTCGGTCAACAAAGGCGAGTACGTGGCGTTCATGGGGCCGTCGGGTTCAGGAAAATCGACGCTGATGAATATCATTGGCTGCCTGGATACCCCCAGCTCGGGGCGCTACGTTCTGAATGGGAAGGATGTGAGCGATATGACCGAGAGCGAATTGGCCGAAATTCGTAACAAGGAAATCGGGTTTGTTTTCCAGACCTTTAACCTGCTCCCCCGCATGTCGTCGCTGGACAATGTGGCCCTACCGCTCATCTATTCGGGCCTCAATAAGGCCGACCGTACCGAAAAAGCGCAATTGTCCCTAAAAAGTGTGGGACTTTCCGATCGTGGCGGCCACAAACCCAACGAACTTTCCGGTGGTCAGCGCCAGCGCGTGGCCGTAGCCCGGGCCCTGGTCAATGATCCCAGCATTCTGCTGGCCGACGAACCCACGGGAAACCTGGACACCAAGACTTCCTACGAAATCATGGATCTCTTCGACCAACTGCACAGCAAAGGCAACACCATTGTGATGGTAACGCACGAGGAGGATATTGCCAAGTACGCCCACCGCATCATCCGCCTGCGCGACGGCTTGGTCGAATCGGACGAAGTGAATCCTAATCCTACCAAGGTGAGTGCGCTGGTGCAGGAGGAAGGAGAGTAGCGGAGGTTGTGAAATTCTGAGTTAGGTAGGTTCCGGGCCGTAGCTGATTCTTTATCCGACAGGGAATCAGCTACTGTCGAAGATTTTGCTATTTTTGTCAGAACAACGTTTTGCAAAAGAATCAGTAGCTAATTTCGACTTTTACCAACAAACCTATGCTCCGACATTTCCTCGTTTCCTTTTTCTTCGTTTCACTATCCCTGGCTGGCCTGCGGGCGCAGGTCGTGGATGCGCCGCCCCGCGCCGAAGGGGATGGTCCTTACAATCGGCTCATCATCCGGGGCGTCACGCTGGTCAACAGCACGGGGGCACCACCCATGGGTCCGGTAGATATCGTGGTGGAGAAAAATAAGATAAAATCCATTCAGACGGTAGGTAATCCCGGGGTACCCATCGATCCCAAACGCCGCCCCGTAGCCAACGCGGGCGATAAGGAACTCAACTGCGAGGGCATGTACCTCATGCCGGGCTTCATCGACATGCACGGGCATACCGGCGGACGTGCGCAGGGTACCCCCGCCGAGTATGTGTACAAGCTGTGGCTGGGCCACGGGATTACCACCATTCGTGACCCATCGGCGGGCAATGGGCTGGCCTGGACCCTGGAACACAAGAAGAAAAGCCAGGAGAATAAGATCACGGCACCGCGCATCCTGGCCTACACCGCCTTCGGTATGGGAGCCAAAGAACCCATCTCGACCCCCGAGCAAGCCCGCGAATGGGTACGCCAGAACGCCAAGAACGGGGCCGATGGCATCAAGTTCTTTGGCGCTGAGCCGGAAATTTTCAAAGCGGCGCTGGACGAAAACAAGAAACTGGGCCTCCGCTCGGCCTGCCACCACGCGCAACTGGAAGTAGCCCGCATGAACGTACTGGCTACTGCTAAAGCGGGACTGACGACCATGGAACACTGGTATGGCCTGCCTGAGGCGATGTTTGAGGACAAAACCATCCAGAACTACCCCGCCGATTACAACTACAACAACGAGCAGAACCGCTTCGAGGAAGCCGGAAAGCTGTGGCAACAAGCCGCCAAACCCGGCTCCGAAAAATGGAACCAGGTGATGGACGAACTTATCGCGCTGGATTTCACCATCGACCCTACCTTCAATATCTACGAAGCCAACCGCGAACTGATGCTGGCCCGCCGCGCCGAATGGCACGATGAGTATACCCTACCTGCGCTCTGGCGTTTCTACGGACCGAGTCGCGTTTCACACGGTTCCTACTGGCACAATTGGGGTACCGAGCAGGAAGTAGAGTGGAAGCATAATTACCAGATGTGGATGCAGTTTATCAACGAATACAAAAATCGAGGCGGCCGCGTCACGGCCGGTTCCGATTCGGGATTCATTTACCAACTTTACGGCTTTGCCTACATCCGCGAACTGGAGCTGCTGCGCGAAGCGGGTTTTCATCCGCTGGAAGTAATTCGTGCCGCTACCATCAAAGGCGCCGAGGCGCTGGGTATGGCTGATCAGATCGGCTCGGTGGAAGTAGGTAAGTTTGCGGATTTCGTGATCGTGGAAGAAAATCCTTTGGCTAATTTGAAGGTACTCTACGGTACGGGTGCCATTCACCTTGACGAAAACAACGAAGTGACTCGCGTCGGTGGCGTGAAGTACACCGTGAAGGATGGCATCGTCTATGACGCCAAGAAACTGCTGGCCGATGTTCGGGAGATCGTAGAAAAAGCGAAGAAGGACGAGAATTTCCAGATCGTGCAGCCGGGCATGCCCCAGCCTGCCGGTAAGTTGGGAAGTGGGCAGAAGTAGTGGGCTGATTTTTTAATATACGCCTCGCGCCTATAATTACGCTCATTAAGGTAGAGGCTTTTCAGACATGAAGCAGGCTATAATCGTCTTATTATCACTGTTTGTGCCGACTCTGTTACGAGCCCAGGCACAAACAGTGGAGGTATACGGGAGGAGATACAGTGTACAGGCAAAAGGAATCGAAAATCGAAAGGAAGGTACCCCCGTTTTCATCCTCGAAAATGGACTTGGCGTAGGGTTTGAACATTGGGATACCGTCACGGAAGGACTTTCCCAACTCTCTCCCGTCTTGGCTTACGACAGGGCTGGGATCGGTGAATCGGAAAAAGTGTACAAAAAGCCGACAGTCCGATACGTGGCCGATAACCTTAAACAAATCCTCACCCAACTAGCTATTGCTCCGCCCTATATACTGATTGGTCATTCGATGGGAGGCGTGTATGTACGCGGATATGCCGGTTTGTACCCGGATGATGTCAAAGGTTTGGTTTTTATCGATCCGGCTGATTTTACCGAAACGAAGAAGGAATGGAATCAAATTTTTGAAAAGCTGGGGGTACCCACCGAGAAAATTGATCAACTCCTTTTCAAGCGTTTGTATGAAAAATCATCCGTAGATTCTGTTCGGTACGGTCCTTGGAGTGAAAGCGAGTACCTCAAAGAGCTTCGGCGGACCGATTTTGCCGAAATCAACGCGCTTCCCTTACCTGAGGTACCTATCTACTTTTTCATCGGCGGTCGATTTGAAGTACCGGAAAAATACTGGAGCGATGATTTTGACCAAAGGCAGTTCTTTTCCGTAAGGACGGATATCAATATAAAAAGGTGGAGAAATTTCATTTATTCTTCCCCAAAAGGCGGCAGTCTTATCTACCTTTCCAACAGCGGCCATTTCCTGCACAGGGATGACGCCAGGTCCTTTCTTGGCAATATCAAAATTCTGTTTGATGATGTAACAGGAAAGTAAACGGTTCGTTACCGTTCCTTACCCATCTCAAATTCCAGCGACTTTTTCACGGTTTTCAACTCAAAAATATTTCCAATTCTTTCCAAATCTTCCGCTCCAAATCCGCATAGCTAGTGTACGAATCGGGGAAGTGATCTAGCGTTTCGGTTAGCTTTTTATTAAAATCGCGCAGGCTCGATTGAACGCTAAGCGGGTTTACGCCTTCCGTTTTGAAACAAGTCAAAATCTTGGGTTTACCCGTTTCTTGGAATGTAGCCCAAGCCAGGTCAAATTCCTCCTCGGTGTATTTTCCGACTTTCGTGTGGGAGAGGCAAACGAAAAGATCGCATTCCGGAATCCGCTTGTTATAATCGTCCTGTTTTCGGGTTTCTGACATGGTGCCGCTCATAGCTTCCCAGTTTTCTAGCATCAAATAATTCGGATTTCCAGACTTCTTATAGCGATCATTTTTCTCGCTGAAAAACGCCCGTAGTTTATTGCGGTCCTCCGCCAGCTCGGCGGAGGAAGCAAGGAAAACGCGGATTGTTTTATCAGGTTTTTGTGTCTCAAGTTTTTCATTTTTCACGTCTTTCAACACTACCTTCTGCCCGACGCCCAACTGTTCTACTACAAGCAAATCACCTATTAACTTCATCAAATCCAACTTTTCCATTGAGCGCTGGCATTCGGCCTCGCGGTAACCTTTTTCTAAACGGTTCGTCAGGATTTCAAACTCGAAATAGTGCTGCTTGTTTTTCCCAGAACGGCAATCGGAGCATGGGCAGGCCACGATTTCGGCGGAGCGGATCCCTTTGTACTCCTCATGCAGGTCGCGGAGGCTTTTCAAAATTGAAGTGAGCAAGCCACGGCGGTTACTGCCCATCGCCCGAATGTTGAAAGCATGGCGCCCTTGGGATTTGGTTTTTGTTATCTCAGCAAAAGTGTGGTTCGACCAACGCAACACCACACCGTTGCGCCAGACAAGCGTGCGACCCCGGTCAATGTCTGTGTGGCGGGTCACGATGAATTGGGTGAGCAGCGCTTTCGGCAAAAACTCGTACTCTACGAAGAGTTCAAGCGAGTCCCCATCGGGGAATTTCCAATCGTCAGGCGGGACGGGGGGCAGCAAGGGCGGGGTGATGAACTCCTTGCGGTTGGGCAGTGCGTAGGCCATTTTGAACTGTTGCATTAGTTCGAGCAGTTGCGGAAGCATGCGTCTGTAGGTGGCATCCAACCAGATTCTCTCAAGATCGTTCCGATCGAAAAATCCCTTTTTCTGCTCCAAGATCATCTCATCTTCCAGAATTCTATAAACCGCCTGCGTGGCCCACTCATTTTTCAAAATGACAAATTGCTCCAGCAGCGGATTATGCTGGTAGTGCAGACAGACCCCGATTTTGTGCAGAATACTACTCAGTATTAAGGCGCTTTCTTCCCCTATTAGGTCGTTTTGCTCACAGACGCGAAAATATTCCTGCACAGAAATATAATTTTCATCGCGCCTCCGTTCTAGTTCCGAGCGGATATCCGCCCAGTTTTTGGGGTATTGAGTTTTGGCGTGCGGCAGGTTTTCCGCAAAGTAGCAAAGGCTTTTTTCAAGCTGCGGTACGCCTTTCTGGCTCAGCAGATTGACCAAACACACTTCTTTGATAAGCTTCGGAAACTGCTTGCGCCAGTGATCTTCATCGAAGGTACTTTTGCCCATCGTCTCAGAAAACTCATTGAGTACGACTAGCAGCGGACTTCCCGCACCGAATAGTTCGGCCGTTTGAAACCAATCGTCGAAGTCGGTCCGCGCGTTACCACTGTCGGCGACCATGACATAAACCGCACCCTCGGTATAAAAAAACTGGTGCAGGGGTTTGTATTTGTCCTGCCCGGCAAAATCCCAAATGTGCAGTTTAAAATCTTCCCCTGCCACCTCAAATTGATACTCACCAATGATAATGTCCACCCCTTTGGTTCGGTCACTCTCGGTGGGTAGAGGCTTGTTGAGCAGGCGGTTGGCGAGTGAGGTTTTACCAGCTCTGCCGTCACCGAGAAGCACGAGTTTGGCTTCGAGCAAAAGTTTTTGGCCTTTTTGTTTTTGTTTGAAGTAATCAAGGATGGCGGCGTTGCCTTGTTTTACCACCTCGACACCTGGGTTTTTAAAAGGATTATTTTTCAAGTTAATTTCCCCTATACCGATTTCATACATCTCCTTCCAAACTACAATTAGCCCCTTTTCTTCAGCTAAAAACCTAAAATGCTCAAAGTCGTTGATTTGATTACCGGATAAGTCAAGCGTGGTCAGGTTCGTCAGCTTATTTAGGAAGGAGCCATCGCCGATTCGATTGCCGGATAATTTGAGCGTGGTCAGGTTCGTCAGGTTGCGCAGAAAGTATCCGCCGCTAATTTGATTGCCGGATAAGTCAAGCGTAGTCAGCTTGATCAGGTTTTCCAAAAAGGACCAGTCCCGGATATAATTACCAGATAAGTCAAGCGTGGTCAGATTGGCCATTTTAGCCAGATATGACCCGTCGCTGATTTGATTGCCGGATAAGTCAAGCGCAGTCAGGTTTGGCAGCTTATTTAGGAAGGAGCCATCGCCGATTCGATTGCCGGATAATTTGAGCGTGGTTAGTTTGGTCAGGTTTTCTAGGAATGCCATGTCGCTGATTTGATTGCCGGATAAGTCAAGCGTGGTCAGGTTCGTCAGCTTATTTAGGAAGGAGCCATCGCCGATTCGATTGCCGGATAATTTGAGCGTGGTTAGTTTGGTCAGGTTTTCTAGGAATGCCATGTCGCTGATTTGATTGCCGGATAAGTCAAGCGTGGTCAGGTTCGTCAGCTTATTTAGGAAGGAGCCATCGCCGATTCGATTGCCGGATAATTTGAGCGTGGTCAGGTTCGTCAGGTTGCGCAGAAAGTATCCGCCGCTGATTTGATTGCCGGATAAGTCAAGCGTAGTCAGCTTGATCAGGTTTTCCAAAAAGGACCAGTCCCGGATATAATTACCAGATAAGTCAAGCGTGGTCAGATTGGCCATTTTAGCCAGATATGACCCGTCGCTGATTTGATTGCCGGATAAGTCAAGCGCAGTCAGGTTTGGCATTTTGCTCAGATATGACCAGTCCCGGATCTGATTACCGGATAAGTTAAGCATTGTTAGATTACTTAGATTGCTCAGAAATGATCCGATCCAGATTTGATTACCGGATAAGTCAAGCGCAGTCAGATTACTCAGTTTGCCCAGAAATAGCCATTCCCGGATTCGAGTGCTGCCGAGGTTAAGAGTGGTCAGATTGGTCAGTTTGCCCACGAATGACCCGCTACGGATTTGATTGCCGTTGAGATCAAGCGTGGTCAGCGTGGTCATCTTGCTCAGAAATGTCCCGTCGCTTATTTCAAGCTCGGAAAGAATAATTTTTCGAAGGCTTTTGGGAAACCGAGCGGTTTCGAACTGAGTTACACGGTTTCGGGGACCTTCATTTTTGCTATAAATCAACCCTCTTTTTCCCCAATCCCGCCACCTATCCGAAAATATCAAGGTATCCAGCCAATCCAATCCGGAAAGGTCGGGCATCTCCGTAAGCCCGCAATTGCCAAGGTCCAAGTACCCGGTGCGCTGCCTTTCTTCCTGTTCGATGAGTCGTTGTGCGAGTTCAGACATAATAGGTAGTCCTTAAAGTAAGGTAAATATAGGTATTGGATAAAATAGTAAAGAAAACTCTACCGCTCAGTGCCCGTAGCGACCCATTTCATATTCAAGTGAACGTTTCACGGTTTTCCACTCCGGCTGGATAATCGAGAACACAACGGTATCACGCAAAATCCCGTCCTTATCGATACGGTGATTTCTCAATACACCATCCTGTTTGGCCCCGAGCCGCAAAATGGCATTTCGTGAACGATAGTTGAACCAGTTGGTTCTGAATTCGACGGCGATCGTGTCAAGGCTTTCAAAGGCATGCCGCAGCAAGAGGTACTTGCATTCGGTGTTGACACCGGTGCGCTGAAAACTTTTTGCGTACCAGGTGTAGCCGATCTCAAGGCGGCGATGTTCGGGTTCCGCGTTGCAGTACCGCGTCGTGCCGATTAGGGTACCCTTCTCTCTATCGACCACCACAAACGGCAGCGATTTTCCGTCCGCCTGTTCTTGCAAAGCCGTTTCAAGATACTTATCGATAGTACTTTCCGAAGGTACCGAGGTGTACCATATATTCCATAGTTCGCCGTCAGCAGCCGCCAGCAGCAGATCGTCCCGATGCGATTTTTCGAGAGGTACCAAATCCACTTTTTGTCCTTCCAGTTGTATGGGATTGAGCCAATTTGGCATAGTTTTGTTATTTTCTATGTTTAGAGAGTAGGCAAATATAGGTACCCTAAGTTATCTCTCCATCAACCTCTGTACAGCTCCCTGTTAAAATTAGCCTATATGGATTTCGGTAAACTGGAAAATATAGAAAACGTGGACTTCACGCTTCCGTTCACGCACAAGTTCACCACGGAAACGCTGGCAGGTAGCGCGCTTTCTTCCAACAAGGAAGTGTAAGTGGCCCACCGATTTGGGCCAACAAAGAATGGGTGGGCAAAATCTATCCTTCCAATGCCAAAGACAAGGATTTCCTCTACCATTATACGCGCCAGTTCAATACCATCGAACTGAACATGACGCACTATCAGATTCCCAGTGACGACACCATCGACCGCTGGCGCGATACCGCGCCTGAGGGTTTTAAGTACTGTCCCAAATGGCCGCAAATCATCAGCCACGATGCGCAGTTACTCAATGTAATGCTGCCCGCCGATGAGTTTGTGCGGGAGCCTCGGGGATCAAATCAATCTATTTTTGTCCTGTCTATGGTTTGTCTATGCGCCTAATTAGGCTCAGGGACAGGCAGATACTAGTTTTGGAGAGTTCAAATCTCTAAACCCGTATCACCCATGAAAAACCATTTATCAAAACCCTACCTCATCCCGGTTGTTTGTTTTTTTCTCTTGGGGATAGGGGCGTGCCAAAAATCAGATGTTGGCCTTGAAATCAAACCAAATCCTGAGGCCACTGAAATCAATACTTTAATTTCGGGTATGACCTACGACGCCAGCGCCATGCTCAACGTCAATGATTTGGGGGGTACTCCATCCAAGCGAACCCTGACGAGAAAGAACAGTTCCACCTCAGGCCCCAACCTGGGTATCATCCAAAGCTGCGTTACGGAAGATTATAATCTGAAAACAAACTTCGATGAGGTAGCTATCATCCGACCCACCAATGGTATCGTATGGCCGGGAGCCTTAGTCCTGGGAAATCAGAGCATGCTCGACGGCCTGCCCGACCCACTTACGCTGCCCCGCAATCCGGTTAAGCTCAGACTCGATCTCCCGGGTATCGGCGAGAAGGGCAATATCGTGATCAAAGAACCGGCCAACTCGTCGGTACAAACCGGAATCGACGAAGCGCTCGAATGGTGGAACGCCAACGCCTACCAGGATGGCTACGTGAATGCCTCCAATTCGTCCTACCAGGCCTCTACCTCATACAGTTCTAAACAAATGAGCCTGGATGTGGGATTAAACATCGAATGGGCCACCGGATCGGTGGCGTCACAACTCGACTATGCTAGCAGTGCCACCAAGCGGGTGGCCTCTATGGTTTACAAGCAGGTCTTCTATACCGTAACCATGGACACCCCGGAAAACCCGGCCAGCGTATTTGGCCCCGACGTATCTCTGACTACGGTACAGTCGGCCATTGGTTCGGATGCCCCGCCGGCTTATGTCAACTCGGTTTCTTACGGACGCATCATCATGTTCAGGATGGAAACTACCGATACCCGCACATCCGTCGATCTCGATGCCGTACTCAAGTACGCAGCGGGCGTAAGTGGCACTGCTACCGTCAACTCCACCTACGATGCCATCCTGAAAAATTCGTCCATCACGGTAGTGACCATCGGAGGGAACGCCGAGGTAGCCTCACAAGCCGTGAGCGCAACCGGGCCGGGATCGCTCAAAAAAATTATCACAGGTAAGAATGCGCTATACAGCCGCGACAACCCCGGAGTGCCGATAGCCTACACGGTTCGCTACCTGAAAGACAATTCCTTTGCCAAACTAGGCTATACTACTGATTACAAAACCGTTTCTTGTGGAGAGAGTGCCTACCAGCACAAAAACGCTTTCGTAAAAAAGACCATAGACAATACTGTACACTTCCGTTTTACCTACAAAGCGCAGGGTTCGCAGACCTTCAAGACCACGGGCTGGACCGAAGTAACGAAAAACAATATCAAAGTAGGTGCCCGACCACCTGCTGGTGCCCACGATGTGCGGATTCAGTTTGAGGTATGGGATCTCGTCCAATGGAGTACTTTGGGAGAGTTAAGGCTTAACTACATAAATAGTGACATTTGCTACGAAGCATACTGCACATCCTATTTTGTAGGATGTACGGGTTGGAGTATAAAGGTGATTGGTTGTTAGCGGGTCTGGGTACATTTTAAATAATAACAAATCGTCCCAAAGCATTTGCAGGGGAAAGGTCAACGGGTCTGTTCTATTGCAAATGCTTTTTTGCATCAAATGATAATGGGAGCGCGTCAAAGTTAGCCACGTCGTTTTTTTTGGTTTTCCTTTCTGGGCATAACCGGAAGGAAGAAAGCTCCCACCCAATCCCTGACCGCATGAAAAATCCGAAAGCCGCCCAAAAACTGAAAGAAAGGCAGGAAATGATTCAGAAAAAACAGGCTTTGCTCAAAAAAATTGAGCAGGAGTTGACTCAATTGAGATCCAAGATGGATGCACATTTTGAATCAATGAACAAGGCCATTGAAAAAAAGTAATTATCTTGAATAATGACTTTTTCATACGGATGAAATAAGGATAGCACTATGAAGTACTTCCTGATTTTAATATTGACCAATTCCCTGGCTTTGGCCCAGACCAATCCGGCCATAGATAGCCTTGTAGCAAAGGGTAAAAGCCTGATTGGCAAAGCGGATAACAGGAGCCTGAAGTATTCCTACAAAGCCTTTAACCTGTCCTCAAAAGAAAACTATTATTGGGGGAAAATGAACGCCGCCAAATGGCTTGCGGAGGTCTACTACTACAAAAATAACATGGACTCGGCCATGAAGTACGACGACCTGGCCCTTAGCCTGAGCCGACAGGAAAACGACCTGCCCGAAATAGGGAATACCCTGGTAGCCAAGGCCCAGAAAATCGCCGAGGTAGGTCGGAAAGAAGAAGCTTTAAATCTCTTTAGGGAGGCGCGGTCAATCATGGAAGCCAGAAAAGACACGTCCAGCCTGATCGATCTGCTTCTTCGTGTAGGTTTTATAAATAATCTCCTCGATCGGACCGACGCGGCCATGGCCGTTTTAACCAAAGCAAGTAAATTCTCCATCGCCCGGAATGACCTGCTTAGTCATGCCCACGCCCTTGATTATATGGCCATAGTTCAGAAAAAAATCGGCAACTTCGATAAGGCTATCGCGCTGGATGAGGAAGCATTACCGCTTTTTAGAGAATCAAAGGATGCTTATGCCCTCGTTTCCGTACTTAACAATCTGGGTGTACTCTATAAAGACACCAAACAGTACCGTAAGGCCCTGGCCATGTACCAAGAGGCCGAAACAGTAGCTGAGCCATTGGAGTCCAACCGCATTTCGGCTATCCTGGCCGATAACAAAGGCATCTTACTGAATCTGATGAGAAGGTACCCAGAGGCAGAGGCCGAATTGCGAAGGTCGATTGATCTGGCTACGCAGGTCAGCTATATGGAATCGCTAGCCGACGCCCGTATCAACCTCGCCCGTAGCTTACATAAGCAGGGAAGAAGCGCTGAGGCCCGGCAGCAGATAGTGCATGGTCTCGACCTGGCCAGACAGATAAAAGCACTGGAAAAACAGAAGGAAGGCCACTTCATTGCAAGGGAGATTTTCGCCGAACAGGGCGATCTTGCGACGGCGCTTTTTCACGCTGATGCTTTGCTGGTTGTGAAAGACAGTATATATACCCTTGAAAAAACCAAACAGATCAATCAACTCCAAACCCAGTACGAAACGGCCAAAAAAGACGCCGAAATCGAAATCCTGAACAAAAATGCCGAACTGGATCGCAACCGCAGAATTGCATTAGTGGTCATACTGGTACTTCTGGCCCTGACCGCCGCCGCCTGGATTTACAGCCTGGCCGTTAAGCGGAAAAAGCTCCTGGCCGAAAACGCTCTGGTGCGGCAACAAAGAATGAATGCCGAACAGGAAAGGCTGCATGTAGAGCAGGAACTGGAATTTAAGCATAAAGAACTCACCACCAAAGTGCTCCAATTGGCCCGCAAGAATGAATTTCTGAACTCACTGGAAGAACAGGTAGCTGTCCTCAAAAACAGTATGGAGGATACCGTAAGGCAAACCTCCCGCCGAATCATTCGCCTGATCAAAAGCGATATTGCGGAAGACAAGCAGTGGGAGCAATTTGGGGAAGAATTCAGGAGCTTGCACAAAGGCTACATGGAGGCACTCACCGAAAAACACGGCAATCTGACAACCAACGAAATTCGATTGATTTCGCTTTTGATGATGAATTTGTCATCCAAGGACATTGCGGCCACCCTGCGCATTTCCAACGAAAGTATTCTGACGGCCCGCTATCGGCTGCGGAAGAAACTGGGGCTTGATACCGAGCAGGATTTGCAGGGCTATCTGATTAGTTTCATGTGATGAGTAGGATACAGAGTATTAGATTCTCATTGGCCTGATTTTTTAAAAGCTTGAATAAACTATTCGCTTATTCAAAATTACCCAGCCATGGATTTTGGTAAATTGGAAAATATAGAAAACGTGGACTTCACGCTTCCGTTCACGCACAAGTTCACGACGGAAACGCTGGCAGGTACCGCGCTTTCTCCCAACAAGGAAGTGTACGTGGGCCCACCGATTTGGGCCAACAAAGAGTGGGTGGGCAAAATCTATCCTTCCAATGCCAAAGACAAGGATTTCCTCTACCACTACACCCGGCAGTTCAATACCATCGAACTGAACGTGACCCACTACCAAATCCCGAGCGACGACACCATCGACCGCTGGCGCGAAACGGCCCCTGAGGGATTCAGGTACTGCCCCAAATGGCCCCAAATCATCAGTCACGATGCGCAGTTACTCAATGTGATGCTTCCCTCTGATGAGTTTGTGCGGGCGGTATTGGGACTGGGCGATCGACTGGGAACCACATTCCTGCAGCTAGGCCCTTCGTTCGATACCTCTAAATTTTCCAATCTCGAATTTTTCTTAAAGACGCTCCCGAAAGACTTCCCGATTGCGGTCGAGTTCCGGCATCCGAGCTGGTTTACTGACGGATACGCCTTGCAGCAGACGCTGGATCTGTTGCACGAACTGGGCGTAGGTACCGTGATGTCCGACGTAGCGGGCCGCCGCGATGTGCTGCACATGAGCCTGACTACTCCCACGCTGGTACTGCGGTTTGTGGGTAACGAACTGCACCGCACCGACTATACCCGCACGGACGAGTGGCTGCTGCGCATCAAGGCGTGGTTTGAGCAGGGGCTGCACAAGGTTTATATTTTTATTCATACCGAAGACAATACCTTTTCGCCCGAGTTAGCCAAGTATTGGATAGAAGGATTCAACACAAAAATGGGATTATCCCTACAACCACCCGAGATTCGCCCGCAGGTCATTCAGGGCGAATTATTTTGATACATTTTTTCTGTTTTCCTTCAATAAGTTTATATACCTTTGTGGCATGTTCAGCACAGCAACATACCATCACGCTCACCAACTGCCGCTGGAATAAGGTTTTTGGGTGATGTGTTTTTGAGAGAGAATACAGTGTAATAAGGTTGAATACAGAGTACCCCCGAAGCCCGATTCCTTACCGAATCGGGCTTTATTTTTTAAGAAAAAGCTAATGGCCGATGGCTAATAGCTATTGGCTTTTTATATGAAAACTGTCATCATCAAATACAACGCGGGTAACGTGCAGTCGGTCATGTACGCGCTAGACCGGCTGGGGGTTAGCTACCTTTACACCGATGAGGAGGAGGAAATCCGCTCAGCCGATAAGGTGATTTTTCCGGGGGTGGGCGAGGCCAGTACCGCCATGGCGTACCTGCGCAGCAAAAAGCTGGATCGCCTCATTCCTACCCTGAAACAGCCCGTTCTGGGTACCTGCGTGGGCATGCAGCTCATGTGCCGCTATTCCGAAGAAAACAGCACCGACTGCATGGGTATTTTCGACGTGGACGTGCAGCGGTTTCCGGCTACCCCAGGCATCAAGGTACCCCACATGGGCTGGAACAGCCTGCACGACTATAAAAGTACCCTATTGGAAGGGGTGCCGGAGAATGCCTATGTGTACTTTGTCCATAGCTACGCCGCGCCCGTTTGTGACTATACCATTGCTACCTGCGAGTACATCCGTCCGTTCAGCGCGCTGCTGCACAAGGATAATTTTTATGCCGCCCAGTTCCACTGTGAAATCAGCGGTAATATCGGTGAAACTATCCTGCGTAATTTTCTGAAAATGTAGTTAAGGCACTAGGCCATATATTTTAAGAAATAAACAAATATTACCCTTAACCTCAATTAGTTATAACTAGAAAAATGAACCGCGAAATCCAGGACAGTGATCTCATAATTCATAACTCATAATTCATCGCTCCCTTGCACATAATTCCTGCCATCGACCTTATTGAAGGAAAGTGCGTCCGCCTGACGCAGGGCGACTACGGCCAAAAGAAAATCTATAATGAAAAACCGCTGGAGGTAGCCAAGCAGTTTGAAGACGCCGGGCTCACCCGTTTGCATCTGGTAGATCTGGACGGGGCCAAAGCCAAAAAAGTCGTCAACTGGAAAGTGTTGGAAACCATCGCCTCCAAAACCAGCCTGCACGTGGATTTCGGTGGTGGTGTGCAGTCGGATGACGACTTGCGGGTCGTGTTCGAGTGCGGGGCCAAACAGGTGACTGGCGGCAGTGTGGCCGTGAAGCAGCCCGATGTGTTTGAAAGCTGGCTCAAAGAATACGGCGGCGAGAAGATCATTCTGGGGGCCGACGCCAAAAATGAAAAAATTGCCGTCAGTGGTTGGGAAGAGGGTACCAATCTGTGGGTATATGATTTTGTGGAGAAATACCAGGAAAAAGGCGTCAGGTACATCATCAGTACCGATGTGGCCAAGGACGGGCTTCTGCAGGGTCCTTCCTTTGATCTATACCGGAATCTGCAGGACAGGTGCCCCGACTTGCACATCATCGCCAGTGGCGGCGTCAGTAATATGAACGATCTTTACAAACTGGCCGAAATGAACCTCTACGGAGTCATTGTCGGCAAGGCGATCTACGAAGGCCGCGTAATCCTGGAAGATTTACGAAAATTGAATTTCTGATGCTGACCAAACGAATAATCCCCTGCCTGGATGTGAAGGACGGCCGCACCGTGAAGGGCGTCAATTTTGTGAACCTGCGCGATGCGGGCGACGCCGTGGAGCTGGGCGCACTCTACGCCGAACAGGGCGCCGACGAGCTGGTTTTCCTTGACATCACGGCCACCGTCGAGGGTAGGGGTACCTTTATAGAACTGGTCAGGCGCGTGGCACATACCATTAACATTCCTTTTACGGTAGGCGGCGGTATTTCGTCCAAAGCCGACGTGTCGGCCCTCCTGCACGCGGGGGCCGATAAGGTTTCCATCAATTCGGCGGCGGTGCGTAATCCCGGTCTTATCAATGAGCTGGCCCTCGAATTCGGCAGCCAGTGCATCGTCGTAGCCATCGATAGCCGCTATATACCGCACGTAGAGGACGTTCCCGAAGCGGGCGGCGATCACATCGTCCATACCCACGGCGGCCGTACCCCCACCGAAAAACGTACCATTGTCTGGGCCAAGGAAGTGGAAGACCGCGGTGCAGGTGAAATCCTGCTCACCTCGATGGACACCGACGGTACCAAGGCGGGTTTCGCCCTTGAACTCACGGCTACTGTTTCGGGTAACGCCAACATACCCGTCATTGCCTCGGGTGGGGCGGGTACCATGGCCCATTTTCAGGAAGTATTTACCACGGGTAAAGCCGATGCCGGGTTGGCCGCCAGTATTTTTCACTTTCGCGAAATCGACATTCCTGATCTGAAAAGGTACCTGCAGACTCAGGGCCTGCCTATGCGGATGACGAACTAAAAAGCAAATGGCTGCCGGCTGAGAGCCGGCAATCGCCCATCTACTGAACTATCTATGTCTCAAAAAATCGATTTTCAAAAATCTCCCGACGGTCTTCTGCCTGCAATCATTCAGGACTACGCAACGGGTAAAGTCCTCATGTTGGGCTACATGAACGCCGAGGCACTGGAAAAAACCCAGGCGGAAAACAAAGTGACGTTTTTCAGTCGCAGCAAACAACGGTTGTGGACCAAGGGCGAAACTTCCTCTAATTTTCTGAATGTCAAAGAAATTCGGATCGACTGTGACGGGGATACCATCCTGATCAAGGCCGCCCCCGATGGCCCTACCTGCCATACCGGAGCCGACACCTGTTTCAATGAGGATAATGACGGACAGGCGCTGTTTCTGAACTACCTACAGAAGAAAATCATCCGCGACCGGAAGGAGAATCCATCCGAGTCCTCCTATACTACCTCGCTTTTCAATCGGGGGGTAAACAAGATTGCGCAGAAAGTGGGAGAAGAAGCCGTGGAGGTCGTCATTGAGGCCAAAGATTCCAACGACGACCTTTTCAAAGGGGAGGTAGCCGACCTGCTGTTCCATTTATTGGTATTGCTCGAACACAAAAACATTGACTTAGATGAAGTAATTAGCGTACTTCGTACCCGTCACCGTTAACCTCTATACTGCATGGGCTTATTAATACGATTAGTAATCAGCACCGTAGCCATCATGATTGCGGGCTATTTATTGGATGGCGTAGTCGTTTCCAACCTCACCTCTGCTATCATTGCCGCCATTGTGCTCGGCTTCCTCAACGCATTCGTACGGCCGGTCTTGCAGATCCTGGCCCTGCCTATCACGATCCTGACCCTGGGACTATTCTATTTCGTCATCAATATCCTGATGATTTATCTGGCAGCAGCCCTGGTCGATGGATTCGCCATAAGAGACCTTATTTCAGCCATTCTTTTTGCGCTGATTGTAGCAGTCATCTCGGGCATTCTGGGCATGTTTGCCGACTGACCCGGCTCGTTGCTGATGCCACTTAACTTATACTACTAGCAAAAACGCGGGCGGTCGATTTAGTACCTTTGTTAAATTTTCGAACCCGTCCGTAACTGTTTTACCACCCAGAAAAACCGGATGCAGCAAAAGAATGATAAAATAGCGGCCCTCTTGCAGAAAAAGCGTACCGAGCAAAAGAAATCCTTTGCGGTATTGCTCGATCCTGATAAGATTGACTTTTCTTCTTTTCCCGACTTTCTGCGTAAGGCCACGGAACACAAGGTTGATTTTTTCTTTGTGGGAGGCAGTCTGGTAACACACTATGCCCTCGACCGACTGGTGGCGGCCATTCATCAGCATACCACGATCCCCGCCATCCTGTTTCCGGGCAACAGCCTGCATATCGAACCCAGTGCCGACGCCATTCTGCTGCTTTCGCTCATCTCCGGCCGTAATCCCGAACTTCTGATCGGGCAACACGTCATTGCGGCGCCCGTGCTGCGCCAGAGCAGACTGGAAATTCTGCCGACGGGCTACATGCTGGTGGAAAGTGGCAAGCTCACGACGGTATCCTACATTAGCAACACGATTCCCATGCCGCACGACAAGCCCAGCGTAGCTGCCTGCACGGCCATGGCCGGAGAAATGCTCGGTTTGCGGCTCATGTACCTCGACGCGGGCAGTGGCGCCCAGTACGCCGTGCCGGATACCATCATCGCCGCCGTACGGGCCGTTACCCAGACCCCCCTGATCGTAGGGGGCGGGATCAATACCGGCGAAAAGGCCTATGCGGCCCTCGAAGCCGGCGCGGATGTGATCGTGGTAGGGAACGGCATTGAGCACAATCCGCTCCTTCTTCCCGAAATAGCACAATGCGTACAGTCCTTCAACCAGAATTCCATAAATACCATCTGAGGTGATAAGTACCACCGGGGATTGCATTGCATAAAAACAATGTAGTGCATGAATTTCTAAGGAAATTTTAAGTTCTTAGAAAAATACAAACTACATTTTTTTGCAATTCGATTATTAGTAGTAGTTTTGTGCCACAAACCTTATAAAACACTACAAAAATGAAAAAAGTACTTGCATTCGCATTCGTAGCTGGCATGATTGCTTTCGCATCTTGCACCAGCAAGCCTTCTGAGGACGCCGCTGTTGATACAACGACCATGACTATGGACGCTGACACAATGATGGACATGGACACGATGGCTATGGACACGATGATGACTGACACTTTGTAAGAAATTACACCGTCAGAAATCCCAAGGATAGCTCTATGAAAATAGGGCTATCTTTTTTTATTTAGGGGTATGGAAAAAAATCATTTTCTGGCACCCTGGCTTCCGGCTCCAGCCCTCACTTACTGTGCGGCGCTCTGGGAGCAGCATCAGTTTGAGCTGCGTATAGTGCGGCCCCGGCGCAGCCGACTGGGTGATTTTACGAAAAAACCGCACGAACGCTCCCGCATTACGGTCAATTCCAACCTCAATCCGTATAGCTTTCTGATCACCTACCTGCATGAGGTGGCGCATCATGTGGTGTACTCTGTCCGTTATAAAAAGAAAATAGCACCTCATGGCCCTGAATGGAAGAGTGCCTTTCAGGAATTACTTGGCCCGGTGCTAAGCACTACCTGTTTTCCCGAAGACGTGCTACTCCCTTTGCAACGGTACGCCCTGAATCCCAAAGCCTCCACGGGCAGTGACACCGCTCTGGTTCAGGCGCTCGCCCGATATAATCAAACCCTGGTGGAACCGAATAAAAAATCGCTGATGCACCTAAGCGAAGGCGTAAATTTCGTTTTCCAGAAAAGGGAATTCATTCGTGGCCCTTTGCGACGAACCCGCGTACTGTGCGTTGAAAAAAACTCCCGCCGTCGCTATACGATCCCAGCCCATGCTTTAGTGGAAGAATGTTAATTAGTTGAAACCGGATCGCCGGTGCGCTTGAAAGTTGAAAAATGGAAAGTTTTTACGTAGGCACTATACAGTCCAACGTCTGATAATTGGTCTGGTGCTCTTGGCTGTCATAGGCATAAGAGGAAGATGTTACGCTCAGGTACCCTCCGTGCTGGCCGAAGGTACCTGGTACAAAGTTGCCGTTACCCAGTCGGGCGTATACCGGATCGATGCCGGGAAGCTACGCGAAATGGGCATCAATGTGGCCGGATTGAACCCCAAGAATCTGCAAATGTACGGCAATGGGGGCGCCATGTTGCCGCAAAGCAACGCATTGCCGCGTCCCGTCGATCTTATTCAGCTTGCCATTTGGGTAAAAGGTGAGGCAGATAACCGTTTCGATGAATCCGATGCGCTGTACTTCTACGCCGAAGGGCCGCACGTGGTACGCTTCGATTCAGCGCAAAAATCCTTCACCCATCAGATCAATGCCTACTCCGATAGCGGCTACTATTACCTGACTGTCGGCGCACAGCCGGGCTTGCGCGTGGTGGATGTTGCTTCCCAAACAAACACAGGTACCCCGATAGATCAGTTTGACGACTACTGGTTTCATGAAGAAGAAACCGTCAACCACCTGCAATCGGGCCGGGAATGGTGGGGCGAGTACCTGGGCTTATCGGGGCAGGTACATCTTAAAGCTGAGTTACCGGGTGTGGTACCCAATTCGGTCGCTTTGCTTCGGGGTGCAGGTATTGCGTCGGCGCAGGTACCTACCCGCCTGCTCTGGCGGGTCAATGGACAGGATGTGGGCGAACAGTCGCAAGGAACCGTCAGTACCTACCGCTACGATCTGAAAGCACAGCGCAGCGAAAAGAGCTACACTTTTACTTTGGACAATACGCCTACGGCCACTTTCGATATTGGAGTCGAATTTGACAAGAATGGCCAAAGCAACGCCCAGGCCTACTTGGATTACGCCGCTTTGCAGATAAAACGACAGCTCCGTGCCTACGCAACGCAGCAAATCTACCGTTTCCTGCCTGGGGCGGACTCTTCTGTTACTTATTCATTTAAAGATATACCCACGGATTGGCAGTGGTGGGATATTTCAGACCCGCCGCGCCCGCAAAAGGGTACCTTAATACGCAGCGCCGACGCAACGGCAGAATTCAATGCTGCCGATGGCCATACGGTACGCACCTACGTTGGCTTCTCCCTCTCACAGGCCGGAGAACCTCTGGACTGGCAAAAGGTACCCAACCAAAACCTACACGCTCTGGCCGTTCCTGATTTGCTGATCATTACGCCCGCAACCTGGCAAAATGAAGCGTTGCGCCTGGCGGATTTCCGTCAGAAAAACGACGGGTTAAAAACTGCCGTAGTAACAACCGAACAGGTGTTTAACGAATTTTCAGCGGGAAAGCCTGATCCCACCGCGCTTCGGGATTTGGTAAGGTACCTTTACCAGCAGAATCCGGACCGCCTGCGCTACCTGTTACTTTTCGGCGATGCTACCTACGACTATAAGAACCGCAGTGGTACCCAGTCGGCCACGCAACAGCGGCAGTGGGTACCTGTGTACGAGAGCCGCGAGTCGCTGCATCCGGTTTTCACCTATTCTTCCGACGATTATTTTGGTTTCCTGGACGACCAGGAAGGCGAATGGCTGGAAACTCCGGCGGGTGATCATGCGCTGGATTTGGGCATTGGGCGCCTGCCCGTCAAATCGCGCGAAGAAGCCCGTACGGTCGTGGATAAGTTGATTCATTATGGTGCTTCGCCCCAGACGTTGGGACGCTGGCGTAACCGGATTAGTTTTGTGGCCGACGATGGCGACGGAAACATCCACCAGCAGCATGCCGATCTGCTGGCCACTCAAATCCAGGATCGCTTTCTGGCTCAGCGCCTCTTCGTCGATGCCTTTCCGCACGTCATTTCTCCCGAAGGCGTCAAAACGCCCGACCTGAACGCCACGATCCGGCAGCGGATCAACGAAGGTACCCTGATCCTGAATTACACCGGCCATGGGGGTACCACAGGCTGGGCCGAAGAACAAATTCTGACCCTGGCCGACATGCAATCTGTGCGCGGCTACGACAATCTACCGCTACTGCTGACGGCAACCTGTGAGTTCGGCCGCTATGACGACCCGGCCGTGGTTTCCGGAGCCGAACTGATGGTGCTTAGTCCCCGAGGAGCGGCCATCGGGGCGCTTACCACAACCCGACCGGTCTTTTCGAGTACTAATTTTTCCCTGAACAAAGCCTTTTATGAAGCTTTGGCCGCCGGAAATGCCGCGACACGTGTGGGCGATTTGATGAAGCATACCAAGAACAATAGCCTGAGCGGCAGCCTCAACCGGAATTTTGCCTTACTGGGCGACCCGTCCATGCAACTGGCACAAGCCGAATATGAAGTAAAATGGGCAACTGAACCGGACACCCTGAGTGCCCTGAAAAAAGTGACACTAAAGGGTACCATCCATCAACAGGGTACCCCGCAGACCGCTACCAGTTTCGACGGAACGGCTTCAGTTACGGTGTACGATAAGCCTGTCCGTTTTCGTACCAATGGTGAAGGAGGCACGGCTGCCGAGTACAGCGAACTAAGAAACAAACTGTATGATGGGCTGGTGACTGTGAAACAGGGCCAATTCACAGTAAGCTTTGTGGTACCCCGTAATATCGACTACCGCCCCGGCCCTGGCCGTGTGAGTGTGTACGCTATCCGGAGCGA
Source organism: Salmonirosea aquatica (assembly GCF_009296315.1). Lineage (NCBI taxonomy): Bacteria > Pseudomonadati > Bacteroidota > Cytophagia > Cytophagales > Spirosomataceae > Salmonirosea > Salmonirosea aquatica. The sequence continues at coordinate 2,192,424 of NZ_WHLY01000002.1, forward strand.
CAGCCTGGCCGATGCCGCCGGACAACTCGATATTTGGGTAGGAGGAGCCGACGCAAGCCCAGCCGACCAGACGCCTCCACAGCTTACCGCTTACCTCAACGACAGTACCTTCCGGGATGGGCAGACGGTACCCGCCAATTCTGTGTTGTGGATCAGGGCCTCTGACGAGAGCGGTATCAGTATTTCCTCGGCGGGCCTGGGACAGAATCCTACGGCTATACTGAACGACACGGTCACTTATGTGTTGAATGACTATTTTCAGGCCCAGCCTAACGACTATCAGCAGGGTACCTTCCGTTTTCCGCTGGATGATCTTCCTGCGGGAAGCTATACACTCCGGATAAAAATCTGGGACAATTATACTAATTCAGCCGAACAGACGTTGCGATTTATAGTCGCCGGGGAGCGCGGAATCCGACTGAGTACTTCTACGCTCTTCCCCAACCCATTCAAAGAGCGACTATCGTTCACTATCGCGCACAACCGGCCGGAAGAAGACATAGAGCTTACGATCCGGCTGTTCAGTATATCAGGCCAGTTAATACATACATTTAACCATATATACTATGCCAGCGAACCACTTCTTACCGGAACGATCGAGTTAAATGCCAGCAGCCTTTTTATTGATCCAAAAATTACCCTATACTTGTACGATGTACAAATACGTTCTATCCAAGATCAAACTACGGCCCGACAAGCTGGAAAGCTGTTGCACACCCCCTGATGATGACGAATTGGGCGGGTTAATTTAAATTTTGTAGTACTTTCGTGTTTCGTTAAATTAGACCCAACTCTCTCAGATACCGTCATTGCTCTTTACCGCCAAACCAAAGAAATATGAATCGTCTTTTCGTTAGTCTTTCTTCCGCTTTTCTCCTTTGCGGAGGATTCATGACCGCCCAAGCTCAGCTTGTCACGGGACAGGACACCACAGGTCGCATTCCCACCACTCCGCTTGCTTTCCTTAATTTCTCACCCGATGCCCGCTCTGCCGCGCTGGGTGATGCTGGAGTAGCCCTTAGCCCCGATGCCAACGCCACCTACTGGAATCCCGCCAAGCTGCCCTACCTGAAGGACGATTTTGGCGTGTCCTTATCGTATACCCCGTGGTTGCGCAATCTGGTGGATGATATGTACTTTACCTACCTGACGGGCTACAAGAAGGTAGCCAAAGGGCAGGTAGTGGCGCTTTCGGTTAACTATTTCGATCTGGGCGTGCTGGATTTTCGCAACAACGTAGGTGCCAATACTGGTACTTTCAACTCCCGGGAGTTTATGGTAGGGGCCACCTACGGCCGTCAGCTGGGCGAAAATTTTTCGGTCGGACTAACGTTAAAATATGTCAATTCCAATTTGGCGGGTAGTTCCATTGTAAATAACATTTCAATCCGCCCGGCTTCCACAGCCGCAGGTGATATCAGCGCCTACTATAAGAAAGAATTCAACAACGAAGAAACGGGCAGTAACCTTACCTGGTCGTGGGGACTGATGATCTCCAACTTGGGTGGCAAGGTGTCGTATGGTAGTTCCGATAAGTACTTTATCCCTACCAATTTCAAATTGGGGACCGGTCTTTCCTTCACCGCCGATGGGCGTAACCGTTTTAATTTCGTCCTCGATGCTAACAAACTGATGGTACCTACCCCGCCCGTCTATGTGATACAGAACAACCAACCCGTCGTAGTCCGGGGTCGCGACCCTCGGGACTTGTCCACCCTGGGTGGTATCTTCGGCTCGTTCGCCGATGCGCCCGATGGGTTTAGCGAAGAGTTGAAAGAAATCATGATTTCGACCGGTGTCGAATACTGGTACAACGACGTATTCGCGGCCCGCTTCGGCTATTTTAGTGAGAGCCGGATGAAGGGCGACCGCAAGTACTTTACGGTCGGTTTTGGAGCACGTTTCCAGGAAAAATACGGAGTGGATTTCGCCTACCTCATGCCCCAGCGGCAAGGAAGCCCCCTGGCTCAGACCTTACGCATTTCGTTATCCATGAATCTGAAAAAGAAAGACCGGACGCTGCTCGAGGAGGAGTTGGAAAACTAGTCGCAGGTACCTTTCTTTTTTCTGGAATGACGTCCCCTCAGGATGTCATTCTTTTTTATACCCCACCTACCCTATGCATCTAGACCGAACCATTGCCCCGCCTTTTCAGGTAATCCGCCATATCAACTTGCCTGCCGTCGAAACCCTGACGCTGGACAACGGCTTGCCCCTGCACGTTATCAACATCGGCGATCAGCCCATAGTCCGGCTGGAATGTCTTTTTGAGGCTGGTACCTGGTACGAATCCACGCCGGGAGCCTCCTATTTTGCCATCAAAATGCTGCCTGAGGGTACCTCTGCCCGCGGATCGGCCGAGATTAGTGCGGCCTTCGACCGGGTGGGTGCCTTTACCGAGATGAGCCACACGTCCGACCGTTCGGGCATTGTGGTATACTGTCTGGCGCGTTTCCTACCAGAGGTACTGCCCGTGGTGCAGGAGCTTATAGCCGAAGCTTCTTTTCCGGAAAAAGAATGGAATGACCTGCGCAACATCACTTTACAGAATCATCGTGTCAATTGGGAAAAGAACGCTTTCCGCGCTACGGCCCATTTTCGGGAAGCCATCTTCGGGCCGGCACATCCCTACGGCCACCAACGTGACGAGGAGCAGATCATTGGATTAGCGAAGGAGGAAGCCATAGCCCACTACAAATCCCAGATTCAGCACGCTCCCTACCGGCTGGTCATGGCAGGCAAGGTAGGCCGCGAAGAAATTGATGCGGTGAATGCTTTTCTGGGGAAAGGTACCCCCTTCGCTGATACGGAGCAGACTTCACCCTCGTTTGTATTGAACCCGACCGACCAAAAGCAACTTACCATAGAACGGCCCGAAAGTCTACAATCGTCCATCCGGTACGGCAAACGGTTATTCACCCGCCATCACCCTGATTATTATAAAATGTTGGTTACGAACGAGATTCTGGGGGGATACTTCGGATCGAGGCTCATGAAGAACATCCGGGAAGAAAAAGGACTTACCTATGGCATTTCGTCCAACGTTTCGACTCTCCGGCACGAGGGGTACTTTATGATTGGAACGGACGTAAAGAAAGAATTCACCCAACAGACCCTGAGCGAGATTCGTAAGGAAATAAGCCTGCTACAAACGGTACCCGTACCCGAAGACGAACTGCAGACCGTCAAGAATTTTATGGCCGGCGAGTTTGCCGGTTCACTCAACACCGCCTTCGATGTGGCCGACCGTCAGAAAATTCTGATCATGGATGGCCTTCCCGCCGATTTCTTTGACCGATACATTGAGCAAATTCACGCCACGACCGCCGAGGACATCATGTACCTTGCCCAAACACATCTGGCGCTTGACACCATGACCGAAGTAGTCGTCGGCGGTATGTAAAGACGCTATGAGTAGCGTACCTACAAGGAAATCAATCCCAGGACAATAGCAATCACCGCCGCTCCGATCATCGGGCCGACGACCGGAATCCAGCCGTAGCTCCAGTCAGAGCCTCCTTTGCCCGGAATGGGTAGTAGGGCGTGCGCCAGGCGGGGGCCCAGATCGCGCGCCGGATTGATGGCGTAACCCGTGGGACCACCCAATGACAGTCCGATGCTCCACACCAGCAACCCCACCAGGTAGGGCCCCAGGCCCACCTGGATGCCTTCTACTTTGCTGATGGCCGTTACGCCTACGATCAACACGATGGTACCCAGTATTTCGCTGATCAGGTTAGGTACCGTAGAACGAATGGCAGGATCCGTCGCAAAGCAGGCTAGTTTGGCGGCAGGGTCTTCGGTAGCCCTCCAATGTGGTAGGTATTGCAACCATACCAGCACGGCCCCGAGAAATGCTCCCAGCATCTGAGCGGGTACATAGGTGGCAATTTTCGAAAAATCGTTCGTAAGGATGGCATCGGCCAGCGTAACGGCGGGGTTGATGTGCGCGTCGGCGCTACCGAAGGCATTGGCCGTAAAGATACCCATAGCTACGGCCAAGCCCCAACCCGTGGCAATTACAATCCAGCCGCTATTATGGCCTTTGGTTTTTTGTAGCACCACATTGGCCACTACGCCGTCGCCCAGCAAGAGCAGAACGGTGGTACCGATTAATTCACCTAAGAAGGGAGAGGAAACCATACATTTTTGAGAAAAAAAATTGGGAAGAAGGTTTGGGGCGGCAAATACGGGAATTGTGTCAAAATATCCATAATAAATGCCAAAATAACATTTTAGGTCCTTTATCGGCCTCGTAAAGGGTTAATTCAGTTAACTTTGCGCCTCTAAAAAATAAATCTTCCTTACACTATGAATTTGAACCAATTGACGGCCATTTCGCCCGTAGACGGCCGCTACCATAAACAGGTCACCGAGCTTTCGTCTTATTTCTCGGAGTATGCGCTCATTTATTACCGGATCATGGTAGAGGTGGAGTACTTTATTGCGCTCTGCGATCTGCCGCTTCCCCAGTTAAAAGAAATAGACAAGTCTTTTTACCCGAAACTCCGCGACATATACAAGAATTTCAGCGAAGCGGAGGCACTCCACATCAAGGAGATCGAAAAAGAAACCAACCACGATGTAAAGGCCGTCGAATATTTCCTCAAAGAGAAATTCGAGACGCTGGGGCTGGAAAAGTACCTGGAATTTATTCACTTCGGCCTTACTTCTCAGGATATCAACAATACGGCCATTCCGTTGTCGCTCAAAGATGCTCTCGAACGGCAGGTGAAGCCCCTATTCCGGCAGGTACTTTTTGTGCTTAAGCGAATGACCATTGAATGGCGCCATGTACCTATGCTGGCCTACACGCATGGGCAGCCCGCTTCTCCTACGCGGGTAGGAAAGGAGTTTCTGGTGTTTGTGGAGCGTTTGGAACGCCAGTTCGAATTGCTGGACCATGTTCCCTACTCGGCCAAATTTGGTGGAGCAACAGGCAATTTCAACGCTCACCACGTAGCCTATCCTGACATTAATTGGATGGAATTCGCCAATCACTTTGTGGATGGCCTGGGACTGAAACGTAGCCGCCATACTACCCAAATCGAACACTACGACAACCTGGCCGCTACCTTCGATGGCCTGAAACGCCTGAATACTATTCTGCTGGATTTGAACCGTGACCTCTGGACGTACATCTCCATGCACTTTTTCAAGCAGAAAATCAAAGCGGGAGAAATAGGCTCGTCGGCCATGCCCCATAAGGTCAATCCCATCGACTTTGAAAACTCAGAGGGAAATCTGGGGATTGCCAACGCCTTATTCGACCACTTTTCGTCCAAGCTACCCATTTCGCGCCTGCAACGCGACCTGACCGACTCCACCGTACTTCGTAATATCGGGGTACCCATTGCGCATCAGGTTATTGCCCTGCACTCGCTGCTGAAAGGATTGGGAAAACTGGAACTGAACGAGCAGGTGATTCGCGCCGAACTGGAAGAAAACTGGGTCGTGGTATCCGAAGGCATTCAGACTATCCTACGTCGCGAAGGGTACCCCAAACCCTATGAAGCGCTGAAAGAGCTTACCCGTACCAATCAACACGTAACGCACGAAACCCTCACCCGATTCATCGAAACACTCGACGTGTCGGAAGAGATACGCCAGGAGTTACGTACCATTACCCCCTTCAACTATCTGGGAGTGGTGGAGTAGAGGCAGGAGAAAAAACAGGTACCCTACCTACCCTTGCGAAAGTTCTGTGGCGCGTTTTTGAGCGGCGTGGATACCCTGCGTGAGGGCATCGGCCAGTTTGCCCGCCTCGAAGCCCCGTAGAGCCGCCTCGGTGGTACCCCCCTTGGACGCTACCGCTTTGATCAGCTCATCCAGGGATCGGTCGGCGTTGTTGATCAGGTGGTACGACCCCAGCATGGTCTGCTTGACCAGTAAAGTAGCCACGGATTCTTCGAAACCCATTTGCTTGCCCGCTTCGATCATGGTTTTTACCAGATAGAAAAAATACGCCGGGCCGCTGCCACTCAGAGCCGTGACGGCATCCAGTTGGCTTTCATCTTCCAGAAAAACCGAACGCCCGGTGGCATTGATTAGGTTTTCGACCTTACGCAACTGGTTTCGGTCCACTTCCGGCGAGGCAGCATAGGCCGTAATGCCCATGCCCAGCATGGCGGGCGTATTGGGCATAGCCCGCACCACTGCCCGGTGGTTTAGGGTACCCTGAATGGTCTGGATGGCGATGCCGGCCATAATCGAAAAAACGATCTGTTCCGGCCGGATTACTTGTTGCAACGATTCGGCTACGAGCAGATAATCCTGCGGCTTAACGGAGAGAATCACCAGGTCGTAGTCTCCGATTTTGGGGTCAATGATACCCGTCAGAACCCCGGGCTGAAAACCCCGCAGGCTTTCCATGCGTTCCGGGCTTTTCTCCACCAGCAGGAAGTCTTCTTTTTTGACCAGATCAAATTTCAGAAAGGCGCGGGCAAAGGCCATGCCCATATTGCCGCAGCCTATAATCGCAATTTTCATAGTGAGAGGTTTACAGATCTCTGGTGATTTTTGGAGGCGCAAGATAACAAGAAAGCCCGACGCAGGGCCGGGCTTTCAGTTTCTTTATGACAAATCGGGGTAGGTTACTCTTCCCCGAGCAGCTCACTCAGTTTAGCTTCCAGCGACGGTCCCCGCAGGTTCTTGGCAATTACTTTGCCTTCCTTATCCAGCAGATAGGTAGCCGGAATGGCGTTGACGCCGTAGGTTTGGGCTACGGCCGAATTCCAGAATTTCAGGTCAGAGCCGTGGGTCCAGGTCAGGCCATCTTTTTTGATCGCTCCAAGCCACGCATTTTTGTCCTTGTCCAGCGAAACCCCGTAAATGGCAAAGCCTTTGTCTTTGTATTTATTATAAAGCTTCACCACGTTGGGGTTCTCCATGCGGCAGGGACCGCACCAGGAAGCCCAGAAGTCGATCAGGACGTACTTGCCCCGTAGCGACGACAGCGCTATATCCTGCCCCTCGGGGTTATTCAGGGTAAAATCCGGAGCCTCATCTCCAACCGATACGCCCTTGATACGCTTGATGTACCCTACGTAGGCCTGTACGATTTTGGGCGAAGGGTTTTCTTTTTCAAAGCGCTGGGCAACGGCTTCCATTTCGGCAAAGTCGCGCTGGGGATTCAGCAGATTATTGGCGGCAAAAATAGCAACCAGCGAGCTACCCATTTCGGGTAGTAAAGCTTTGATTTTGGCTACGTGCTCGGTTTCGGCCTGCTGGAAGTTATTCTGGATCTCCTGCATTTTCTTCTCATCCTTCTTCTCGGTAGCCTTGGCGTACTCATCGTTCCATTTGTTTACGCGCGTTACCATGGACTGGTTGAGTTCCATGAGTTTGGCATAATAGTCCATGTTTTTGGAGCCCTTCACCTCGTACTTGCCGGGTGTACCTTTCGAGTCCTGCTCAAAACCGTCGGCCGTTACCGTGAAGTTTTCCCCACCTTCTACCAGCAGTATGATTTTCTGACGTCCGGCCAGGTCGAGCATGTAGAAATTACCACCTTCCTTCTCAGTACCTTTAATGGTGAAGGTACCATCAGCAGCCAGCGTGGTGGAATCCAGCGTGGTGGGTGGGTTGGTAGAGAACTGCAGGTAGACTTTTTCGCCCGCCGAGCCGTTTTTCACTTTACCCGTCACCGTAAATTCTTTGGGGGTAACGGCCTGTTGAGCAAATCCAGCCACATTGAGCAGCATGAAAAATGCAAGGTATTGTATCTTTTTCATTGATTCAGAGTTGATTGTATAGTTTTAACAGACCATGTTAACGCAGTTTATCGGCTAAAAGTTGGTTGATCAGCTTGGGATCTCCGTTGCCTTTCGATTTTTTCATCACTTCGCCCACAAAAAGTCCCATAAGCCCTTTCTTTCCTTTTTGGTAAGCCAGTACCTTATCCGGCATGGCTTGGAGTACCTCTTCTACCAACGTTTCAAGTTCGTTCGTATTGCGGTTTTGCAGCCAGTTGTTTGCTTCGGCCAGCTCGCGGGGCGAGCGCTGAGGTTCCTGGATTAAGGCCGGGAAAGCTTTTTGGGTAGCCGTCGAATGGCTAATGACCTGCGTTTCCACTAGTTCGATCAATTCGGCCAGGGTCTTTGGGGCTATGGGAAAAGCCGCAATTTCCGTACCGCTTTCGTTCAGGTAAGAGCGTACCGGCCCCATCAGCCAGTTGGAAGCAGTTTTGTAATACGTAGTCAGGCCGCACAATGTATCAAAATAGCGGGCCATGTCACGCGTATCGGTCAGGACGGCGGCATCGTAGGCCGGAACGCCATACTGTGCCGTGAATTTTTCCCGGAGTTCGCGCGGTAAGGCGGGCATGCGCTCACGTATTTCCTGAACTTTCTCTTCGGAAAGTTCCACCGGGCACAGGTCGGGATCGGGGAAATACCGGTAGTCATTCATGGTTTCCTTCACTCGCATGCCGTAGGTTTCGCCGGTTTCGGCGTCGAACATGCGCGTTTCCTGAAAGAGCGAATCACCGTTTTCCAGCGTCGCAACCTGCCGCCGCCGCTCGTATTCTACCGCCCGCATGATGTTACGGATGGAGTTCATGTTCTTAATCTCCACCTTGGTACCATACTCCTTCGCACCGACCTGTCGCACCGACACATTCACATCGCAGCGTAACGAGCCTTCCTCCATGTTACCGTCGCTGATGTCGAGGTACCTTACCAAGCGACGGATCTCGGTGACGAATGCCCCCGTTTCTTCCGCCGAGCGCAGGTCAGGTTCGGATACCATTTCTACCAGGGGGGTACCCGCGCGGTTGTAATCGAGCTGGGTGTCGGTGGTGTTGCCATCATGCACCGATTTTCCCGCATCCTCTTCCAGATGTATGTGATGAAAGCGGATGGCGCGTTCTGTAGTTTCGTTACCGGTACCTTTGGTCGAAACTATCACGCTGCCGCCCACGCAAATCGGGGCTTTGTCCTGCGAAATCTGGTAGCCCTTAGGTAGGTCGGGGTAGAAGTAATTCTTACGGTCAAAGATCGTGCGCGGACTAATGGCACAGCCACAGGCCAATCCCAGCCGTACCGCATATTCCACCGCTTTTTTGTTCAGTTTGGGCAAGGTACCCGGCAACGCCAGCGTCAGCGGACTGATATGGGTATTGGGCTCACCGCCAAAACGGTTGGTGTCGGACGCAAAAAGCTTGGATTCGGTGAGGAGTTGACAGTGTACTTCCAGACCAATGACGGTTTCGTATTGATTCAGAAGTTCGTCAGGTACCCCGGCCGGGGAAAGTTTTGTGGAAATCATAAGATCGTGGTTCTAGGCACAAAGATAGGGAGATGAAGCGGAAAACCGGAATGAGAGTATCGCTTACTCCCGCGCCGCCGCGACTAGCACCGAGAACCAGGAGTTGAATTCATTTCTTCCATCGTTTTTCAGATTTCGAAGTACCTCTTGGTAGCTAGGGGCAAAGTAGGACGCCAGCTCGAACATCTCTCTTGAACGCTCCGGCTCGTACAGGGTACCCGGCTGGTAATGGGCGATGCCCGCTGCTGCCCGTTGCCTGTCCAGTTCTACTTTGGTGTTCACCCATTCGGCATGTGTTTTCTCCCCCAGCGCGTAGGGCACTACATAGTCAACGGATTTGCGCAGGCTACCCCCGGCCGGGTTTTGGTAGTTGAAAGTCTGCAAGCCGTATTTGTTTTCGCTTAATTGATCCATCGTAATCGCAAGTGTCATTAGCGGTTTCAGGCCCGACACATGATAGCTCAGGGCATCGCGCTGCCGCAGGTCGCGGCTGGTGCCATCGCCGTAGAGCGCTTTGTCGATGTACCCCTTTGACTGTTCTATAGCATAGACAACGTAGGGTTCCCGGTTCAGAATCAGCCCGATAGTACCTACCAGTTTTATCTGTTTGGTCTTCCAGTTGTTTTCGGGCATGTTCGGAAAAGATATTTCAGCTTCCGCGATCTGCGCCAGCCAGTATCCGACCTTTTTCTGCTCCGATTCTGAAAAGTAACTTTTCATTGTCTGATAGCAATGAATCAGGGGCTCCAGCTTGTTTTCATTGATAGGGTTGCCCGTAGGCTCATAGGTACCCGCCCAAGCCAGGATGTAGGTTTTGGCCTTTTGTGCGTACAGTTTGTCCTGCGGCCCGTAGTAGGCAAATAGCCAGGCCGCCAATTTGTCCATATCCCGCAGGCTTTTTTCGGTATCGATCCGCCTGGTGTCTGTATCCAGCAACCCTTCGTAGTGGATTACCCGCAGCGGGCGAGGCGCGTCGTTCAGGTAGCCTTTGGCTTCTTCCTCGACTTTCAGCCATTGTGTCTTAGCGGAGGGGTTCGTTCTGATCAGTTCGGCCAGGTACCTTTGCTGGGATGGAGTCAGGAGAAGGGTTTCGGGTATGTCGGCCAGGGTAAAAAGTGGGGCTAGAAGAAAGGTGAAGCAGAATAGCCAGAGGTAGGTTCTCATAGTTAAAAGGATTCAACCAAATCTTGTCAAGTTGTCAGGAAAAAACTCTTTTTACTAAAAAGCAGCATCCATATCCATGAGAACATTGACCGTCGGAGAGTTAAAGGCTCAGTTTTCACAAATCATCAAGGATGTAAAGGCCGGAGAGGAAATAGCCGTTGCCTTTGGTAAAAAAAGGGAGGTAATCGCCTACCTTGTCCCCAAACCCGAACGCAAGCTAGGTATTTTGCAAGGTAAAGGAAAAGCGATCTTCACGGATGACTTCAAAATGACCGAAGAAGAATTTCTCGGGTTAGGAGTTATTTTTGTTTGCATAGGATCACCCAATCCGCAGCTCTCACTATTGCATAACTACTTTGGCGCTCCATTGGGGTTTATTCTATTAGTCAATATTCCAAAAATTGACAGCAGTAGGTAAGGAAAAGAGCATATTGGATTACTGACGGCTTACGACCAGTCCCTCGCCAGTCTTAAATTGAATAATCCCATACGCCTTACTGTAGAAAAGGTGAACAATGCCTTTCCAGGCAGGAGCAGTATCAACAATCTCTACTACCTTAGTATATGAGTGACCTTCAATAGTAATGGTGTCATGAAAAATGGCCTTACGATATTCCCCTGGCAGAAAGGCTCCCATTTTCTCACCCTCCAGTAAAAGTATTTGCATCCCATACGAAATATGATCACGATTGGGAGTAAAGTTAATTTGAATTACGGGTCCATTCGAAGAAGACGCCCGGTAGATAATTTGCATATAAGGCAAAGGATCCCCAGTATTAAAATTAACCAGTAGGCCTTCATCGCACATGAAATCGGAGCGTTCGACTTCGAACGACCTTTTCACATTGGCCAAAATGACATCCCCCCGATTAGTAAGAAATCTAACCACCTGTTTATCGGTGTAAGGTATCGCCTCTATTACTCTCGAATCGGCTGTATAATACTCCTTTCCCTCACACTCATCCTTTTTGCAGGACCAAAATGCAGAGAGTATTGCCAGCAACAGTAGTCCTTTGAGTTTTATCATTTTGGGAGACCAACTAAGTAAAACTTAGGCCGATAAAAGCTATAAGCATAATTGTTAATTTTTGTCGCTTTGCGGCGACGTGGGCTGAGCCTAATTGCAATAGAACACCCTACATCTCCTTCAACTCCCCGACCATCTTCGTCAGCGTCGATTTGGCGTCGCCAAACAGCATGAGGCAGTTGGGGTACCCGAAGAGTTCGTTTTCAATTCCCGCGTAACCTACTCCCATCGACCGCTTGCTGACGATCACCGTGCGGGCTTTGTCGGCATTCAGGATGGGCATGCCGTAGATCGGACTGGCGGGATTGGTACGGGCGGCGGGGTTTACTACGTCGTTGGCCCCTACCACCAGTACCACGTCGGTATTGCCGAAATCGTCGTTGATTTCTTCCATTTCGATCAATTTGTCGTAGGGTACGTTCGACTCGGCCAGCAGTACATTCATGTGGCCGGGCATCCGACCCGCAACGGGGTGAATGGCGAACCGAACGTTGATGCCTTTTTTCTCCAAGAGATCCATCATTTCGCGCACCACGTGCTGGGCCTGCGCCACGGCCATGCCGTAACCGGGTACCACAATTACCGACGAAGCCGAATCGAAGATCATGGCCGCTTCTTCTACCCCTACCTCTTTGATCACCATATCGCTGGCGTTGCCCGCACCGGCGGCGCCACCACCCGAGGTAGCCCCAAAGCCCCCCAGCAACACGCTGACCAGCGACCGATTCATGGCTTTACACATAATCTGGGTCAGGATAATGCCCGAGGCACCTACCAGCGCGCCCGTTACGATCAGTACGGAGTTGTTGAGCACAAAACCCGTAGTACAGGCGGCCATCCCCGAGTAAGAGTTCAGCAGCGAAATAACCACGGGCATGTCCGCCCCTCCGATGGGGATTACAACCAGAATCCCGAGTACCAGCGAAATCACCCCCATCACGATCATGGCCGTCACGGAGCCGGTGCTGATGGCAACCAGTACCCCGCAAGCCACTGCTACCAGCAGTAACACTAGATTGAGCAGGTGCTGCCCTTTAAAAACGATGGCATTGCCACTCACTTTTCCGCTCAGTTTGCCGTAGGCGGTTAATGAACCCGTGAAAGTAACGGCGCCAATCAATACTGATAGCAGAATGCTGATAATCGTAATCAAGTCCGTAGGCAGGTCGGGCTGCTCGACGGCGCGGGTCCAGTAGTCGGAAAATGCGACGAAAAGCGAAGCCGCCCCCCCGAACCCGTTGAAGATCGCTACCATTTCGGGCATTTGGGTCATTTCGACGCGCCGCGCCCACACCAGGCCAATGGCTCCGCCCACCAGGATACAGCTGAACGTTTCGACGGGCGTGAGTAGCTGCGATTCCACCAGCGTAGCCAGTACGGCCAGCAACATGGCTACGGCCGACAGAATGTTTCCCTGCCGGGCCTCGGAGGTTTTATTGAGTTTTTTGATACCCACGATGAACAGAATCGTGGCAATGAGGTAGGTGATTTCTATATAGATGTACATAAGGGAAGGTATAAAGCTGATGGCTGATGGCCATTGGCTGTTAGCTTTTTTAATCAATCACTAGGTCAAATGGTGCACTGCGAACGGGTTACTTATGTGGCTAACAGCCAGGTAGCTATCAGCCAAAAGCCAATGGCTATCAGCTTTTTTTCTTCTTGAACATTTGCAGCATGCGGTCAGTCACGGCGTAGCCGCCCACTACGTTGATGGTAGCCAGTACGAGCGCGGCCATGCCGAGGTACTTGCTGACCTCGCCCTCACGGACGCACAGGATGGCCCCTACGATGGTAATACCTGAGATGGCGTTGGAACCCGACATGAGCGGGGTGTGCAAGGTGGGGGGTACCTTGGCGATCAGTTCAAAGCCACAGTAGCTGGCCAGTACCAGAATGTATAAGAGGAATATGAAATTTTCGATTGACATGGTGGTAGTATTGGGGTGTAGGGTGGTGATTTATAGTACAAAAGTTCAGAAGTACAGGAGTGGTTAGACGAAAGTTCCCCAGGTGTTCTTTGCCGGTACTTTTGTACTCAGGTACTTCTGTACTTACATTCATTTACTCTTCGCCAAAATCTCTTTCGTAAAGCCGTGCACCAATTCGCCTTCGTGGGTGATGAGGCTACCTTTGGTCACGTCCTCGTCCATTTCCCACTTGAAGCCGTCTTTGGTGGCTAGGTGGAGTAGCAACGTAGAAATATTCTTGGCGTACAACTCGCTGGCGTTGACGGGTAGCAACGAGGGCATATTGGCTTCACCAATGATGGTAACGCCGTGCTTGACGACGGTCTGCCCGAATTCGCTCAACTCACAGTTACCGCCCGATTCGACGGCCATGTCGACGATCACTGAGCCCGTTTTCATGCTTTTTACCATGTCTTCGGTAATTAGCACCGGTGCTTTTTTCCCGATCACCAGAGCCGTAGTGATCGCGATATCGGCTTCCTTGATGCGTTCTTTGATCAGGGTCTGCTGTTTCTGGAGATAGTCAGCCGAAACTTCTTTGGCGTAGCCGCCTTCCACTTTCACACCCTCAGCGCCTTCCACTTGTAGGAAGCGGCCTCCCAGCGATTCCACCTGTTCTTTGGTTTCGGCCCGCACGTCGGTAGCCTCCACCACCGCACCCAGGCGCTTGGCGGTAGCTATGGCCTGCAAACCGGCCACGCCCGCTCCGAATACCAGCACCCGCGAGGGCGTGATGGTACCGGCGGCAGTCATCATCAGCGGGAATATCTTACCCAGCGCGTTGGCCCCCAGCAGTACGGCTTTGTAGCCCGCCAGGTTGGCCTGCGAGCTCAGCGCGTCCATTTTTTGGGCGCGCGAAATGCGGGGTACCGCATCCATCGAAAAAGCCGTGATTTTCTTTTTATTCAAAGCCTCCACGATCGTCGGAATGGTGTAGGCGTAGAGGTACGAAATCAGGATGGTACCTTCCTTCATCAGGGCCACGTCGGCTTCGGTGGGAGCATTGACCCGCAGCACCACATCGGCTTCGGCGTAGGCCGCGGCGGTGGTGGCCACTATGCCGGCTCCGGCTTGTTGGTAGGCTTCGTCGGAAAAATAGGAATTGGTACCGGCACCACTTTCGATCAGGCACGTAAATCCGGCTTTCTGCAACGATTTGACTACATCGGGCGTGAGAGCCACGCGCCGCTCGAAGGGTTTGGTCTCTTTGGGAACAGCTATTTTCAAGGACAAGAAGTAGTTAGGTGATTCAGGAATGCTTTCTGGACGACAAAGGTAGGGTATGGTACCTGATCCGGAATGGCATTTTTTTGGATAAAGAAGGCACAAACCAGACTATCCTACTGAAAAAAGAAAGTCATCGCCCCTTGATAAAAACCAAATCGCACACGTGGTCGGGACAGGGAGAAAGTGTGAGCGAATCGGCTTTTAGGGTAAGTCCCTGGTAGAAGGCCGGGTAGGTGTTACCGGCAATGAAGCCCACCCGTTGCCCCACGAACCGGACGGAATCCACCTTGTAGTATTTGCTACTACGGTAGTATTCGGTTTCTTCACCCAGGGACGACAGGGTACCATCGCTCGCAAAGGTCAGGGTGTTCAAGTCAGGATTCTCGATGGTTTTCAAGACGTACGTTGAATCGTTGAGAACGTTTTTCTGCACCAGCTTCCAGGTACCTACCAGCGGGGGTACCCTACGCCCAGCGATTCTTCTTTCGTGCAGCTACTCCATCCTATCATCAAAATCAAGAACACGATTGCCTTTTTCATACGAAACCCAGCCGAATCTGTTGATTGCTTACCTCTTGGAAACTTTACAGCAAAGTAGCGAATAATCCGGGAAGATGGCAACGTCGGGCCTTTTGGGATGAAATTCTGACCTGCCTTTCCAACCAATTACTCCTGATTCCACTCTATCTATACAAACAGCCTGAATAGCTTATGAAACGCTACCTGTACATTCTCGCGATTCCGCTCTTTTTGTTAAACTGCAAAAAGGACGAAGTACCCGACCCGCTTCCGACTATCAAAGAACTCGTAGGTAGGTGGCGGCTGGTAGCCACGGAAACAACCGTAGACGGAGAAAAAGTTTGGGAGAGTGCTACGGCAAGTTACTATCTGATATTTCGATTCGATGGAGTTATCCTGAATGAAAACGGTAATCGGCCTTGTTGCACCCCTGGTTCGCTAATCGTAAATGGTGTTCCCTTTACGATCAAACCACTTGCTCCGGTATCATCCGAATTCTGCGGAAACGTAAGCTGTTTATACATGCCTAATTTGATTTTACAGCAAAATGCCGACACGCTCATCGTTACACCAGGGATAGAAAATCCTCATTACCGATCCAGGTACCTCCGCGAGTAACTTTACTAACACTATGAAACGATTCTTGTACGCGCTCCTGCTGCCAATTTTGCTGGTTGGCTGTAAAAAACACGATTTTGAAACCCCGCCCGCTATTAAAGAGCTTGTGGGCAAATGGCGGTTGAAAGCCGTGGAAAAGACTGTGAATGGTCAAACTGTTTGGGAAGAGGTACCCGCTCAGGATGGAGATACTTTCACCATCCGATTTGATGGGATTCTATTGGGCAGCAACGGATTGCCGCCTTGCTGCGGACTGGACAAATACAGTATCGATGGGTACCCTACGTAGCGAAACCTCAAATAGAGGTACCCTACAATGCTGAGTGTGAATTAATCAACTGTGCTTCTTGCCCCAGAGATATGAGAGTGGAAAATGATGAATTAATTGCAACTGTAACCTGCGGTCAATACCATTCTCGATCAAAATATGTAAGAGAATAACGTCAAAAACATGAAAAGGTACCTATACATATTCCTACTTCCGCTTCTGCTACTCAACTGTAAAAAAGAAAGTGAACCCGCACCGCTTCCGGCTATTGAAGAAATCGTAGGGAAGTGGCGGCTGGATGCCGTGGAAAAGACCGTAAATGGACAGAAAGTGTGGGAACAGGTTTCTGGTCCTGTTCCAATCTTTACATACTATTTGGTTTTTCGATTTGATGGAGTGATCCTGGGTGAAAAGGGATTGTCGTGGTGCTGTTCACCGGAGACGCTGATCGTCAACGGTACCTCGTTCAAGATTAAACCCAAGGCTAAGGTACCTACTAATCCCCAGTGCGCCTATGTCGATTGCATCTCATGTCCTTCCTGGGATTTGGAACAAAGGGATAACGAACTTATCCTGACGTCAGCGTGCGAATTCCTCAACTACCGGCACAGGTACCTCCGCGAATAACCTACCACAGCGAAGCGGTCAGCGCGCTGATCCTAAACTTGACGTAGGTTTGAGCCAGCAAGGCCAGCTTGCGACTGTCGGGCACGCGGATGCGCTCTTCCTGCACGCGGGCGGCGGGCAGGCTTTTTATTTTATTGAATAAAGTGCAGTAGTATACGTAGGCCAGATACACGCCCTGCCGCGCGCCTTTGGGCAATTGGAGGATCGCTTTGTAGGCAGCGTCAAAGTCAGCCTGAATGTCGGCCTCGATGCATTTTTTGGCGTTCGGATCGAACGCTTTGAAATCTACCCCCGGAAAATACACCCGGCCCCGATCCTGGAAATCGCTTTTGAGATCGCGCAGAAAGTTCACTTTCTGGAAGGCCGCCCCCAAGCTACGCGCCCCTTCGCGCAGGTGATCATACTGCGCTTCGTTACCCTCGCAGAATACCCGCAGACACATAAGCCCTACGACTTCCGCCGATCCATAGACGTACTGCTGGTAGCCATCGGGCGTGTAGGTGTGCTCGTACAAATCCATTTCCATGCTATTCAGGAAGGCTTCGATCAATTCATGTTCGATATGGTATTGATTCACCACCAACTGAAAGGAATGCAGGACGGGATTGAGGCTGATTTTCTCTTCAATGGCTTGAAACGCCTCTTTCCGGAAGCGATCCAGCAGGTCTTTTTTATCAAAATCATGAAAGGTATCCACGATTTCGTCGGCAAAGCGGACAAAACCATAAATGGCGTAGATAGGTAGGTGAAACTTTCGGTCGAGCGTGCGGATGCCCAGCGTGAAGGAGGTGCTGTAGTTCTCCGTAATGATCTTGCTGCATTGCAGCGTCGTCCGATTGAATAGTTCCAGCATCGAGTGGGCCTTTTGGATCTTTCTAAAATTTAGTTTCAATATAACCCGAACTCTCGGATTTTGTTAAAGGTTTTTTCAAAAACGTCAGACAAACCTACCTCAGGGGAAATTCTTTTTCTACTTCCTTCGCCACCACCAGGCCTGAAATGAGGGATGGTGGTACGCCAGGTCCGGGTACGGTAAGCTGCCCGGTATAGTACAGGTTTTTGACCTTTCTGTTTTTCAGAGCAGGCTTCAGGAGGGCCGTTTGCCGCAACGTATTGGCCAGTCCGTAGGCATTGCCTTTGAAGGCATTGTAGTCTTCCCTGAATTCCGAGTGCGCATAGCTCCGTTTGTATACCACATGAGGCCGGACGGCCTCGCCCACATAGGCTTCCAGACGGTCCATGATCAGGTTGAAGTATTTGTCCCGGATGGCTTCGGTGTCGTCGGTCAAGCCTGGTGCTACCGGAATGAGCAAAAACAAATTCTCGCTGCCTTCGGGAGCCACGCTCGGGTCGGTTTTGGAAGGAGCCGACACGTAGAACAACGGACGGGAAGGCCACTTCGGATTTTCATAGATTTCTTCGGCGTGCAGCGCAAAATCCTCGTCAAAAAACAGATTATGGTGTGTCAGCCGGGGTACCCTTTTGTTCACCCCCACATAATACAGCAGCGACGAGGGAGCCATGACCCGTTTGTCCCAGTAGCCTTCAGTGTAGTTCCTGTAGGGTTCGGCCAGCAATTGGCTATCCACATGGTGATAGTCGGCGCCTGCTATGACAATATCCGTCTCGTAGGTACCTTCGGCGGTCAGCACCCGGCTAGCCCTGCCTTGTTCGACCGCAATGTGCCGGACATTCTGATTCAGGATGATTTTCACACCTTTCTCCTTGGCCAGCGCCACCATACCCCGTACGATTTCGTGCATGCCACCCATGGGGTACCAGGTACCCAGTGCCATTTCGGCGTAGTTCATCAGGCTGTACATGGCGGGGGTTTTCTCGGCGGTAGCTCCCAAAAACAGAATCGGAAACTCCACGAGCTGTAGCAGGCGCGGGTCTTTGAAGAACTTACGTACGTGTGAGGCAAACGACTGGAACACATCCAGGCGCGTGACGTCGTAGAGCAGCTTGAGACTCAGGAATTCGGACACCTTCCGACTGGGTTTCCACACAAACTTCTTGATTCCGACTTCGTACTTATAGGCCGCCTGCCGCAGAAACTCGTCCAGTTGTGCGGCGCTACCATGTTCCATGGACTCAAACAGCGCCCGCAGCGCCTTCATGTCAGCCGGCAAGTCTACCTGCTGGCCAGGGCCAAAGATTACTTTGTAGGAAGGATCGAGCCGCACCAGGTCATAGTAGTCAGAGGGCTTTTTCCCGAACCGAGCAAAATAGTCGTCGAACACATCGGGCATCCAGTACCAGCTTGGGCCCATATCGAACACAAAGCCCTGCTCACGGAATACCCGCGCCCGGCCACCCGGGAGGCTGTTTTTTTCCAGAACTGTTACGTCATAGCCCTGATGCGCCAGTTGCGTGGCGGCAGAAAGGCCGGCAAAACCGGCCCCAATCACAATGACCCGTCGGGATTCACTCATGCACTTATCGGGGAAAAGGCGGGTTGGAGGCAGCAGCCGACAAAAAAGTCAGATGGTACCCCATCTGACTTTCTGCATCTTTCCTCTCCATAAACCAAACAATAGTAATCAATCAATATACTCAACTCCGTACTCAGTCCAGGTGCGAATAGACCCGCAGCAGATGCTTAAGTTCCTTGCGGGCAATGTGAATCCGATTTTTGACGGTTCCGATGGGAATTTCCAGTTTAGCCGCGATTTCGTGGTACTTAAAGCCACGGAAATGCATCATGAAGGGTACCTTATAAGCCGACTCCAACGACTCGATGGCAGTTGTGATGTCGTCCATGGCGAAACTAGAATAGGCCTCATTGTGGGTGCTGTTATCGGACGAATTGATGTAGTGCAGATTGTCCGTAGTATCGATAAAGGTATTCTTCCTCATCATCCGCTGGTAATTGGTGATGAAGGTATTCTTCATAATTGTATACAACCAGGCTTTCAGGTTGGTACCGTCGGTGTATTTCTCCCGATTAGTAAAAGCTTTAAGCATCGTATCCTGCAGCAGGTCATTAGCATCTTCCGAATCACGGGTCAGGCGCATGGCAAAAGGCCTTAGCGTTTTGGAAACCCGGTTTATATTATAAGTGAATTCAAGAGCTGTCATAGAAAGTCTGAGGTTAAGTAGATTTTGTTGAACCAAATTAAATAAACATTAAACAAGATTCCAAATTTCGTTGAACTTTCATTTCAA
The DNA here is from genome assembly GCF_009296315.1 of Salmonirosea aquatica. NCBI lineage: Bacteria > Pseudomonadati > Bacteroidota > Cytophagia > Cytophagales > Spirosomataceae > Salmonirosea > Salmonirosea aquatica. The sequence continues at coordinate 2,212,279 of NZ_WHLY01000002.1, forward strand.
TTATTAATAAAAACTACGCCTGCTCAATTAAACGCGTCTTGATTTTCAACCCATTAACTAAATCGCTATACTATATTAGTACAATATGTAGTTTTCATATAATTATATAGAGTAAATACTGTTGAATAAAAATTACTGAAAGCTTAACAAACCTAAATCCCGTACCAAAATTGTACCTACATTAGTTGTCACGTGTCTTGTAAAATAATTCGTAATGGAAAGTCAGCGGGTCAGGATATTGAAAGGTATAATCCAACATACTGCCCAACTTATCGGAGGAGACCAACTTATATTTTTCTGAGTGTGTGGGTACCTTGAAAGTAGGTGATTCCCAGCCAAATTCAGCACAGGAAGTCTCGTACACTTCCCGGCGCGACGGATGCTGAGGAGCTACTGCATTGTATACTCCATCGGGATTTTCCGACCTCAATAAAGCACTGACAATTCCGATGACATCATCGCGGTGAATGTAGTTGACCGGAAGACTACCCGTAGTCATATTCTGTTTTCCACGCACATATTTGCCCGGTATCCGGTCATAGCCCATCAGCCCACCACATCGCAATACAGTCACTCGGCGGCTTGCACTGGCCAGGTCCAGCATTCTGTTTTCTGCCAGCACCAGTCCCGGAGAAGCGGATTGGCCGGATTCCAGCACATCGGCTTCGGTCATTACCCTGTTCAATTCGGGATATACCGAGGTAGAACTCACATAGATTATTTTCGAAACCGACGTTTTATTTAGCATAGCCGCCAGAAAATCCATTTGCTGAGGATGAAAATCCCCCCCTAGGTGCGACACCCGGGGAGGTATGTCTACAATCACAGTATCAACATCCAGAAGTTCGGACCAATGCTCTCCTCGCGGGTCAGGGCTCAGACTGGCTACATAGGCTTCTATGCCCAGGCTTTTGAGTCCTGCCAGTTTTGCCGGAGAAGTAGTACTTCCCTTCACAAGGTACCCCTCAACCAGCAGCCGTTCGGCCAGCGACTTTCCTAGCCATCCACATCCTACAACACTTATTGTCTTTCCGCTTGCATGAGCCATAATCCTTGTCAGCCAAATGATATCGAACGTTCAACCTAGTCACTGGCTACCTGCGATCCGTGTGAAATGAAACCCGCTCACTGCAACTTTTTAGTTACTTTTGCATGTTTGGTTAGCGTGTTTCCTCATCTGATGCGAATGGCTTTACCGCGATTAATTCTATTTCTGGGCGTTGTCTGGCTCTTTACGAGCTGCAACAATTCGTCCGATACATCACCCGACGTAAGTACCGTACAGGTGGAAGTTGCCATCGAATCACTGGAAGATTCGCTATTTGCCTGCCAGTCGGTTGAAGCCATGGAAAAATTCCTTGCTCGTTATCCTTTTCTCAGCCAGGTCTATTTTCCTGATGTTGCACCGCAGGACTCCTCGTTAGCCCCTGTTCTGTACGAGCATATACGTAATACTTCGCTTCGGGGATTCAAGGAGGAAGTGGATTCTTTGTTTAGTGATAAAAACCAGCAACTCAGGCAACCTCTCGAAACAGCGTTCAAACATATCAAATATTACTACCCACGTTTCAAAGCGCCTCGCGTGGTGACCCTGGTTACGGGTTTCATGGGGAGCGATTTATATATATCCGACAGTCTCATCATCATTGGCCTTGATTATTTCGGGGGGCCTCAAGCTACCTACCGTCCCCAGGTCTATGCCTATCAGTTGGGACGCTACCAGAAAGAGTATCTGGTTCCGTCCATTCTTTTTTTTATGGCAGACCAATACAACCGGACCGATCCCGCAGATAAGACGTTGCTGGCCGATATGATAGGTTATGGCAAATCGTTCGAATTTGTGAAGCGGTGTGCTCCTCAGACGCCGGACAGCCTGGTTCTGGGCTTTTCTGAAAAGAACCTGACGCGCACTTATAACAGCCAGACCGCCATTTGGGCTTTTGTGGTGGAAAACCGCCTGCTCTACGAAAAGGCTCAACTGGTAAAACAGAAGTACGTAGGCGAGCGTCCTTTTACGCCCGAGATCGGTCCTGACGTACCGGGCGGCATCGGGCGGTGGCTGGGCTGGCGTATCGTGAGCCGTTATATGGAGGAGCATCCCGACGTGACTTTACCTGAACTGATGAACAATCCCAACGCCCAGCAGATTTTACAGCAATCAGGTTATAAGGGACAGATGGACGAATGAGCTAAGAAGCCATTGGCTGTTAGCCGGTGGCTGTAGCTTCAGCAACGCAATAAAAATAACATATAGTAATTAAAAACATCAAAGCTAATAGCGGAACGCCGCCCGGCCAACCGCCATTAGCCGACAGCTAGAAACATAATGGCAAAAAGCAGATTTGGCCGAAGAGGCGGTGACGACGAAAACAGTACGGAATCGCCCTTCGCAGTAAAGAAACTAAGCTGGAGCGGGCTTAAGAAAACCCTGCAAATTTTCCGGTACACACTCCCTTACAAGACCTACTTCATCGTAGGCTTCATATTCCTGATTCTGTCTACGGGTACCTCGCTGGCATTTCCCAAGTTGGTCGGGAGTATCATTGAAGTAATCGAGGGCAAATCGCCCTATACTATCAACCAGATTACGGGCGTACTCATAGCCATTCTGGTGTTCCAGGCGGTTTTTTCATTCCTTCGCATCTACCTTTTCTCCCGCGTTAGCGAGTGGGCGATGGCTGATGTGCGTCGTGACGTGTACAGCAAAATCATTACGCTGCCGATCGGATTCCTGGAACAGCGGCGTGTGGGTGAGCTCACGAGTCGCATTACGTCGGATGTGACTCAGTTACAGGATGTGCTTTCCTTTACCATCGCGGAGTTCTTTCGGCAAATTGCCACACTCGTGGTGGGCATTACACTTATTTCTTTGACCTCCTGGAAGCTGACGCTTTTTATGCTGGCTACCTTTCCGATTATGGTTGTGGCAGCCATGTTCTTTGGACGATATATCCGTCGACTTTCCAAAAAAGCCCAGGACGAGCTGGCGGCAGCCAACGTCATTGCCGAAGAAACCCTGCAATCGGTACAGGTCGTGAAGGCCTTCACCAACGAGCGGCTGGAAGTGCAACGCTACCGCACTGCTCTGGATCGTGTTGTAGCTAACGCCCTAAAAGCCGCCACCTTTCGGGGTGGATTCGTGTCGTTTATCATTTTTGCCCTCTTTGGCGGCATCGTAGGCGTGATCTGGTACGGTGCTAATCTGGTGCAGAGCGGCGACCTGACCATAGCTGATCTCTTTACGTTCGTACTGTACACTACCTTCATTGGCGGGGCGATGGGTGGCTTGGGCGATATGTACGCTCAGATCAACAAAACCATTGGTGCTTCGGAGCGGCTGGTAGAAATTCTGGGCGAAACTTCGGAAGTGGATCTTAACGTGGAAGAAAAAACCATAGCCACTGTGGAGGGTAATATTGCTTACGAAAACGTACAATTCACCTACCCCTCACGGCCCGATGTGGAAGTACTGAAAGGCATTTCGTTCGACGTGGCGGCGGGTGAGAAAATTGCCCTCGTCGGGTATAGCGGAGCGGGCAAGTCGACCATTGTGCAGCTGCTCATGCGGTTTTATAATCCGCAGGGGGGCAAAATTTTGGTGGACGGCGTAGACATCGCGTCGTATCCGCTTAGTGCCTTGCGGAGTATGATGGCTATCGTGCCGCAAGAAGTCATGCTTTTTGGGGGTACCATTCAGGAGAACATCGCCTACGGTCGGCCCGGTGCTTCTGAAAGCGAAGTACGGGAAGCCGCCCGCAAAGCCAACGCCCTGCAATTCATCGATTCATTTCCCGAAGGGCTGCAAACCATCGTCGGTGAGCGTGGCGTGAAACTATCGGGCGGGCAGCGGCAGCGCGTAGCCATTGCGCGGGCGATTCTGAAAGATCCGAAAATCCTCATTCTGGATGAGGCCACGAGTTCACTGGACGCCGAGAGCGAGCAACTGGTACAGGCTGCCCTGGACGAACTGATGAAAAACCGTACGACGATCGTTATTGCCCACCGTCTGGCCACCATCCGGAAAGTAGATACCATTTATGTGATTCGCGAAGGACAAATCGTAGAGTCCGGCTCGCATAATCAACTGGCTCTGATCGACAACGGCCTCTACGCTAATTTGATCAAGTTGCAGTTTGAAACAGCTTCGCTAGTGGATAATGGATAGCAAACATGACGACTGAACCATTAGCGAAGCCAACAGGGAAAGCACCCGCCGACTATTTCAGAGTACAATTAAAGGACGCCACTGAGCGGGAAGCTGAAGCGCAGCAGCTTTTCAACGCCCTGGCCGGTGGGCGGCTGTTGGCCTTTGTAGCCCTTATAATTTCGCTGGGTCTGTGGAGTTCTGCCAACCAGCCCCTTTGGGGGCTACTGGGCTTGGTGGCCGGTGTCGTTTTCCTGGTATTAATGGTACGGCAGCATAAGGCGAAACGAAACCGCGACTTTCTTCGAAATTTACAAACCATCAATGCCGATGAGCTGGATCGGCTTGACCTCAAATTCCGGCGTCCCGAAACCGGTGATTCATTTGGCGATCCCCTGCATCCCTACGCCACAGATCTCGATATTTTCGGCAAGCACTCGCTCTACCGCCTGCTTAACCGCACCCGTACCGACGAAGGAAGCCGTCGCCTGGCGCATTGGCTCAGGAACCCCGCCGCGCTGGATGAACTGCTGATGCGGCAGGAAGCCGTGGAAGAATTCAAAGCAAACGCCGACTGGCGGCAAAGCTGGGAAGCTACCGCACTGCTGCACGAGCATGCCTCGCAACAGGTTGGTGCCCTGCGTACCTGGGCGAAAGAAGTTATGAGCAAGTCGCTGCAAAAATCATTGACTTGGCGTTGGTTTCCTATCGTGACTGTTACGCTGGGGGTACTTGCCCTACTCAACTTAATCCCAGGCTGGCCTTTCTGGCTGGGGATTATCTGGCAGGGGATCATTCTGAAACGTTACAACGCGGACATTCAGTCGCTTACCCAACGCACCACCGACCTGGGCTTGACGTTGGTAGCCTATGCCGATCTGCTCGAACTCGCCAACGACGCACCGTACCAGTCGCGCTGGTGGCAGATGCGACAAGGTACCATCAAAAAAGCTCCCGCCGCCATTCGCTCGGTAGGCCAGTGGTTTGCCCGACTCGACTACCGCCTGCACCCTTTCTTTCTGATTTTTGTTGGGGTACCTTTCTTATTTGATCTGCATTGTTTGGCGGCGCTGGAAAAATGGAAAAAGAACCACGGAGCCGAACTGGCCGCATGGCTCGATGCCCTGGCCGATACCGAAGCCATGAATAGCCTGGCGGGCTTTGCCTTTGCCCAGCCCGACTACGTCATGCCTCAGGTTACCTGGGAAGAAAATATCCGCATTGAGGCCACACAACTGGGGCACCCACTCATTCCCCGCGAAGCGCGCGTGAGCAATGATTTTTCGCTGGTAGGTACGGGCCACACCATGCTCGTGACAGGCTCGAATATGTCGGGCAAAAGTACCTTCCTGCGTACCGTCGGATTGAATCTGGTGCTGGCCCAAACGGGTGCCGTCGTGTGCGCCAACAGCCTGGCCTGTGCGCCCGTGCAGGTGTTCAGCAGCATGCGGACGCAGGATTCACTGGTCGAGAATACCTCATCCTTTTATGCTGAGCTGAAACGCTTGCGGCAGTTGCTGGAACTCTCCGGAGACACGACCCGCACGCTACCCATTTTTTACTTGCTGGACGAAATCCTGAAAGGTACCAACTCTGCCGACCGTCACCGCGGGGCTGAAGCACTCATCCGCCAATTGCACCCGTTGCCCGCCTCGGGCATGGTATCCACCCACGACCTCGAACTGGGTGAATGGGGCGCCACCCAGCCCTACGTCCAAAACTTCCACTTCCGCTCCGACGTGCAGGACGGCCAACTCCACTTCGATTATAAACTGCACGAAGGTATCTGCCAAAGCTTCAACGCCAGTGAGTTGATGCGGATGATGGGAATTGCGGTGGGGTAAAGGGGTACCTGTTGAGTATTGTAAATCCTACTAAACAGTATTGCAAATGAATCTGAAATCCTACCTTTTTTTACTTCTCGCTTGTGCTTTCTCTTCCACTTCCGCGCAAACGCTCAAAAAAGTTTTCATTAGCGACACTTCACAATTGGGGGGATTCTTAAAGGAGTTTCAGCAAGACTGCATTGAACTTGATTACACTTATAAGTTTCAGGGTGTGATTGAGGTACATATCCACCCATTCATAGGCGGTGAAAAACTGATTATACTTGCCCAGGTACTTGATGATCACTTCAAGAATGACCCTCCTAATCAATTTGCCCATTTCATGGGAAAAATCATCTTGATTTATGAATTCGATGAGAATGACATGCCAATTCATAATCGGGTATCTCCCGAGCAGATAGATTTTCTGCTGGATGAAGTGGGAGATCGGGTTTTCATTGCTCAGACGAAGGTGGGCCGGTGGGTGGAAAGATACAAACCGGACGGAAGCATTGAATCAAGAAACCTTGTCAGGTTAACGCGCGGGGGCGGTTCGCCTTTCAGTATTGTATATGTTATCGATGAAAAGACCGGCAAAATCAAAAAGCTAAAAACCGTGTGAAGGGCTTTTCGGGTATTTTTACAATAATCGGGCTTTTTTACCTAAAATGCCCTGCTCATGAAAAGTACCTTCGTCCTATCCTTCTTCCTTCTCCTTTCCTTCCTAAGCCACGCCCAAACTACCCCCTTCCAATGGCAACAGGTCGCTACCGGCGTGTGGAAAGCCACCGTGGGCAAACCGGAAGCGATTTCACCGCTGGGCGTGGCTGACGTAAAGCCGCGCGTGGAAGCGCTGCAGAAATTAGGTACCCCTACCTTTCCCACAGAATTAAAAGAAAGCAAAAGCGAACGCACCGATGGCAAGGTGTACCTGCGTTTTCCGCTGGAAAGGAGCGAACAGCTGTATGGGCTGGGATTGAACTTCAAATCCGTGCAGCAGCGGGGTACCATCAAAACCCTGCACGTGGATCACTACGGCGGCAAGGATGATGGCCGCACCCACGCGCCGGTACCTTTTTACGTGTCGGATCGGGGCTATGGGGTACTCATCAACTCGGCGCGGTACGTCACGGTGTACGCGGGTTCAGCGGTGCGGAAGGACAGCAAAAATCCGCCGGAAGAAATGAACCGGAATAGTCAGAAAAACTGGAATTCTCAGCCTTACTCCGATGCCGTAGAGGTACTGGTACCGGCGACGGGGACGGAAGTCTATGTCTTTGCGGGCAAGAATGCGATGGAAGTCGTGCAGCGCTACAATTTGTATTGCGGCGGGGGTACCTTGCCGCCCAAGTGGGGGCTGGGGTTTGTGCACCGCATGCCTACCCTGTTTACCGATGCGCAGGTGATGCAGGAAGTAAACGAGTTCGAGGCTAAAGGGTACCCCCTGAGCGTAGTCGGGTTGGAACCCGGCTGGCAGTCGTACTCCTATCCCAATAGTTTCGTGTGGGACAGCACACGCTACCCGCAGCCCAAACGGCTTTTGGATCAATTATTGGCGAAAAACATCCGGGCTAACCTCTGGATCAACCCCTACGTCTCATCGCACTCGCCGATTTACAAAAACATCCTGCCCTATACGGCTTCCCACACGGTGTGGGTGGGTGTGGTACCTGATTTTAACCTGAAACCCGCCCGGGATCAGTTCAAAAAACTCTTCACCGAACGGCACCTGAACATCGGCGTGTCGGGCTACAAGGTAGACGAAACCGATGGGTACGACCGCTGGCTGTGGCCCGATGTGGCCAAATTCCCGTCTGGTTTCAGCGCCGAGCAGGTACGGCAAACTTATGGGCTGCAATTCCAGAAAATGTCCACCGACTGGTTTCGCGAAAAAAATACCCGTACCTACGGCCTGACGCGGGCCTCCAACGCCGGGGCGTCGAACCTACCCTACGTCATTTACAACGACTACTATAATCACAAGGATTTCATTACTGCCCTCTGCAACAGTAGCTTTATCGGGGTACTCTGGACACCGGAAGCGCGCTCTTCCAAGACGGCGGAGGAATGGCTACGCCGGATGCAGGCCGTCTGCCTGTCGCCCATGGCCATGCTCAACGCCTGGGCCGATGGTACCAAGCCCTGGACTTTTCCCGAAGTAGCCGATCAGGTGAAAGATGTGATGCAGCTGCGGATGCAGTTGCTACCCTACCTCTACACGACTTTCGCGCAATATCATTATGAAGGTACCCCGCCTATTCGGGCCATGAATCTGGTGGAAGGTTTTGCCGATGCAGGTACCCTCATCGCCGGGAAATTGGACGCGACGGACAATCCCTACGCCCAGGCCGTGCGTAAGGATGTGAAGGATCAGTTCATGGTGGGCGATTATTTGCTGGTAGCGCCGATGTTCGCCGAAGAGCCGATTCGCAAAGTGATTCTCCCCAAGGGCAAATGGTACGATTTCTACACCGGGAAATTCGTGGGCGATGGCGAAACAATCACCGTTGATCAGTCCATCAAGCTGGACAAAATCCCGCTATTTGTGAAAGATGGCGGTATCATCCCCATGACTTCGACGACCCTGCATTCGCCGACGCAAGATGAAAAACTTCCCCTGACCGTGCGCTATTACGGTACTCTGCCGGGTACCTTCAGGCTGTATGACGACGATGGTGAAACCTTCAACTACGAAAAAGGTACCTTCGGCTGGACTTTGCTGGAAGTGAATAACAGAGCAGGCAAGCAATCACCTACCCAGGGGATAGCCTGGCGTTACGGCCCCGTACGGTGGGAATATATGACACCCTGAAAGGCCTGTTTTGCTGACGGTCAGCGCGTAGTCGGGTACTTTTACCCCACTGAGCCTACCCTTACGCCCCTTCTTGGTGGCTGGTACTGCTTTTGCGGACATGCTTCACAACAGAAGATTTAAAATCCCGCATCGAGAGTATTTCGCAGTACCCTTTCCGATATGAACATTACCACCTTCGATTCCTTCCGAAGCCGCAACTTCCGGTTATTCTTCATGGGCCAGTCATTATCACTGATCGGTACCTGGATGCAGAAAACGGCCGTGAGTTGGGTGATTTACTCCATCACGCAGTCCAAATTCATGCTGGGCGTGTCGGTTTTTGCCACGTTGTTTCCCGCATCGGTCTTTTCACTATTCGGCGGTATTGTCGCCGATCGCTACGACCGCTATAAGGTACTATTGACTACCCAAATCTTTTCACTCATCCAGGCCGTACTGCTGACGGCTGCCGTAGTATTTTTCAAACAATACGTGGTATGGGAAATCATCATCCTCAGTGCCGTGTTGGGGATAATCAACGGATTCGATGTCCCGGCCCGACAATCGCTGGTACACGAACTGGTCGATGACAAGAGCAATTTGCCGAATGCCCTGGCCCTGAATTCGTCCATGGTCAATCTTTCCAAGTTCATTGGCCCCGCCCTGGCCGGATTTATTCTCGAAAAATTCGGCAATCAGGTCTGTTTCGGCCTGAACGCCGTCAGTTTCATTCCCGTCATTATTTCCTTGTTGCTGATGAAGCTACCCAAATATCAGCCCAAGTCAAAGACAGACCGGAATATTCGGCGGGAATTTCGCGAGGCTTTTGCCTTTATCAAAGCGACGCCAGCCATTAGCAGTACCATTATTTTTGCGGGCATCATGAGTTTGCTGGTATTGCCCTACTCTACCCTCACCCCCGTCTATGCCAAGGATATTTTCAACGGCAACGCCACTACGCTGGGTGTCATTGACGGATTCATCGGTCTGGGTGCTTTCGTAGGGGCCATATTTCTGGCTTCGTTGAAGGCTGGGACTAATTTGAGTAAAGTACTGGCTATCAACACCATGGTCTTCGGGACCGGGCTTATACTTTTTTCCTACACCACCCTATACCCCCTGGCCCTGATGTTTGTCACGTTCGGAGCTTTCGGCATGATGTCGGTCGTCACCATCAGCAATACCATGATCCAGCTCAACGTAACTCACGAGCTACGCGGACGGGTACTTAGTATTTTCGTGATGGTTTTTGCCGGAGCGGTACCCATTGGGAGTCTTCTTATCGGGAGCGTATCGCACTACATCGGGGTACAGGCCACGGTATTGGCCGAGGGGATCATAGCCTTGCTGGTAGCTACGATGTACGCCCGCTACCTCAAAAAGCAAACGCTTCACCAACAAGAAAAAGCCGCGCTCGATAAACAACCCGAAGAGGTACTCATTCAGGCCTAGGCACATATGTGGCATAGCAACAGGGTCTGCCCATCCCTCATTATCGGGAATTATTAAGCACTAGATCGCTTAATAATTCTTTCATAGGCCACCTTTCCTGACTCCTTTCTTCCGGTTTTTGATTCATTAACTATTTCTTATAGTGCTATTGTATGCCCTTACGCGCCGATTTTGGCTTTTTTATATTTTATGAAGATTTTTTATAAAAATAGTCTGGTAAATATTTTTTTGTTTAAACGGTTAAGCATACTTTTGATTCATTCATTTAAAACCACATTTTTTCATCCAATAGTACTGAACGAATACGTAGATTAGTCTGCTGAAACATTTCACCCTATTCTGATTAACGAAATCAGTTACTTCATTTTCTTTTTTGCCCATACCTACTTGTAAGATAACCAGTTAATTACTATTAAAACAGTTCTTAACATACCCACACCAAATAGGTACCTGTCTTATTTCATACTTACCCACACATCTTTGGTCGATCGCTTGATTAAATTTTTTGATTTTTTTGCTTAATCGTTAAAGCTTTTCCTAAATCCTTACAAAAAAATAAAACCCAATGCCCTTATGAAAAAAACACTTACTTCATTATTCCTCGTGTTATTGCTAAGCCTGGGCCATATTTTTGCCCAGGCGCCAAGCATTACAGGACGGGTGACCGATCAGGCCAATGAGGGCTTGCCCGGCGTGAACGTGCTGGTAAACGGCACGACCCGCGGCACGACTACGGACGCCGAAGGCAATTTTACCATTGCCGCGGCTTCTGACGCCACGCTCACTTTTTCGTACATTGGCTATGAAAGCCAATCGGTTAAGGTAGGTACCCGCTCGGTGGTAAATGTGCAGCTAGCCCCTGAATCCAAAAATCTTAGCGAAGTGGTCGTGACGGCGCTGGGCATTAAGCGCGAGGCCAAAACGCTAGGCTACGCTACTGCCACCGTAGATGCCGACCAGATTTCGACCAATCGCACGCCTAACTTTGTGAGCGGATTACAGGGCAAAATGTCGGGGGTCAACATCACGACCATGGGTACCGGTCCCGCGGGCACAGCCAAAATCCGTATTAGAGGTCAATCGTCGTTCAGCGGCAACAACTCGCCCCTGATCGTGGTCAACGGGGTACCTATTGACAACTCCAATTACGCTCTGGGGGGTGATTTCGGTACCCGCGCAGCCAATAGCTCCGACGGAGGCGACGGTCTGAGCAGCATCAATCCTGACGACATAGAAACCATGACGGTTTTGAAAGGGGCCACCGCCGCGGCGCTCTACGGCTCCCGTGCCAAGGATGGCGTGGTGATGATTACGACCAAAAACCGGGGTACGGGCAAGGGATTCGGGGTAAGCTACAACGCCAACTTTACTACCGATACTCCACTGGACTATACCGATTTTCAGTACGAATATGGTCAGGGTGAGGGAGGCAAGCGCCCCACGACGGCCAACCCTACCTCGGGGGTGTGGAGCTTTGGCGAGAAGTTTGAGCCCGGCATGACCCAAACCCTCTTCGACAACGAAACCTGGCCCTACGAGCCGGTTCGCAACCGCGTGAAGCAATTCTACCGGGTAGGTACCAATTTCACGAATACCGTTACGGTGTCGAACAATGGTCAGAACGGCGGCTTCAGCCTTTCCCTAGGCAATACCGACAGCAAGGGCATCATGGAAAACAATACTTTCAACCGCAAAGTGATTAATCTAGGCTTTACGCAGAACATCACCAGCAAACTGACGGCTTCGGGCAACATTAATTATTCCAAGGAAAAGAACGTCAATCCCCCGCAGCTAAACACGCAGGATTTTTCGGTGTCGACCGTGGTATTCACGCTGGCTAACTCCATGCCTTTCGACGCCCTGCGCCAGAATCAGACGATGCCCAACGGTGACGAGTTCGTTTTTTCGCGTTTCCTGGTGCGGAACAATCCCTACTACTCCATGAACTACCACTTCGAAAATATCAACCGGGATCGCCTTTTTGGCAACATCGCGCTGAAGTATCAGTTCACCGACTGGCTGTACCTGCAGGGCCGCATTGCGCAGGATTATTACATCCGCAATCAGGATTACAACATCCCCAACGGCTATGCGCCCATCCCTAAAGCTCCCGTCGGCTTTGTGAACGGCTCTTTCACGCAGGATGTACGCCAGAACACCGAGCGAAACCTCGACTTTATCCTGGGTATCAATAAAGCTTTCGGCGATATCGGTATTGATGTGAATCTGGGGGGCAACCAACGCTACGCCCGCAACGACTACAATAGCGTGACGGTCCAGGATTTTATCCAGCCAGGCCTCTATACAGTCATGAATGGCCGCGTCAAAAATCCGCTCTACAGTTTGTCGGAAAAGAAAATCAATTCACTCTTCGGTGCGGCTACCATTTCCTACAAGGAGTTTCTGTACCTGGGTGTCACTGCCCGCAACGACTGGTTCTCGACTCTGGCTCCGGCTAATCGCAGTATCCTCTACCCTTCCGTCACGGGTAGCTTCGTATTCTCGCAGGCATTCGAGGGCCTGCCCGCCTGGCTGTCGTTCGGTAAGCTGCGGGCGGCCTACGCACAGGTGGGCTCCGACAACGTAAACCCCTACTCCAATGCGCTATACTATGCTGTGGACAACAACTCGTTTCCCAACCCGTCGGGACAGTTGGTGCCCGTGGGCGGTATCAATGCTTCCACGGTACCTAACAAAAACCTCCGCCCGCTTCGGGTGAAGGAGGCTGAGGTAGGAATGGAGTTGAAATTGTTCCAGAATAAGATAGGCTTTGATTTCACCTACTACCACAAAATCACGGAAGACCAGATTCTGGCCGCCCAGATTTCCGACGCCTCATCCTATACCAGCAAGCTGATCAACGTGGGCCGCAGCATGAATCAGGGCGTCGAAATGCTGCTGACTTTCTCACCCGTGAACACCAATGCCTTCCGGTGGGATGTAAGCGCCAATGCTTCGTACAATACATCCAAGGTACTCAAACTGGGACTTTCGGAAAACGATACGGTCATTACCGTAGGCGGTGGCGGTGGACGTACCCTGAACGAAGTCGTAGGCAAGCCCATCGGCCAGTTGTACACCTTCACCTACCTGCGCGACGCGCAGGGTCGGCAGGTTTTTGACAAGAATAGTGGCATGCCCCTGCGCAATAACACGCTGATGAATGTGGGCAATGCCCTGCCGAAGTACTTTGGCGGTATCACCAACACCTTTACCTACCGGGGCATCTCGCTGTCGGCCTTAGTAGATTTCAAACTGGGCTTCAAGATGATCGCGGGGCGTAACATCAACTACATCCGCCACGGCTTGTCGAAACGTACTCTACCGGGCCGGGACGTAGGGTACGTCATTGGCGATGGAGTGAATCCCGACGGCGAAATCAACCAGACTAAAGCGGCCGTACAGCCTTTCTATGAATCCATCAATCCGCTGGGAATCAACGAAGATTTTGTGTCCAACGCCGGGTTCTGGAAACTGCGTCAGATCACACTGGGCTATGATTTCACCAAACTCTTACCCGAGCGCCTATTTATCAAAGGACTGAAAGTCAACGCTGTGGCCAACAATGTGCTCATTATCAAAAAATGGACGGAAAACATGGACCCCGAAGAAGCGCTTGTAGCCTCAGACAATGGCGTTGGGATGGATTTCTGGCCGGGCCTACCCCCTACCCGCAGCGTGGGCTTTAATTTGAACGTCAGATTTTAGGTTTTCAGCTATTGGCCAATAGCTGCTCGCCATTTTTCCAATCTAGAAATCCAATCATCATGAAAAAGAATCTAAAATACATAGTAAGCCTGGTGCTCTCGCTGAGCGTGCTTTCAGGCTGCGACCAAGGCTTCGACGAAATAAATACCAATAAGGTGGACCCTACCTCACTGGCGCCTTCGCTGGTGCTCAACAAGGCCATCATCAGTACCACCTACCTCGACGGTGGCTCCACGCTGGGCATGCTGACTTACAACTTCGGGATCGTGCAGCAGATCATTACACCCTACGGCAGCTCGCTTTCGGGCGGCAATTACAATCAAATCAACAACAGCAACACGCCGCTGGTGTGGGTGAATTTTTACCGCAATGTGGTCAAGCAGTTAGTTTCGGTGCTGGATCAGACCAAAGACGACCCCTTGCAATCGAATATCTACAACGCCGCGCGGATCTGGAAAGCTTACGCTTTTATGATCCTGACCGACACCTACGGCGATGTACCCTACTTTGAAGCCGGCCAAGGCTACACCAACGAAATCATCACGCCCAAATACGATCCTCAGGAAGCTATCTACAAAGACATCCTGAAAGAGCTCGACGAGGCATCTGCCGCCCTCGACCCGGCCCAGGCCGCAGTAGTCACGGACATCCTGTACGGAGGTAATGTAGCTAAATGGAAAAAGCTGGGGTACTCCCTGATGCTGCGCGCCGGCATGCGCCTGACCAAGGTGAATGCAGATCTGGCGAAGACTTATGTGCAAAAAGCCGTAGCGGGTGGCGTATTCCAGTCCAATGCCGACAATTCTGTGATTCGCCATACGGCTATTTATAATAACTACATCGCCAATCACCTCGCTGCACGGGAAAAAACCAACTTCTACCTGACAGCGCCTTTTGTCAACTACCTAAAGACCAATAACGACCCGCGTCTGCCAGTATTTGCCGTACGGTACGTGGGGGCCAAGGGCGGTCCCGAGCAGGTAGCGGCCCGCGCCTCCTCGGCCCCCAAGGATCAGATCGGGATGCCCGTAGGCTACAACGACGTCACGATCACTTCGACCCTGCAGGCCAACGGAGTGGCCAGCCTCTGGGATTACTCGCAGGTCAACCTGACCACGGTTCTGAAACTCGACGCTCCCGAATTCCACGTGACCTACGCCGAAACCCTGCTGCTATTGGCCGAGGCCGCCTACCGGGGCTGGGTGTCGGGCTCGGCAGCCGACTACTACGCCAAGGGTATTCGCGCCAATATGGAGCAAATGGCGCTCTACGATGCCAGTGCCACGATCAAAGAGGCTGATATTGTAGCCTACCTGTCTGCGCATCCCTATGACGAAAGTAAAGCGCTTGATCTGATCAACACGCAGTACTGGGTAGCCACCTTCCTGGATGGCAACGAGTCATGGGCCAATTTCCGGCGCAGCGGATTCCCGGCGCTGCAAAAGAACCCCTACCCCGGTTCCGAAATCAAGGGTGACTTCATCCGCCGCCTACCCTACCCTGACAGTGAGATCGTGGTCAATTCGGGCAATCTCAACGAGGCCATCACCCGGCAGGGACCGAACAATCTGGATACCCGTGTTTGGTGGGACAAGTAAAAATCAATTTTAAATCAGCATACCGAAGCGGACAGAATGAGGGATTGAGTGAATATAAAATGCTGCTTTTTGTCTTTTGCATTCAATCAGTCACCGTGGAGAAGCTGTGCTACCCTCACCCATTTACTCATCGCACGGGCAACCGCCACGGAGGTACCCTGCCAACTATCAATCTATCACTATGAAGAACAACAATACACGCCGCGACGCTCTCAAAACACTCGGCCTGGGAGGCTCGGCGGGTTTACTGGGTTTGTTTGGTGGCGTTTCCGAAGCACAGGCTCGTGAGGAGAAAGGTACCCCCTCCTATGCTAAAGCCATGAAACCCGTCAAAATCACCAAGGTACGGGCCATTGCCACCGCTCCACAGGGCTCCAATTTGATCGTAGTAAAAGTCGAAACCTCCGAGCCGGGTTTGTACGGGTTGGGTTGCTCCACATTTACCCAGCGCGCCGCCGTGGTGCTGCCCGCCATCAATACTTATCTTGATGAATTCTGCGCCGGCAAAGACGTGGACAACATCGAGGATATCTGGCAGGGTGCCTACGTGAGTTCCTACTGGCGCAACGGCCCCGTGCTGAATAATGCCCTCAGCGGTCTGGATCAGGCGCTCTGGGATATCAAGGGCAAGCGCGCCGGCATGCCCGTATACCAACTGCTGGGCGGTAAGGTACGCTTTGCCATTCCGTGTTACACCCATGCCAATGGCAACTCGCCCGAGGCCGTTGCCGAAGATGTACAACGGCTGCAGGCACAGGGCTACAAGCACATCCGCATTCAGCAGGGTGGCTACGGAGCCGTGGGCAGCACCGCCCAGCAAGCCGATTTCAAGGCCGAGGGTTTCGGCGGAGCAACCGACAATTTTATGAACGAGCAGGCATACCTGAAATCGGTACCTCTCATGTTTGAAACCGTGCGAAAGCGCGTCGGCGAAGAACTGGAACTCCTGCACGATATCCACGAGCGGGTGCAGCCGATGAATGCTATCAACATGATCAAGAAGTTGGAAGAATTCCGACCTTTCTTCATCGAAGATCCGTTTTCGCCCGAGAACATGGAGTGGTTCCGGCAATTGCGGATGTCTACGACCGTACCCATCGCCATGGGTGAGCTTTTCAACAACATCAATGAGTTCAAGGAGCCCATGGCCAACCGCCTGTTCGACTACATCCGCTGCCATGTGTCGCAGATTGGCGGCCTTACGCCCGCCATGAAAATAGCCCGGCTGGGTGAGTGGTTCAACGTCCGCACAGCCTGGCACGGCCCCGGCGACGTGTCGCCCGTGGGTCACGCCGCGCAGGCCCACATCGACTTTGCCATCTGGAATTTCGGTATCCAGGAAGCCGTCAATTTTTCCGACAAGATGAAGGAGGTATTTTCTGGCTGCCCTACCATGAAAGACGGCTACATGTCGGTCAATGAGGTACCCGGCCTGGGCGTTGATATCAACGAAAAAGAAGCCGCCAAGTACCCCATCGGCACGAAGTCCAACTGGCAGGTTCGCCGCGCGGACGGAACGATCATTCGGCCTTAAATCAATTTTGAATGAGCGAATGATAGAATAAAAAAGAATTCCTATCCTGTCACTCGCTCATTAATTTACTATCGTTCCAACATTCACTTATTCTGTCATTGAAAAAACGCGTTTCTATGAAGGACATTGCTGAAAAGGCGGGGGTATCCACCGCCCTGGTCAGCTATGTCCTGAACGGGAAAGAAAAAGAGAGTCGGGTAGGTGAGGAAATGGCCAAAAAGATCAAGATTATTGCCCGGGAGCTAAACTACCAGCCCAATCATGTGGCCAAAAGCCTGCGCAGTGGCAAAACCCATACCATTGGACTGATCATAGCCGACATATCCAACCCTTTCTTTGCCAACATCGCCCGGGTCGTGGAGGATGAAGCCAAGCGCAGCGGCTACACCGTCATCATCGGAAGCTGCGATGAAAACGCCGATAAATCGTGGGATTTGCTAAATGTCCTGATCAACCGGCAGGTGGACGGTTTTATTATTGTTTCTTCCGAGAGCTCCGAAAAACAGGTACTTTATTTAAAGGAAAAAAATATCCCCTTCGTATTGCTAGACCGCCACTTCCCGGACATCCAGACCGATTTCGTGGCCACCAACAACTACAAAGCCTCCTACGATGCCACGATTCATCTCATCGAGGGCGGCTACGAACAGATCGGGCTGCTGGCCTACAAGTCGGACATGTACCACATGAAAGAGCGGATCAGGGGGTACCAGCACGCGCTGCGGGACCGGGGGATCGCGTTTGAGCCGGAATGGCTGAAGGAAATCCGCTTTGAATACCTGGAAAAAGAAGTGAAGGCCGCGCTTGATGCCATAGTCTCATCGGAACAAAAGCTGGATGCCCTGGTTTTTGCCACCTACGGACTGGCAATCAACGGCCTTAAGTACCTGAATGAATTGCGTCTCAGGGTACCCTCCGACCTGGCCATCGTCAGTTTTGGACAGGCCGAAGGCTTCGACCTGTATTACTGCCCCATTACTTTTATGAAACAGCCCCTGGAATTGCTGGGGAAAACCGCCGTCGAGTTTTTGATTGGCAAAATAAAAAATCCCGACGAGGGCATGAAGCAAATCCTGATGGAAGCCAAACTGGTAGCCCGGGAATCTTCGATGACCAGGAGTCGGGTGGAGTTGACCAAGTGAGTTATCCTGTGTAAAGCTAACCGCTGAGATGCGAGAACGGGCCCTGTGCCTTAACTACTAACCATGCAACGAAGACATTTCCTTAAATCGACTACGCTAGGTACTGCGGCCGTACTTTCGGGCCTGCCTCAGTACAAAACCGAGGCGGCTTCTAAGTTGAAAATCACTAAAATCCGCTACTACGCCGCGCCGGGCTACAACAAACCTCTGTTCAATCAGGCTCGGGGAATCGTGGAAGTCGAGACTGACGGCGGCATCATCGGCATCGGCGAAGGCGGCTCCAAGGATATGATCGAGCAGTGCGCCCAAATGCTCATCGGCGAAGACCCCTTCCGCATCGAGCATTTGTGGCAGTATGTCTACCGGGGCATGTTCTACCCGCCCGGGCGTGAG
This sequence comes from Salmonirosea aquatica, assembly GCF_009296315.1. Classification (NCBI taxonomy): domain Bacteria; kingdom Pseudomonadati; phylum Bacteroidota; class Cytophagia; order Cytophagales; family Spirosomataceae; genus Salmonirosea; species Salmonirosea aquatica. The sequence continues at coordinate 2,230,870 of NZ_WHLY01000002.1, forward strand.
AAGCTACACGCGCTGGGGGCCATCGAAATGGCGCTTTGGGATATTAAGGGAAAAGCCCTTAACGTACCCGTGTATGATTTGCTGGGCGGCGCTACCCGCGATTATGTGGAATGCTACGCCACCGGATTCAGTGCTTCCAAAGCCAAAACCGAGGAGGAGCGCGCCCGCGACTGCATCGAGGCCGGCCTGCGCGCTTACCGAATCGGCCCTACCGGCGGCAACAATGGTGATGAGCGTTTCGATTTTTATGAGAATGTGAAGAAAACGATCGAGCACTGCAAGCGCATCGACGAGGCCGTAGGCGGTGGCGGGCATTGGGCCATCGACCTGCACACCCGCTTCGACCTCACCGACGGCCTAAAAATCTGCACGGCTCTGGAAGAGTTGGAACCTTACTTTGTGGAAGACATCGTCCGCTCCGAAAACCCCGGCGTGTACCGCAACGTGCGCACCATGACCAAGGTACCCATTGCCGTGGGTGAGCAGTATGGCGACCGCTGGGATACCAATGAGCTAATTGAAGACCGCCTGATCGACTACACCCGCTTTACTCTGCCCAACACCGGTGGCATTGCCGAATTCAAAAAGCTGGCCGCCATTGCCGAAACGCACTACGTAGGTATGATCCCGCACTTTACTGGTCCGCTTTCCACCGCCGCGCTGGTACATGTGCTGGGGTCGAGCAGTCCGTCCCGCTGCCTGATGGAACTGGGCGGAGGCCAGCCCGAGCGTCCAGCCTATTTCAATGAAGATTATATCAATTTCAAAAATGGCAAGCTGTACCTAAATCCGAGCCCTGGACTGGGTGTAAAGTTCGACCCGAAGAAGGCCACGTTTGTGATAGAAGTGAAGGAAAACACCAAATTCCCGCACCCCTACCTGAAAGCCCCCGACGGGTCGATTCATAACTGGTAGTTTTTGAAGGGACGAAGGTACAGAGCGACAAAGGCACAAAGACTTTTCGTCTTGCGTAAAATACGTTTCTGCAAAGAAAATAACAGAATAAAGTCTAAAGCCAACTTTGCGCCTATATGCCTTTTCCCCTTTGTATCTAATAAAAAACAAACCCTTACATCATGAAAAAAAACTCTGTCTCCCGCCGTAGTGCCATTCAGTCTGTACTGGGCGTGGCGGGAATGAGCGCCATAGCATTGCCCAAAAATTCCTATGCTGCCACGCCTACTCCGTTCCGCGACTACGGGCAGGTGAAAATTACCAAGCTGGAAACCTTTCTGGTAAAACCCCGCTGGATTTTCCTGAAGATCCACACGGATGCGGGCGGTATCTACGGCCTGGGTGAACCGCTGCTGGAAGGCCGGGCGCTCACCATTCAAACGGCCATTAAAGAAGTAGAGCCCTACCTCATCGGCAAAGATCCGCGCCAGGTGGTACATCACTGGCAGGCCATCTACCGCCACGCCTTCTACCGCGGTGGCCCCATCCTCACCAGCGCCCTCAGCGGCATAGACCACGCGCTCTGGGATATCAAAGGCAAACTCCTCGGGGTACCTGTCTACGAGCTACTGGGCGGCCCCACTCGTGACCGGGTACGCATCTACGGCCGCGCCGCTAATGCGGAAGACATGAAGAAACGGAAAGCGGAGGGTTATAACGTGATCAAAACGGGAGTAGCCAAAATCAACCCGGCCAATATTGTCGAAAACCCGAAATTCATAAAGTACGCGGCCGACAACTTTGCTTCCCTGCGGGAGGCGGGCGGCCTGGATATGGACATCGCCATCGATTTTCATGGGTCCATAGCTCCCCAAACCGCCAAGGTACTCATCAAGGAGTTGGAACAATACCAGCCGATGTTCGTAGAAGAGCCGTGCCAGGCGCAGAATGTGGATACCATGGTGGATATAGCCCGGGGTACCCATATTCCTATCGCCACAGGCGAGCGCATATTCACCAAGTGGGGTTTCCGGGAAATTCTGGAAAAAGGTGCCGCCAGCATTATCCAGCCCGACCTGTGCCACGCGGGCGGTATCACCGAAGGCCGCGTGATCGCAGGCATGGCCGAGGCCTACTACGTACCCATTGCTCCACATAATCCCATGGGCCCCATCTCGCTGGCTGTCGGCCTGAACCTCGCTGCTAGCGTACCCAATTTCCTGGTGCAAGAGCAGGTTTCACTGGGCGAGGGGTACCTTAAGAATCCTTTCAAGCTGCAGAAAGACGGCACTGTACTTATTCCGAAAGGTCCCGGACTTGGCGTGGAGCTGGATGAGGATTTGATGAAGGATAAGATCGGCCACGATTGGAAAAACCCGGAAACCTACAATGCCCTGGATGGCTCGGTGACGGATTGGTGATTTTCCGGCAGATTTATTCAAAGTTAGGGTCCAATCTAATGACCTTTCTCGCCGCGATGAATCCGCTTTGCACAATTCATGGAAGTAAAAAAGTCGTTTTACTTTCCTTTTTCAAAAAACACAATTCCATGAAAAAGAAAATAGCTGTTGCTCTCCTGTGCCTGAGCTTCATACCTAGAGATGATTTCCCCTCCACCCAAATCACCAACGGACTCATTACGGCCACACTGCACCTACCCGACGCCCAGAAAGGCTACTACCGGGGTACCCGTTTCGACTGGTCGGGCGTAATGCCCTCGCTGCAATACAAGGGACATCAGTACTTCGGACTATGGAACCCGGCGCCCTACGACCCGAAACTGCACGATGCCATCACCGGTCCTGTGGAAGAGTTTACGGCGGTAGGTTTGGAGGAAGCAGAGGTTGGGAAGGAGTTCGTCAAGATCGGAGTTGGATCTTTGGTCAAACCCGATGACAAGCCTTATTCGTTCGCCCGAAATTACGAAATCAAAAACCCGGGTACCTGGACGGTAAAACCCGGAAAAGACCGCGTGGAGTACACCCACATACTGAAAGATGCCGCTGGCTATGCCTATGAGTACCGGAAAGCAGTACAACTGGTAAAAGGAAAACCGGAATTGGTACTGGAACATAGCCTGAAAAACATAGGTACCAAAACCATGGAATTCAGTACCTACAACCACAACTTTTTTGTCATCGACGGTGAACCTACCGGCCCGAACATCCGCACCACTTTTCCCTATGAAGTGAGCGCCGAAGGTAAAGGGTTCGGTACCATCGCCGAAGCCAAAAATAAATCCATCACCTATAACCGCATCCTGGCCAAGGGAGAGAATGTGTTTACCGCCGGGGTACAGGGCATAGCGGCTACTCCCCAGAATTATGACTTCACCATCCGGAATTTGAAAAGCGGCGCGGGCGTCCATATTCAAGGAGATCGGCCCCTGGAAAAACTGGTGTACTGGTCTAACCCCAATACCTCTTGCCCGGAGCCCTATATCCGGTTATCCGCCCAGCCGGGCGAAACCATCCGCTGGAATATCCGCTATGAATTTGAAGTTGACAATCAACCGTAATGTTTGGATGATACAGCCGATTAAATCCTTTTTCCAAAAAAATTACTGGCGCTACTTCTCCCTCGGACTCCTCATATTGTGGGTCGGCGGAGCCGCTTTTTTATATCAGGGAACTCTTGATGAAAAAAATGTAGACTGGCGTACCTACGGGGGCGATCCAGCGGGAAGCCGCTACTCGGAACTAAGCCAGATCAACCTACAAAATGTCAAAAACCTACAATTGGCGTGGTCGTACGACACCGGAGAAAACAAGCCGAACGACTCCCGGCAACTGGTGATGCCCTGCCAGCCCATCGTGGTCAAAGGCATTATGTATGGCACCACCCCACAGCTGAAACTCTTCGCTGCCGATGCTGCCACGGGCAAACAACTCTGGAAATTTGATCCCTTCGCCGACCCTTCGGTAAGACCCAACTTTCAGCCCGTGCGCGGGGTAGTGTATTGGGCCGACGGCGACGATCAACGAATACTGTATTCAGTGGGCCAAACTCTCTATGCCATCAGCGCCCTGACGGGTGAGCCCGTTAGAAGTTTTGGAGAAAATGGTGGAACAGATTTACACGCCGGTCTCGGCGACGAGGCTACCTTAGGCTATGACGTCAATCAGTTTAGCATTCGCTCTACCACGCCGGGGGTAATTTACAAAAACCTCATTATCATGGGTTCGGCTGTCAATGAAGGAGGGAATGCCCCTCCGGGCCACATCCGGGCTTTTGATGTGCGCACGGGTAAGTTGGCCTGGGTCTTTCGCACCATCCCGTTGCCGGGTGAGTATGGCTATGAAACTTGGGAAAAAGATTCGTACCGAAAGCTGGGCGGTGCCAACTGCTGGGCCGGACTGGTGGTAGACGAAAAACGCGGAATGGTATTTCTGGGTACCGGCTCACCTTCTTCCGACTTTTACGGGGGTTCCCGGCAGGGAAGTAATCTTTTTGCCAACTGCGTCATCGCCCTCAACGCCGAAACCGGCCAGCGCGTCTGGCACTTCCAGACCGTCCACCATGATCTGTGGGACCGCGACATTCCCTGTCCGCCCAATCTGATTACGGTCAGGCATAATGGAAAATTGGTAGACGCCGTCGCGCAGGCGACCAAGGATGGGTTCATCTTTGTGTTTGACCGCGAGACGGGGAAGCCGCTCTTTCCGGTCAAGGAGGTACCCGTACCCAACGCCCCCACCCTACCAGGCGAGCATCCCTGGCCCACGCAACCCGTACCTACCAAACCGGCCCCGTTTGCCAATCAGAATATTACCAAAGGGGACTTGACCCAACGTACGCCGCAAGCCTACGCTTACGCGCTGGACCGTTTCGAACATAGCCGCAGTGGTCCCAAAAATCTGCCCCCCAATGAAGAAGGTACCCTCATGTATGGCATGGGCGGGGGGCCGAATGGGGCGGTACGGCCGCCGACCCCAAGGGAATTATGTACGTCAACGGCAACAACATGCTCTGGTGGCTGAAAATGCGGAACGCCCGCGAAACTAGGGATGGCAAAGCCCTCTCCCAGGGTGGACTGCTGTTCAATACCAATTGTGCCAGTTGCCACGCTTTGGAAGCAAGCGCCAACGCTTCAAGTACTCCGCAGACCTATCCTAATTTGAAGGAGGTAGGCAAACGTCTGTCGCGGCAGGAAATCACAACCATTCTGGAAACGGGCCGGGGCCGGATGCCTTCGTTTCAGCATCTTTCCAGAGCAGACCGCACGGCGCTGGTGAATTTCCTGCTTGGAACCGAACCACCGGCCAGCACTGTACCTGACGACATTCATAAGGTTACTGAGGTGAAAGCCGAAAAGGGCAAGGATTTTCCGTACGCACCGCCCTACATCAACAATGGCAACGTTCAGTTTCTGGATAACGAAAATTACCCCGCCATCAAGCCTCCCTGGGGTACCCTCAACGCCGTGGATCTCAACACCGGCAATTATTTGTGGCGGGTACCCCTGGGCGAATATCCTGAACTGGTGGCAAAAGGACTTCCCCCTACGGGTACTGAAAACCATGGCGGCCCCGTCGTGACGGCCGGAGGGCTACTGTTTATCGGGGCCACCCGCGACGGCAAGCTGCGGGCTTTCGATACCAAAACCGGCAAAATCGTGTGGCAATACCAGCTACCTGCTGCGGGCTTCGCCACGCCGATTACCTATATGATCAACGGAAAGCAATACATCGCCATCGCCGCCGGGGGTAACCGCCAGGGACAGCCCGCCGGGGGTACCTATGTGGCATTTGCCCTACCCTAACCTGTCGGCGGATTGGAGCCTTTTTGCCAAAAATCGCTTAAAAAAATTTACTAACCCTTCGCTACATGAGTACCCAAAAAATCGGAAACTACCGCTGGTTCATCGTTTTTCTTCTTTTCGCGGCCACTACCATCAACTACCTCGACCGACAGATCATCGGTCTGTTGAAGCCAATCCTGGAAACGGAGTTCAGCTGGACGGAAACCGATTTTGCCCGGATCGTCATGGCCTTCACCGCTGCCTACGCCGTGGGTCTGATCTCACTGGGTTGGTTCATCGACCGGGTAGGTACCAAGCTGGGCTACTCCATTACCATCGTATTCTGGAGCATCGCCGGCATGCTGCACGCCGTAGCCCGATCGGCCTTCGGTTTTGGAGTAGCTCGCGTGGGTCTGGGGTTGGGAGAAGCAGGAAACTACCCCGCGGCTGTCAAGACCGTAGCCGAGTGGTTTCCCAACAAGGAGCGCGCGCTGGCTACCGGCCTGTTCAATGCCGGCACCAGCGTGGGCGTGGTGGTAGCGCTGCTACTAGTACCCTGGATTCTGAGCCACTATGGTTGGCAGGAGGTATTCTGGATCACCGGGGCTCTGGGCTTTGTGTGGCTGATTTTGTGGCTGGTTTTTTACGACGTACCTGCCCAGCAGAAACGTTTGTCCACCGCCGAATACGAGTACATCGCGGCCGGGCAGGAAGTGGAAGAAAAACTGGCGAGTGGAAGCGCCAAAGTCAAATGGGTGAAGCTTTTCACCTTTCCCCAAACCTGGGCCTACATCACCGGCAAGGGCCTCATCGACCCCATTTACTGGTTTTTTCTGTTCTGGCTGCCTTCTTATTTCGCTTCTACGTTTAACCTCGATCTCAAAAAATTCAGTCTGGAATTGATGATCATCTACACCGCCACCACCGTAGGCAGCATCAGCGGAGGTTGGTTTTCGTCGCAGCTTATCAAACGGGGCTGGGAAGTGATCAAAGCCCGCAAGGCGGTACTACTGGCCTTTGCCGTGCTGGAGCTATCGGTGATCGGCATCCAGTTCGCCGGCAATGTGTGGGTCGCCGTGGCGCTTATCAGCTTCGCCGTGGCGCTGCATCAGGCTTGGGCTACCAATGTATTTACGCTTCCTTCGGATATGTTTCCGAAGCAGGCCGTCAGTTCGGTGGTAGGCATCGGCGGCATGGCCGGGGCGGTGGGGGGTATCCTGTTTCCGATTCTCATTGGAAGCTTGCTGGATACTTACAAAGCCGCCGGGAATCTGGAAGGAGGCTACAATATTATCTTCACAATCTGTGGCTTCACGTATCTGGTAGCCTGGCTGATCATCCATCTGCTGACCCGCAAATCGCGCATGCTCGCGCCGGAAGAATTGCGGTGAAGCATGTACCACCCTACCATTTTATAGTATTTGCCTTCAAACGTGGGTAGAAGGACAATCCCTGAACTTTACGAAAATATTCTTCGGACTCAATCGCCCAGATGTCCGAATGGATCGGACCTACCTCTGGATAATATTCGTCGATATTACCTACCAACTGACCACCCACGGCCCGGATGAACGGAATGGCCGCCTGATTCACAACGGGCCGGTTGACCGTGGTCGTGAGCAGCAGCTCATGGCCTTGTCCGAAAGCCCTGTCAATCAGATGGTAGCACAATTCAGGTGCGAACCGGCCGTAGCCTTTCAGGAAGGCGAGTTGTTCAAAGTAACAGACCGCCTTATTTTCAATTGAACCTACATCTACCTGCCACTCTGCGGCATTTCGTTTGGCCCACAGCTCGCCCTGTTTCACAATCGCGTCGGGAATTAGGATACCGAAGCCTACCAAATTCCCCTCGTATTCCAGTGACAAGGAGTAGGTATTCTGGATGTACCATTCGTAGGTAGCCAAATCGGTGCCCAACAGGAAGCCCCCGGCGGACGTTTGGTCGTTTCCGGTGGGCATCGGCAACTTGCTTTTCAGTGCGACAAATGCCGCAGCATCAGTCGGTACCGACTTTCTTAGTATCCTCTTCATACACAATCCTCGGACCTTTCAGCTGGTTGGTGATGGCTTTAAAAAAATTGTAAGTGTTCTGGTTGCGGCGGGCGTAGGCCTCGGGCAGGGGTTTGCGTTTGCGGGGTAGCTCATACCACGGAATGTTGGGATGCTGGTGGTGGGTGGCGTGTTCGTTGAAGTTGAGCAATACCCACGAAAAGAAAGGTACCCGCTCCACCGACCGTACATTGTACCGCACGCCGTCGCCTACGGTGGTATCGTAGTGAAAAATATACACCAGCAGCGACAACACCCAGGCAAACGAAAGCATGGGAAATCCCAACACTAGCAGGTAGGTCGTTTTTCCAAAAAGGTAGAAGACCAGCCCATGAAAACCTACCCCCAGACCGAACAGGGCGATGGCTTTCATCTGCTCGCCCAAACTCCACCCGTGGAAGGCCGGCGAGATTTTGGGAGCCAGGCGGGGCGGAACGAACAGAAACAGTAGCACCGATACCAGCGAATGCAGGAAAAAGCCCCCACAAAAAACGCTGAGGTACCACAGGGCATAGTAGTAAGTTCTTTTCAGCGGTGTCAGGTTGCGGGTCGTAAACGTATCCAGAACGGACGTATGATCATCCTTGCGGTTGAAGCCGTGGTGAAACATATGGATTTTGCGATAGACATTGATCGGCACCAGAATGGGTAGCAAGATCAGCGAACCCAGCAAGTCATTCAGAAAGCGATGGTTGACAAATAGCTTCCGATGCGAAGCCTCGTGCCCAACGATGTAGAAACGATAAAACCAGAGCCCCTGAAACAAAAGCAGGGGTACGTAAAGCACCCCCCGGAAGGTACCCGAGATAGGCGCGTTGAAAAGAGCGATTGCCAAACCGCTAATCCCTATGAACACCAGGATAGTTTCCAGGATAAGAATGCTGTTTCGCTTCGTGTTCGCATCCATGACGGTTCGTATCGCTGTTCCAGCGGTAAAGCTTGATAATTTAGGGATGGAATAAAATTAACAAGAAAAATCATATACGGCCCCTCTTACTTGACCCGGTGTTCATCAGTAGCAGGTTTGAACACCTTGAACAGAAAAAAGAAGCAGGGTACTACCAGCAACAGCCCCACAAACAGCGCGATCAGCAACTGAAACAGGGTAGCTTCGGGGGCCTGCGTATTGTAGAAAGTCAGGTGGTTGCCGCTACGCTCAAAAACCAGAACCGGGTACTGAATGGCGAACCAGCCTACCATAATCAAGGCTACTTGTAATCCAATCGCCAGCCGTAGGTAGACGACCCAGGGGTGATTTATCAAATACAGGACCACGGGTATCAGCAGCACCACACCCCCAAAAGCCACCAGGCTAGGCCAGGAACTAAAAAAAGCCGCGAACACGGGATGGTTCTCGAATTCTGCAATCACAAAAACCAAAATACCTACCCCAAAAGTAAGCACCATAAAAAGTTTGGAAAACCGGATGTAGCGATGCCGTTCCGGCGAATGGACCGTTTCGCCGATTAGGAAAATAGAGGCGATATAGCCAAAAAGCAGGGTCGAGAAAATTCCCATGGCTACGCAGAAGCCATTGAGCCACGGCCCGATGTACTGCTCGTAGAAGGTACCCGTAGCATCCAGGCTTACCCGACCCAGGATCATAGCCCCGAGTGTGATCCCCAGAAAAAAAGGCGTGACGAAGCTGGATACCTTGAAAATGGTGGTGTAATAGGGGTGGGTACCTACCTCACCGATGTCGTAATGCCGGAAGGTAAAGAACGAGCCCCGCAGTACAATCCCGATCAAAACCACCATCAGAGGTATGTGCAGGGCCGTGCTGATGGTAGCGTATACCCGCGGAAATCCGGTGAACAGAATCACGATCGCCAAGATAAGCCATACGTGATTAGCCTCCCAAACGGGGGCCAGGGCCTTGGAAATCGTTTTTTCGCCGCGTTTGCCTGCAAATGTTTCTACGATACCCGCCCCGTAATCGGCACCACCCAGCACCGTGTACAGGATAAAGGCTACGCCCAGTATAGCAATGATAGTCAGCAGCATAGGTTAGTCAATAGAGTTTCGGGCCGAAGGATAAAATTCTTCCACCGTGGCGATCTGCCGTTGCATCAGCCACGCCAGCATGAAGGTCAGCAACAGATACACGGCGACAATGGTATACAGGGAATAATGGAGTCCCGGCATGGGTGACACGGCGTCTTTGGTTTTCATGACCTTGTAAATGATCCATGGCTGCCGCCCTACCTCCGTGACGATCCACCCGGCTTCGACGGCCAGAAAGCCCAGTGGCGTGAGGCAGGCGATGAATAGCAACCATCCTTTGCGGGCGAGGTACCTTTTCCAGCGCCAGTTGAACAACAAAAATAACAGTCCTGCCGTAGCCAGTAGAAAACCGATACCTACCATGAATTGGAAGGCCAGGTGCACGATCAGGACGGGTGGGCGCTCCGCTTTCGGGAACTGATCCAGCCCGGTAACCTGGGCGTTAAAATCGCCGTGGGCCAGAAAGCTCAGAGCTTTCGGAATGTGGATGGCGTAGTGGACTTCTTCTTTTTCTGAATCGGGAATTCCTCCGATAATTAGATCGGCAGGTTGACTGGTTTTGAAGTGTGATTCCAGCGCGGCCAGTTTGGCAGGTTGCCGCTCAGCAACATCCTTAGCCGAAAAGTCGCCGCTGAGGGGTTGGAGTAAGGCTGCTACCGCTCCGAAGGAAAGCGCCATGCGGACGGCGGTACGATGGAACACATTTCCCAGGTTTTTCAGCAAAAGAAAAGCATGTACCCCCGCCACGGCAAAGGCCGTAGCCACAAAAGCCGCCAGGGTCATGTGCAGCGCCTGCGACAGCCAGGCATCATTGAACATCGCCGCCACGGGATCTATGTTTTTAGCTTGTCCGTTTTCCCAGGTAAACCCGGAGGGGCTGTTCATCCAGGCATTGGCCGACACCACGAAGATACCCGAAAGTACCCCCGAAATCCCCACCAGCACGCCCGAAGCCCAATGGACCCATTTGTTCAGCCGATCCCAGCCGTACAGAAAAACCCCCAGTGCAATGGCCTCTACGAAGAAAGCGGTACCCTCCCACGAAAAAGGCATGCCGATGATAGCCCCGGCATGCCGCATAAAACCCGGAAACAGCAGCCCTAGCTCAAAGGAAAGTACCGTACCCGACACGGCTCCCACCGCAAAAAACAACGCCACACCCCGCGACCACGCCTTGGCCAGATCGAGGTACTCCTGCCGGTTGGTACGCAGCCACCGCCACTCGCTGAACGCCATCAGCACGGGCATGGTCATGCCGATGCAGGCAAAGATGATGTGAAAGCCCAGCGAAAGGGCCATTTGTAGCCGGGCGGCGAGCAGGTCTTCCATGTATCCAATTGAGTTGTTTGCCGTTTTAAAGATAAGGGTTGGCCGTGGATTTTGCCAAGGTACCTTACCTTTGGGCTTTGTCCATCGTTTTTCGTTCCCATGAAATTCCTCTTTCTATTACTTTTTGTTCCCTATTTTCTTCACGCCCAGCAGGCCGCTCCCTCCGCCGAACGCATCAGCCAACACGTGAAGTACCTTGCCTCCGACCGCATGAAAGGCCGGGGTACCGGTAGCCGCGAAAATGACAAGGCCGCCCGATACATCATCAAACAATTCCGGAAACTGGGTCTCGCTCCCCAGGGTACCGACGGCTATCGACAGCCCTTCACCGCTAAAGTTCGGCGGGTGGTGGTACCCGACAGCCTGCGGCCAACCAACAATGTGCTGGGTTTTCTGAACAACGATGCCCCCTATACCATTGTCATTGGCGCGCATTTCGATCACTTGGGTATGGGTAAACAAGGTAGCTCCAAAGCCCCGCAGCCGGAAGGGCAAATCCACAACGGGGCCGACGACAACGCCTCGGGCGTAGCCGGACTGTTGGAGCTCGCCCGGTATTTCTCACAAAATGCCATCAAAGAGCCGTACAACTTCCTGTTCATTGCCTTCGGGGCCGAAGAGTTAGGCTTGCAGGGATCGCGGTATTTTGTGAATAATCCCACCCTCCCCCTAGAAAAAATCAATTTCATGACCAATATGGATATGATCGGGCGCTATAACGCCGGTCAGGGGTAGGTATCGGCGGCTATGGTACCTCGGACGCCTGGCCGGAAGTGTTCAATGATGTGGAGGGCGAAGTCAAGTTCTTCACCGACCGTGCGGGCAGCGGTGGCTCCGACCACGGCTCTTTCTACGCCAAAAACATCCCCGTACTCTTCTTTCACACCGGTGGCCACGATGATTATCACACCCCTACCGACGACGCCGACAAAGTGGATGCCCAGGCCGAAGCCGAAATACTGAATGTGGAGATCAAGTTGATTGAAAATGCCATGAAGCTACCCAAGCTGAATTTTACGGAAGTGAAGTGAGGGAATTTTCGTGGCTTTCGTTAAATTGACAATTTAAAATTCGTACCGCGACAAGCACCTTCTGCCATGAAAAATATCCTCATTTTTTTCTTCGCCTTGGTTTCCATCCAGGCATTCGGCTGCGAATGCATACCTGCTCCACTCCTCTACTACTACCAGAAGTCAGATTTTGTGGCTGCTGTAAAAGTTGTAGAAATCACACTGGACCGCGAACATCATAGTTCGGAAGGCGACTATCATTATTTGAATATCGAGATAGTACAGTTATATAAGGGGAAAGAGGTACCCTTCATCAGGGTAAATACGGCATCCGAAACTTCGTGTGCATTTGAGGTACCCAAAGGCTCTACCTGGCTGGTCTTCGCGTCCATGGGAGATAACGATATCCCAGTTTTTGGATCTTGCTCGGGTAGCGAACCGACAGAACCATACTATGATATGGTCAAGTACCCCAAGGCGGCTAATAATTACAAAAATAGGATCGATTTGAAACTAGCGGTACTTTCTTTTCTGAAAAATAATGAGCTGGAAGATAGCAATCCTTACAACCTGAATATAAATGATATAGGCCTTCATGATACTACTCTTTTTAGAGAGTTTGACAATCAGAACCGGTTTGCCGTGTATGAATTGGACATCAACGAAGATTTATCCATTGGTAAAATTACGGCACGCCAAGCATTCGATAATCCAAAACTAGCGCAGCTTTTTACCGAATACTTACGCAAAAATGCTCGCGTCAACAATACCAGACTTAAAGGTATTCCTACTAAATCGAGGCTAATCGTAATTTACTATTATTACCCGGCTGAGGGTAAAGACCCAAGCTTCATAAGCGACTTTGACTTGTAGGGTAGCATAATGACTTTATCTAAACCGCCAAAACCTATGCACCAGCCCTACGAAGAACGACTTGGACGTTCACACGATTTCACAGTAGCCTACCGATTTTATACGCCGGAAGAAGGCGGGCGGTGGAATCCGGTTTATCAAGGCTATAGGTCAGACTTTGATTATGATCAGGAAATACCCGAAAATAAAGGCATATACATGATCTGGCCAGAATTCGAGGATGAAGACGGGTTTGTGATTACTGAATCAGAAACACCTGTACTCGCAAAAGGCACCGCCAGAATGTGGATCATTAGCGCTCACACGAAGCCCCTTCATCAAAAATATGTCAAGGTCGGGACAAAAGGGTACTTTATGGAAGGAAACAAACGAGTAGCTGAGTGTAAGATTATTAAAATAGGAAGTTTGTTCTCTAACAAATAAGGAATGCGAAAATTTTCAGGGTAGCATTCGTCATGCCCAAGGCCGTAATTTACGGGTACCTTACCCTTTTTGCAGTCCTACAAATAGCGATTGGCACAATCAACTTCTCTATACCTTTCAATGGCAAAGCTCCCAAGGTACCTTCCTCACACGCTGATTTTAGTAGTAGTATTGAGCCTTGCCTCTTGCAGCACTACGTCAAATCGTGCAATATCCGACATAAACGATCCGTGGAATCAGGTACCTGCCATTCTGAAGCAAATCAAACGGCCGGTTTTCCGCGACAAAGACTACCCCATCACGACCTTCGGAGCCGTGGCGGATGGAAAAACCGATTGTACGGAAGCTTTTCGAAAGGCTATTGAAGCTTGTAATAAAGAAGGAGGCGGCCGGGTAGTCGTGCCGGAGGGTAGGTACCTGACGGGTGCCATTCATTTAAAAAGCAACGTCAATCTGCACGTCAGCAAAGGGGCTACCATCGCCTTTTCGACCCGCCCTGACGACTACCTGCCTGCGGTGTTTACTCGCTGGGAGGGCATCGAGTTGATGGGCTACTCGCCGCTGGTGTATGCTTTTGAGCAAAATAACATCGCCATCACCGGCGAAGGTACCCTCGACGGACAAGCCAACGAAACCAACTGGTGGCCCTGGAAGGGTGTTCCCCACTACGGCTACAAGGCCGGCACGCCCAGTCAGTTGGACAAAAACAAACGGGCGGCTTTGTTTGATCAGGCAGAAAAGGGGGTACCCGTTGCGGAGCGCCAATTTGGCGACGGCTCTTACCTGCGCCCGCAGTTTGTGCAACCCTACCGCTGCGAAAATGTACTGATCGAAGGCGTCACGCTCATCAACTCTCCCATGTGGCTGCTGAATCCGGTGCTGTGTACCAATGTCACGATCAATAAGGTGACCCTGACCAGCAACGGCCCCAATAACGACGGCTGCGACCCGGAATCGTGCAAAAATGTGCTGATCGAAAACTGTTATTTCAATACCGGCGACGACTGCATTGCCATCAAATCGGGCCGCAATGCCGATGGGCGGCGGATCAACGTACCTAGCCAAAACATCATCATCCGGAACTGTACCATGGCCAACGGACACGGGGGCGTGGTGATGGGGAGTGAGATTTCGGGGGGCGTCAGAAATGTGTTTGCCCATGACTGTAAAATGAGCAGTCCCGAACTGGAGCGGGCCCTGCGCATTAAGACCAATACGGCCCGGGGAGGTACCGTTGAAAATATCTACCTGAAAGATATTGAGGTAGGTCAGGTGAAGGAACAAACCATCATTGCCACGATGATTTATGAAGATACCGGCAACTTCATGCCCACCATCCGGAATATCGAAGTGCGCAACATGACCGTGGAGCAGGGTGGCAAAACGGGCATCCTACTGGAAGGCTATCCGGAATCACCCGTGCAGAATATCCGGCTGATCAATGTGACCATCAAAGGAGCTAAAACTCCCTACAAGTTCACTAATGCGAAGGATATACAGACAACTAATGTCTCGATCAACGGAGAAAAGGTTGACTTGAATCAATAGCGGCCGTTTTCCTCAGCTCTTCCAGTCAATTTCCACGCGTTTTCCCGTATCGGCGGCCTGCTTGATGGCTTCAATGATGCGAAGGTCCTTCATGCCCTCTTCGCCCGACGCCAGCGGCTCGGTATTGTCCATGATGCTTTTAGCGAAAGCATCCATCTGCCGGATTTGCTGGTAAGCGGGCGTTTTGAATTCAATCTTGCCTTCGCTCGAATCGCCCGTGGCACCGGTGGCGTTAAAGGCCGGTTGCAGGCCAAACCAACGGTAACCCGTGGTGGCGTACAGCCGATCGACGTAGGAAGTGTAGGTGGTAGTAGAATTGGAAATGGCCCCGCCGGGAAATTCCATCTGGAACAGCATGGTTTCGTAAATATCCTTGAAGATCGTCTTGTCGCGGATGTACCCCTGCGCCGTCACGGCCACCGGGAGTTCGCCAATGACCCGCCGCGCACCCTGAATGGCGTACACACCCAGGTCCATAATGGCACCGCCACCGCCTAGTTTTGGATTGAGCCGCCACACCGTCGGGTCGGCCATGGAGAAGCCCAGGCTGGTTTCCATCATCTTCACGGCACCATAGATTTTCTCAGTACCCAGGCGACGTACTTCCTGATGGTGTGGTTCAAAATACAGACGGTACCCTACCGACAGTTTTACGCCCGCCTCCCGGCAGGTCGCGATCATCTCCTTGCATTCGGCCACGTTGAGGGCCATCGGTTTTTCACAAATCACGTGTTTGCCGGCCAGAGCTGCCCGGATGGTGTACTCGACGTGCATGGAGTTGGGCAGCACCACGTACACAATGTCGATATCAGGATTGTACTTGATTTGCTCGAAATTCTCGTAGCTGTAGATACTTTTTTCCGGAATATTGTATTTCTCTTTCCAGGCTTCGGCTTTGGCGGGGGTACCTGTAACAATCCCCGCCAGGCGGCATAGTTCCGTTTCCTGCAAGGCCGGAGCCAATTGACGGGTACTGTAGTTACCCAGCCCCACCAGCGCCACGCCGAGCTTGCGAGCAGGGGGTACCTTAGCCGGAAAAACCGGACTTCCTAACGAAGAAGTGAGTAGGATCCCGGCAGAAGCACCGGCCTGGGAAAGGAAATCGCGTCGTTGCATGGCAGGAATTGTAGATTGAAAGTACCTTTCCAATTAGACAAGATTTCCTAACACTCCCAAGCTATTCTTTATTACGGGTCTATAATTCAGGACAAATGGTAGGCTACCACAGCTGATGCACGCGAGGCTTAATGTACTTCGCATAAATTTCGTCTACCGCTTGCACTTGCTCCGTGGTGAGCGGGGGCAGTTCAGCGGCTTTCAGGTTGGATTCCATCTGGTCGGGCCGTGAGGCACCGGGAATAATGGTACTCACGCCGTCGAATTGCAATACCCACCGCAGTGCTACCGGCGCGAGATTCTCGTAGCCGGGAAATACTGCTTTCAGTTCGTTGACTGCCGCCAGGCCGGTTTCGTAGTCCACGCCGGAGAAGGTTTCGCCCCGGTCGAATTTTTCGCCGTGGCGGTTGAAATTCCGGTGGTCGCCTTCGGTGAAGGTGGATTCTTTCGAGAATTTCCCGGTTAGCAGACCGCTGGCCAAAGGTACCCTCACGATGACCCCAATGTTTTTCTTTTTGGCCTGCTCAAAAAACAACTCCGAAGGCCGCTGCCGGAACATATTGAAGATAATCTGCACCGTCGTTACGTTGTCAAACTCGATGCCTTTCAGCGCTTCTTCCACTTTCTCGACGCTGATACCCAGATTCTGTACTTTACCCTCATCTTTCAGGCGGTCGAAGAGTTCAAAAATCTCGGGTCGGTAGTACACCTCCGTCGGCGGACAATGCAGCTGGACGAGATCCAGCGTTTCCAGGCCCATGTTGGTCAGGCTGTCTTCCACAAATTGGCGAAGTACCTCGGGCTGGTAGGCTTCGTTGGTGTGCGGATTGAGTTGCCGCCCGCACTTGGTAGCTACGTAGATACGCTCCGAGCGGCTTTTTACAAATTTCCCCACGGCTTTCTCGCTTTCACCCGCGCCGTACACATCGGCGGTATCGATGAAATTGACACCCCCATCCACGGCTTCGTGGAGAATGCTTTCGGCCAATGTATGATCGAAATCATCACCCCATTTGCCGCCTACCTGCCAGGTACCCAGGCTTATTTCTGATACGTTGAATCCGGTTTTTCCCAGCTTTCGGTAATTCATTTTTTTAAAGTCTGATTGATTGAAAATTGAATGGCATCCCCATGAAGCCGGACTACTTCTTTCCCAGCAACGCCTCTATTCCCCCGATCAGGTACACCAGCGGAGCGTTCCAGTTGATGGCGATTTCGTTGGACGCATACGAGCAGTCGTCATCCGTAAAAGCTTCGTCGGGCAGGTCGGAGGTATAGGTCGTGCATTTGTCCTGCTTACCGGGATTGGGCCCGCCCGAAAGCAGGCCCGGTATGGGCTCCGCCACGCCGTCGGCTATGGAAGGGCGGTGGTGCGGATGCATGACTTGCCTGCTCCCAAACCCCGTCAGAAACGAGTAGCCCGTGCCATTGCGGCCCAGCAGATAATCCAGATTCATGAGTGCGGCATCGAGGTACTTCACATTTTTGGTAAGCCGGAAGGCCTGCAAAACGGCCACTCCCTGATTGGCCGCCACCGAGCTGCTCCCCCACACATAGTCCGACTTTTGGTGTCCCATCACGGTATTCAGGTAGTGGGTATCGGTACCTTCGATCAGGGCATCCGCCATGGCCAATACGCGCCTCCCCAGCTGATCCATGTCCTTTTTGGCGATGGGTGGTAGTTCTGTAGCAAAGCGCAGTAGTGAATAGTAGCCCAGTAACCGTACCTGCGCCCAGGAAGGCAGCGGCATTTTGTCGTCAGGATACAGATTCACCGCCGTGTAGTAATCCTCGCTGCGGGTGGTTATGTACAACTCGCAGGCCGCCCAGATGAATTCATCGTCAAACCGGCGGTCGCCGTAAGCCCCCGTCACTACGTCCGGATCAAAGGTTTTATTCAGGACATTCTGATCGTACGCCACGTCCGGATGTACCTTCGCCCAGCCCCAGGCGCGCTGCGCCGCAATGAGGCAGCTGTCGGCCAGGCCGGGCAGTTGTGTCTCGTACCGTTTGTACACCCGGCTGGCCTGTGCCATAACGGCCGCAAAATCCAAGGCGGCAGCGGTACCCTTCTGCACCACGTAGCGGGTTTTGGTGGCTTTATCGGGCATGATCATCCCGTCGAAGGAAGCATTGGTCAGCTTGTGGTACACCCCGCCATCGGTAGGATCCTGCATGGTGAGCATCCAGCGCAGGTTCCAGAGTACCTCATCGAGCAGGTCGGGTACCTGATTGTTGCTTTCGGGGATGTTCAGTGTAAGCTTGTAGTAGTACTCGGGAAAATCCTCATAGGCCGAAAGCAGAGTACCCATGGTGATGCCGGAGTTCACAATGTACTTATTATAATCGCCGGCATCCAGCCAACCGCCCGGACTCGAAATGCTGGTGCCCGCAGGTCGGCCAGTCCCTACAGCCGAGGGGTGAATCTTCACATCGGTGTCAGGATTACCCGCGGGCCGTGCCCATTTTCCCGCGTATTTTTTGTCCAAAGGCATCGACAGACGCTGGAAGTAGTAGCCCTTGATAGCCGCTTTAGAGGCGGCTTCGTGAACGTTGCTTTTTATTTCAAAAGGGTAGGACGTACCCGTACCAGGTACCTCGAGTACGTAGGCACCCGGCTGAGTCAGGGCCGAAAAGTCAGCGATCCGGGTTGTTTTGTCCGAAAACGGCGAACGACGGCTTTCGCTGAGGGTACCTTCGAAAGCCACCTTTTTACTTTCCGGTGCGTGGATGGAAAATTTTCCTGCCTCCGCGTTAAT
The DNA here is from genome assembly GCF_009296315.1 of Salmonirosea aquatica. NCBI lineage: Bacteria > Pseudomonadati > Bacteroidota > Cytophagia > Cytophagales > Spirosomataceae > Salmonirosea > Salmonirosea aquatica. Next base: position 2,249,616 of record NZ_WHLY01000002.1, read on the forward strand.
TACCACGGCCAGTTTGGGCGCCTGCGGATAGAAACCTACCTGATTCAGGCGAATAGATTCGGTTGGGGTTTGGGCGCTGACGCCCTTGAGCAGGACGATAGTGAACAGTGTGAGTAGAAGCTTTCCCAAGTAAGAGGCGGAGTACCTGTGTTTCATTTTGTTGGATTCACCGGGTTTAGGGCTGGTTGTCTCTCGTTCAAAAAGGTTCATAAGTAGGTAGGTAGTGTCAATGGATTTTGGCTTTGATCTTCTCACAAACCGGGGCGGGAAATACCAGATAGATATCCTGCTTCTTTTTTTTGATTTCATCGATACTCACAAAATTCGTCACCTCAAAGGTCGTCTTTTCGATCGCTGCCACTCGTACCGCGCCCTCATTTAGGAACTTTTCACCCACATAAATTTTAGTCCAGAGGTAATATTTAGGGTAGGCAACACCGCTTTGGGTTGCCCCTTCCCGCAAAAACTCCCACTGGACAGTGACTTTTTTACCGTAGTCATCGGAAAAGTACTCTTCCAGATCCCTTTGCATGAAAGCTGCAAATCGGGATTCGTCGGGTACATTGGCTTCGATATGCGACTCCTGAATTTGCTGTAAAGGGTTGTGGGTAGGCGTTTGCGTTGCCTGTCCATTGCAATTGTTGAACAAAGGGGCGCTTAACAGGAGAAGTGCCCGGAATACCGGTCGGGTACGCATGATTTGCAGAGTCTACGGCGAAGGTTGAAAAATCGCTTCCCGGGTAAATCTAAAAAAATAATGTGGTTTTTACCTCGACCTACCACACCCCCGCTGCTTGGAAACACACTGCTTGGAAACACATGAACAAAAAAGAGGCGGGTTCCTGCGTGGAACCCGCCTCTTTTTCATACATATGCATTTTTCACAAGCCTACTTCTCGGAAGAAGGCTTGGAAGCGGCGCCTTTCTCGACTACTTCACCTTTGAGGAAAAGGGTCAAGCTGGGTGACTCGGCGTTGCTGAATACCGTGATCGATTTATTGAAGGTACCCATAGCAGCTGCGTTGTAGGTAGCTTTGATGGTTCCCGTTTGTTTGGGAAGTACAGGATCTTTGGTGTAGCTCGGCGTGGTGCAGCCACAGGAAGCACTCACATTGGTAATGACAATCGGATCCGTGCCGGTATTGGTAAATACGAACTCCTGGGTAACGGGTTTGCCCTGCTCGATCTTACCGAAATTATGGGTTTCTTCCTTGAACTTCATTACACCCTTCTGCGCGAAGCTCATCGAAGCTACCGTCAACAGAAGTACCAGAACCGCAAAAAACTTTTTCATAATATGCTTAAAATTAAATAGTGAATAATTTGTTTGCTAAGACAATAGGAGAATCGTTACTACTACGTTTCACCGAGCTTTTCAATCGCTGCGGCACATTTCCAACAAAGTAACGTAAGAAATCGTTTTTTTGAAAGGGGAATTTTTAATTTTAATTTTGACGAAAATCGTTTTTAAACGTAACTTAACCCAGAATATTTGCCCGAGTGGTATTACCAAAATGCTATGCTTCTAAACGAAACCTTACCGGAAAATAGTGTATTCAGCGTCGAGAAAGTACTTACGGACTATCGGATTGCCTGCGAAAGCCGACAGGTAAGCCTGCTGGGACGGAAGGACGTGATGGGCGGTAGGGCGAAATTCGGAATCTTTGGCGACGGTAAGGAAGTAGCTCAGCTTGCGCTGGCCCACGTGTTCCAGCGGGGAGACTTCCGGTCGGGATATTATCGCGATCAGACCATTGAAGCGGCCTTAGGGAATTTGACCTGGACACAGTTTTTTGCGCAGCTATACGCTCATCCTGACCTGCACCACGAGCCGCACACCGGAGGCCGCTCCATGAATGGCCACTATGCCACCCGCTGGCTCGACGAAAACGGCAAATGGATAGACCAGACCCAACTTTATAATTCCGTATGTGACATTTCGCCTACCGCCGGGCAGATTCCCCGTTCGCTGGGACTGGCCTACGCCTCCAAACTCTATCGACTCAACAAAGACCTTCAGTACCTTACCACTTTTTCCCATAAAGGTAACGAAATCGTGTTTGCCACGATCGGCGACGCCTCTACGTCGCAGGGTATGTTCTGGGAGACCATGAACGCGGCCGGCGTGCTACAGGTACCCCTGCTGATGTCGGTCTGGGACGATGGCTATGGAATATCGGTGCCGATTGAATACCAGACGACTAAAAGCAGCATTTCCAAAGCATTGGCCGGACTCCAGCGCGAACCCCACGAAGACGGTGTAGAAATAATCACTGTAAAAGGGTGGGACTACCCGGCCCTGGTAGAAACCTACCAACGAGCGGCTGAACTCTGCCGCAGCCAACAGATACCCGTACTGGTGCACGTACAGGAATTGACCCAGCCCCAGGGGCATTCTACTTCGGGTTCGCACGAACGCTACAAAGGGGACGCGCGACTGCTGTGGGAAGCCGAGCATGACTGTAATCTGCGGTTCAAGGAGTGGATTCTTGAAAATGGCTATGCTGCTTCCGAAGAACTGGAAGCGATTGAAAATGAGGCAAAGGAAACCGCCCGGGAGGCCCGCAATGAGGCTTGGAAAGCCTATCGACAGCCCATCGAGGACGATTTGAAAGACGTGCAGCTGCTGCTCGAAAATGCAACCCGGGAAAGCAGCCACCATACGGACGATCTTAAGGATAGCATCAACGATTTAAACAGAGCGCATTATCCCATTCGGCGCGACATCGTAATGGCAGTTCGTAAGGCCTTGAGAGCCCTGCGCGATGAACCGATTGCCACTGTACCACCTCTGAAGGAGTGGCTGCACGGGGAGTTGCTTCGCAATGAAAAACGCTTCAGTGCTCACCTATACAGCGAATCCGACGAATCGCCCCTGCGGGTTGAATCCATCCCGCCTACCTACTCGGAAGATGGCCCGACAGTCGATGGGCGCGAAGTGATCCGCGCTTATTTCGATATTTTGTTTGCCCGTGATCTGCGGGTGGTAGCCCTGGGTGAAGATGTGGGGCATATTGGTGACGTGAATCAGGGGATGGCGGGCCTACAGGAAAAGTATGGCGAAATACGCATTACTGATACAGGCATTCGTGAGACCACCATTATCGGCCAGGGAATCGGCCTGGCGATGCGCGGACTACGGCCTATCGTCGAAATCCAGTATTTCGACTACGTGTTTTATACTCTGGCTACCCTGACCGACGATTTGGCCACCCTGCGCTTCCGCACGGCGGGCGGGCAGAAGGCTCCGCTCATCATCCGTACGCGGGGCCACCGCCTCGAAGGCATCTGGCATTCAGGTTCGCCCATGGGAGCCATGCTGGGCAGCTTGCGCGGCTTACATATCGTAGTACCCCGTAATTTCACGCAGGCGGCAGGATTGTACAACACTTTGATGCAGGGCGACGATCCCGCGCTGGTTGTGGAACCTCTGAATGCCTACCGCCTCAAGGAGAAACTACCCGACAATCTGGGCGAATACACGGTTCCTCTTGGGCAGCCCGAGCTCCTAAGGGAAGGTACCGACCTCACCATTGTCACCTACGGCTCCATGTGCCGCATCGTGTTGGAAGCCGCTTCTCAGCTGGCCAGCCTGGGCATCGAAACCGAAGTGATCGATGTACAGACTCTGCTCCCCTTCGACCTGGATCAACGTATTGTGAAGTCCATTCAGAAAACTAACCGGGTGATTTTTGCAGACGAAGATTTACCCGGTGGTGCTTCGGCCTTCATGATGCAACAGGTACTGGAAGTACAAAATGCCTACCGCTGGCTTGATTCTGCTCCCCAGACAATCTCCGCCAAAGAGCACCGCCCATCGTACGGATCCGATGGCGACTATTTTTCCAAACCGAATGTAGAGGATGTGGTAGAAGCGGCCTATGCCCTTCTTCATGAAGCCGAGCCGCACCATTTTCCGAATTACCTGTAGCCAGGGTACCTGCTATGTACGCACGTTTTGGCAAACGGATGCTTGACCTGGCGGTGTCGTTCCTATTGCTGGTTTTACTTTCTCCTTTCCTGGTACTTATTACGCTTTTTCTGGCGGTAGCCAATGGAGGCAAACCTTTTTTCCGGCAAGAGCGACCCGGACAGAACGGCCGTATTTTTACGGTAATAAAATTCAAAACCATGAACGACCGCCGCGATGCCGCCGGGCAGCTCTTGTCCGACGCCGAACGGTTGACCCGGATTGGTAAATTCGTGCGCAGAACCTCGCTCGACGAACTCCCCCAACTCTGGAACGTACTGCGGGGCGACATGAGTTTGATTGGGCCGAGGCCTTTGCTGGTCGAGTATTTGCCTTTGTACAATAAAACCCAGCGAAAGCGCCACGATGTGCGTCCTGGTATTACCGGTTGGGCTCAGGTCAACGGCCGCAATACTCTGGGCTGGACTGATAAATTTGCCCATGACGTATGGTACGTCGAACACCTTTCGCTGGGTTTGGACGTAAGGATCGTATTTTTAACTTTGGCAAAAATAATCCGGAGTGAAGGAATAACGTCCGAAACCTCAGCGACCATGGAGAAATTCAGGGGAGGATAGAGGGAGATGCCGACAGCGTCGCAAGCGGCAAATTATCAACTCAACATTCACGAAGTTCAACAACGATGCTGCTATACGGTGCCAGTGGCCATGCCAAGGTGATTCTGTCGATATTGGAAGCTAACGGACAGCGCGTGACGGCCATCTTTGATGATGATCCGGAGAAGAAATTGCTCGAACGAATTCCGGTGATAGGTACCTATGATCCGAAGCATGAACCGACAGCTCCGCTGATTATTTCCATTGGCTACAATGCTGTCCGTAGACAAATCGCCCGCCACATTCAGCATGTTTTTGGAACGGCTATTCATCCAACTGCTCTGGTTGACACGAACGTTACCGTAGGTGAAGGTAGCGTGATCATGCAAGGTGCCATTGTGCAGGTAGGTACCTCAATGGGCAAGCACGTGATCGTAAATACCGGTGCTACAGTCGATCATGATTGTAAATTGGGGGATTTTGTTCATGTGGCTCCCGGCGTCACGCTTTGCGGTTCCGTTCAGGTAGGAGAAAATACACTAATTGGCGCGGGTAGCGTGGTAGCACCGAATCTTACCATCGGAGCCGACTGTCTTATTGCTGCGGGTAGCGTGGTCACCGTTTGTGTTCCCAACGGAGCAACGGTCCGCGGTAATCCCGCCCGAATCATCGCTACCTCATAATCAGCTCAAGCGCCCCCCATTAGTAGATTCATTCATCATTTACACTACCAATTTTGAACAACAAGATCTGGCTTTCTTCTCCGCACATGAGCGGGCGCGAAATCGCTTACGTGCAGCAAGCCTTCGATACGAACTGGATCGCGCCCCTTGGCCCACATGTCGATGGCTTCGAGCGAGAACTTTGCGACTACATAGGTACCCCACATGCGGCGGCTCTGTCGTCGGGTACGGCCGCCCTGCATTTAGCTTTAATTATGTTGGACGTAAAGAAAGACGACGTAGTGATGTGCCAGTCGTTTACCTTCTCTGCTTCGGCCAATCCGATCGTGTATCAGGGTGCTACACCCGTTTTTATCGACAGCGAGCGCGATACCTGGAACCTTTGTCCCGATGCCCTGGAAAAAGCACTCACATATTATACGGATAGAGGCAAAAAGCCAAAGGCAGTCATTGGGGTACATTTGTACGGGATGCCTGCCAAATTGCAAGAGGTACTGCAAATATGTGAAGACTTCGAGGTACCTTTTATTGAAGATGCCGCCGAAGCACTGGGATCGACCTATTATGGTCGAAAGGCGGGTTCTTTTGGAGCCATGTCAGTTCTGTCGTTCAATGGGAACAAAATCATCACGACTTCGGGTGGAGGAGCGCTACTGTCTAAAAACGAAGAATCCATCAGGCAGGCCCGGTTTCTGGCTATGCAGGCGCGTGATGCTGCACCCCATTACCAGCATTCACAAATCGGCTACAACTACCGCATGAGCAATGTGTGCGCGGGAATAGGCCGGGGCCAACTGGAAGTGATTGACGAGCGGGTAGCCCAACGCCGGGCTAATTTCGATTTTTACAAAGGTACCCTGGGTACCTTGCCGGGTATATCTTTTCAGGAAGAAGGCGAATGGAGTTTTTCCAACCGCTGGCTCAGTTGTATGACGGTATTTCCTCAACAAGCAGGCGGAATCACCCGCGAGCGCATCCGCCTGGCTTTGGAAAAAGAAAACATCGAGTCAAGGCCTCTCTGGAAGCCCATGCACCGGCAGCCGGTATTTTCAGAAGCCCCCTATTTTGGTGGTAAGGTAGCGGAATCGCTGTTTGAACATGGACTGTGCCTACCCTCCGGTTCTAATCTGAGTGAGTTGGACTTGCAGCGAATTGCCGAATGCATCAAAGACCAGTTTTCCTAATCATCGCGAAGGCCCGGATCAATTAGATCCGGGCCTTCGCGCTAGTTCATCTCAAAAGTGAGAATTCTTTACAGCGATTTCGTCACGCTTTTGCCAATACCAATCAGCGCTTCGGGTGTCTGATACCCGATTACCTTTTTGACAATTTTTCCATTTGGCTCAATAAAGAACAAGGTAGGGTAAGCTTCTAAAGGAAACAGGCGGGCGAGTTGCAGGCCTTCGCCCCGCTCCATATCTACCTTGACGTTGATAAAATTCTTGTTGAACAATTCGCCCACATCAGGACGGGTGAATACATTCTTTTGCAACAGTTTACAAGGTCCACACCAGCTGGCGTAGGCATCCAGAAATATGATTTTATTTTCCGCTTTCGCTTTTTTCACCACAGTTGCCCAGGCTGCGTCTGTAAACTGAATTCCTTCACTTTCGGTGGGCCTTGCTTTTTTGTCTTTCCCCCCGTCGGCCCATCCTCCGCCGGTGGTCAGCAATATCAATCCCCCTACCCAGAATACCTTGTGAAACCTTTTCATTATGGTTATTTTAGTGATACATGATCAAGCACGTACATAACGTAAAGTAATGCGATTTTCGTTTCGCTCGAAAAATTTTCATCCCTTTTCTAGAAAAAAACCAACTGGCTGACGCACAAGACAGGTTGGCCAGGCATTGTCTAAAAAGCCCTATCTTTGCACGCTCAAAACTTAAGCGCCCTGCCATGACTATCCAGACCGCCAGCTACGTAACCAGCAATACCGATTACCGGCTGTGCCCGCCCCCTACCTTACCCGAATACGCCTTCATCGGGCGTTCCAATGTGGGCAAGTCATCGCTCATCAACATGCTCACCCAGCGCAAAGGACTGGCCAAAACCTCGCAAACTCCGGGCAAAACGCAGCTTATCAATCATTTTCTGGTGGATGATGCCTGGTACCTGGTCGATTTGCCAGGGTATGGTTACGCCAAGATCAGCAAGTCCGAGCGGGCCAAGTGGGAGCATATGATTTATGAGTACCTTCGCTATCGGCCAAACCTGGTATGTACTTTCGTGCTGGTGGATAGCCGCCATCCTCCCCAAAAGGTAGATATGGAGTTCATCGAGCAGCTCGGCGAAGAAGGCATCCCTTTTCATCTGGTCTTCACCAAAGCCGACAAAGTAAAAAACCACGAACTGCCTGAAAAGGTCGCCAGCTATCAGGAAAAACTGCTGGAAACGTGGGAAGAATTGCCGTTATCCTTTGTGACCTCGGCCGAAAAAGGGCAAGGACGTGATCCTTTACTGGAAACAATACAAACCTACAACGACGCGTTTCTAAGTTCAGAAAGCGCTTAGTTGCTTAGCCGCTGATCTTTGCGTTACTTTGCGGCTCTTTTCTGGAAACAGAAAGCGAATCTGTTAAATTTTTTGTGTAGATAGACTAAAACCTGGAATGGAAATACTAAAAGAGATTGCCAATGTGTCAGGCAAGAGTGGCCTGTATCGTATCCTGAAGCCGAGTCGCTCGGGTGTTATTGTGGAAAGCCTGGATGGAAAGAAGGAAAAAACGATGATCGGGGCCAGTGCGCGGGTGTCGGTGCTTAAGGATGTATCCATTTTTGTGGTAGGCAAACAGGATTCAGTGCCTCTTTCGGATGTATTCATGAATATCAAGAATATTCATGGTGATAAGGTAGAGATTTCTATTAAAGAAGCTTCCGATAAAGACCTGATCGAATTTTTAGATAAAGTACTTCCTGAGTTTGACCGGGAACGCGTGTACGTATCTGACATCAAGAAAATCATTTCCTGGTACAATACGATTTCGGAGAATTATCCCGGCGCCTTTGAAGAAGAGGAATCAAAAAAAACTATCGTAGCCAGTCAAAAGAGCGAAGAAACAGCCACGGAATAGCGCAACTGTTGTTTCATTGTATGGTCCATACCCCGCGAGTATTTGCGGGGTTTCTTTATTTTTGCAATTCAGCTTCCCGCCCCGTTTGTGAGCAATCCCACCCCCATACATCTTAACTCCTACATCGATCACACGCTGCTTAGCCCCATCGCCAGCGAAACGGACATTCGCAAGTTGTGTGAGGAAGCATGGCTACATGCATTCAAGGCAGTGTGTATAGCCCCTACTTATGTACGCTATACCCGGGAGATGCTTGAATTTTGTCCCATTCCGATTGAAATTGCTACGGTGGTCGGATTTCCCCTGGGTTATGCTACAACCAGCACTAAACTTCATGAAGCCGAAAATGCTCTGCGCGACGGAGCTACTGAGTTGGACGTGGTAATGAATCTGGCACAATTCAAGTCCATAGCCTACCTTAGCGTGCAGGACGAACTACGCCAGCTCATAGAATTAGCCCATGCCAGCCACACGCTTGTAAAGGTGATTATCGAGACTGCCTATCTGGATCAGTTTGAACTCCACACGGCCTGTGAAATTTGTGCGGAAGCGCAGGCTGATTTTGTCAAAACTTCCACAGGCTTTGCTCCTGCGGGTGCCGACCCTGCTACCATAGCCTTACTACGCGAGCTACTACCTGAGTCAATAAGGATCAAGGCTTCAGGTGGCATTCGCACCCACGAGCAGGCAATGGCATTGATTGAGGCGGGTGCCAGCCGGCTGGGGACGTCAGCCGGCGTATCTCTAATGAGCAAAGCATGAAACGGGTTTTGCTACTTAGCACCGTGCATCCATTCGCCGATCCCCGCATCGTGTATAAAATCGCACCCGCCCTGGCCCGGCGGTATGAGGTCATGCTGGCGCTACCTGGTTTGCTTTCGCCTGGTCAGACGGGCGTGAGGACCTCGGTAAAACTACCCCGCTTTCGCCAGTTATTATTTCGGCTACTTTTTTGCCATCCCGTCGTACTTTGGAAATGCCTGCGGTTTCGCCCCGACGTGGTACACATCTTTGTTCCTGAACTAATCCCCCTGGCATTTGTCTTCCGATTTTTCGGAGCCCGCATTGTCTATGAAATTCAGGAGAATCTTTACAAAAAGTTTGCCCTGAAACGCTACAACAACGAATTCATATTCAGATATTTTTTTCACCTTTTCGACCATCTGGCCCGACGAAACTTTTACTGTATTCTTACTGAAGATGCTTACCGGGATGAGTATCGGAAATTGAGGTACCCCTCCGCCATAATTCATAATTATGCGGCACTGCCTTTTCTGGATAGCCTGCCCGTACCCTCCAAGCCCCTTACCGACCGTCCTTTTTTTATTTACAGTGGCGTCATTTCCCTTGAAAGGTCATTCGATATCTTAGTAGCTGCGGTAGCGCTGCTTGTCAAGACTTGCCCTGAAGTTCAGATTCACCTGTTCGGTCCCATCCGATTTTCAGAAGGAGAGATGGAATTGTTGCCGCACTTCAAAACAATTCAACCGAATCTGGTTTTTTATGGCTATACTGATCAGCGCGTTGCCCTTGCACAGGCTCACAAGGCGATCGCCGGCCTCGCGCTGCTCAAACCCGTAGGAGATTATCCCGATTCCTATACTACTAAGCTTTTTGAGTACATGGCGCTCAGGATTCCGGTCATCACTTCGGATTTTCCTCTGTATCAGCAGGTAGTCGAAAAACATCGGTGCGGTTTTTGTGTATCTCCCTATGATGCTCCGGCCCTAGCTGAAAGAATGCAGGAGTTGGTGGCGGATCCGGCAGAGCGGCAAATAATGGGCGAAAGAGGCCGTGAGGCCGTGAAAAATAAGTATAATTGGCAGAGTGAGGAGCGGATTCTTATGGAGTATTACCGTACTATACTTGGTGAAGCTCCTTTGGCCGAGCCAAGATTTTGATTATCAATAATTTTAACAGAAATATTTTAATACTTTATTGAATTGTTCAAATATTTAGTACCATGCTTTCTACGAAATATTTAACTTTCGGAAGTATTCTTGCGTATCGTTTCGAATAGCCATCCAATCTACTATGTATATTAACCGGGTGAGTCATTACCTGCCAAGCGAAATAATTGGTAATGAATATTTTACTGAATTAAATAACCTTTCCAGTGAGTGGATCGTAGAACGTACGGGTATCAGCGAACGCCGGAAGGCAGGCGATGGCGAAAACACCAATACCATGGCCATCGACTCAGTCAAAAGTCTGCTTGAAACGATTCCGTACAGCAAGAATGAGATTGATCTGATCGTAGGAGCTACGTATACGCCTTATGATACGATCGTATCCCCTGCACATGCCGTGCAGCATTTTCTGGAAATACCGGATATACCCGTCGTGTCGGTTTCGTCGGCCTGCTCGTCGCTACTCAATGCTATTGAACTGGTAGAGGGGTACTTTGCTATGAAGAAAGCCACCCGGGCTTTGGTGGTTGTGTCTGACCATAACACTGCCTACTACAACGAACGGGATACCATTTCGGGGCATTTGTGGGGCGACGGGGCATCGGCGCTACTGATTTCTAAAGAGCGACAAACCGATTCCGATCTTTTTATTCGTAAATTGATTACCGGAGGTGCGGCCACAAGCGGAAAAGCAATTGAAGCCGTAGTGCTACGGCCCAACGAGCGAGGCGTGGTGATGCCTTATGGCCGGGATGTGTTCCAGAATGCCTGCACCTACATGCCTAAAGTAAGCCAGCAGGTACTGCAAGCCTGTGGTCTGACCATTGCCGATATCGACTACCTGATCCCTCACCAGGCCAATCACCGCATCAGCCTCAATGTAATAGGTACCCTGGGCATTTCAGAAGACAAACTGCTTTCGAACATCCAGCGGCTGGGCAACACCGGCTGCGCAGGCTGTGCCATTGCACTATCTGAAAACTTCGATCGTTTTGAAAAAGGACAGCGGCTCGTCGTGACGGTCTTTGGCGGGGGTACTCCTATGGGGCCATGCTTATCGAGGTGTGATTGATTTCCATAGCCTGTCTAGATAATTCGTTTTAAAATCAAGGTAGTAAATACCAGGCTTCCCTTCCGGTTTACCACGAGGTCAATGGCTTTCCCTTCCTTGCGTTGGAGAAGTTTATAAATTTCAGTCATATTGAGTTCACTCGCCGAAGAATTGCCAATAAACATCAGTCGGTCGTCTTTCTGCAAGCCGGCAGCGTCGGCGGGCGAATCTTCTATTACCTTATCAACGTAGTACTCATTGAATTTTTCGCCTTTAGCCCGCAAATCCATTCCACTCATATCATGTTCGAAGGTTTCCTTCATGGCTTTTCGGATGGGCTTCAAGACCATGTATCGATCGGGGTAATTGATCGTCACCCGAAACCGCCGCAGTAGCTCTCCTCCAACATTCCCCTCGCGCCCTGTATTGGGCCCTAACTTTCCCCCAAAAGAAAGACTATCGGGAAAAGACGTCACAACGTCTGAAAGGTTATATCCCCCAATCTTAATACCTTTTAAGCGCCCCAGGGAACCACTGATTTTACCCGATAGACCAATCCCCAATTGTACGTCAATGGTCGTATCTGGCAAGGGAATATGCGTCGAATAGGTATTCAGCATCACGGCATGGCCTGCCCCGGTATCCAACAGTAGTTTTACTTTTTGTTCCCCCCCTTTACCGCGAATGGTAACATCTTCAATGTATGGCTTCCTATCTACCAGATCCAAGGGTACCAACGCTCCTTTTTTAGGCCGGTATTTATAGTACTCGGGAAGCTGAAGCAGAACTTCACGATGCCGAAAATCAATAGTCACCACGAATCTTTCGAAGAGTTCGTAGCCGATCAGACCATTGATGGGCGTGCCGATCAGTTCTGACAGCTTCAATACATCCTTTTGCAATACGACCAGGTTGTGGTTAAACGTACGGGCAAATCCTACCCGCAATGTGTTGCCGATACTGACCTGGGCTTCCATGGTACTGTCCTGACCGACGCCATCGAGCCTGATCGCACGCACAAATTGGGAATTAATGTAGGGAGTCACTGTCGGATCGGTAATGATCGTGGAACCTACACCCGTATCAAGAATAAAATGGAGGGTATCCGAATTGTTTATGCAGGCTGGAATGATGATTAAATTGGCGTGCAGCTCGAACGGAATACGGGTGCTTCGGCGTTTTTGTATGAGATGAAAGCCAAAACGCTTCGCCTGTGCCTTTGTTTCCAAAGGACCGGAAGTAAGGGTAAGCATTAGGGCAAAGAGTAGAATTATTTTCATTCTCACGGCTGAACAAAGCTCCACAATTTGCAAAAATTTTCCCTGAAATTGCTACTTTCTATCCACAAAGATGCCGCAACGGCAGGGTAGAAACACAAGTTTCTTTCCCACCGTTGCGGCATCTCACCGAATTCTGTTTTTTCTACTTAGTTAGGCTCAGGGACCGAGTAGCGAATCGGTTTCCATGTATTATTCGATGGTTTTACATCCGGCAACTGATTATCAGGATCAATTTTCACCGAACGGAGGGGCTGCTGCGTATCGGTCCGAAAAGTCCAGCTTCCTCCACGCTGCCAAATCTCCACAGGCAGCGTCACCCGGGTCTTATTTCCATTGGCTTCTTCCATTTCTACGGTTGCAGGCATGGCCAGTTGGTCCAGATTTTCGATCGTGATTAGCGCTCCCTTCTGGGGGTTCTGTTCCACATACGCTACGTCCTTTACGCTTTGGTCAAGTTTGTAATTTTCAAAAAACCAGCCTTTCCAAAACCAGCCCAGATCCTCGCCAGCGGCATCTTCCATAGTACGGAAGAAATCGTATGGCGTAGGGTGCTTAAACGCCCAACGCTTCACATATTCCCGGAATGCATAGTCAAAGCGATCTTTCCCAAGTATCTGCTCGCGCATCATTCTGAGGCCGATACCCGGCTTGTAATAGGCTTCAATTCCCAGGTTGTTAGCTCTTATCACATCAGGGATGGCCATAATGGGATCATCGCCGGGTGGATATAAGGCCGGTGCAATACGGTGCTGGTCGCTCATCTGATTGCTCTTGTACTCGCCGCTGTTAAATGCATCCGTTGAGAGGAAATTAATAAATGTGTTGAATCCTTCGTCCATCCAGGCATATTTGCGCTCGTTGCTACCCACAATCATCGGGAACCAGTTATGGCCGAACTCGTGGTCGGTTACGCCCCACAGGCTAGCCCCGCGGTCGGAATGGGAACAGAATACAATACCCGGATACTCCATACCTCCTACAATCCCTGCCACATTGGTAGCTACAGGGTAGGTAAACTCATATACGTAGTTGGAATAGAATTCAATGCACGCTTTCACATACTCCGTAGAACGCCCCCAGCCCTTTTCACCCCCGTCTTCAACGGGGTAGGCCGATTGGGCCAGTGCGGTTTTGCCGCTGGGTAGGTTCATGCGTGCGGCATCCCATACAAAAGCCTTGGATGTGGCCCAGGCCACATCGCGGCTTTGCTGGCATCGGAAACGCCACGTCAAGGTACCCGACTGTTTGGGACGTGATTCCGCGTTGGTCACTTCCTCAGCCGTACGGATCATAACGGTCTGGTCGCTTTTGGCGGCCTGCTCAAGACGGTTCCGTTGCTCTTTAGTAAGTACCTCGCTGGCATTGATCAATTCGCCCGAACCTACCACGATATGATCCCAGGGGACAGTCACAGCGTATTCAAAATCGCCGTATTCCAGGTAAAACTCGCCAGCCCCCAGGTAGGGCAACACGTTCCAACCTTCGATATCGTCGTAGACGCACATCTTAGGGTACCATTGCGCTATTTCATATATAATTCCATTTTTGGTTTCCAGGGTACCCATGCGATCGGAACCATAGGGAGGAATTATGAAGGAGTACCCTACCTTGATTTTAATAACATCCCCGTTGGCCTTCAGCGGATCCTTCAAGCGGATCTGCATTCGGGTGTCGTTGATGATATACTGCGCGTCCACGGCTTTGCCTTTACCCTGCTGCACAGTAACAAAGGTAATCTTGTCGCCTCCGGCAAATCCGATATTCCCAAAGCGTCCCCCCGTAATCGGCGTTGTGCGGCCTCCGCGCGAGGTATCGCTAAAGGCATTTTGTTCAAGCTGTAGCCACAAAAATTTCAGATCTTCAGGACTATTGTTCTTATACGTGATTTCCACATCACCCGAAAGGGTCGAGGCAGCTTCGTCGAGGGCGATGTTGATTTTGTAATCGGCCCGATTTTGCCAATAGCGGGGCCCTGGCGAGCCACCCGCAGTACGATACTCGTTACCGGGCTGGAAATTAAGCAAGGGATTGAATAGGACGTGGGCGTCATAGGCCGACTTCGTGGCCTCCTGGGCAAAGGTGCTTAGGCTCGCCAATAGCCAAAAAGCCATGAATCCTAAGCGAACAAATGAGTGCTTCATTATTTATAAATTGGTGAATGGTACTTTACTTAACGAGGGAATTGGCCTTTTTGTAATTTTATGTAGAAAAATTATTGGCTAGCCGATGGCTCAGGCCTCTCCGCCCGGACCGCCAAAACTCATCGGAAAATTGAAATGCGAGCCGTCGTCATTGCTATTTTGAATAGGCCCGTGCATATCTTCAAACTTGCGAATATTGTCTTTTAGCGCTTCCAGCAGTCTTTTGGCATGTTCTGGCGTAATAATAATGCGCGCTTTTACTTTGGCTTTAGGTACCCCCGGCATCAGCCGAATGAAATCCAGAATAAATTCGCTGTTGGAGTGCGCAATCATGGCCAGGTTCGAGTATACGCCTTCGGCCAGTTCTTCGGGCAGCTCCACGTTGATCTGCTGTTCTGATTCTTGGTTTTTGTTTTCCATGATTGAGTTTTTTTGACAAATATAGAAAAACGCAAGGCAACGAACTTGATACCAAACTTTTACATTCAGAAAAAAGCCGGCCCCTCTGAGGGGCCGGCTTCAAAACTATCCATTATCCGAATTGTTTAAGCCAGTTCGCGTTTTTTGCGAGAGGCTCTTTCCCGGGAATCCGTGAGGGCATCGAACTCTTCCTTCGAGCCTACCAGCAGATTCACGTATTTGCGCATTCCAGTACCAGCTGGGATCAGGTGACCTACAATCACGTTCTCTTTCAGACCTTGCAGTTCGTCGCGCTTACCACGGACAGCCGCTTCGCTGAGTACCTTAGTGGTTTCCTGGAAGGACGCCGCCGATACAAAGCTTTCGGTACCCAATGATGCCTGTGTGATCCCCATTAGCGTGGGCTTCGCCACAGCGGGCTGAGCATCACGGGCCTTCACCAGTTTCAGGTCGCGGCGCTTGAGGCTGGAATTCTCATCACGCAGACGGCGTACCGTTACAATCATCCCCGGCTTCAGAACTTCGGAATCACCCGACTCCTCCACTACCTTCATATTTAGAATCTTATCGTTATCCTCGCGGAATACCCAACGATCTACGGGCTGCATTTCGAGGAAGTTCGTATCGCCGGCATCCAGGATTTCTACTTTCTGCATCATCTGGCGCACGATACATTCAATGTGCTTATCGTTGATCTTTACACCTTGCAAGCGATACACTTCCTGAATCTCGTTCACCAGGTACTCTTGTACGGCGGTTGGTCCCTTGATCGAGAGAATGTCAGCCGGTGTAATGGCACCGTCCGAAAGCGGATCACCCGCTTTCACAAAGTCACCGTCCTGTACCAGAATATGCTTCGACAGTGTCACCATATAGCGGCGCTGCACGCCATCCTTCGACTCGATCATGATTTCGCGGTTACCACGTTTTACGCCGCCGTAGCTTACCACACCGTCGATTTCGCTGACGGTAGCAGGATTGGACGGGTTACGGGCTTCGAAAAGTTCCGTTACGCGGGGCAGACCACCCGTAATGTCACGGGTTTTGCCCACAACACGAGGTATCTTGGCCAGCGGCTGACCCGATTTGACTTTTACGCCATTCTTCACTACCAAACGGGCTCCAACGGGTAGGTTGTAGAACTTCTCAGTTTGATCCTTGAGAAGCTTACTTTTCCCTTTCACCACCACGGCGGGGTTTTTGGTTTTATCCCGGGTATCGATGATTACTGCCTCCTGGAAACCAGTCTGCTCGTCAAATTCTTCACGGTAGGTGATTCCCTCCTCTATGGCATCGAACTCAACCGATCCGTCGAACTCTGAAAGGATTACGGCATTGTAAGGATCCCAGGTACAGATTTCCTGTCCTTTGAAAACGGTATCCCCATCCTTCACGCTCAGGTGCGCTCCATAGGGTACGTTGTTGGCAATAAGCAGCTGCTTGGTTTCGGGATGCACGATCCGAACCTCGCCTGAGCGGCCCATCACGACCGTAATAGGATCACCTTCGCTGTTTGTGGATTCCACAAGACGCAGATCCTCAAACTGAATAAGTCCTTCAAACTTCGCCTTGATGTTGGCATCTACGGCGATATTGGACGCGGTACCACCCACGTGGAAAGTACGTAGGGTAAGCTGGGTACCTGGCTCTCCGATCGACTGCGAGGCAATTACGCCTACGGCTTCGCCGATGTCAACCATGCGGGCCGAGGCAAGGCTACGTCCATAACACTTCGCACACACGCCATTGCGGGTTTCGCAAGTAAGTACCGAGCGGATTTCCACGCTTTCGATGCTGGTTTCATCAATATAGGTAGCAATTTCTTCGGTAATCTCCTGGCCAGATTCGAGAATCATTTCGCCCGACAAAGGATCGAATACATCGTGAACGCTGACACGGCCCAGAATCCGCTCAGATAGCGGCTCGACGATATCCTCGTTGTCTTTCAAAGCCGAAATCTGGATACCTCGCAGGGTTTCGCAGTCGTTTTCCACCACTACCACGTCTTGCGCCACATCATGCAAACGGCGGGTCAGGTACCCGGCGTCGGCTGTTTTGAGAGCCGTATCGGCCAGACCTTTCCGTGCTCCGTGGGTCGAGATGAAATATTCAAGTACATCCAGCCCTTCCTTAAAGTTAGAAAGAATGGGGTTCTCGATAATCTCGCCGGCTCCGCCCGCCAGGTTCTTCTGCGGCTTGGCCATAAGACCTCGCATACCGCCCAATTGACGGATCTGCTCACGGGAACCACGGGCTCCGGAGTGCATCATCATGTAGATCGAGTTGAATCCACCCTGATCGGCTTCGAGCTGTTTCATCAGCGTTTCGGTGATCTTGGAATTCACCCGCGTCCAAATATCGATTACCTGATTGTAACGCTCGTTTTCCGTAATCAAACCCATCAGATAGTTGCTCCAGACTCCTTCAACATCGGCCTTAGCATCCTCGATCAGTTTTTCTTTTTCTACAGGTACCATCACATCGCTAAGCCCGATGGATAAGCCGCCCTTGAAAGCCATTTGGAAACCTAGCTCTTTAATATCGTCCAGGAACTGAGCTGTACGCGATACCCCAGCCAGTTTGAATACCTGACCAATGATCTGTTGCAGCTTTTTCTTGGTAAGCAACTCGTTGATATAACCTACTTCTTCCGGCACACTTTGATTAAACAAAATACGTCCGGCAACGGTATCGATTAGCTTCCGCTCAAAGGTACCATCCTCGTTCCGAACCCTCACGCGGCACTTGATATGGGCGTGTTTTGACACGTTCCCTTCATTGACCGCAATAATCACTTCATCGGGATTGGAGAATACCATTCCCTCCCCTATTATGGGATATTCGGGTGTATTGGTACGTCCTTTGGTCACGTAATAAAGTCCCAGTACCATGTCCTGCGAAGGTACCGTGATGGGCGCTCCATTGGCAGGGTTAAGAATATTGTGCGATGACAACATTAGCATGGAGGCTTCCAGTACTGCTTCCTGTCCGAGGGGTACGTGTACAGCCATCTGGTCACCGTCAAAGTCAGCGTTAAATGCCGTACATACCAAGGGGTGCAGCTGGATGGCTTTTCCTTCGATCAGTTTGGGCTGGAAAGCCTGAATACCCAAACGGTGTAGCGTTGGAGCCCGGTTCAGCAGCACAGGGTGACCTTTCAGTACATTTTCCAGGATGTCCCAGATTACGGGATCTTTGCGGTCAACGATTTTCTTCGCCGATTTTACGGTTTTGACAATACCCCGCTCTATTAACTTACGGATGATAAACGGCTTAAACAATTCTGCCGCCATATCTTTAGGTAAGCCACATTCGTGCAATTTCAGCTCAGGCCCAACCACAATAACCGAACGACCCGAATAGTCGACCCGCTTACCGAGTAGGTTTTGCCGGAAACGGCCCTGCTTACCCTTCAGCATATCCGAAAGCGATTTCAGGGCGCGATTCCCTTCAGAACGCACGGCATTCACTTTACGGCTATTATCGAAAAGCGAGTCCACGGCTTCCTGCAACATGCGCTTTTCGTTCCTCAGAATTACCTCGGGCGCTTTGATTTCGATCAAACGCTTCAAACGGTTGTTCCGAATGATAACCCGGCGGTACAAATCGTTTAAATCGGACGTAGCAAAACGACCACCATCCAGGGGAACCAATGGACGCAGTTCAGGTGGAATGACAGGTACCATCTTAATCACCATCCATTCAGGACGGTTCTCAATGCGGGTATTAGCGTCACGGAAGGCTTCCACTACTTTCAGACGTTTCAAAGCCTCCTGCTTCCGTTGTTGTGAAGTATCAGTAGCGGCCTGGTGGCGCAATTCGTAGGAGAGTTCATCCAGCTGGGTACGGCCCAATAGCATTTCCAGCGCCTCAGCGCCCATCTTGGCAATAAATTTATTGGGATCAGTATCGGGCAGCATCTGGTTCTCACGCGGCAATTTGTCCACGATGTCGAGGTACTCATCTTCCGTCAGGAAGTCCATGTAACTGATACCATCCTCTGCTTTGATACCGGCCTGTACTACGGCATACCGCTCGTAGTAGATGATCTGATCGAGTTTTTTGGTAGAAAGCCCCAGCAGGTACCCTATCTTATTGGGCAAGCTCCGGAAATACCAGATGTGAGCCACAGGAACTACTAGCTCTATGTGGCCCATGCGCTCGCGGCGTACCTTTTTTTCGGTCACTTCCACACCACAACGGTCGCAGATGATTCCTTTATAACGGATACGCTTATATTTTCCACAGTGACATTCCCAGTCCTTTACGGGACCAAAGATCCGTTCGCAGAACAAGCCACCCATTTCCGGCTTGTAAGTCCGGTAATTGATGGTTTCGGGCTGAGTCACTTCACCGTAGGAACTCTCGAGGATTGATTCCGGCGAGGCCAGGCTGATCGTGATGTTCAGGAAGTCACTGTTCAGTTTTTTGTTTTTCTTAAAAGACATATTGTTGATCTTAATGTTTGTGAATCAATAGTCTTAACCTGTTTTTTTCAAAGGAGAGATGAAAACCGGACCAGGATCTTCATCTCTCCTGATTTATTTAATCCAGAGTAATCTCCAGGGCCAGGCCACGTAGTTCGTGTACCAGTACGTTGAACGATTCCGGAATATTGGGTTTGGGTAGGTTTTCACCTTTCACGATTGCTTCGTAAGCCTTCGCGCGGCCTACCACGTCGTCTGACTTGACGGTCAGAATTTCCTGCAGAATGTGCGAAGCACCGAACGCTTCGAGCGCCCATACCTCCATTTCGCCGAAACGCTGTCCACCAAACTGCGCTTTACCACCCAGCGGTTGCTGGGTAATGAGCGAGTAAGGCCCAATAGAACGAGCGTGCATTTTGTCGTCCACCAAGTGACCTAGTTTCATCATATAGATGAGGCCCACAGTTACTTTCTGATCAAAACGCTCACCAGAAAGCCCGTTGTAGAGGTAGGTACGTCCCCAATCGGGTAGGCCTGCTTCCTTTAGTTCAGCAGCTACTTCGTCCTCTGTGGCTCCGTCGAAAATGGGCGTAGCGTAGCGACGACCCAGCTTGAGCCCAGCCCAGGCCAGGATAGTCTCATAAATCTGCCCGATGTTCATCCGGGAAGGTACCCCCAGAGGGTTAAGTACAATATCCACCGGCGTTCCATCTTCGAGGAAGGGCATGTCTTCATCCCGTACGATCCGGGCTACGACCCCCTTGTTCCCGTGACGACCCGCCATTTTGTCCCCAACTTTCAGCTTGCGTTTTTTGGCAATATACACTTTGGCCAGCTTGACAATGCCTGCGGGCAGTTCGTCACCCACTTCCAGTGCGAAGCGTTCCCGCTTGAACTGGCCCATGAGCTCACTACGTTGCGCAAGATAGTTGCGAACCAGACGGAATACGCGACGGTTTACGTCGGCATCATCCGTCCAAGCGTCGGTCAATACGTCGCCAATCAGGTTGACTTCTTCAGGTACCGAGTACTGGCTTTCATCACGGTAGGGGTTCGCTGTCGGGAAAAGATTCTCCGTGATGTTCTTCCGGTTGAACTTAGCCCCCTTACTTACCATGACATCACCGAACTTGTGCTTGACACCTAGGCTGGTTTTACCCTCGATCTGCTCTACCATTTTGTCGATCATACGGTCGCGGAGCGCCGTCAGATCACGGCTGTAACGCTTCATGAGGACCTTCAGATCGTCTTTATGCTTGGCCCGCTCTTCCTTGGTTGGACGGGAGAACAGTTTGGTGTCGATCACTACGCCCTTCATAGAGGGTGGTGCTTTCTTGGAAGCATCCTTCACATCGCCTGCCTTATCACCGAATATAGCACGAAGCAATTTTTCTTCGGGCGTCGGATCAGATTCTCCTTTCGGGGTAATTTTACCGATCAGGATATCGCCTTCCTTCACTTCAGTACCCATGCGGATAATCCCATTTTCGTCGAGGTTACGAACCGTATCCTCACTTACGTTCGGGATTTCAGCAGTCAATTCTTCCTCACCACGTTTTGTGTCGCGTACTTCCAGTTCAAACTCTTCAATGTGGATAGACGTGAAAATATCTTCACGTACTACCTTTTCAGAGATGACAATGGCATCCTCAAAATTATATCCCTGCCAAGGCATAAATGCCACCATCATATTACGACCCAAAGCGAGTTCGCCGCCTTCGGTACCGTAACCCTGACACAATGCTTCACCCTTTTTCACTTTCTGTCCCTTCAAGACCATGGGTTGCAAATTGAGGCAGGTAT
Organism: Salmonirosea aquatica; assembly: GCF_009296315.1. NCBI lineage: Bacteria > Pseudomonadati > Bacteroidota > Cytophagia > Cytophagales > Spirosomataceae > Salmonirosea > Salmonirosea aquatica. Next base: position 2,270,931 of record NZ_WHLY01000002.1, read on the forward strand.
CCTGGTTGGTACGACGGAACTTGACCAGATTGTAGCTAACCGTGTCATCGTCAAAGCTCACCTGACGATCTTCTTCGGTACGCTCGTAACGTACGATAATCTTATTGGCGTCCACATAGTCAATAACGCCATCGCCTTCAGCCACTACTAAGGCTCGCGAATCCATTGCCACGCGCTCTTCCAGGCCAGTACCTACAATAGGAGCCTGGGGACGCAACAAGGGTACTGCCTGGCGCTGCATGTTTGAACCCATCAGGGCACGGTTCGCATCATCATGCTCCAGGAAAGGAATCAGTGAAGCGGCCACCGACACGATCTGATTGGCGGCGATATCCATGAAAGAAGCCTGCGATGGCTCCACCATTGGGAAATCTCCCTCAAATCGGGTCTTGATTTTATCTACCGTGAAGTTTCCTTTTTTATCCACCGAGGCATTGGCCTGAGCGATGTACTTGGAATCTTCTTCCTCGGCAGTCATGTAAATGATTTCGTTGGTAAGCTTTCCTCCTCCATCGATAACCCGGTAAGGGGTCTCGATGAAGCCCATGCCATTTACCTTAGCAAACACACAAAGTGAGGAAATCAAACCAATATTGGGTCCTTCAGGCGTTTCGATGGTACACAACCGACCATAGTGAGTATAGTGCACGTCACGTACCTCAAAACCGGCCCGCTCCCGTGACAGACCACCAGGTCCCAAGGCAGACATCCGACGCTTGTGGGTGATCTCAGCTAATGGATTGGTTTGATCCATGAACTGCGATAGCTGGTTCGTACCGAAGAATGAATTAATTACCGAAGAAAGCGTCCGCGCATTTATCAGATCAACGGGCTTAAAGTCCTCATTATCCCGAACATTCATACGCTCCTTAATCGTCCGCGCCATCCGCGCCAGACCCACACCAAACTGAGCGTACAGCTGCTCGCCAACAGTGCGCACACGGCGGTTGGATAAGTGGTCGATGTCATCAACGACCGCTTTGGCATTAATAAGTCCAATAAGGTACTTCACAATAGAAACAATATCCTCCGTCGTCAAAACGCGTACATCGAGATTGGTATCCGAACCCAATTTCTTATTGATCCGGTACCGGCCTACCTCACCCAGGTCATACCGCTTATCACTGAAGAACAAGCTCTGAATTACATCACGAGCGGTTTGCTCATCGGGTGCCTCAGCATTACGCAACTGGCGATAAATCTGCTCTACGGCTTCCTTGTCGGAATTGGAGCTATCTTTTTGTAACGTGTTGTATATAATATTGTAATCGGCCACATTCATATCCTCCTTATGCAGAATGACTGATTTTTGGCCCGATTCGATAATCGTCTCTATGTCTTCTGGATTAATAACAGAATCACGCTCCAGCAGTACTTCATTCCGCTGAATAGACACGACTTCACCCGTGTCTTCATCCACGAAGTCTTCTGTCCAAGTACGGAGTACCCGCGCTGCCAGACGGCGACCAACGGCTTTCTTTAGATTCGTTTGGTTAGCATTGATTTCTTCGGAAAGTCCAAAGAGATCAAGTATATCTTTATCCGAGCCAAATCCGATGGCACGCAGCAGCGTCGTAACCGGGAATTTCTTTTTCCGGTCGATATAGGCATACATGACATTGTTTACGTCAGTAGAAAATTCAATCCATGATCCTTTGAAAGGAATAATCCGGGCTGAATAGAGTTTTGATCCATTGGTATGCTTACTCATGGAGAAAAACACACCGGGTGATCGGTGAAGTTGTGATACGATAACGCGCTCTGCTCCGTTGATCACGAATGATCCCCGATCCGTCATATAGGGAATATTCCCCAAAAATACCTCTTGTTCAATCGTTTCGAACTCTTCATGATCGGGATCATTGCAAATCAAACGCAGCTTCGCTTTGAGCGGAACAGCGTAGGTTAGACCCCGGTCAATCGATTCATCAACCGAATACTTGGGAGGTTCGAGCAGATAGTCGATGAACTCGAGCACGAAATTGTCACGCGAATCAGCAATCGGAAAATTCTCAGCAAATACCTTATAAAGGCCTTCTCCTGAGCGATCTTCCACCGAGGTGTCCAAGCTAAAAAAATCTCTAAATGATTGAACCTGAATTCCCAGTAGATCGGGATAATTGATAATCGGAGTGATCCGGGCAAAGTTTTTTCTGGAAGTTGTTTTAGTAGCCAAGGCTATGTCGTTTTTGGGTTAATAGAACAAAAAATTCTAGAGCCAATGCAATTCTTAAAAACGTGCAAAAGCCCTAATTAGTTTAAAACCACAAAATTAGGCCTCGTAGAGTTTGTCGGAGAATGGGTCCCTCTTCTTACTTTCTACGAGAAAAGAAGTGTTTCGGACCGATTTTCCCAATTGAAAGGAAAATAGTGCAGCAGCTAACGCTATCGCGTTTTCGGGAAGGTTGGTAATGGTTTCAACTGAGCGCAGAATAATGAAAAAGCAGGATATGCTCAGTGGTTAGAACACTATCTTTTGGAAATTAGTTTTTCACTTCATAACTAAACAGGAAAAGACCTGACGTATGTCAGGCCTGATCCTGTCGTTGTATGGTAGGCTGAAGATGATGAATTACTTCACCTCTACTTCGGCACCTGCTTCTTCAAGTTGCTTCTTGAGGGCTTCCGCCTCATCTTTAGCAATACCTTCTTTCAAAGGTTTGGGAGCACCGTCAACCAGTTCTTTGGCTTCTTTCAAACCAAGACCAGTCAGGTCCTTTACAAGTTTAACAACTGCTAGCTTGCTGGCACCAGCAGCCTTAAGGATAACGTCGAAAGACGACTGTTCGGCCGCTGCGGGAGCATCATCTCCACCACCTGCAGCAGGACCTGACATCATAACCGCACCTGCAGCGGCGGGTTCGATACCATATTCGTCTTTCAGAATTGCAGCAAGTTCGTTGACTTCTTTAACCGTAAGGTTAACAAGCTGCTCCGCGAAAGCTTTCAAATCTGCCATTTTTTATTTTTGATTAAGTGATTACAATTGATTTTAAATAAATTATTAGCTAAAAAAAACCAGTCGATCCGCCACCTCCGATTGGAAACCTATACTTTTAAGCTTCTTCTTTCTCGGATAAAGTCTTAAGAATACCAGCCAGTTTGTGACCACCTCCCAGCAGTGCACCCAACACATTCTTGGCAGGTGACTGTAGTAGGCCGATGACTTCCCCAAGCATTTCCTGCTTCGATTTCAGAGAAATTAGTTTATCGATCTGATCCGCTCCAATAAACAGGGAGGAGTCAACCGAAGCACCTTTGAATTTCAATTTGGCTTTGCCGGATTTCTTGCGGAAATCTTTGATCAACTGCGCAGGGACTTTACCTGACTCCGGGTGAAACATCACACCCGAGAACCCCTTCAGTACACTTTCGTCGAAAGGAGTATAATCGGTGTTTGACGTTTCAAGGGCCTTCCTAATCAGCGTATTCTTAATCACCCGATACTCTACTCCACGCTCAAAGCAAAGGCGACGAAGCTGATTAACTTCATCCACCGTCATGCCCGACGCGTTGGTAATATAGAAATACGGAGTGTTCTCGAATTTCTGACTTAACTCGTCAATTACTGCTGCTTTTTCTTCCCTTGTCATAATTATAAACCTGGAATCGTGTTTTTGTCAATGGAAACACTTGGACTCATCGTGCTCGACAAGTAAATGCTTCTCACATAAGTACCTTTTGCCGAAGAAGGCTTCAAACGAACCAGCGTGTTAACGACTTCCTGTGCGTTCTGTGCCAGTTTTTCAGGATCAAACGATACTTTACCAATGCTGGTATGGACAATTCCGGTTTTGTCAACGCGGAAATCGATCTTACCGGCTTTCACTTCCTGTACTGCCTTACCTACATCAGTAGTAACTGTACCCGACTTGGGGTTTGGCATCAGACCGCGAGGTCCGAGAATTTTACCCAGCCTACCTACTTTGGCCATAACGCTTGGCATTGTGATAATTACATCAATGTCTGTCCAGCCTTGTTCGATTTTCTGAATGTATTCATCCAATCCCACGTAGTCAGCACCCGCCTCTTTAGCTTCAGCTTCCTTGTCAGGCGTACACAGCACAAGCACCCGGACCTCTTTACCCGTACCGTGCGGCAGTGTAACTACTCCACGCACCATTTGATCGGCCTTGCGGGGATCCACACCCAAGCGAACGTCGATATCCACAGAGGAATCAAATTTGGTATAGGTGATATCTTTGAGAACTTCGGCTGCCTGCTGAAACGAATACGACTGAGTCTTGTCGATCTTCGATTGGGCTTCCTTTTGCTTTTTCGTCAATTTTCCCATGTTCTTAGTTGCTTAGGCGTTCGTTGACGCTTCGTTGTTTTCTTCCCACGGGGCTTTACCAGCAATGGTAATACCCATACTACGCGCTGTACCGGCTATCATTTTCATACCGGAATCAACCGTGAAGCAATTCAGATCGGGCATTTTGGTTTCAGTGATCTGACGAACCTGATCCCATGTTACCGACCCTACCTTGGCCCGGTTCGGCTGCGCCGAACCTTTCTTCAACTTGGCTGCTTCCATGAGCAGAATAGCGGCAGGGGGCGTTTTGATGACAAAGTCAAACGACTTGTCCTTGTAGTATGTAATAACTACCGGCAACACCATACCCATTTTATCCTGAGTACGACCGTTGAACTGCTTGCAAAACTCCATGATATTCAAACCCTTGGAACCTAACGCAGGCCCAATGGGGGGAGAAGGATTGGCCTGGCCACCCTTCACTTGGAGTTTAACGTATCCGCCTATTTCTTTTGCCATTGTTTTTGATTTTGTTGGTTCATCGATAATCCCGCTGGCTCACGTGCAGGTGAAGCAATCCTGCCCATCAGGGTCATCAACTTTCCTTTTCTACTTGTGCGTAACTGAGTTCCACGGGAGTACTGCGCCCGAATATTTTTACAACTACATTGAGTTTTTTCTTCTCATCGAATACCTCCTCCACAGTGCCGATAAAGCCGCTGAACGGACCGTCGACTACCTTCACACTTTCGCCTTTAATGAACGACATTGAGGGAGTTTCCTCTTCCTGGGCTGCCTCATCGACCCGACCCAGTATTCGGTTAATTTCTGATTGGCGCAGGGCAACGGGTACCTTGGAGTTTCCCTCTGAATTACCCAAAAAGCCAATTACGCCAGGCATACTGGTAATTACGTGCAACACTTCGCCTTTAGTCAGATCCGCAGATATGATGATGTAGCCAGGAAAAAAGTTCTTCTCACGAACCCGTTTCTTGCCATTTCGCATTTCATAGATCTTTTCCGTGGGAATCAGTATCTCGGGAACGTATTCGCTGAGACTCTGCCGGGCCAGTTCATTTTCAATATACGTCTTGATCTTCTTCTCCTGACCCGATATTGCTCTTAATACGTACCAATTTACACCAGTCATGCCATTCTGGATTATGCGTGCATCCAACCGGATGTCTTAGAAAGTCTGATAAAATAGATTGAGTGCATTCTCGAAAACGAAATCCATGAATCCGACCACGAAGGCAAAAATCAGGGATCCTACCAACACAAGCGTAGTATTTGACTGCAACTCGCTAAAAGGAGGCCAAGTCACGTGTTGTGTGATTTCCTCCCAGGAAGCCTTAAAAAATGAGGTAAGTTTTTCCATTTTCTGTACTAATGACTTAATGCACGGGTGGAGAGATTCGAACTCCCATCAACGGTTTTGGAGACCGCTATTCTACCCTTGAACTACACCCGTAATCACTCCAAACTTAATTTTCAGATGTTTGGGGCTGCAAAGATAGCTTTTTTCTATAAAAAACAAGTGCATCCCGCGAAGAAATGCACTTGTTTCTCTATCTTTTGTATTCCCTTAGTCGAGAATCTCAGTTACCTGACCGGCACCTACCGTACGTCCACCCTCACGGATAGCAAAACGAAGGCCTTTCTCCATCGCGATCTTATTGATCAATTTTACTTCGATCGTGATATTGTCGCCAGGCATTACCATTTCCACACCAGCAGGAAGAGAAATTTCTCCCGTTACATCCGTGGTACGGAAATAAAACTGAGGACGATATTTGTTAAAGAATGGAGTGTGACGTCCACCTTCTTCTTTTGACAGTACGTACACCTCGGCTTTGAAATGAGCATGTGGTTTCACTGAACCTGGCTTGCAAATCACCATACCGCGGCGAATATCTTCCTTGTCAATACCCCGCAGCAGCAGACCCACGTTATCGCCAGCCTCACCACGGTCAAGAATCTTACGGAACATCTCAACCCCTGTGATGGTTGACTTCAAGTTCTCGGCACCCATACCCAAAATATCTACAGGATCACCCGAGTTGATTACTCCACGCTCGATACGACCCGTTGCTACAGTACCACGACCCGTAATCGAGAATACGTCCTCTACAGGCATCAGGAACGGAAGGTCAGTCATACGGGGAGGAATGGGGATATAGCTATCAACGGCATCCATCAAATCTTCTACCGTTTTTACCCACTTCTCTTCACCATTAAGCGCACCCAGTGCTGAACCTTGAATGACAGGGATGTTGTCTCCATCGTATTCGTAGAAGCTCAAAAGTTCCCGAATTTCCATTTCAACGAGTTCCAATAATTCGGGATCGTCAACCATGTCTACTTTGTTCATGAATACCACCAGTTGGGGTACACCTACCTGGCGAGCCAGCAGGATGTGCTCACGAGTCTGGGGCATAGGTCCGTCCGTAGAGGCTACTACGATGATAGCACCGTCCATCTGAGCGGCACCCGTTACCATGTTTTTCACGTAGTCAGCGTGACCTGGGCAGTCAACGTGCGCGTAGTGGCGGTTGGCTGTCTGATACTCTACGTGTGAAGTATTAATCGTGATTCCACGCTCTTTTTCCTCAGGAGCATTATCAATAGATGAGAAGTCACGCTTTGCGGATAGACCTTTGCTTGCCAAAACCGTGGTAATTGCAGCGGTAAGGGTAGTTTTACCGTGGTCAACGTGTCCGATAGTACCGATGTTAACGTGCGGTTTGGAGCGGTCAAACTTATCTTTTGCCATGTTTTCTAGGTATGCTTAAATTAAAAGTTAATACGAAATAATTACTGTTTGTCGATTGTTTGCGCATCTATGTCATCCATACGCCAGGTATTTGTACTCTGTAATCAACTTCTTCAAATGAGCCGTTGAGGGGATTTGAACCCCTGACCTCTTCCTTACCAAGGAAGTGCTCTACCCCTGAGCTACAACGGCGTTACTCTAAATATTAAAAGCGATCATCGAAAAAATTTCCTGAGGATAGTTTCGGTGATCGCTTCGAGGCCTCAAAATAGAGCGGGAGACGAGGTTCGAACTCGCGACCTATAGCTTGGAAGGCTATCGCTCTACCAACTGAGCTACTCCCGCAGATATTTGGTGGGGGCGGATGGATTCGAACCACCGAAGGTATAAACCAGCAGATTTACAGTCTGCCCCATTTGGCCACTCTGGTACACCCCCTCACACTGTTACAAAACCTCTGAATCCTTCTACGATTCACTTTGGAGTCGCAAAATTATAGCCTTTTCCATTATTGTCAAAATTCTTTTTAAATTTTTCCAATAATAAAACTAAAGGCGGCCTTGAATTGCATCAAGGCCGCCTTTTACCCCGTCTTTAATTTTACTAGAATCGTATTCCAAAATTGATCATGCGTACTTCGGGCCCTCGGTTGCTTTGGAAAAGAGGGTTCATGTCGTAATGCACAAAAAAGTCAGGGAAATGCCGGATTCCAAGTTCGAATGCCGCTCCGTAACGTAAATCATTCAGATAGTAATTACTACGGACATGATCCTTTTTACCATCAGCCAACTTGGTTTTGGTATATCCGCCCAAGCGATACCCAATGTAGCCGCCAGCGCTAATATATGAAATGAAGGCATTTGGAAAGCTGACGGTAGGCATCAGGGAAAAATTCAAATAGGGAACCGTTAATTTGCTTTTTCGTAAATCCAATTCCCGACCTTCATTGTTCAAGACAAGGGGAAAAGAAACAGCTGTGCTATCTTTGCGAACAGTATTGTTTCCTTCAAACATCAGATTATTCCACGCCACGTCCAGGCCAAAATCCAAATGCAGACCGGCCTGTTTACCCCGGACCAGCGTAGCACTTTTGACAAAGCCCAGGCTAATGTAGCGTGACCCAAATGGGCGCAAGTCATAGTCGTCGGAGTTGTATGCGGCTTGTGGTTGATTCTGTGCGTATGCGTTAAGTCCCAGTGAAATATTGAATCCTTTTCGCGGGCTGGAGTAACGGCGGACACGGCGGATTGTCATCACCTTCTCATCATTGTCATAATCCCGATCACTGCTTCCGTTACCGTCACGGGCAGTCGTATCAATCTCGTACCCGTCTCGTTTTCCACCAACACGTACTTGCTCGTCTCCATCCCTAATATCCACACCCCGGGTTGTGATAGTTACCTCTGTATCGCCGTCTTTAATCCGTATTCCTTTCAGACCGATGCGCACGTAGTTCTTATCCTTGCTTATTCCAGTAGTGTCTTTAAGGTACTTCCTACCATCCAGATCGTCAAAATAAATCTTGGTTTCTCCCTGCATTGTATCCAGCCGGGCACCGAGGTCTTGAAGTAAGGTGTTAAGATCGTATTTCATCAGCTTTTCCAGTTCCTTACGATCATCACTGTAAATTATTATCCGCGTTTTGTCTCCAAATGTGACGATAATAGAATCTTTTTGAGCTGGCTTGGCATACGAAGATACAAAGCTAAGGAGGCATACTACACTCAGAACGATGGTTTTCAAGGTGCTTTTCATGGTATTGGTATTTATAGTTTTGTCTTATCTTTTAATTCCTGATATTTTTTTGATATTTTTTCTTCTTCATCCCTCAGCCGCTCATCCGCACGAGCTACCAGTTTTTTGGGGTTAAAGCCAACCTCATCCCATTCAATGGCTTCGCCTTCCTTAGCATTTTTTAGTTGGCGCAAAATGCGGATAAATTTCGATGATTTTGGGTCTTCCTGAACTAACTTATCCGTTTCGATATGGGCGATTATTACGCGCCCTTTGGTTTGTTCTGCTAGAGTTTCATTCGTGGTTTCAAGACGAGCTTCCACGGGTTGCAAGGAGGTAATCGCTTTGTTGTCTGGTATTAGAAGCTCGGAACCAATTTCCTTTTTCTGAATAGCCGCTACTTCCGTATCTTCCAAAACCGGCTTTGGCTCCTGCCGTTGCGGCTGAGCGATTGGATCTACTTTTGCAAAGGCTCTCGTGTTCTGATTTAGAATGTTTTCTTCTACTTTCGAGCGTGTAGTGATCTTTTCTGCTTCAGAATTTATCGGAGGTACCTCGCTTTTCTGTAATGCCCTATCAGATCGTGAAGTGTTGGTTTCAGGTTGTTGTGGCTGTTCAACTGTGGCTAATCCACGACCAGCATCAGGTAGTATGGTCGACTGGTTTTGCCATACTACATAGCCTACCATCAACAACAAAGTAAGGCTGGCAGCGGCATACCAGTGCCACCCTATTAGACGTCTTGATTTTTTTTCTTGTCGGTCCTCAATCCGCTTCCATACGTCTGGCGATGTGCTTGGCTGCCAATCGGCCAGTTTCCGGGCAAAGAGGTCGTCAACTGGATGCTTTTTCATATATTTCTTTTTTTTTTAATTCGTCTTCCCAATTTTTTACGAGTTGTTGCAGTAAGGCCCGAGCTCGGTGCAACTGCGATTTCGACGTACTTTCGGTAATTCCGAGCATGTCGGCAATCTCGGCATGAGAGTATCCTTCGATGGCATAGAGGTTGAATACTGTCCTATAGCCGGTAGGTAGGGTCTCGATCATATCCATCATTTCGCTGGCTTCCAACGATTGATCGGCTAAGGCAGTGTCGTCGACTATCCCATGCGCCTCATCCAGAATAGTATCCTCCTGAAGTCTTTTACGTTGCCGCAGGTACCCTAATGACTCATTCACCATAATCCGCCTCATCCATCCTTCAAAACTCCCTTCGCTTTTGAATTGCTCTATCTTGTCGAAGACCTTCATAAAGCCCTCTACCAATATATCCTCAGCCGTCATCTGATCACCTACATAACGCATACAAACCCCTAGCATGCGCGAAGCGTACTTGTCGTACAGCATACGCTGCGCTTTGGGATCGGCTTTTCTAAGAGCCTTGACCAACTGCGCTTCCTGAGTATATAGAGGTAATATTCTGACCATTCTTTCGGGGTACTTCATCAACAAGATGTAATTTCATGCCCGGCAGGTTGCACGCGACTTCGCATTTATCTCGGATTTTATTTTCCTTTTTTTGATTGTAGACTGAGAATTATAATAAGTCATTGATTTTCAATCGAAATTCTCATATTGCTTCTTTATAAGAATGTGCCTGCCTCCAAATAAACAGTACTAAAAAAGGGGAAACGCCCCGTTCGGATTGTTTCCCCTTTCTTGTGTCGTTACATGCCAACCTTAACGATCCATTGCCTGTTGCACCCGTGAGGCAACAAGCCGCTGTTCGTCACGTGCTTTTTTGCTGTTTCGGTACCATAGGTAGGCAATAACAGCTACGATGATATAGGGCATAACAAAAAGGTACATTATGCCCGTATTGAGACCAATTCCTACATTGTTTCGGCCATTTCCCATCGTACTTTCTACAGTGCCCCGGCACATTGCACATTGCGCCCAGCCCTGTCCTAATGTCATGGCCGTAAAGAGTAAAGTTAGCAGTACCCGATTCGCTAATTTTTTCATGAATAATAAGGACTAATCAATAAATATACGATAACTCCCGTCACACTTACATACAGCCAAATAGGAAATGCCCATTTGACTGCTTTTCGATGTTCGGCAATCTGATTGCTGTACGCAAAATAGATCGCCCTTAGCACAAACCACACTACTACTACTGATAAGACAATATGACTGACTAATAAAAAATAATAGATTGGCCTAATCAGCCCGTTGCCCCCAAAGGCGGTTGAATCATTACTTAGATGGTACAAAACATAACTTACCAGGAAAAGCGATCCAAGCACGAATGCCAGAGTCATTGTGCGCCGATGGGCCGTTATATTTTTCTGCCGAATGAAGTATAAACCCATAAGGAGCAATAAAGCAGTAAGTGTATTGATAACGCCATTGACATGCGGTAGGATTTTAGTCCATTCACCCAAATCGACTTTCTGCCGTATACCTAATAAAACGGCAACCACCAATGGAATTGCCACAGCTAGTACGTTGATCAGGCGATTATATTTTGGACTTTTTTCCAGCAAAAGTGTTTCCATCGTATTACTCATTATTCTTTTCATTGTATTCCAGTACCCTGATTTCAGCCATTAGTCTTTCTATCTCCGCAGTTTCCCGAGCATCATAAAAACCCCTTATAAAACCGTCCCGATCTACTAAGCTAAACTGGCTAAAATCTGTTTTAGTTTGTTTTTCATCCTTAGGGATCAAATAAAAGACGTTTTGAAGCACAGCATGATATACGCTATCCGGTACCTTGGCTAATAACCAACCGCTCTTAGGTCGGTCACCTATTTTTTCTACCAATGTATTTTCTTCTTCGTCGAGGATCGTCAGAATATTGAGCGAAGGATAAGACTGGTGGAGCGCCTGTATGCGCTTCAGTTGACTTAATGCCCTCTCGCATCCTTTTTCACAGGGAGCCTTAAAAGCACTGACGACCGTTATTTTTCCCTTTATAGAAACTCTGTTTGTAGTTGAATAACCGTCGGAAACGGGCAATGAAAAATCTTTAATTTGGTAAAATACCGTATCTCCATTTTCTCTTATTACCTCATTCGTTACCGGGTCCCGCAACGGCACATAGTATGGAAGATCAAAATGATTAGTGGTATATCCCTGGAGGAATAAAAAAATTAAAACCGGGACTACTAATACGATGATTAGTAACCCGGTTTTTATGTATTTCTGCATGAAATTACCTTAGTTGAAAAATGGAGCCTCCTTCCAGCATCAAAGCCAAAAGCAGCCACACTACAAAGATGCAGGGAATAAGAATGGCCCAGATAAGACTTTTCACTTCATGTTTTAAGTGCATAAACTCACCGACAATGAAAAAAGCCTTTACAATTGTCATACCGACAAAGATTGCAATCTTCAGGGTACCATGGTGCATCGTGAAAGCAATAAGGAACTCGAATGCGGTGATAACAGAAAGAATGATAAATACCTTCCATATCTGTTTGCGTTGGGCTGCGCCTCCGTCCGGGCTGTGTTCAGCAGCGTGTGAATCACTCATAGTCTTGAAAATTTATCCTGATTAAACCAGATAGAAGAATGTAAATACGAATACCCAAACCAGATCCACAAAGTGCCAGTAAAGACCCACCTTCTCCACCATTTCGTAATGACCCCGACGGTCATAGAAGCCCGTTGCCGAGCGGTAGAAAATTAGAATATTCAATATGACACCACTAAATACGTGCGTACCGTGAAATCCAGTGATGAAAAAGAAAAAATCAGCAAACGCCGGCGGACCATATTGATTTTCAGTCAGGTTCGCCCCGTAAATGGTTTTCTCAATCCAAGAACCGTTCACAATTTCCCGTACCACAGAACCACTTTCTGTTCCATGAATAAAGTGTGCCCATTCCCAAGCCTGGCACCCCAGAAAGGTAAATCCGCCCAGAATGGTCCAAAGCATGTATTTTTCCACGCTGTTCCGGTCCATCCTATGTCCTGCTTCTACTGCTAGCACCATGGTAACGCTACTGAAAATCAAGATGAAGGTCATGATACCCACAAACACCAGTGGTAATTCAATACCATGGAGGAAGGGTACTGCCTCATATACTTTTTCGGGAATTGGCCAATAAGCGGGGGAAAATACAAACTCTTCGGGCGTTCCGGCAAATGAGGGGAAACTAAAGCGCACCAATCCGTAAGAAACCAGCAGTGCAGAAAATGTGAATGTATCGGAAATAAGGAAAAACCACATCATGAGTTTTCCGTAACTAGCCTTCATGGGCTCGATTCCGCCCATCCACATTCTGGGTTTTAGGGTGCCGGTCGTCGTAGTAGTTGCAGCCATCGCTCGGTTAAATTATCAATTAAAAGTCAGTAAAAAGAAAAACAGGTATACCCAAAGGATGTCCAGAAAATGCCAATAGGTAGCGCAAATCTCGATTCGTCTTAAGTTTTTAGCATGAACTTTGAAACGGAATGCTGAAACCAACGCAAAAAGTAATACAAATAAACCGCTGATCAGATGGAAGGCATGTAGACCTGTAAAAACATATAGGAAGGACCCCGAAGGGTTTCCTACAAAATAGACTTTCATGTCCACCATCTCCCGCCAGCCTTGGAATTGCATGTATAAAAAGGCAAGCCCAAGCACAAAAGTAACAGAAATTGCAATTTTCAGATTGGTAAAATTATCTTTTTTTGCAGAATAATAAGCCCAATGCATGCTTAAACTGCTTATTACCAAAACAGCCGTGCTGTACCAGAAAACAACCGGCATATTAAATTCCAGCCAGTTTCCTTCAGCTCGCCGCACCAGATATGCGCTCGTCTGCGAGGCAAAGAGCATAACAATGCTAACGATAAAGAGCCACAAAATGAATTTTTTGGGATCGACAGAAAGTGTGGCTTCGGGTTCTTTCTGGACCTGTATGGGATGAAGCGTCTCCATTTCTATAAGTACCTTTTAGATTTTATCAATGAGAAATGCAAGCTGAACAATGGGAAGGTAGATGAATGAGCCAAACATTAACTGCAGGGCTGTTTTGTCGGTGCACTTGCGCATCAGATGAAAGGTTTGTGCCAGAAACAATACCCCAAATAAAGTTGCTATGAACGCCGAATTAATGCCAGTCATACCCAATTTGAATGGCAACCATCCGAAAGGGAGCAAGAATAGTGTCCAGATCATTATCTGAATGGTAGTATTGAGATCCTTTCCACCTTGTGAAGGAAGTAATTTGAAACCCGCCCGTTTATAGTCTTCATCCAGTACCCAGGCAATGGCCCAAAAATGGGGAAATTGCCAGAAGAACTGTATGGCAAACAGAATTCCTGGTTCGAGTCCAAAATGATTTGTGGCTGCAATCCAGCCAATCATGGGAGGAAAAGCTCCTGGAAAAGCTCCCACAAACACAGCAATAGGACCGACCCTTTTCAGAGGTGTATAGACAAAGCCGTATAACACCAGGGATAAAGCAGCTAGTAGAGCCGTAGTGATGTTGAAGTAGTAGGTGAAAATAAATAGCGAAAATAATCCAAGCACGAAGGCCCATAACGCCGCTTCCTGGACTGTGACTCGTCCATTTGGCAATGGCCGATTCGCTGTCCTTTTCATCAATTTATCAAGATCTTTTTCAATGATTTGATTGATGATATTGGCCGAGCCCGTTATTCCAATGGATGCCACACAAAATAGTCCAAATAGTAACCAATCGATTTTTTCGACAGCCAGACTATAACCAAAAGCCCCTGAAAATGACACCAAAGCTGCCAGCCGAAATTTTAGTAATTCGAAAAGGGCCCTTCCTTTCTCATTCACTTTGTTTCCCAACGACAAACTACTATCTGACACAATCATAACAATTTAATTATTTTATGGTACCTCAAGCAGTACCAACCATTTGCTTCTTTTCCGCTGATAATATATCAGTACTTTCTAACCACAGACTATATTGTGTACCCAACATCACAATGGCCAATGTTAAGTGGATGGGCTGAGCAAAAGCTGGAACAGAGAAATACGCCATCACGATTCCCGAAAATATTTCCAAAAGGATCACTACAATGACTCCCTGAATTAAATAGCGCCGTAGTCTTGATCTTTTTCTCTCATTCCATATTTGGTATACAAGCAGTGTATTCACCCCTAGTACCACCAGTGAAAATGACCGATGTATATAAAAGGGTAAGCCTAACTGCTCGATCCATTGGCTTCTCGCGTCATACCCTAACATCGAAATCGCTCCATCCATCGCTTCACGAACTTGCGTACCCAGCATTACCTGACCGAAAGACAGTACAATACTTAGTACTATCAGTTGCTTCACCAGAAGGAACTTCTTGTTCTTAAAAGTATTTGTTCGCGGCGGGTACGATCGGATCAAAGTGTAGATCAGAATGAAAACGATCACTATTGCTACAACCATGTGTAGAGTAACCATCAGGGGATGCAATTCGGTTGAAACTACCTTTGATCCAAGCCAACCCTGAATTCCTACCAGTATGAAAGCTGCCAGACTAGCGTAAAATAAGTTGGATTTGTGTGTTCGCAGGTAGGGTACCGAGGCCAGGAGAGTACCAAATATTAGAATTCCAGTGAAAACGCCTAGTAAGCGGTTTACATATTCGGTCCAGGTTTTTACTACATTGAACTCTACTTCGCCTTTCAATTTAGCTCCGTAAAGCTCCTTGTAATTAGATGGTAGCTGATATGCCTCCGTTGGAGGTACCCAGCTACCAAAGCATTTGGGCCAGTCGGGACAACCCATTCCCGATCCGGTACTTCTAACGATTCCTCCCGCCGCAATCAATAAGTAAACCGTAATGACCGCAAACAGGGTAAGTTTCCGGAATAGACGGTCATT
This sequence comes from Salmonirosea aquatica, assembly GCF_009296315.1. NCBI lineage: Bacteria > Pseudomonadati > Bacteroidota > Cytophagia > Cytophagales > Spirosomataceae > Salmonirosea > Salmonirosea aquatica. The sequence continues at coordinate 2,286,484 of NZ_WHLY01000002.1, forward strand.
TCTACTATCAGTGGGCGTCTTTGAATTGATCATTGAAGTTTTGCGCCTCTATCTCAGCTTCCATCTTTATCTGCTCATTTTCATGAGGCAGATTCGATTCAAGCGTCTGTGAGTAGGGTACATTTTGAGGAATAAAGTCTTCCGCTGCACCAGGCTTGCTATAGTCATATGACCACCGATACACTGCTGGTATTTCGCCAACCCAGTTTCCATGGCCTGGATTAATTGGAGCTGTCCATTCCAAAGTATTGGAATTCCAAGGATTCTGAGTAGCACGTTTGCCTGTAAAAATGCTTGAAAAGAAATTCCACAGGAATATGAGCTGTGCCAAAAATGTCAAAATGGCCGCAGCACTAATAAACATATTCAGATCAGTATAGGAATGAGTAAAATCAAAACTCGTAAACTGATAGTAACGACGCGGAAAACCGGCGATACCCACATAATGCATAGGCAGGAATACCAAGTAAATCCCGATAAATGACAACCAAAAGTGGATCTGTCCGAGCGTGTTGTTCATCATACGCCCAAACATTTTGGGAAACCAGTGGTAAACACCTGCCAATAGTCCGAAGGCTGATGCAGCACCCATCACCACGTGAAAGTGAGCCACTACAAAATAAGTATCATGCAACTGAATATCCAGTGCACTATTACCTAGTATGATTCCCGTCAAACCACCTGATACAAAGAATGAAACCAAACCTATGGAAAACAGCATAGCCGGCGTAAACCGGATGTTGCCTTTCCAAAGCGTTGTAATGTAGTTAAAGGCTTTGACTGCCGAAGGTACCGCGATAATCAGTGTCAAAAACATAAACACAGATCCCAAGAAGGGATTCATACCCGTGACAAACATGTGGTGCGCCCACACAATGAATGAAAGAAAGGCAATCCCCAGCAGGGATGCAATCATAGCCCGATAGCCAAAAATAGGTTTACGAGAATTGGTAGCGATAATCTCGGAGGTGATTCCTAATGCTGGCAGAATCACAATGTATACTTCGGGGTGTCCCAGAAACCAGAAAAGGTGTTGGAACAGAATAGGACTTCCCCCTACATTTGGCAAAGCCTCTCCTCCAATGTATATCTCAGAAAGATAAAAACTTGTACCGAAACTACGGTCAAAAATGAGAAGCAGAGCGGCCGACAGCAACACTGGGAAGGAAATTAGTCCAAGTACGGCTGTGATCAAAAATGACCAAATCGTTAAAGGCAAACGATTAAACGTCATTCCCCGCGTGCGAAGGTTGATCACTGTAGTGATATAGTTGATGCCTCCCAAAAGCTGTGACACAATGAAAAGAGCCATACTGGTCAACCACAGCGTCATACCCATTTCTGATCCTATATGGGCCTGTGGCAATGCACTCAAAGGAGGATAAACAACCCACCCGCCTGCCGCAGGACCCGTCTGTAGGAATAAAGAAGAAAACATGATCACACTGGCAATAAAGAAGAACCAATATGAAAGCATGTTTAAAAATCCCGAAGCCATGTCGCGTGCCCCAATCTGTAAGGGAATCAGGAAATTACTGAAGGTACCACTCAGTCCGGCTGTAAGTACGAAAAAAACCATGATGGTACCATGCATGGTAACCAGAGCCAGGTAAAAATTGGGGTCCAATTTACCAGTTTCATCAATCCATTGACCGAGTACCGGCTTTAGCCATGACAAATCAGCATCGGGAAAGCCCAGCTGAATGCGGAACACGACCGACATGGACAAACCCAAAACGGCCCAGAAGATCCCTGATATTAAATACTGCTTGGCGATGACTTTATGATCCTCTGAAAATATATACTTCCGCCAGAAGCTTTGCGGGTCGTGATGCACATGCTCTTCTGCGTGTACTACCGAATCCATTCCTGTTCCTACTGCTGACATAATACTTACTATTTAATGTTTAGATTCTTTTTAACGAAGTGATGCTGAGGTACCAATGCCCGATGTGGTTTGCGGCCCTGTCTCACCAGCCGTCGTGCTATCGGGATTTGCGGTAGCAGGGGCTGATGCAGGAATATAGCGCATTGCTTTTGGCTTCAGATTATCAGGCACTTTGGCCAGATAATCAGGGTACGTTTCTAGAAAAGTCTTTTGTTGGGCCATCCAATTACGATATGAGGCTTCATCTTCAACAATCAAACGAAGTTTCATTGCGAAATGGCCTCTACCGCATACTTCTGTACAGGCAATTTCGTAATCGAAATTTGGATTTCCTGTCTCTGACTTCATCTCGGCTGTCGTTTTATCCGCCACAAACCAAAATTTTGTCGGCATCCCTGGTACAGCATCCATTTTGACCCGCATGTGAGGAATATAGACACTGTGCAAGACGTCGCGGGCGCGGATTTTCAACAGTACGGGCTTATTGGCCGGAATATGCAATTCGGAGGTACTTATGAAGTCATCAAATGCGTTTTCATCCGACAAATCTATCCCCATTTCATTCTGGGCATCGATTAAGCGGTAGTTGTAGTTTCCAAGCTTATTATTATCCACACCTGGGTAACGAATATACCATGCGAACTGCTTGCCCATGATTTCAAAAACCTCAGCGTCCTTAGGAGCATCAGAAGTAATGTCAGACCAGGCACGCCAGCCCGTGAATACCAGCAGCGCCATTACAATAGCCGGAATAACCGTCCATATGAGCTCCAAACGGTGATTCTCGGGATAAAAGGTGGCTTTATGTCCTGCCTTGTATTGGTAACGCCATGAAAAATAAAACAAAAGAAAGTTAACAATCAAAAAAGGAATTGTTAGAATTCCCATCGAGAACCAGAACAAGTCATCGGTGCGCCGCCCATGAACTGAAGATGCTGTTGGTAAGAAATCGGCAGAAGCGCTTCGGTAAGACCAAAACAATGCAATAGCTCCTAGTACCAGCACAATCATAAACATGGCAGCATTCCACTTATTTCCTTCAGGTCGGGAAGGATCGGCATCCTTTACATTGACACCTTTCAGCACATTCTGCATTCTGGAAATGACCATAACGGTCAGGGCCAGAAAAACTATAAAAATAATTCCTATGATATAAGACATGAGCGTAGTTTTATCGGGTTGTCAAGGTATGTCGTGATGAAGGGACTCTTCGAGCATCGGGTGGTTTCTGGGAATCAGGTTTGCTTTCGCAAGTTGAGTAGATACCGACCAGATAAATGAGCAGGCAAATAACAGAATAAAACCAAATTCGACAGGACCAAAGCCCGCATTGGCGCCGACCGTCCCAGGCATTATGTTATTCCAAAAATCAAAGTAGTGACCAATCAACACACTCCAACAGGCTACCTTCAAAATCGAGTGCGTAGCCTTTGCATCCCGTGTCATTAGAACTAGGAAGGGAAAGAAAAAGTTTAGGAAAAGATTGATGAAAAAGGGTGCCTTGAATATTCCGCCATATCCACTAAAACGCTCCCGATAGTAGATGGTCTCCTCGGGTAAATTGGCGTAATAAATCAGTAGAAACTGCGAAAACCATACGTAGGTCCAAAAGATGCTAAAGGCAAAGACGAATTTGCCTAAATCCCGCAAATGGCTGGTGTTGACGGCCCTCAGGTACCCCATTTCCCGAAGAGTTACCACAGTAAGGGTTATCACCGCCAGACCGCTTACATGCCAACTCGCCAGCGTATACCAACCGAACATCGTACTAAACCAGTGGGTATCGATTGACATCACAAAATCCCAGGCAGCCGTTGAGGAAGTGACTGCAAAGATTACTAGAAAAGCAGTTCCGTAGCGAATTGATTTGTAGTAGAAAGAGGTACCCCCTAGTTCATCTTCTTGTAAAGAAGCATTCCGAAGTACACGCCACAACATGTACCAGGCCGCAAAATACACCAACATGCGAATCAGGAAAAAAGGCGTATTCAGGAATCCTTGCTTACCGCTTATTATCGGATCATACAGCTTGTTTCCAGGGTCGAATAGTTCCTCATGTGTCCAGTGAAACAAATCGTGCCCCCCCAGGAAAAAAACGATAAGCATGATAACCCCTGTTACGGGTAGAAACGCTGGCATTGCTTCGGGTATACGCTTGAATACAACCGACCACCCGGCTTCGGCCAGATAGTTGTATGACATGAAAAACATTCCTATCACTGAGATTCCGGTGAAGTAAACCGCGTTGACCCAAATATTGGCCCAAATACGGGTCAGCCAGTTTCCAGCGTGAGCAGCTCCTTCGGCATGTTCCCCTCCATGGGCTGCGGCTGCTTCATGTCCTGAACCATTTGCCAACAGGAATGCCCCAACTAGTACAAGAGCCAGACCGATGGCCCCACCAATCAGCAGTTTTTGTTTTGCGCCCGAAGTGAATTCAAAGCGTTCTTCAATCGAGGGTAGCGAATGTACTGATGCCATTATCGTGATTGTTACTCGGTTATTCGGTTAATTACTAATCCTTTTGAAGCTGATGAACATAATGCACTATTTTCCAGCGTTCTTCGGGATTGACCTGTGATCCGTGCGGCCACATTCGGCCTTTGCCATGTGTGATCACATGAAAAATATGTCCGTCATTTAATGTCTTATACGCGTCAGCTTTATAATTGGGAACCCCCTTGTATACTTTACCAACAGTACCATCGCCGGCACCTGTTGCTCCATGACAGTGTTGGCAGTAACGTTCGTAAAGAACTTTGCCCTCGGCCAGTGTCTTTTCATTCAGGGGTACCGGATTGGTGAGAGTACGCTCGGCAATTCCGATGCTGTCTTTCGAAATGTTGTATACCATCAAATCCACTTTGGCCGAATCCCCTTCTCCAAACTTGGTATCATAGTTGGCCCGTGAAACGGTACCATCCACCGGTTTCCGCATGTTCAACCCCATCGGGTTTATAGGATTTGCTTTTACCTGGCGGTAGGGCTCATACCCTACTGGTAGGTACATATTAGGGGCAAATTCCAACCCCTGATTGTTAGGGTCACGTGTACAACTTGCAAAGGCAGCTACGATTCCAACAAATGCAATTAGGTACTTATATGTATTTCTAAAATTCATCATCCGACCGGTTAGAATTGTTTGATGTTGATTTCCTCAGCACCCGTATCTCTTAAATATTGAGCAATCTCAGCTTCTGATAAGCGGTTTTTCTTTAATTCAATGGCCATCACGAATTTGTTATCCGTGGACCGTGGATCAAACATGGCTGGAGTCACCAAACTGGGTCCTAATCCATTCGAAATAAAGAATGTAGTTACCATACCGAATGCGGTAAAAAGTACAGTCAACTCGAAAGTGATGGGAATGTAATTTGGGAGAGATATAGGATCCTTACCCCCTACAATCATCGGCCAATCTATTCCCATTGTCCAGATTAGTAAAGTAAGGGCACAGATACATCCCGTCACACCAAACATAAAGGCAGCTATCCCAATACGTGTCCGAGGATGTCCCAGGGCATCATCCATACCATGTATAGCAAAAGGAGAGTATACCTCATTTATTTTAACTCCTGCTTTGCGGAGTTTGGGGACAGCATGAAGAATTACTTCATCATCATCATAAACCCCAACCAAATATTTTCCTTTGAAGTCCGACATAGGTAGTATATAATAGTATTTATTGGGCGTCTTTATTAAATGTAGGGCTTGCCACCCGGTCTCCTTTAGCAACTCCAGCTACCTTGATCGGCAAACGCTCCGACGATGAACGGATTACTGCTTTTACTTCCGCCATGTTTATGACAGGTAAATACTTGGAAAAAAGCAGGAAGAAAGTAAAGAAAAACCCGAACGAGAATATGTAGTCACCAATGTCAAAGCGAGTCGGTGAGAACATCGCCCAGCTTGAAGGTAGGTAGTCACGGTGCAATGAAGTAACAATGATTACGAATCGCTCAAACCACATCCCAATGTTTACAATGATCGAGATGAAGAAAGTCCATGTTACACTCCTACGAATGGTGCGCGACCAGAAGAGTTGCGGAGAAACCACATTACAGGTCATCATGGTAGCGTATGCCCACCAATAAGGGCCCGTAGCACGGTTTATGAAAGCATAACTTTCGTATTCTACCCCCGAATACCAGGCAATAAAAAATTCAGTAAGATAGGCTACTCCAACGATCGATCCTGTCAGGGTGATTACCTTATTCATAGACTCAATGTGTTCCAAGGTAATGTAATCTTCCAATCGATAGACCACCCGGGTAATCAACATCAGGTTTTGTACCATGGCAAATCCTGAGAAAATTGCCCCAGCTACGAAGTAGGGAGGAAAGATCGTGGTGTGCCAGCCTGGAATAACCGATGTTGCAAAGTCCATACTTACAATCGTATGTACGGAAAGTACCAGAGGAGTAGCCAGACCTGCCAGAATCAGACTTATGTATTCATAGCGCGACCAGGTTTTGGCACCACCCGTCCAGCCCATTGCCAACGATCCGTAAATAAAACGAGACACTTTGCTACGAGCTCGGTCACGGATGGTAGCCAAATCAGGAATAAGACCAATGTACCAGAATACCAGTGAAACCGAGAAATAGGTACTAATGGCGAAAACGTCCCAAACCAGTGGGGAGTTGAAGTTAACCCACAGGGACCCGAATGCATTGGGCAATGGCAATGCCCAGTAAGCAAGCCATGGACGTCCCATGTGCATCAAAATGAACGAGGCGGCACACAGTACTGCAAAAATCGTCATAGCTTCCGCCGCGCGGTTGATGGAAGTCCGCCATTTTTGCCGGAAAAGCAGCAAAATTGCTGAAATTAGGGTTCCGGCATGACCAATACCTACCCACCATACAAAGTTGGTGATGTCCCATGCCCAGCCTACGGTTTTATTCAATCCCCAGACACCAAGACCTTCCCACCAAGTCCATAGTACGCAAGCGGTACCATAGATAAGCACGATTACGGATATACCAAATGCGATCAGCCACTCTTTTGTAGGGTTATTCTCAACGTGGCGACAAATATCTTCCGTTACATCGGCGTACGTCTTTCCGCCGGTAACGAGCGGCGGTCTCACGGGTGAAGTAACATGCATACGAGTGTAATTTTATATTGGATAAATAGCTCTGTTTACTGCTTGTATTCTACTCACGCGTCAGCCATTCCAGGCTGTTCGGCTTCTTTATTCCGTATTTTGGTCAAATACGAGATCTGTGGACGTACATTGATTTCTTCCAGCATGTGGAAGGCTCGTCCTTCGCGCTCTACTTCCAGTATTTTTGAAATCCGGCTTTCTGGATCATTCATATCTCCGAAAGTAATGGCATTGGTAGGGCAAGTTTGGGCGCAGGCAGTAACAATTTCACCATCCACTGGACGCCTTCTTTCCCTGCGGGCCGTCAGTTTTCCTTCCTGAATGCGCTGTACACACATCGAACATTTCTCAATAACGCCTCTAGAGCGAACAGTCACCTCAGGGTTAATTACCATTTTACCAAGGTCATTGTTAAAATGGTAATCGAAATTGTCATTGTCGAAGTACTTGAACCAGTTAAAGCGACGGACCTTATAAGGACAGTTGTTGGCGCAGTAACGCGTTCCTACACAACGGTTATAGGTCATTTGGTTCAATCCTTCCGAGCTATGGGTAGTAGCCAATACGGGGCATACCGTTTCGCAGGGTGCATTATTACAATGTTGGCACATCAACGGCTGAAAAGTCACCTCAGGATTTTCAGCCGCTTCTTCAAGAGCGTCGAGGCTTTCAGCAGACTTGCTGCTATAATACCGGTCAATACGAATCCAGTGCATCTCACGGCGATTGATTACCTCTTGCCGTCCTACCACCGAAACATTGTTTTCTGATTGGCAACCAATTACACAAGCTCCACAGCCCGTGCAGGAATTCAGGTCGATAACCATTCCCCACGAGTGGTTCTTATAGTTGTGCCCGTTCCAAAGTGTGATATCGGTGGCTTCTTTGGGACCTTCAGAGGTCTCTACCTCTGGGACAAATCGACCGGCCATTACATTTTTCTTGTAATCGGAAAGAACGGTATCCTGTAACACCGACTCCCTACCCATTACGGTATCGTGCGTCTGAGTCTGAGCGATATCCCTGAAATCTCCGGTTTTGGTTATCGATGCCGTACCCGGCATGAATGACAGGTACCCTCCCACAAAAGTGGCCCATGGATACACATTCACACCCACGCCATTTGCTGACTTTCCGGCCTTTTCACGACCGTAACCAATCGCGACTGCTACTGTACCTGGAGCCTGTCCAGGTTGAATAACCACTGGCAGCTCAAGTGCCTTGCCTTTCAAGTCAACTTTTACTATGTCGCCCTGTTCTACTCCTAGTTCAGTGGCCGTAGCTTTGGCAAGACAGGCGTAATTGTCCCAGCAAGCTTTTGTAATTGGATCCGGGAACTCCTGTATCCAAGGATTATTAGCCAGACTTCCGGTGCCCATCCCTACTTTTTCGTATAGGACAAGTTCCAGGTCAGATCCACCCGCTTTGAAAGTTCTGCTGATGGCAGCCGATGCGGCGTCCACATCGGTTGCCATTGATGTACTCGCGGGTTGAGAGGTACCTTTCTTAGGCTCAAATACCCCATCATGCAACGACTTTATCCAGAATTGGTCAAACCCACCCCCGGCCGCTTGGGAATACATAGTACTGCGCCAGTAAGCTTTCACATATTCATGGTAATCGGCATTTTTACCGGCCCATTTCAACAAACTGGACTCAGCCTGTCGCGTATTGTAGATAAGGCTAATGGCCGGTTGTGTGAGACTATAGTAACCCGAGCGCGGCTCTGCATCGCCCCAAGATTCGAGATAGTGGGAAGCTGGGCAAATGTATTTGGTCAAGGAAGCAGTTTCATCGGCCCGGTCAGCAAAGGATACGCTTAGGGGTACCTTGGGAAGTGCGGCTGCAATCTCGGCTCCGCGTGGGTGATCGTACACCGGATTGGCATTGAGGAACATGACGGCTCCAACACGGCCTCCTTTTAATTCGTCGATAAACCCATTCATGGCTACATCATCACCCTGACGAACGTTTAGAGGCGAACCAGTGTCGATCGTGGAGCCATAGCTGCCGAGCAGGGTATTGATCGAGCTAATAACAGTCTGAATGGCAGGGTCATTTGTACCCGCCACTACGAGCGCCTGACCTTTTGCAGCAATCAGGTCGGCTGCAGCTTTGTCTATATTAGGAATGTTTGCCGCCGATGCAGATACTGACTTGCCTCCTGTACCGGCGGCAATCTTATTATAAAGCGCCGTAACTACCGAACCAATCTGAGAAGGCTTCACAGCAGTACGGTAATCCGCATTGGAACCCGTCAGCGACAGAATTGATTCGAACTGGTAATGGCGCGACATTTCTTTCTTGCCTCCCTTTTCGCTACTCAACTTGCGCGTTTCGGCATATTGACGAGCAAAAGTACCCGGCATGAGCCAGGTTCCCAGAAAGTCACAATCGATACCGACAATGGTCTTGGCCTTGCTGAAATCAAAAGCAGGAATAATTCCTCCATTGGCCTTTAATAGCGCAGAAGCCGAATTTGCATCGTACTGAATATGAGTAGTAGCAGGGTACTTTGCTGTAAAATCGGCAATTACAGCTTTTGTAGACGGGCTAATAATGGTTGAGGAAATCAGGCGAATAGGAGTGCCGCTGCCAGCAACCTGAGCCAATTGCCCCATGATATCCTTATCGACTTGTTCCCAACTTACTTTGGTGTCGGTTCCTTTAGCCGGGCCCTTCAATTTCTCGATATCGTAGAGCCCTAGAAGCGAACCATGTACTCTGGCGCTGACCCCACTTGATACACTTGAGAGAGTATTAGGCTCAAGTTTGATGGGGCGGCCTTCACGGGTTTTGACCAGTACACTTGCGTAGTCTCCCCCTTCGGCGTATGTGGAGGCATACCAGTTGGCTATGGTCGGGAACTCACCTTCAGGTTTGTTCAAATAAGGAATGGCTTTTTTTACCGGGGTTTCACAAGCAGCCAGTGAGACGGCCGCCATCCCAAAGCCCAGTACTTTCAGAAAATCGCGTCGATGCGTCCCGGTTCCATCCACCAAATTCTCATATTCATTCTCACCAGGAGGGGTTGGGGCAAATTCACTGTTGGCATTTCTGACAAAGCTGGCATCGTTACGTAGTTCTTCCAGACCTTTCCAGTACCTCTTAATAGTATTTTCCATAAAATTGTTCAACACAAATTGTATCTTGGAATTCTCTCTGCTATTAATAATGACATTTTGAACATTCCAAACCGCCAATATCAGCCACTTTCAGGGCTTCTTTGCTTTCACTGCCGTGAAGCTGCACAAGCTTGTCATAGTACGCATTGCCTTTGGTATTCACATCGGTTTTCCGGTGACAGTCAATACACCAACCCATCGTGAGTGACGACCTTTGCTCTACTACCTCCATGTTCTGAATTTCGCCATGACACTGCTGGCACTCCAGCCCGCCTACATTTACGTGCTGAGAGTGGTTGAAGTACGCCAAGTCAGGAAGGTTGTGTACCCGTACCCATTCTATAGGCTGGTTGTTTTCAATGGCCGCATATATTTTTTGAATTTCGGGCGACTCTTTCTTTATTACGCCGTGGCAATTCATACAGATATTGGCCGAAGGGATATGGGCCGATTTACCTCGGTTGACTCCCGTGTGGCAATAGTTACAATCAATCTGGTAGGTACCGGCATGTAATTTGTGTGAATAGGCGATAGGCTGCTTTGGAGCATATCCCTGTTGGACTCCAACGTGGTAGGCTCCGTCAAGAAGCGCTTTGGTTACCAATAGTATAAATACCCAGATGGTAGCAGATCGGATAGCCGGGTTGGTGGCAGTTTTGGTCAGGGTACCCTTCAACCGCTCCATAAACGGTTGTGCCGTCTCACCCGTACCGGTTTCTCCGCTCACTGCTTTGGAAAGCAGTGTGACTATAACCAGCAATACTCCCAATACCAGAAGCATCACAACCAGCAGTGCTACAAGCACTAACACAAACAGATCGGAAGGCCCGCTGGATTGAGCTACGGCTGGTCCTGCAGCGGGTGCTCCGTCTGCCGCTGCGGCAGGAGCGGCATTGGCCTGCTCAATGTACGCCAGAATTCCTTTGATATCATCCTCTGACAAGTTAGGAAAACTCGTCATCTGCGCCTGGTTATACTGATTGTACAACTTTACGGCCGCAGGATCACCTGCCGCAATCATGGCCTGCGAATTGTGAATCCAGGATACCAGCCAAGGTAGGTCATGACGTTGCGCCACCCCCTTTAAACCGGGACCTACAGACTTTTCGGCCGAGACATTGTGGCAACTGGCACAGTTGTTTTTGAAAATGGTTTCCCCTGCCGCCGCATCACCTCCGGCGTCCTGAGCCAGTGTCAAAAAAGGTAAGCAGCAAAGGGCTACTCCTACAATAAATTGTTTCATTTTAAAGGGTAGATTTTTTCCAGAGAGAACGGTTTTCCTTGCTGGTAGATTCATAGTGAGGTCTCTGTGATACATCAACACGCAAATCTACTGCACGATTTTTTATCCACAAAAGTATTTCAGCTATATTTTCCCCTACCTACTTATTTATATTTTTTCTAATCTAAGCAACCCTTTTAGCAGTAAAAATAAATATCTTTTAGTTTGTCTATCAGATACTTACAAAAAAAATACCATCTGAAAAAGCTAGTATCTTAGACTTTCACAAATGGTATTTTTCCAATTCCAAAAAAGTTCCTAACTGCTAGTTGAGGCAACTGTTATCAAGCGAGGTTCCGAGCGGATTCGAACCGCTGTACGAGGTTTTGCAGACCTCTGCCTAGCCACTCGGCCACGGAACCCTGTTTCCGTTCAGTACCTCGTTCACGAGGTACTGAACGGTGGCAAAATTAGAAATTATTCCGACTTACTCGGCTTCTTTCTGTTCTTTTTCGGCCTTTTCTTCTTTGGCTGATTTCTTTTCCTTCTTCTCAGTATCTTCCATTTGCTCTTTCAGCGCTGACAGCACGTCCAAATCACCAAAGGTAGATTTGTCTCCCTCCTTGGTATCTTTGGCGGGGGCAGATTCGGCAGGCTTGGGCGAAGATCTTTTTGGAGCTTTTTCTTCTACGGTTCCACCCTGCCATACCTTGGTATGAGAAAGAACAATCTTCTTCTCTTCTTTTGAGAATTCCAGAACCATGCAGTCCAGGCTTTCACCGGTTTCAGGCATAGAACCATCTTCTTTCGCGATGTTTTTCAACGTGGCAATGCCTTCAATTCCGTAAGGCAATTCCAAAGTAGCGAATTTGTCGCCTTTCGACAGTAGAGTACAACGATGTACCGAACCTACTTCAAAGATCGACTCAAAGGTATCCCATGGATTCTCCTCGAGCTGCTTGTGGCCCAGCGCCAGACGGCGGTTGTCAGCGTCCAGTTCAAGTACTACCACGTCAAGATTATCACCTACCTTGATGAAATCGGAAGGATGCTTGATTTTCTTAGTCCAGGATAGGTCCGAAACGTGTACCAACCCATCAATACCTTCTTCAAGCTCAATGAACAAACCAAAGTTGGTCAGATTGCGAACAATACCTGTGTGACGTGATCCAATCGCGTATTTGTCCTTCAATTCAGCCTGTGTCCAGGGATCCTCGGTGAGCTGCTTGATACCCAATGACATCTTACGCTCCTGACGATCCAATGTAAGGATAACCGCTTCCAGTTCGTCATTCACGCTCAAGAATTCCTGTGGATTACGCAAATGTTGCGACCACGACATTTCGGATACGTGAATCAATCCTTCTACACCAGGCATGATTTCCAGGAATGCGCCGTAATCGGCCACATTCACAATACGGCCTTTCACTTTGGCACCTACTACCATGTCCTCTGACAGTGAATCCCAGGGATGAGCTTGCAATTGCTTTAAGCCAAGTGAAATTCGCTTCTTTTCTTCGTCAAAATCCAGCACTACGACGTTGGTCTTCTGATCCAGGCTTAACAGCTCGGAGGGGTGACCAATACGGCCCCACGAAATATCCGTGATATGCAGCAGGCCGTCGACCCCACCCAGATCGATAAACGCACCAAAGTTGGTCATATTCTTAATTACCCCTTCCAGTACCTGACCCTTCTCAAGGTTGTTGAGGATGAGCTGACGCTGTGCTTCAAGATCTTTCTCAATCAATACCTTGTGCGATACTACTACGTTATCATTGGCATGGTTGATTTTGACAACCTTCACTTCCATCCGCTTGCCGACGAAAACGTCGAAGTCGCGGATAGGTTTCACATCAATCTGTGATCCCGGCAAGAATGCCTCAATGCCGTATACATCCACGATCAGACCACCTTTGGTTCTACGTTTTACGGTAGCATCCATAACGAGGTCTTCTTCAAATGATTTCTGAATATTGTCCCAGGCAGTAATCACTTTCGCCTTTTTGCGCGAGAGTACCAGTTGCCCCTGAGCATCTTCCTGATTTTCTACGTAAACTTCTACTTCGTCACCAATTTTAAGATTGGGCAGATCCCGGAATTCGTTGGACGATACAATTCCGTCCGATTTGAATCCGATATTCAAAATCACTTCGCGGTCGGTGATACCTACCACCGCGCCCCGTACCACTTCCTTTTCCTGAACCGGAGAAAGCGTGGTTTCGTACATTTGCTCCATCCGAGCACGATCCGCGGCCGTGTATCCCGTGCCGAATCCTTTGTCATCTGCGGTATCCCAATCAAAATCAGGCATCGCGTGGCTTTTCTTTTCCTTTGCCATAAATAGTTAGAGAATCTGTCCTGTTATACATCAGTCCCCGGACCACTGGACTGAATTTTATGAAACATACTGTTACTTTTGAAAAATAGACCGCAAAGGTAGTGTTTTTTTTCTGGACGTCGTACAGAAAATCAAACATTTTTCGTGCATGCTTTTAGGCATGCCGAAGAGATCGATAACCGTATGAAGTAGGTAAGCGTATTGGATTAATAAACCGCTTCTCTGGCCCCAAGGTAGGGAAGCCATCCCTCGTCGACCGAGCCTGAGAAGTCACGAAGGAACATGAGAAAGGAAGGCCGGAATGGACGCTGGTGTAGAGGCATCGAGGCCTCTTCGGGAGTATAGTCGCCTTTCCGGGAATTACACCGCTTGCAGGCGGTAGCCAGGTTATCCCAATTAGTTTTACCGCCGCGTGATTTGGGCAACACGTGGTCTAGGGTAAGATCTTCCTGTGTGCCACAGTACTGGCAACTATTCCCGTCACGCTTGAAGATATTCTGCCGGGTCATCATCACACCCCGATAGGGCAGGTGGATGTACTTGTACAGGCGTACTACGGTCGGCATAGGGTACACCTCATTCACAGTTCTCAGGGCATGCGTAGAAGATTGGGCAATCATTTCGGCCTTGTGCATGTACACCAATAGAAAGGCCTTGGGAACGGAACAAACACTAAGCGCACTGTAATCCTGATTGAGAACCAAAACTTTCCTGCCCATAAGTCTAATTGGTATTTTCTTTCGAGCAATTTAGAAAATATACCTTAAACTAACGCCAATTGCAGGTGATTTGTTGGTAAATTTTAGGGCAAAATTTTATTTTCTGCCTAGAACTCCATTCGATCTGTTTCACGCTTTATATCCCGCTCCTTAATGGAATCACGCTTATCGTATAGTTTCTTTCCTTTTGCCAAAGCGATTTCCAGCTTAGCCAGGCCCCGTTCGTTGGTAAAGAGGCGGGTAGGAATAATCGTCAGGCCCTGATCTTTGAGATTCTCGGATAACCGCCGGAGTTCGCGCTTAGTCAGGAGCAGCTTACGGTCGCGCATCGGATCATGATTGTAATGGGTACCTTCAGTGTAGGGAGAAATGTGCAGGCTCCTGATAAACAGTTCCTCGTCAAGAAAAAGACAGTAAGCATCCTGAAAATTCACCTTTCCCTGACGGATCGACTTGATTTCGGTACCGGTCAGAGCCATGCCCGCCGAGAACGTATCCAGAAAAAAATACTCAAATGAAGCCCGTCGGTTTACAATGTTTACGTTTTTAACTATTTTGTCAGACATTTCTCAAGTAGATAAAGGGATGCAAAGGTAGGTCATTCAAAAATATTATTCCAATCCCCATGAAATCAAGTCTCAGTCCGAAAGTACTGCTCCTGGCGTTTGTCGTATTCCTTGGGGCTCGTGTGCAGCTATACGCACAAAGCGAGCCTATGGAGGTAAAGGCGGCCGTAGACCGTCTTTTTACGGGCATGCGCACGGGCGATTCCTCCCTTGTCAGTCAGTCTTTCACCGCCGATGCGACCCTACAATCGGTGTCGCTGACTGCTGACGGCCAAATCAAGATTGGGAAAAACGCCATCACCGGCTTTGTACGGGCGGTAGGTACCCCTCACAAAGATGTATGGGACGAACGCATCTACGACCTGAAAATTCAGGTGGATGGACCCATGGCCACCGTTTGGGCACCCTACAAATTCTATCTGGGCGATAAATTCAGCCACTGTGGAGTCAATGCTTTCACTTTGATCAAAACCCAGCATGGCTGGAAAATCGCAAGCATAACGGACACTCGGCGAAAGGAAGAATGTCTGTAAGAATTTAGGTTACTAACGCCCAGGAGCTTTTGCAATTCTCATCCATCAGGAGCAATCAAATGAAAGAGTAAATTGCCAATACGATGACCAACAGATCAGTTCTTATACTACCTGTTGTAAATTTCCCGGAAAATGTGAGAAAATATACAGGTTTATCCGACGAAAAATCGTCCTACTGACAGCGATTGACAAGACATTGAACCATTGTTCGTTACTATTTCAGCCTGCGTATTGGGCTACCTGTGTTTATCTTATATTCCTGTACCTGTATGGCCCTTCTGCTGCAACCGACCAAAAAAACGTTCTACCTCTCCCTGATTACCTTATACCTTTTAGGGTGTTATGTCCGCGCGCAGTCTCCTCAGGTACCTGAAGAGAACCGTTTCACCAAAACCGTTCTTTCGAATGATCTGAACGAGCCTATGGAGTTGGCCGTGGCTCCCGACGGACGTGTGTTTTTTACCGAACGGAAGGGAAATTTTTACATGTATGATCCTGCTTCGCGACAAACCAAGCTCATCCGTGAATTTCCAGTATTCTGGGAAACTAAGTACGGCAATGGCCTCATTGGCCTGGCTCTGGACCCTGACTTTGAAAAGAACCACTTCATTTATTTCTATAACACCCCTATCTCGGATACACCCAAGCAACACGTATCGCGCTTTACCCTTCTGGACGACAATACGCTGGATGTTACCTCGGAAAAGGTCCTGCTGGAGATTCCAATCGAGTTTGAAATAAGCCGCCATACGGGTGGGTCGCTGGCTTTCGGACCCGATGGCAACCTGTACATTTCGACGGGCGACAATACCAGTCCGTTTGCATCCAATGGCTTTACACCCATTGATGAACGCCCCGGACGAAGTCAGTTCGACGACCAACGATCCGCAGCCAATACCAATGACCTTCGGGGCAAAATTCTGCGCATCCATCCCGAGGCTAACGGTACAGCGAGTATTCCCGCCGGGAATTTATTTGCTCAAGGTACCCCCGGTACCCGTGCGGAAATATACGCTATGGGCTTACGCAACGCTTATCGTATCACGGTAGACCAGAAAACGGGCATCCTCTACTGGGGCGAGATTGGCCCCGACAGCGGCAAGGATAGCGACCGGGGGCCCAAAGGGTACGACGAGTACAATCAAGCCCGGAAAGCGGGGAATTTTGGCTGGCCCTATTTCATTGGGGATAATAAAGCCTACCACGACTATGATTTTGCCACGGAGAAAATCGGTCCGGCCTTCGACCCGGCACACCCGGTCAATGACTCACCTAATAATACGGGCATCAAGAACCTGCCCCCCGCCCAGAAGGCCCTGATTTGGTACCCCTACGATGATTCACCTGAGTTTCCCAAGCTGGGCAAGGGCGGGCGGAGCGCTATCATCGGCCCGGTATATCATTACGATCCTGCTCTGAAATCGGCCACAAAATTCCCTGAATACTTTGATAATAAATTGTTCATTACCGAGTGGATGCGCAACTGGGTTTTTGCTGTCGACCTGGATGAGAACCAAAACTACCGGGGCATGGAGCCATTTATGCCAATTACGGGTGATTTCCGGCGCCCCATCGACATGACTTTCGGTCCCGATGGATCACTTTATGCACTGGAATATGGCTCTGTGTATGGCATCGACAATGAGGACGCCCGGCTGGTTCGGATTGATTACAATGCCGGGAACCGCACTCCTGTGGCAGTTATTTCCGCTTCCGATTCACTAGGGACTGCTCCCCTGAACGTCACGTTCGATACTAATAAAAGCTACGATCTGGATCAGGACGATCTTACCTACCAATGGAAGTTCGGCAACAACACAGTAACATCTAATGGCGGAACGGTAACCTATACATTTTCTAAAAATGGCACCTACCCTATAACGTTAAAAGCCACCGATCCAACGGGTGCAAGTTCTACTGATACCTTATTGGTGCGGGTGGGCAATACGCTTCCACAGGTAGCAATCCACACTCCCAATAATAGCACGTTCTATTTTGATAATGAATCATTTGCCTACTCTGTAAAGGCAACAGATCAGGAAGATAAGGTCATTGATCCAAAAAGAATTAAAGTAAAATTCAACTTCATACCCCAGTTAGCCAATCAAGCTGCGCTCATCGGGCATCAGGAAACTTCGGAAAACGTCGATCTGGGTAAAGAGCTCATGGAAAAAAGTGACTGTAAAGCATGCCATCAGGTAGATAAGGCATCAGTAGGTCCCGCCTTTGCCGACGTTTCGAATAAATATCGAACTGACAAAGGTGCCCTGGCCAGGCTTTCCAACAAGGTCATTACGGGTGGTGGTGGTGTGTGGGGCGAAACAGCCATGAATGCCCACCCACAACTCTCCAAGGAAGAGGCCACCGAAATTGTGAAGTACGTACTGGCCCTGGGCGAAGGGCAATCATTCCTGCCCCCCAAGGTACTAGGGTACTCAAAGATCACTCAGAAGCTGGCAAGCCCGGCCTGTACCAGATCACGGCCGCCTATACCGATGGAGGAGGCGGAGGTATCATGCCTTTAACGACCAGAACATCTTTATGGCTTCGCCCGGCCCAGGTGGAAGTCGAGCAGGCTGACAGCCTCTATCAGATCAGGAAAGAGCGCGGGGGTATTTCTGGTCTAAAAAATGGCTCGTTCTTTGTATTGAAAAATATTGATTTAAAGGAAATAAAAAATCTGACCTATCGGTATGCCGTAAGCGAACCGGGTGTTCAAATAGAAGTACACACAGGATCGCCAGGAGGTCCTTTACTAAGTACTTTATCCTACACGCCATCGGAGAGCGCCGATGCATATGCCGAAGCGAGTACTCCTGTAAAAACCTCTTCTGGCATCCATGACCTGTACTTCGTCTTTGTTCGTAAGGAAGATAATGCTTCTAAAAATTCGGGAGCTCTGGACTGGGTGCGGTTTGGAAGGTAGGTGAAGTACAGTTGCTTTTTTAATTTTACTGCCGGGCCGGGTCCCGTAGTTTCGGGTTCTAATTGCACCATAACATATGCACCTATGCGCACACTCTATCATTCCTTACTATGTGTCCTTGTCTTTTTCGGTAGTACGAAGGCGCAGGAATTCAAAAGACCCTACCAGGACGAACGAAATGGCTATATGGAGATCGGCGTGGGGGCGGTAGCTTCCAAAGCGGGGGCCGCCTATACGGTCAATCCTGTTTTCCTGAGAAATACCCGTCTGGGCTGGCAGGTTTTTCTGGCACCACAGCTTCTGCTTGCCCAACGAATCAATATGGGCCTAAAGTTGGGGGGTGTATTCAGGCCTAAGTTTTATGACCAGGAGTCTAATAGCCAGCTACAGGGCAAATTTACTCCCTTTGCCCTACCCTTTGTGGATCTGTACCTGGGGGGCACCGGTTACCATTCAGCGCGATTTCTTATTGGTGTAAGTGTGGGCGCTACCTACATTGGAAAGCTGGAAGCTCGGAATGTGGCTACTGATGAGGTATATAACCTACGCCGCCGTAACCGCGATATTTTCCTGACCGTTGCTCCACACATCGGTGTAGTTTTAGGCGATTTGAAAGTACAGGTCGAACATATTGTCACTACCCCCTTCAACCCTGACATGACTTCCATTAGCCTCAGCAATACTATCCCAATGGGACGCCGGCGGTATTTCTAGTAGGCTTTCCCTGGAGTACTTACAACAGAATTTTCCTATGAAGAAATTCTATATTTAGTGCATCCCCATGACTGTACACAAATAGATAAATATAAGCTCCTAACAACAATCCCTTGATGTTTGTGTTACCTTTATCCTGAGCTCCAGCCCGGGCTTAGAGTAAGTAGATAACTTCCGATAGACTTATGTAAAAAATTGCTTTATCCGTTGTACCAGAAAATGCTGAGATACGGGGCGAAAAAGCAAGTGAGGTAGGGAGCGGTGGGGAAACAATAAGTTTATTAAGAAAACCATAGTATGTGTACGTCATTTTACAGGCCTATCCGATTAAGACAGATTTTTCTAGCAGTAAGTCTACTGGGGATCTTTATAAGCGGGTCATTTCGTCAGGTACTGGCCCAGCATCCGGGCACGCAAGCGGATAAGCAGCGGTACTTTTCACTGATGTTGCTCAATATTTCGCAGGAAAAGGATTTTGAACTGGATGTGATTCGGCAGGCGGCGGCAGCGGGCATGAATTCTGTTCTCCTGACGGTGCACTGGGACCGGGTCTATAAAGATTCTCCCACGGGGCCAGGGGATTGGTACCGCTACGATAGTGAGATCAAACTTGCTACCGAACTAGGCCTCAAAGTAGCTATTCGAATCATGGTGGGGCGTAATAACGCTTTTCTCAAGGGCTTTTGGACCGACGCCGAAAGTATGAAGGATTATCGCCAATATCCCCTCAGGGAAGGCTATCAGTCCACCTCTTTCAGCTATCTGCACCAGCCCTCGGTGAATCTGGCCGCTGATTTTGTGAAGCAGGTAACGGAACGCTATAAGTACCTCCAAACCCAGAATAACCTGCTCTTCATATCCACCGTCGCTACTCCCACTCAGGAGGCAGGGTACCATATGTTCAGTATTCCCCCTAACGGGGAGTATAAGGATTTGTATCTCACTATTTTCGATTACTCCACACTATACAAACAGGGTTTTGTTACCTGGCTGAGGGGTAAGTATAAGAAACTTGTCCGACTAAATCTGCTGTGGGGAAGCGATTATAAGACCTTTGATGAAATACTACCGCCGGTCACGCCCTGGGATGTCAAGGAATCCTTTTTCGGGCGCCGGGGCAAAGATTGGTACATCTACCGTCATTTGGCCTTCAAGCAGTTCAACGACCGAATGATTCAGGCCGTTAGAGAAGTAGACAACAGTATATCCTATGTTGCAGAATTTGGAGCTGTTATTGACAACATCAGTGCCGTTCGGGCTACGCTGGCTTTTCGGGATCTATGTGAGAAAGCTGACGGCATCAAAATCCACGATTCGGAGCAGTATGACCACCGCTGGACGATGGATGTAATCCGCAGCAATTCGCGACCCGACCAGATGGTGATGAACGAAGTGTTCTACGCCGATTACCTACCCCACAGTGAGTTCTACGAACAGATCGACGAATGTTTCGAAAGTGGTGCCAAAATGGTGGTATTTGTGCTGTCTACTACGGGTCACGTGGCTGCCGTTCGCGAGGTAATCCGGAATTCGGCGGCTAAATGGCTCAATAAACCCCTTGAGCCCATTGTGGCCACCGATACGGTTTCCTACCTGCTGTCACGCGTGATCGACAAGACAGTCAATGATGTGGGGGCCTTTGACACCTGGAAAAGGCTGGCACGAGGCGGAAGTACTCCACGACCGGTGTATGTACACCTGGAAGAGGATATCCTGACGGATGAATACTGGAAGGCGGCAGCTAATATGCCCCCTTACATATTGAATCCTATACCCATGCAAATTATCGCGGTGAACCGGGCCTTTACCTTCCGGCTGCCGACGGATACCTTCGCCGACCGCGACGGAAGCATCATGCGCGTAGAGGTACCCTCGCTTCCTAGCTGGTTGAGGTATGAAAATGGCGTGCTGACCGGTACGCCCACCGTACTGGGAGATTCCCGGCTGCTGGTAAGGGGCATTGACGACGAAGGCGCTGTCACGGAGGCCTACCTGACCATCCGGGTTGATACCCGAGAAAATGCCAATAAACCTCCCACAGTACGGAAAAATCTGGCCAATGTGGTAACGGCGGTCAACGAGTCGTTTCTGTTTACGCTTCCTGGCGATTTATTTGTGGATGACGATGGAACGGTAAGTCGCATCGAGGCTAGTGAACTACCCCCGTGGCTGACTTTTCAAAATGGCCAGTTTAAGGGCTTTCCAACAAAGGCTGCCGATTATCGGGTAGCTTTGAAAGCCTATGATGATCTGAATGCCTTTGTGGAGATATACTTTACGATTCAGGTAGTAGAGCCCAGGTTTCTGAATAATGCTCCCTACGTCCAGAATACGATTCCTGTGAAATTCACGAAGGTAAACGAACCTTTTAAGTATACTTTACCTACCAACATATTCGGGGATGGTGATGGTTATATCGCTCTGATTACGGCGCAGAACTTGCCTACCTGGCTTACTTTTTCGCTCAACGAGTTTTCGGGCATTCCACCTCAGGTGGGCGAATACCGGATCATTGTCCGTGCTTACGACAATGTGGGTGGCTATGTGGATACCCCCTTTATTCTGAATGTGGAAATTCCCCGTCTTACTTTTGACTTGTTGCGCTCGGGTCGTGCAATCGATCGGCAGCTTATTCGCACGCTTAAAGAGGCTGACACGCTGCGGGCAGGGTCGATGCCCCCCTTACTGAACATTTACGCCTATGGCAATTTTGAGTTCGACCGGGTGGATTTTAGCCTGAGCGGACCCTACAGGCACAACGCCACATCCCGAAAATTTCCGCACGCCCTTTTTGATGATGAAAGTGGTTTTGCACCCTATATTGGAAGCTACACCCTTTTAGCCAAAGCCTATAAAATGGACTCTTTGGTACTCATCAACTCGCTACGATTCAGTATTGCTCCCGGTGATTCAATCCAGACCGCAACCAGCCTCGATGAATGGCAAAGCTACCCTAATCCCTTCGAGAATGTTTTTAATATCCAGCTCCCCGAAAGCCAGCCATCGGCTGCTTACTCATTCTCGCTGGTGAATACCTCCGGGCAACGCATTTCTGTCCCCGCCAAATGGGTGTCCTTTTATAATTCAATCGCCCAAATCGACCTCTCAGGCTTATCCATCGGGGCGGGAATTTACTTTGTGCGCGTAGAATCCAACGGAGAATACGTCCGGCTATTCAGGGTCATGAAAAAATAGCCAGCCATTTTTTTTAGAAAGGAAAAGTTCGATAATAGTATGCTTGCATACTATTATCGAACTGCTTATATTTGCCTTGTCTATTATAGTATGCATGCATACTACTTGGTTGATTTCCCAAACCCGAAAAATAAAAGTCTATGTCAGTTGTTGAAGATAAAGCTTCCATCAAGGGCGGCGAATTCCTGATTCAGGAAACCGACGCATCGCAAATATTCATTCCCGAAGAATTTACGGAGGAGCAACGCATGATTGCCGCCACCTGCCGGGATTTTCTGCGCACCGAGGTACATGCCCGGCTTGACGAAATCGACGCAGCCAAATCGCCCGAGCTGATGGCATCGCTTATGGACAAAGCCGGTGAATTGGGCCTACTGGGAACTGCCGTTCCAGAAGAGTACGGCGGTTTTGGCATGAATTTCAATACTTCCATGCTCGTGGCCGAGAGCCTGGGAACGGGCCATTCGTTCTCAGTGGCACAGTCTGCACATACGGGAATTGGTACGCTACCTATCGTATATTACGGCAGCGAGGAACAGAAGGCCAGGTACCTGCCCAAGCTCGCCACGGGCGAGTGGAAAGCCGCCTATTGCCTGACTGAGCCGGACTCGGGATCGGACGCCAATTCTGGTAAGTCGAAAGCGGTACTTTCCGATGACGGGAAGCACTACAATCTCAATGGGCAGAAAATGTGGATTACCAACGGGGGCTTCGCGGATTTATTCATTGTCTTTGCCAAGATCGAAGAGGGCGGCCAGACGGATAAAAACCTGTCGGCTTTTATCGTAGAAAAAGACTTCGGAGGCATCACCATGAACGAGCCGGAGAAAAAACTGGGCATCAAAGGTTCGGATACCCGCCAGATATTTTTTAACGATTGTCAGGTCCCGGTCGAAAACCTACTATCAAGTAGAGGCAACGGGTTCAAGATTGCCGTGAACATTCTTAATATTGGCCGCATCAAGTTAGGGGTAGCAGTTCTGGGCGGGGCCAAAGGTACCTTGGATCATGCCATCAATTATGCCAACGAACGTAAACAATTCGGTATCTCGATTGGTCGTTTTGGTGCCATTAAGCACAAACTGGCCGAAATGGCTTTGAAAATTTACGTGTCGGAAACCGCATGCTATCGCGCAGGGCAAAATATCGACGACGCCGTGGAAGATTTGAAGCAAGGTGGTATGAGCGATGCCGAAGCCAAACTAAAAGGTGTGGAGCAATTCGCCATCGAGTGCGCTATCACCAAAGTACACGGCTCAGAGGTACTTGACTACGTGGTGGATGAAGGGGTGCAGATTTACGGCGGTATGGGTTATTCGGCCGATGCTCCTATGGAGCGGGCCTACCGTGACTCGCGTATCAACCGTATTTTTGAGGGTACCAATGAGATCAACCGCCTGCTGATTGTGGATATGCTTCTGAAGCGGGCCATGAAAGGCGAACTGGACTTGATGGGTCCTGCCACGGCCGTGGCGAAGGAAATCATGTCCATCCCCGACTTTGGGATCGAGGATGACGAGGTACCCTTTGCCAAAGAGAAAAAAGTACTGAAGAACCTAAAGAAAGCCGCATTGATGATCGCTGGTGCTGCCGTGCAGAAGTTCATGATGAAACTTTCGCACGAGCAGGAAATCCTGATGGATGTAGCGGATATGATTATTGAAATCTATGCGGCCGAATCGGCCCTGCTGCGGGTAGAAAAACTCATGAGTCAGCAGGACGAAGCGGCTGTGGCCTTGCCCAAAGATATGGCTCTGGCATATTTGCACGAGGCCGTGGACAAGATCAATTCGGCAGGTCGCTCGGCAATCACCTCTTTTGCCGAAGGCGATGAGCTTCGGGTCATGCTAATGGGTCTGAAGCGTTTCACCAAAATCGATCCGATGAATCTGAAGGAGGCCCGCCGCCGCATTGCCGATGCCATGCTGGCCGAAAACAAGTATATTTTTTAAAGAGACGTTTTCCGACGTGGCGGAAAATCAAGACTGTACGGGCCAAGGTCCGCGCAACTAAGAACCAATACGACTACTACGTTGAGAAAGCCGATTCTGATTCAGGGTCGGCTTTTTTGTAAAATGCTCAGAATAAAAAAGGCTTTTCGAATGGTCGAAACTTAACGGAATGGCATATAGTTCTTAAATCAACTATTTTGCAGCTTTTTGTTCAGTCTCCTATTTCCAAAGCCATCAGCCATTCGCTAACAGCCAAAAGCTACCTACCTACATTCGATGAAACTTCATTCCGTTGCGCTACGTACCACGGGTCAATTTCCCCCGCTTCTGCTCGATTATCTCGATCAAAAACCCGAACTGAACGATTTTTATACTGTATTTCCTAGCCTCGACGAGGCCAAGCAAGCGATACAGCAACGAACGAACTTTGATCCGGCCAAACGACAAACCCTGGTTGAGATTCTGTCAAAACAGTACGCAGGGATTTCCAATCCGCCTGATTTCTCGCTGTTACAGAACGAAACCACCTTCACCGTTACCACCGGCCACCAACTGAATATCTTCACTGGGCCGCTGTACGTCATTTATAAAATCGTGACGACGGTCAATCTGGCGCGCGTTTTAAAAGAAACCTACCCTGACTACGATTTCGTGCCTGTTTACTGGATGGCCAGCGAAGATCACGATTTTGCCGAGATCGCTTCTTTTAATCTTTTCGGACAAAAATATACCTGGTCAGGTACCCCTCGTGGGGCCGTGGGCCGGCTCGATCCGAAAGAACTTGAAACAATTCTGAACCAGCTCCCCGAAGCCGTTCCCATTTTCCGAAAAGCCTACCTTAAGAATGAAACCCTGGCCGGTGCCGTGCGATGTTATATGCATGAACTGTTTGGGAAAAAAGGACTGGTGACCCTGGACGCGGACGACGCAGCGCTCAAAAGTCACTTCCTGCCTGTCATCGAAGACGAATTGTTTAACCAAACTTCCGGTGGCCTGGTAGCAGAAACGACTGCCCGACTCGAGAAGCTGGGGTACCACACACCGATTCACGCGCGCGAAATCAACCTGTTTTATTTAACGGAGGGCCTGCGCGAGCGCATTATCCGAGCCGAGGGTACCTTTAAAATAATTAATACAAATCTGCAATTTACCGAAGCTGAAATCCGCCAGGAAGCCACCGAACATCCTGAGCGTTTCAGTCCCAATGTGGTACTCAGGCCGCTGTACGAAGAAATTATCCTACCTAACCTAGCCTACATCGGTGGTCCTTCGGAGGTACCCTACTGGCTGCAGTTGAAGGATGTGTTCGACCATTATAAGGTACCTTTTCCCATGATGATTCCGCGCAATTTTGCGCTGTACGTTAATGCAGCCAGCCGCCACCGGGTCGAAAAACTGGGGCTCACGTACGAAGCTATTTTTAAGGAAAAATACCAGCTAAAACGCGATCTGGTCGAGCGGCTTTCGGAGCATACGCTTTCGCTGGATATGGAGAAATATTCCTTTGCCGAGGTACTTTCTAAGGTAGTGCACAAGGCTGTAGATGTGGACTCTACCCTGGAAAAGGCCGTGCTGGCCGAGCGGGCGCGGCTTTATAATTCCCTGGAAAAGCTGGAAAAACGCATTAGAAAGGCCGAAGAACGTAAGCACGGCATTCAGGTAGGTCAGTTGGAAAATCTGCTGGACACTTTCTTTCCCAAAGGTACCCCTCAGGAGCGACACGACAATTTCCTGAACTTCTATCTGAACAACCGAAATTTCATCAAAATACTGTTCGATGCTTTCGATCCGCTGGATTTCAGGTTTAATATTCTAGAAGAGTGATCTTGACCAAGCAGCAAAGTCGGGTGTTTTTCCTCGAAGAAAGAGCCAAACTCACTCCCGCTGAAACGGAACATTTGAGCCGGTTGATCGCCGGTCGGTTGTTCCATATTCTTACGGAACGCTCAGTGAGGTACCTTCATTCTTTCCTGGGGGCTGACTCCCGCCAAGAAGTTGATACCCGTCTGCTGCGCCAACTGTTGCAAACCAAGATTCCGGCGTTGGACTGGGCTACTCCCCGCATTATTCCTGGTACCCGCCGCATGGAACATTACGTATGGGACGACACCACGGTATTTTCGGTCAATCGCTGGGGGATCGATGAACCCGACGCCAGTTCTGCCCAAATCTTTGACCTCCGTTCGATCGACGCCGTCCTGGTTCCTTTGCTGGCTTATGATCGACAGGGCAACCGTGCAGGCTATGGCGGCGGTTATTACGACCGTTTCCTGGCCGAATGCCGGTCGGATACTCTAAAAATCGGCCTGTCCTTTTTTGAGCCCATCGATGCCATCAGTGATGTGAATGCGTGGGACATTCGGCTCGACTTCTGCGTGACGCCTTTCGCGGTACACCGCTGGGACTATTGATTTTCAGGTTCCCTGAATTAAGGTGTGGATATTCTTTGTATTTTTGCGCCAATTTTATCAATTCCCGTTTCATGTTTTATTCAAATCAATTCTAAAAATGAAAATCGCAGTCGTAGGTGCTACCGGCTTGGTGGGCAGCGAAATCCTCAAAGTACTGGCCGAGCGCAATTTCCCCGTGACGGAATTGCTGCCCGTTGCTTCTGAGCGTTCCATTGGCAAGGAAATCACGTTCAAAGGTAAACAGGTGAAAGTGGTGGGATTTGAGGAAGCCATCAAGGCCAAACCTGCCATTGCGATCTTTTCGGCAGGCGGAGGTACCTCGCTCAATCTGGCTCCGAAATTTGCCGAAGCGGGTATTACGGTGGTAGATAATTCATCGGCCTGGCGCATGGACCCCACCAAAAAATTGGTGGTACCCGAAATCAACGCCCACACGCTGACGCCTGAAGATAAAATCATTGCTAATCCCAACTGTTCAACGATTCAGATGGTACTGGTGCTGAATCCTTTGCACCAAAAATATAAAATCAAGCGCGTGGTGGTTTCGACCTACCAGTCGGTGACAGGTACCGGCAAAGAGGCTGTGGATCAACTTTTTGCCGAGCGAAAAGGCGACCATTCGATCAAGAAAGTCTACCCGCACCCCATCGACCTGAACGTGCTGCCGCACATCGATGTATTCCTCGACAACGGCTACACCAAGGAGGAAATGAAAATGACCAACGAAACCAAGAAAATCATGGGGGACGACAGCATTGCGGTCACGGCTACCACAGTTCGTATCCCAACCATCGGCGGGCATTCGGAGGCGGTCAATGTGGAGTTTGAAAATGAATTCGACCTGGCCGAAGTACGGGCTATCCTGGAAGCCACCGAAGGCGTAGTGGTACAAGACGATCCCAAGAATTTCCTTTACCCTATGCCATTGACGGCCCATGGCAAGGACGATACCTTTGTAGGTCGCATACGCCGCGACGAAACGCAGCCCAAAACGCTGAATTTGTGGGTTGTAGCAGATAATCTGCGCAAAGGAGCCGCTACCAACGCAGTACAGATTGCGGAGTACCTTGTTCAACATGAGTTGGTTGAAGTAACCGAAAATGTGTAAGTTTGCACTAACAATCTGACACCCAATAATTATGAAAGCCGCTTCTGCCTTGATCAGAAGCGGCTTTTTTTGTAAACTCAGTAATTTACAGATTTGCGGTTCAAAGTCAGGAGTTTCGCGCTCAGCGATCAACTTCCCCCATCACCAAATCCAGCGAGCCGATGACGGCCACCAGGTCGGCCAGCAGGCCGCCGCGTGAAATCTCGCTGATGACCGATAGATTATGGAAAGAGCACGCACGCGCCTTGCAGCGTACGGGCACATCCGAACGTCCATCGGTACGGAAGAAAAAGCCAAGCTCGCCCTTGGACGATTCGGCCCGGGCGTAGAAGTCCATGGCTTTGGGGCGGATTTTCTTAGGTACCATCGCCTGGGGGTCAAAATCGCGGGTACGGGCGTAGTCGGTCGTTAGTTTTGCCAGGCATTGCTCAATGATTTTCACGGATTCCCAGCATTCGGCCACGCGCACCCAGTTCCGATCCCAGCAGTCGCCCAGGGTACCCATTTCGCCCGTGCCGATGGGAATGTCGAAATCCAGTTCGGGATACACCGAGTAGTTGTCTACACGCCGCAAGTCATAGCGCAGACCCGAGCCGCGCAGGACCGGACCCGTGCAACCATAATTGATCGCAGTTGGCATGGGCAGTACGCCCACATTGGCCGTACGCTGGATAAAGATTTTGTTCTCGATAACCAACTGCTGCAGCTCGATAAGCTTGGGCTTTAGATATCGGATGAATTCGGCGCACCGCTCTTCAAAATCCACGGGTAGGTCGTAGAACAACCCGCCAATCCAGATGTAGTTGTACAGCATCCGCGCGCCGCAAACCCATTCCAACAGGCGAAGAATCTGTTCACGATCCCGCATCATCCACAGGAAAGGCGTATAAGCCCCAATGTCCATTGCATAGGTACCTATTGCCACAAAGTGCGAAGCCAGGCGATTCAGCTCGGCCACCAATACCCGGATGTACTCTACCCGTTTGGGAATATCGTTTTCGATGCCCAGCATGCGCTCCACGCCCATTACGTAGGCATGTTCTGAGTTCATGGCCGCCACATAGTCCATGCGATCGACATAGGGGATAATCTGATTAAAAGGCAGCGATTCGGCGTGCTTTTCAAAGCAGCGGTGCAGGTACCCCAGATGAGGGACCACATCGACCACTACTTCGCCGTCGGTAATGATCTCCAGCCTGAGTACCCCGTGCGTAGACGGATGCTGAGGACCCATGTTCAGAATCATCTCCTCTTTCCGCAAATCACTGAGCCCATATTTGTTCGGCTCCGAATGGGTCAGGTGCTCGGGGCGGTAATCGTATTGCAGAGGTACATTCATGGGATAAAAGTACAAAAGAGAATGGCAAAGAGCGGTCAGAAAATCCGGACTTTAACAGAATATGGGGACGTACGGGTTCATTCCCGGCTTTTTTTCCCCGAGGCAAGTATGATTCCCCCTTCCCACTCTTCCTACACTAAAAAAACACCTTATGCTGAAAAAAACTCCTATCCTCCCGTTTATTCTCATCACCAGCCTGTTCCTGATGTGGGGCCTGGCCAATAACATGACCGACACGCTGCTTTCAGCCTTCAAGCGGATCATGAGCATGTCCGACTTCCAGACTACCTTTGTGCAGTACGCTTTCTACGGAGCATACTTTTGTCTGGCCATTCCGGCTGCTATCCTCATCAAAAAATATACTTACAAAACCGGCATTCTCATTGGCTTGGGCCTTTTTATCGGCGGGTCGTTACTTTTTTATCCTGCTAGCAAAACCATGGTCTATGGGCATTTCCTGGCGGCGCTTTTCATTTTGGCGGGTGGCTTATCACTGCTCGAAACTTCGGCCAATCCCTACATTATCGCTATGGGACCTGAGGAAACCGGCACCCAGCGCCTCAATCTGGCGCAGTCGTTCAATCCCATTGGTTCCATCATCGGGGTACTTCTCAGCAAACTATTCATTCTTTCCAAACTGAATGTAGCAGGCGAAGCAGAACGCGCCTCCATGTCGCCCGAGCAATTGCAAGCTATTCAGTCCGAAGAATTGACGGGTGTGATGGGGCCTTATGTAGGGGTAGCTTTATTTCTGGTTCTGATCTGGCTACTTATATTTTTTAATAAAATGCCTACCGCCTCAGACGAAAATAGCTCGCTCAACTTCGGTGAAGCCTGGGGACGGTTGATCAAAAAACGGTCGTATGTCTGGTCGGTGATTACCATGTTTTTTTACATTGGCGCACAAATAGGTACCTGGTCGTTTACGATCCGCTACGTGATGAAGGAATTAAACGTCAACGAAGAGCAGGCTTCCAGCTATTACCTGGCTGCGCTCGTGCTATTTCTGTTATCGCGCTTCGTATGTACCTACCTGATGCGGTTCATTGCGCCCCATCGGCTTTTGGCCAGCCTGGCCGTCCTGGCCTTGATCTTGACAGGTACCGTCATGGCTTCGGGAGGGTATGTAGGCGTATATGCTTTGGTAGGTATCTCGGGCTGTATGTCGCTGATGTTTCCTACCATTTACGGCTTGGGGCTGCGTGGTGTGGGACAGGACACCAAAATTGGCGGTTCCGGGCTCATCATGGCTATCCTGGGCGGTGCGGTATTGACGGGAGTACAAGGCCAGATTTCCGACGCTACCCAGAGTATCAATACGGCCTTTGTCATGCCGTTGTTCTGTTTTGGGGTAGTCGTGTATTTTGCCTTGCGTGAGGCAAAGGTAGCTCCACAGAATATGTGATCCGGCGGGCATTCAGCTTATACCGCTTTAGCCAGTGAACAAAAAAGGCTGCTTCTATAAGATGGAGCAGCCTTTTTTGATGATCTAGATATATATTATAGGGAGTTAATCCATCTTCCCAACTTCTCTACTTCTTCTCTGGGTACTTGGGTCATGGGAGCCATAGGTGGGTACCCCGGCCAATGCTCGGGCTGAGGTTTGTACACTAATTCCACGATTTGAGCAATGGAATATTTTTTCTTAGCAACTTCTGAATAAGCCGGGCCTACCAGTCGGTCATAGGGTTTGTGGCAGGCTGAGCAGGTATTTTTATTGAGCAGAGCCGCAATATCCGCCGGAACAGGTTTTTGCTTAGGCGCCTCGTCAGTTTTCTTAGCGGATGCTTCCTCTTTCTCCGAAACTTCCGCTATGGTTTTGCCGGCAGTTTCGGGCTTCCCTTCGGTCAGCGCGGTACTGGTACCTTGCTCCGAATCCGCATTTTCAGTTACCGAAAGCGAGTTGATCGAGTCAGGATTCACTTTCAATTCATTGTCTGCAAATGTTTCGTCATTGTCCTTACGGGGAGTAAAACTTCCACCTCCGGCGGTTTCCTCGCGCTCAGCGCGGCCACTGCCGTAAAATTTATCATACTGGGCCTTATCTTCTTTGGAAGAGCAACTTATACCAACACAGGCGGCAAAGGCCAGCGACGAAGCAAGTAGGGTTAGTTTTTTGAGTGCCATACGGAGACTGAATTTGGGTAAGAAGTAAGTTAATAGGAGAGATTGAAACAATCATGCCATGTTACAGACTCTCTATCAATAAAGCACAAACCTCGTACATTTTCCTAAATTGTGAACAATAAAATAGAATGAGTATTGAAAAAAAATCAATCAAAAACCGTCTGATGCCTGGGAGATGAAATAATTCTCGCTTTTTTAAAAAATGATTTTGCTAATTTAGGGATAAGCCTTACTTTTGCAATCCTATTTGTAAAAAAGAAGCAAAGCAATGGCTAAGAAAGGTAACAGAGTTCAGGTTATATTGGAATGCACCGAACAAAAAGGATCGGGCGTACCGGGTATGTCACGCTACGTCACGACTAAGAATCGCAAGAATACGCCGACGCGTATAGAATTGAAGAAATTTAATTCGTACCTGCGTCGTTATACGGTTCATAAAGAGATTAAATAATATACAACCCGTTGGGGGTGGTATCGGATCAGGTTGGCTACTTCTATGAGTTCTGTCCGTATAGCCCGCAATTCATAAACTATTCATAGATATGGCTAAGAAAGTAGTTGCAACCCTGAAAAAAGAAGGAGGCAGGACCTTCGCCAAAGTGATCAAGGCGGTGAAATCGCCCAAAACCGGTGCCTACACTTTTAAAGAGGAAATGGTACCTACTGATACCGTTCAGGACGTATTAAAACGATAAGCGCAATCAGCCTAAAAGACTGATTTTACGACCGAATACACGAAAAGTCCCTAAATGGGACTTTTTTTGTTTTATTTTTGGGCAAGTTGCTAAGGTACCCCTCCAAGTGGTTCTGCGTTAGCATGGCTTTTTATAAACATAGCACCCTCAACACTTTAATGGTGGGCAACCACTTCTGGTATGGGCATATTTGGTTTTTTTTCCAAAGAGAAAAAGGAAACACTCGATAAGGGACTTGAAAAGTCCAAGGATAGCATCTTCGGTAAACTTTCGCGGGCTTTGGTGGGCAAAGACACCGTGGACGAAGAGGTACTCGACGAGCTGGAGGAAATCCTGATTACCTCGGATGTAGGGGTAGGTACCACCGTCAAGATCATCCGCCGCATCGAGGCCCGCGTGGCGCAGGACAAGTACACCTCGACCAACGAACTCGACCGCATCCTGCGCGAAGAAGTGGCGGGCTTGCTTTCCGAAGGATCTGTTGTGGGCGTTACGGATAGCTTTGAAACGGAACATCTGCCCAAACCTTATGTTATTATGGTCGTAGGGGTCAATGGGGTAGGTAAAACCACCACCATTGGCAAACTGGCGCATCAGTTTCAGCAGCGGGGCCGCAAGGTAGTATTGGGAGCGGCCGACACGTTCCGGGCCGCCGCCGTGACCCAACTCAAACTCTGGGGCGAACGCGTAGGGGTACCCGTGATCGAGCACGGTATGAACACCGATCCCTCGGCCGTAGCCTTCGACGCGCTGAAAAAAGGCGTAGAGATTGGCGCGGATGTCATCATTATCGACACAGCTGGACGTCTGCATACCAAAGTCAATCTGATGAACGAGTTGGGCAAAATCAAGCGCGTGATGCAGAAGGTACTCCCCGACGCTCCGCACGAAGTGATGCTGGTTCTGGACGGCAGTACCGGGCAGAATGCCGTCATTCAGGCTCGCGAATTCACAAAAGCTACTGAGGTAACATCATTGGCCGTCACCAAACTCGACGGCACGGCCAAGGGCGGCGTGGTGATCGGTATTTCCGACGAGTTCCAAATCCCCGTGAAGTATATCGGCGTGGGCGAAAAAATGGATGATTTGCAAGTCTTCGACCGCGAGGAGTTCGTGGATTCGCTATTTAAGAAGTAGGAAAATTGCCCAATAAGTAGGTTAAATATTCTGACGCATTTCTTTGTATATTTGGAAAAAAGCCGATTGAATCATGCTCCAGACTTCACAAACCACTACCGAAACCCTCCCCCAAAGCCTGGAAACTTTCCTTGACTGGGAGCCGAACGATGGCTTCAAGTATGAGTGGGATGACGGGGAAATTATTCAATTTACAGGTATGAATAAAGAACAGGCTTATATCTATGGCATCCTGAGCAGATTGTTTTTTCGCAAAGGGTATGCGGAGGTAGGCGCGCTGATCGCGGAACAGAACGTCCATCTGAGTGGAATACAACTTCGTCGCCCTGACATTGCGTATTTTACCTATGAGCAACTTGTACAAGGTAAAAAAGGGAATGAAATGATTCCGGCTTTTGTGATTGAGATTATTTCAAATAATGATGAGATCAACAAGATGGAGCGCAAGCTCACAGAGTACTTCAAAGCCGGGGTACAAATAGCGTGGATTGTGATTCCTGAAGAGCAAGTTGTCAACGTCTATACTTCCCGCCGCGATGTGCGGGCTTGCCTGGAAAACGATATTTGCTCCGCCGCACCCGTCTTGCCCGATTTTGAGATTAGCGTAAATGATATGCTGGTAATCAACGAAGCCTGAATTATGATTTAATTTCTGTCTGGATGACTACGGGCGAAACAATTCTGATTGTACTTATTACACTTGGAGGTACCGTCGGTCCCTGGGCTTTAATAATCTATCAATTAGTTCGTGCGAGTGACGAAACTTTCGAACCGGTTTACCAGTCGCGCACCTACCGTACCTCAGCATGGTTCTACCTTTTTTCAATGGATTTTTTGCTGGTCATCTTACTCTTGGTGTTCGGCACTTTTTTCACAACCCTCTTGTCCCAGCCTCTTAGAATAAATGACTCTACTCCTTACTGGGTAGTCTATTCTATTTATCTGCTACTCACGTTTTTATGTACCGGGGTAGCCTCCTACATCCTCCTTCTGAATGTCAACTACTGGAAATATACCAAAGATCGTATTCTAACTTTTGACCCAGAAGCACGCGTCCTGACCGTACAAACCGATGAGGATGAATACGTGTTAAGCGAAAATGATATAGAAATGGTCGATGTTTTTTCCAATGAAGGTTATAGGTTTATTTACAGCTACTTCCGTTTTACCTTGCGTGATGGCCGAGCATTGATCATCACCGACAAAACAAAGGGAGCGTATGCCATTTTTGAATTTTTCAAAAACCTTCCCCTCCACAGACATAAGCGTAGGGTACCTACCATACCCCAAGCAGCGCAATTGAACCGATAAGCCGAACGAATTCTTTGCTATGGGTACCTTGCTTATATTCCTCTTCATTTTCGGGCTATTTGCATGGGGAATCTGGCGGCTCCTGCGCCTTACCCGCGATACGGTTGGTGGGAATTCGCCGCTCAAAGTCCGGCGCGTGTACCAGGTTTCGAAGCGGGGATACTTTATGGGTTTTTACGGAATAATGGGCTTTATATCCATAGCGCAGGGAATAGCCTTCCTACTTGTGATTGATTATATGGGTACCCCCTTCTACTGATCTTGTCCATCCATTATTCTTCCATTTCCTGCTATTCCTGATTTTCACGGGTAGTACAGGTTTAGGCGTTTTGGCCTTCTCCCTGCTTCTCAACCACTGGCCTTACGTCCGAGGCGTCAGCATCACCACCAACCCCATCGATCATTCGCTCGAAATAAGACTTCGTGATCGGTCCCTGACATTGCGGGAAGGCGATATAGAAAGAATTGAGGCAGTGGTCCATAAAGCAAGATTAGGTTTGTCTTATCGAATTTACTACCTCACCAATGGCGACCGATTTCTGTTAGCGGAGAGCGTACGTTGGGATATAATCGACGAATACTTCCCCAAAATTCCATTTTCAGCCAGCTACTCCTACTTTGGTTTCATCAAAAAAGGATTGTTACCTTAATTTTTCCGAACTTTGCAGCCCGAATTTCGCTTCATACTAAGCGATTTACATAAAAAGCATCCGGCCTGGGGCTTATCGCCTGCGGCATACTTATGAAAACCAAAGGAATACGTACTAATAAAGTCAACATTGTCACGCTGGGTTGCTCCAAAAACCTGGTGGACTCGGAAGTACTTTACACCCAATTGAAAGGCAACGGCTACAACGTGGCACACGAATCCAAAAAAGACGATGCGCAGATCGTGGTCATCAATACCTGCGGCTTCATCGATGGAGCTAAGGAAGAATCCATCGACACTATCCTGCGCTACGCCGACGCCAAAGCAGCGGGTGTAGTGGATAAAGTGTACGTGACGGGCTGCCTGTCGCACCGCTACAAGGACGAACTGGCCCTGGAAATTCCGACGGTAGATGCTTGGTTCGGTACCAACGAGCTACCCCGCCTGCTCAAAACCCTGAAAGCCGACTATAAGCATGAATTGGTCGGTGAGCGGCTACTCACCACGCCCACGCACTACGCCTACCTCAAAATTGCCGAGGGCTGTGACCGCCCGTGCAGTTTTTGTGCCATTCCGCTCATGCGCGGCGGCCATGTGTCAAGGCCCATCGAAGAATTAGTGACCGAAGCAAAGTCATTGGCCCGACGGGGTACCAAAGAACTGATTCTCATCGCCCAGGACCTGACTTATTACGGACTTGATATTTATAAGAAAAGGAACTTATCTGACCTCCTCGCCCGGCTGTCAGATGTGGAAGGTATTGAGTGGATCCGGCTGCAATATGCATACCCGGCGGGTTTTCCGATGGATATATTGGATGTGATGCAGGAGCGGAGCAATATCTGCAAGTACCTCGACATGCCCTTGCAATCGGGCTCGACGGAAATTCTGAAAGCCATGCGGCGCGGCATTACCCGCGAGAAAACCGAAGCGCTGATCGAAACCATCCGCGAGAAGGTACCCGGTATCGCGCTTCGCACTACGCTCATCGTGGGCCATCCCGGTGAAACGGAAGCACTTTTTGACGAAACCTACGACTTTGTGGAAAAAATGCGCTTTGACCGGTTGGGTGCTTTCCAGTACTCTCACGAGGACAATACGCACTCGCATACCATGCCCGACGATGTACCCGCCGAAATCAAGCAGGAACGCGCCGATGCCCTCATGGAACTACAGCAGGGTATTTCGTGGGAATTGAACCAAGAGAAAATCGGACAAACCCACAAGGTACTCTTTGACCGTAAGGAAGGTGGCTATTTCATTGGCCGTACTCAGTTTGATTCACCCGAGGTGGATAATGAGGTATTGGTACCTGCCCAACACTATGTGCGTCTGGGTGATTATGCCCGGGTTCAGATCACATCCGCAGAGGAATTTGATTTGTATGGTAATGTAGTGAGCTAGGGTTGGCAGTTTAGGCGTTGTTTTTAATTTTGCAGAATCTTTTTCAACTATCATCTTTATAATCACCTAAGTGTTACAACGCGTACAATCCATATTTCTGGCGATCGTGGCTATTGCCATGGGTATTTTCGTTGCTTTCCCTCTTTGGCATAAAGTTGCGATGGATGGTATACAGGAAGCCTCTATGACGGCCCTGTACCTTACTCTCAAAATAAATGCTACCCAATCCGAGGTGCAGCCTGTATTCTATCTGGCAGGGATGGCTATTCTGGTCGTAGCGGTTGCGCTCTTTTCCATCTTCAAATTCCGCAACCGCCTGCTGCAATCCGCCCTATGCGCAGTCAATTCAATCCTGATGACGGTCATTCTGGCTACAGTGGTGTACCAGACTTTTTACAAAGCCGCCAAACTCTTCGATCCCACGGAAACGGGAGACTATCTGGTTGGTTTCTACGCGTTGATTGTGGCTATGCTGTCCAATGTACTGGCAAATCGGTTTATCCGCCGCGACGAGCGCCTAGTGAAGGAGTCGAACCGGATGCGTTGACATTTGGTTAGATCAATCCTTCTTTTAACAAATCGTGCAGGTGTACAAAGCCAAGCAGTTGGTCTTCATCTACCACCACGAGCTGTGTGATGCTGCGTGCCTGCATAAGTTGTAGAGCGTTTACGGCGTATTCGTCCGGAGCGATACCAATGGGAGCTACCGTCATAATGTCGCGGGCGCTGAGGTGCAACAGTTCGGTTTCTTGGTGTTGATTAAGCATTCGCCTCAAATCTCCATCTGTAACAATCCCCACCAGTTTTTGTGAAGAATCCAGAACAGCCGTGGCGCCCAGGCGTTTAGACGTAATTTCCAGAATCACCTCTTTAAGATTGGCCGTCTGGGGTACTGTAGGCAGGGCGTTGTGTGGGTAGAGATCGCTTACCCGCAGATATAGTTTTTTGCCCAGGGTACCCCCGGATGATACCGGGCGAAATCCTGCCGCGTAAATCCTCGTGCTTCGAGTAGACAAATAGCCAAAGCGTCGCCCAAGGCCAGGCAGACGGTCGTACTGGTGGTAGGAGCAAGATTTAGCGGGTCAGCCTCATAAGGCGCATAAGCATGTAAAATAAAGTCGGCGTTACGTCCCAAAAACGAATCTTTATTACTGACCATCGCGATCAGCGTTACGCCCGTTTGTTTCAGCAGGGGCACCAGTACCTTCACCTCGGGGGTATCACCACTTTTGGAAATCGCGATGACTACATCGTCGGGCTGAATCATGCCCAAGTCGCCATGAATGGCATCGGCGGCATGCATGAACAGGGCCGGGGTACCCGTCGAATTGAGGGTAGCTACGATTTTCTGACCAATGATGGCGCTCTTGCCGATACCCGTAATCACCACACGTCCGCCCGCCCGCAGAATAGTCTCGACGCAGTGTTCAAAAGAGTCATCGATGCGTTCAGCGAGTTGCTGAATGGCTTCGGCTTCCTGGACCAGCACATCTTTTGCGATGGACTGAATATTTTTTACTAATTTCAAATTTGAATCCTTGTTTTGGAATTGCTATTTTTAAAACTGGGAAGCAGACAAGCCCGGTTTTATGTGAAGTCGGCGCTTGCTCAAATCAATCGAAAAGCCCTTCCTTACCAACGAACAAAGATAAAGAACTTTGGAATAACCCATTTGTGACACGAATATGATACAGCAGGTCGATAGAGCCATATTGGACACCCTAAAAGAAAGATTAAAAGACATTTTCGGATATAGCCAGTTCCGGGGTGATCAGGAAGTAATTATCCAGAATATCCTCAGCCGGAAAAACACCTTCGTCATTATGCCCACGGGCGCTGGAAAGTCCCTGTGCTATCAACTGCCGGCGCTGGTCACCGACGGCATGGCCATTGTCATTTCGCCGCTGATCGCCCTGATGAAGAACCAGGTAGATCAACTCAATGCCTTCGGTATTAACGCGCAGTTTCTTAACTCGACACTTACGAAGGCCGAAATCAACCGGGTGAAGCGCGATGCCCTCGATGGTAGCCTGAAACTTCTTTATATCGCCCCTGAATCACTCACCAAGGAAGAAAACCTTGATTTTCTACAAAAGACCAATCTGTCCTTTGTAGCCATCGACGAAGCGCATTGTATTTCCGAATGGGGACACGACTTCCGGCCGGAGTACCGGCGCATCCACGGTATTATTGACAATATCGGCGATCTGCCTATTATCGCCCTCACCGCTACCGCTACGCCCAAGGTACAGCAGGACATTCGCAAAAACCTGCAAATGGAAGAAGCTGAAACCTACAAGTCTTCTTTCAACCGTAAGAATCTCTACTATGAGATCCGCTCCAAAAACGACGCCAAGAAGCAGCTGATCCGGTATGTTCGCAACAACAAGGGGAAGTCAGGCATCGTGTATTGCCTGAGTCGCAAAACGGTCGAGGAGATTGCGCAGCTATTGAGTGTGAACGATGTGAAGGCACTTCCTTACCACGCCGGGCTGGACTCCAATACCCGTATGGCCAATCAGGACGCTTTTTTGAATGAAGAAGCCGATGTCATTGTGGCCACGATTGCTTTTGGCATGGGCATTGACAAGCCCGACGTACGGTTTGTGATACACTATGATGTACCTAAGTCGCTGGAGGGCTACTACCAGGAAACGGGCCGTGCCGGACGTGATGGGCTGGAGGGCAACTGTCTGATGTTTTATAGCTACGAGGACATTCAGAAGCTGGAAAAATTCAATAAGGACAAATCCGTTACCGAACGCGACAATGCCCGCCATTTATTGGGTGAAATGGTAGCTTATGCCAACCTGGGTGTGTGCCGCCGTCGGCAATTGCTGAGTTATTTCGGCGAGTACATGGACCATGACTGCGGTTTTTGTGACAACTGCGTGAAACCTACTGAAAGGCATAAGGTACAGGACGAAGTAGTGCTGGCCCTACGGGCAGTCACGCTAACCGACGAGCGTTTTGACGGTGAGCATATCGCCGATCTGTTAACGGCTACGGAAAATCAGTATGTGCGCAGCTATGAGCACGATAAGCTGGATGTATACGGTAAGGGAGTGGAATATAATGAGTCGGTTGACTATTGGATATCCCTGCTCCGGCAATTGGTGATTTTTGACTACCTGGAAAAAGATGTCGAAAATTATGGTGTTCTGAAACTTTCCGAAAAGGGTAGCAACTACCTCAAAGACCCCTATCCTGTCACGATTCATGCGGATCACAACTACGCTGAAGAAGACACCAAGACTGATGATGATGAATCCAGTAATAACGGATCGGGTGGTAACGCGCATGCTTATGACGATGCCTTACTGGGATTACTGAAGGCACTCCGTAAAAAGGTAGCCAAAGAGAAAAACCTGCCGCCCTACGTTATTTTTCAGGACCCATCCCTGGAAGAAATGGCGACCACCTACCCGACCACGCAGCAGGAAATGGCCCAGATCAATGGGGTGGGAATGGGGAAAGTCCAAAAATTTGGTCGGCAATTCCTTGAGACGATCAATCGCTATGTAGAGGAAAACGATATAGAAACCGCCAAGGACGTGGTCATTAAGTCCATGGTGAATAAGTCAAAAATAAAAATATACATTATTCAGCAAGTGGATCGGAAGGTAGATCTTGAAGAGATTGCCGAAGTTAAAGGACTCGGGATGGAAGATTTGATTGAAGAGATCGAGCACATCTGCTATTCGGGTACCAAGCTCAATCTTGATTACTACATCAACCAGATCATGGACCGCGATCGACAACAGGATATTTATGACTATTTCATGACCGCCGAAACCGACAACATCGCCGTAGCGCTGGAAGAATTCGCCCAGGATGATATTACAGAAGAAGAACTTCGTCTCATGCGGATCAAGTTTCTCTCCGAACTAGCCAATTAAATTACATTATCCCTACAAAAGGGCTCCATAAGCCCATGGAGCCCGGTCACGATTACAACTCTATGAATATACTTATACTGGGTTCTGGGGGACGGGAGCATGCCTTTGCCTGGAAAATGGCTCAGAGTCCTCTTTGTGATGAATTGTTTGTGGCACCCGGCAATGCGGGCACAGCGTCAGTGGCTACTAATCTCGAAATTTCCTACAATGATTTTGAAGCAATAGCCGCCCTGATTACGGAGAAGCGCATCGAACTAGTCGTTGTGGGTCCGGAAGAACCTCTGGTAAAAGGAATCATTGATTTTCTACAAAATCGACCCGAACTGAAGCACGTACGACTGATTGGACCGGATCAGGCAGGTGCTCAGTTGGAAGGTAGCAAAGACTTTTCCAAAAACTTCATGCAAAAATACGGCATTCCCACCGCAGGGTACCGTACGTTTACGGCCGCTACGGTGGAGGAAGGCATGGCCTACCTACAATCACACACCATGCCTGTCGTTCTTAAGGCGGATGGACTGGCCGCAGGCAAGGGTGTCATCATTTCCGAAACAGTGCAGGAGGCGCAGGAAAGCCTGCGTGAAATATTACAGGATGGAAAGTTTGGCGATGCGGGCAGCAAGGTGGTGGTCGAGCAATTCCTGAAAGGAATTGAACTGTCGGTGTTCGTCCTGACCGACGGCGAGCATTACAAAATCCTGCCCGAAGCCAAGGATTACAAACGCATTGGGGAGAACGATACCGGCCTTAATACAGGCGGTATGGGTGCCGTCTCGCCCGTAATATTTGCTGATAGCAATTTTTTGCGGAAGGTAGAAGAGAAAGTAGTGAAGCCCACCCTGCAAGGGCTTCGCCAGGAAGGCATAAAATACGTAGGCTTCATTTTCATCGGTTTGATGAATGTCAAGAGTGAGCCCTATGTAATCGAATATAATGTTCGCATGGGCGATCCCGAAACCGAAGTGGTGCTCCCACGCATTCAGTCGGATTTGGTGACGCTGCTGACGGCCACGGCCAAGGGTACCCTGCAGGATACGCCCATGAGCATTTCGCCGCAGGTGGCCGTCACAACGGTGGTGGTGTCGGGAGGCTATCCCGGCGACTACGAAAAAGGCAAGGTAATTGCCGATACAGACAAGACCGAAGATGTGGTGGTGTTTCACGCCGGAACCGCATTCAACGGCAACACGGAGGTCGTTACCAACGGTGGAAGAGTATTGGTCCTGACGGGTATCGCCAATTCGTTGGAAAACGCCGTTCATAAATCACAACGAGCGGCCCATACGGTGCAATTTGAAGGAAAATACTACCGCCATGATATCGGCCTCGATTTACTTCGTTTTAAAGATTGAGGAAAGAGATTATGGGATGCATATCATGTTCATCGGGTGGCTGTGGCACGAGTGGCGCAGTAGCCGGATGTGGAAGTAACGGCAGCTGCGGAACAGGCGGCTGCAACAAAATGAACGTATTCGACTGGCTGAGCGATATGGATATTCCTGTGGCGCAGCGGTTTGACGTACTGGAAGTAAAATTCAAAGGGGGACGCAAGGAATATTTCCGCAACGTCAATCAGCTTGACCTTACTACCGGCGATTTCGTGGTCTGTGAGATGCAATCAGGCTACCATATCGGCATGGTTTCGCTACAGGGTGAGCTGGTACGCCTACAGATGAAGCGCAAGAAAGTACTGGTCAATGATGATCTGAAGGTGATCTACCGGGTAGCGAATGAGAAGGATCTCGAAAAACACACGCAGACTATCGCCCGTGACCTACCCGTGATGTACCGAAGCCGCGAGATTATCCGCGAGCTGAAATTAAATATGAAGTTGTCGGACGTAGAATTCCAGTCGGACAACACCAAGGCTACCTTTTACTACTCCTCCGAGGAGCGCGTGGATTTCCGGGAGTTGATCAAACTACTGGCTTCTGAATTCAGAGTACGGGTTGAGATGCGACAAATCAGCCTGCGGCAGGAGGCCAGCCGCCTGGGTGGCCTGGGTTCCTGTGGACGCGAGCTTTGCTGCTCTACCTGGCTCACCGATTTCAAAAGCATTTCTACCTCAGCGGCCCGGTACCAGAATTTGTCACTCAATCCGTCGAAGCTTTCCGGACAGTGTGGTCGGCTGAAATGTTGTCTCAATTATGAATTGGAGACCTACATGGATGCTCTCAGCGATATTCCGTCCGTAAATGCGCCACTCAAGACCAAGAAAGGCAACGCCTTTCTACAAAAGACGGATATTTTCAAGCGGATTATGTATTTCGGCTTCGAGAAGGACAACAACTGGTACCCCGTAGCCGTGGACAAAGTGCGGGAAATCCTGGACATGAACAAAAAAGGGATTGTACCCGAATCACTGGAAATCATGTTGATGCCGGAGATGGCACTGGCGCAGGAACGTAAGGAAGCCGGCTCGCTCAATACCGATCTGGAAAGTCTGGATCGTAAGTACAGCGAGTCACCACAAAAGAAAAAGAAGAAGAAAAACCGCAACAACCGGAATAAGAACCGGAATCAATCGCCTAAAGCGGAAAAATCATGAAGTAAAGAAATAAAAGTAGGGGCGTGTTGCGAGAAAGAGGCTGTTCGGTTCGGGCAGCCTCTTTTACAACCACATGGTAGCAAACGCCTTCCTTCAAGTGTATAAAAAAGACAGGAAGTGAACCCTCAACTCGAAAAACTGTACCACCTGGCGGGAAGCTCCACCCGGCGGATCATTGGACTCATGTCGGGTACCTCCCTCGATGGTCTGGACATAGCGCTATGCCGTATCACGGGTAGCGGCCTGACCAGCGAGCTAAGTGTCGAGCAGTTCGCTACGGTACCTTATAGCGAGGATTTTCGAGATGAAATACGATCCGTCTTTGCCAGGAAAGAAATTGATTTCCAACAGCTATGTCTCCTGAATCCTTATATCGGGATTCGGCATGGGCACATGGTACTCGACTGTTTGCAAACCTGGAATATTCCTGCCCAAGATATCGACCTGATTGCTAGCCATGGTCAAACGGTGTATCATGCACCCAAAAAACAGCATGGCTTGACTCGGTTCCCTAATGGTACCTTGCAAATCGGTGATGGCGATCATATAGCCGTTACGACGGGCATCATCACCATCAGCGATTTCCGGCAAAAGCACGTTGCGGCGGGCGGTGAGGGGGCTCCCGTGGCCGTGTACGGTGATTATCTTTTATTTTCTAAAAAAGGAGAAAACAGGATTCTGCTGAATATGGGCGGTATCGCCAATTTCACCTACCTATCCGGGTCACAGGATGCCCGTGAAGTTTTTACAACCGATACGGGCCCCGGTAACATCCTGTTGGATGCCTTCACCCGGTTATATTTTCACAAACCTTTCGACGAGAATGGAACACTGGCCGCTGCAGGTACCCCCCACGAAAGTTTGCTTCATGCCCTGAAAGATCACGCTTTTTTTACATCGGATTTTCCCAAAACCACCGGACCGGAGGTTTTCAATATCGAATATGTGCGACGGGCCCAGCAACAAAGTAGTACCGAAACAATCGAACCCAGGGACCTGCTTGCTACCCTCACCCGGTTTAGTGCCGATACAATTGCGGATGCCATCAAAAAAACAATTCATCTAGATCAATATCATACCCTGTATGTCAGTGGTGGGGGCGCGCACAACCGGGCTTTGATGGGGGAGATCCAACGTCAGGTACCTGATTTCAAGATACTACCTATGCAGGAGCTAGGGGTAGCGGGGGATGCCAAGGAGGCGGTACTTTTTGCTCTACTGGCCAATGAAACTGTGGCCGGAGGAGCGGTTGATTTTGGTGGGCGGCAGGGGGTACCCAGCATTACGATGGGGAAAATCTCGTTCCCGGGATAAATGTCATTGATAGAAACAAATAATAGAGCAAAGGTACCAACGTGTGTAAGAAGCATCAGCCCTCTGGGTGATTCATGATTCAACATCTTCAAATGAAATGAGTAATCCATTATCCTTATATAGATACCTGCCATCTTCTTTCAACCAAAACGATTCCACGACTACTCAAACCAACAATTCAGCGTTAAATGTACGATATCATCATCATCGGCGGCGGCATCGTCGGACTTGCCACTGCCCTGCAATTGAAAGAGCAACGGCCCCAGCTGAAAGTGCTCGTACTGGAAAAAGAGAAACGGGTGGCCGAGCATCAGACCGGCCACAATAGCGGCGTCATTCATTCGGGGCTTTACTACAAGCCGGGCAGCCTGAAGGCCACCAACTGCATTCGGGGCTACCGGATGTTGCTGG
Organism: Salmonirosea aquatica; assembly: GCF_009296315.1. Lineage (NCBI taxonomy): Bacteria > Pseudomonadati > Bacteroidota > Cytophagia > Cytophagales > Spirosomataceae > Salmonirosea > Salmonirosea aquatica. Next base: position 2,331,128 of record NZ_WHLY01000002.1, read on the forward strand.
ATTTTTGCGACCGTGAGGGCATTCATTATGACTTGTGCGGGAAAATTGTCGTGGCTACGCGTCCCGAGGAGGTACCTATTCTTAATGGCCTGCATGAGCGCGGCCTGCAGAATGGTCTGGTGGAAAACCGCAAAATTACCTTGGAGGAAATGCGGGAAATCGAGCCCCACGTGCGGGGCCTGGAAGGAATATGGGTACCCTACACCGGCATCATCGACTACAAGGCTGTATCGGAAAAATATGCGAAGCGAATCAGGGAATTGGGCGGTGAAATCCGGTTGGGCGAGAAGGTTGTCCAGGTACATGCTACCGATGGACGTTCGCAGATCAGCACCGAAAAGGGTGGAGAATATAAGGCAAAACTTATTATCAACTGTGCCGGCCTATACTCCGACAAAGTAGCTCAACTCACGCAGGAAGACTCCATGAAGGTACGTATCATTCCTTTCCGGGGTGAATACTACAAGCTGAAAGCGGAGAAAGAGCATCTGGTCAAAAACCTCATTTATCCCGTTCCCGACCCCAACTTTCCCTTTCTGGGCGTTCATTTTACGCGCATGATCGAAGGCGGCGTGGAGGCGGGCCCTAATGCTGTGCTGGCCTTCCGGCGCGAAGGATACGGCAAGCTAGATATTGATTTTAAAGAATTCATCGAAACGCTGGCCTGGCCCGGCTTTCGGAAAGTCGCGGCCAAATACTGGCAAACGGGGCTAGGTGAAATGTACCGCTCGTTTTCCAAAGCCGCTTTTACTAAAGCATTACAGGAGCTCATTCCCGAGATCCAGGCTGAGGACCTTGAACCTGGCGGCGCGGGCGTCCGAGCCCAAGCCTGCGACTACGACGGCGGACTGCTCGACGATTTCGCCATTCTGGAAAGTACCACAGCCATCAACGTAATCAACGCCCCGTCGCCAGCGGCTACCTCGTCGCTTTCCATTGGGCAGACGGTATCAGAACGGGCATTGGCGCGGTTGTGAGAGTATTTTCTATTTGTGTAGGTAATGGCAATTTTTCTAATGATCCAATTATAACCATCAAATTCATGAAGTATTTTATAGGGCTGATTTGTCTGTTTGCTCCCGCCTACGCCCAAACTCACCACGACTACCAGATCGCCTTCCCAAATGCCGTTCACCACGAGGCAGAGGTGTCAGCCACCTTCAAAGGACTGGAAGATAAGGTACTCGAACTACGCATGAGCCGTACCTCGCCGGGCCGATACGCCATCCATGAGTTTGCCAAGAATGTTTATAACGTCAAGGCCACCGATGAAAACGGCCAAGTACTGTCCGTAACCCGGCCCAACCCCTATCAGTGGAATGTGAGCGGCCACCACGGTACCGTCAAGCTTTCCTATACGCTCTTTGCCAATCGGGGCGATGGTACCTACTCACAAGTAGACGAAACTCACGCGCACCTCAACATCCCGGCTACGTTCATGTACCCTCCGCAATATCCAAATCGGCCTATTAGGGTTCATGTCAAAGTTCGCGACGACCTGAACTGGAAGGTAGCGACGCAACTCAAAGACTTAGGCAACAATACCTACCTGGCGCCTGATTTAGATTATTTCATGGATAGTCCTACTGAAATCAGCAACTTTCAAATTCGGGAATTTATAGAAACCTCCAATGGCAAACCCTATACGATCCGCTTTGCACTGCACCACACAGGAACCGAAGCAGAATTGGATACCTACATGGAAAGTGTAAAGAAGATCGTTAGGCAGGAAAAAGCCGTGTACGGCGAGTTGCCCGATTACGACTTTGGCCAATATACCTTCCTGGCCTGCTACCTGGGCCATGTGTCAGGCGATGGCATGGAACACCGTAATTCCACAGTGCTCACCAGCACCCGGAGCTTGGAGGCAGGAGGTCTGAAGGGCAATGCCGGCACGATTTCCCACGAATTTTTCCACTGCTGGAATGTCGAGCGTATCCGCCCCAAATCCCTGCAGCCCTTTGACTACACTGAAGCCAATATGTCGGGGGAGCTGTGGTTTGCCGAAGGTTTCACACAATATTATACCAGTCTGATCCTTTGCCGGGCGGGTTTGATTACTCCTCAGGAATACGTGGAAGGACTGGCGGGTAGCCTCAATTACGTCTGGAATTCGCCCGCTCATAAGTATTTTACACCCATCGAGATGAGCTACCAGGCACCCTTCGTAGATGCAGCCACCTCGCTCGATCCCGTCAATCGGGAAAATACCTTTATCTCGTACTATACCTACGGCAGTGTACTGGGCCTGGCGCTAGACCTATCCTTACGAAAGTTGGATAAAGGCCTTTCGCTGGATGGTTTCATGCAGGCAGTATGGCTCGCCTATGGTAGGGGCGAGGTACCTTACACAGTCCGGGATCTTGAATTGGCCCTCAGCAGCTATGCCGGGGAAAACTTCGCCCAAGACTTTTTTGGCTCTTATATTTTTAAATCACAGATGCCGGACTACCAGAAATTACTGGCAGACTTCGGGGTAAATCTCAATAAAGCTAATCCCAAAACGGCCAGTTTGGGAGCTTATCTGGTTATCCGCGATGGAGCCGCCCTGGTAGCCTCCAATCCGATCGAAGGTGGCGCCGCCTATCTGGCAGGCCTGGCGCAGGGCGATCGGATCTTATCGCTTGGCTATAAGCCCGTTGGCAATGATACAGACACCCAAAAATTATTGGCCGAGTTTAAGGTAGGCGAAACCGTTGAGGTTATTTTCGAGCGATTTGGAAAAAAGCAGAAATCAGCCGTCACTTTTCAGAGTGACCCATCGTATTCTACTACGCTGAAAACGGAGGTACCGGCCAAAGCTCAGAAAATGCAACAGGAATGGCTGGGAGGCAAATAATAGCAGCGGATTTGCCTGCGTGAGCTTCTCTGCCGTCGCCTTTATCGCTGGATATCGAAACATTAATTTCTTACACTGCCTTGTAATTCAAAATGTTAAACTCTATATTTGCAGTCCCATTTTCAGGTGGGACAGGCATTTTATTGTGTAAAATACTGAATATCAATTATAAAACTTTTTGTTAATCGTGGATACGTTAAGCTACAAAACCATCTCGGCGAACAAAAACACAGTCAAAAAGGAGTGGATCGTGGTGGATGCCAAGGATGTGGTACTGGGCCGTTTGGCCAGTGAAGTAGCCAAAATCATCCGGGGTAAGCACAAACCCGACTTCACCCCGCACGTTGATTGTGGTGATAACGTGATCGTTATCAACGCCGATAAAATCAAACTGACCGGAAAGAAAATGACCGACAAGGTCTATGTTCGGCATACAGGCTATCCAGGCGGACAGCGTTTTCAAACGCCACGCGAATTGTTGGCCAAGCACCCCGAGCGCATCGTCGAGAAGGCCGTCCGGGGCATGCTGCCCAAGAGCCGTTTGGGTCGTCGCTTGTTCACCAATTTGTTTGTGTACGCTGGCGCTGAACACAAGCATGAAGCTCAGCAGCCCAAGCAAGTCAAATTTAATTTGTAAGCCAACAGCACATGGAAGTTATCAACACAATCGGTAGAAGAAAAACCGCCGTGGCGCGGATTTACATGACGCCCGGAAATGGAGAAATTAAGGTCAATGGCCGCGACTACAAAGAATATTTCCCCTTTGAAGTTCACCAGATCATTCTCCAGCAACCTTTCACGACGCTTAACGCGACGGGAACCTACAACCTCAAAGTGAACGTACGCGGTGGCGGCGTGACCGGACAGGCCGAAGCGACCCGCATGGCGATTGCCCGGGCATTGGTTGAGAATAGCGCAGAAAACCGTCCCGCTTTGAAGAAAGAAGGATTCCTTACCCGCGATCCTCGTATGGTCGAGCGTAAGAAATACGGACGTCGGAAAGCTCGCCGGAAGTTCCAGTTCTCGAAGCGTTAATATCTGGCCCATGGCTTATAGCAGCTGGCTGGTAGCTTTTTAGAAATGCGCAGACAGTCCTAGTGCTTCTTAGTATTTTTAAGAAACCCAATAGCCAGTAGCTGATAAATGTCCAGACAGTACTTATCGTGCCCGATGTGCTGTGCTGCGTAATTTTTATTTTTTTATACTCATATTTATTTAATCAGAAATGGCACAAATAGAATATAAGGATTTGCTGGATGCAGGTGTGCATTTTGGCCACCTTACCCGCAAGTGGGATCCCCGCATGGCCCCGTACATTTTCATGGAAAAGAACGGCATCCATATTGTGGATCTGAACAAAACCCTGAGTTGCCTGGATCAGGCCGAGAACGCTATCAAGCAAATTGTCCGGTCCGGTCGTAAGATCATGTTCGTGGCAACTAAGAAGCAGGCCCAGGAAATTGTGACCGAAGAGGCCAAGCGCCTGAAAATGCCCTACGTCACTGATCGTTGGTTAGGGGGTATGCTCACCAACTTCGGTACGATTCGCAAATCACTTAAGAAGCTACAGACGCTCGACAAGATGCTTAGCGACGAAGCTACGGTGAATAATATTGCGAAGCGCGAGCGGCTTATGCTGAGCCGTGAGCAGGAAAAACTGAACAGAGTGTTAGGTGGTGTAGCTGACCTGACGCGCCTGCCAGCTGCCTTGTTTGTGGTAGATGTAAAGCGTGAGCATATTGCCGTATCCGAGGCCCAGCGATTGAATATTCCGGTGTTTGCGATCTGTGACACCAACTCAAATCCTGACCTGGTGGATTTCCCGATTCCGGGTAATGACGACGCCTATAAGTCGATCTCCCTGCTTACGCTAGCTGTAGGCAAGGCCATCGAAGAAGGTCTAATGGAGCGCAAGCAAGATAAGGACGATCAGCGGTTGGCCGAAGAAGAAGAAGCCAAGCGTCAGAGCGACCTGCGGAACGAGACTGAAAGTGACGAAGAAACCAAGGCTGCTGCTCCCAAAGCAGTTGTTGAGGAGAGCGACGAAGAGTAAACCGTCCGGCACCGGGTACCACCACGTGGAGTACGGTTCAGCACCAGCTATTCTTAGGAAAATCTGAATATAGATGAGTAGCCCGTAGCCTCCCGCTATGGGCTACTGTATTATTAAAATACCAGTAACGTTACTAGAGGTACCTTTACCAAAATTTTGACCAACAAATAACAAACATTAATCGAAAAAGAAGACCATGGCAATAACTGCGCAAGATGTAAACAAACTTCGCCAAATGACTGGCGCCGGCATGATGGATTGTAAAAAAGCCCTCACTGAAGCCGATGGCGATTTTGACAAAGCAGTAGATGTTCTGCGTAAGCAGGGACAAAAAGTAGCCGCCAAACGGGCCGACAATGCTACTTCGGAAGGTACGGTATTAGTACAAATCAGCGAGAACGGAAAGAATGGTAAACTAATAGCACTGGCTTGCGAAACCGAGCCGGTTTCTAACGTAGAAGATTTCAAAAACCTGGCTCAGGCTATTCTGGATACAGCCGTAGCTACCGATGCCGCTGATAAAGAAACACTTCTGGCCACAACGGCGGAAGATGGTCGCCCGTTGAGTGAGCACATCGTGGACCTGGTGGGTAAATTGGGTGAGAAACTCGATGTTGTGGCCTACGAAAACATATCGGCTGAGGAAGTGGTGTCTTACATTCATTCCAACGGTAAGTTGGGAGTACTGGTAGGTTTCGAGGGTGTTAACGGTACTGACGTAACCGATTTAGGCAAGGATGTGGCCATGCAGATTGCGGCTATGAAACCTGTGGCCCTGGACAAGGACGGCGTAGATGCTGCTACCATCGAACGTGAAATCGAGGTAGGTAAGGATCAGGCTCGCGCCGAAGGCAAGCCTGAGGCCATGCTGGAGAAAATCGCCATGGGCAAACTCAACAAGTTCTATCGTGACAATACGCTCCTGAATCAAGACTTCGTAAAGGATTCTTCTTTGACTATCCGCCAGCTCTTGGAAAAAACCGCCAAAGGACTTACAGTGAAAGATTTCAAGCGCGTTGCGATTGGCGCCTAATTCTGATTTATATAATAATTATAGTATCAAGAAGCCCGGCAATTTTAGATTGCCGGGCTTTTTTGTGTTATTTGAAATAATATATAGCAGAAAGTGTACTCAGGGCAAGTTACCTTCCCACCCTATGGACGTCCTAACATTCCAGGATAAAGCAATTGACGTATATAGTGACGAGGAACTCGTTCATCGATTCATCATTACCCAACGCAATTTGTTTTTTGAAGAACTGTACCGACGGTATGCCGATAAGGTATACCGAAAGTGCCTGTCGTTTGTGAAGGATTCTGCCCGGGCAGAGGATTTCACCCATGATATCTTCCTGAAATTGATTCTCAAGCTAGGTACCTATAAGGAAGATGCCCGATTCTCAACCTGGCTGTATTCTATTACCTACAATTATTGTATGGATCAATTGCGGATCAACAAAAAACGTAGCGAGGTATACGCTGAGGAGGAACTGGAAATTCCGGACGATACGAATCTGGATATGGCCTTTGAGGAGCCTGATGTGGAGATACGGCGGTTGAATGAAGCCCTTAACTACCTGCATACCGAAGAAAAAGGAATTCTGATGATGAAATACCAAGATGACCTCAGTATCCGGGAGATTGCACAGGCTTTCCGCATTACAGAAAGCGCGGTCAAGATGCGCCTGCTGCGATCGCGGGAAAAACTCAGGACCAGGTACCTGGAAACCATCGTGTTCTGGGGCTTGCTGTTCGCCAAGCTACTGGAATTGTTACGATACACTAAATAGTCCCTGTGGAGAACGACGCATTCAAACAGCTGGATCCCGACCATCAGGCTCCTGCCTACCTGAAGGAAGCACTGGTGTCGGAGATTGATTTCATTCGTGATACGTTGCAGATCGTCACCCATTTTACAGAAGGCTTTTTAGGTGCGGCTATTAACAACCTTTCCCAACTTGTTGATTCAGAACCCTAGTCCCGATCCTGTATGCAAACAATTCCTAACATTACTCAAATACTCATCAATACGTTCAACACGCTTATCAATCAATTCATTGATTTCGTGCCTCGTTTGATGGGCTGTCTTGTCATCCTCATCGTGGGGTACCTAGTAGCCAAGGGCGTATCGGTGTTAGTCGGCAATATACTGGGTCGGGTAGGTTTCGACCGGATTGGTGAGAAATTGAACGAAATCAGCATCATCAAGCAACTAAAGACAGAAATCAAACTCAGCGAGATCACCGCCAAAGTACTGTACTACTTCATACTGCTGGTGTTCTTGACGGCAGCGACCGAAACCCTGGGTGTAGATGCCATCACGAGCATGGTATTGTCCATCGTTAATTTTATTCCGCAGCTGATTGCCGCCGCCATTATGTTACAGGTAGGTATCATGCTGGCCGATGTTATCAAAAATACCGTCACGGGACTATGCAAATCGTTCAATATACCTTCGGCCAAGCTCATCGGCAACCTCGTATTCGTGTTTTTTCTTATCATTACCTTCATCAGCGCTCTGGGCCAGATCGGCATCGAAACCACTTTGCTAATCTCCAGCTTCAACCTCATTCTTGGCGGCATCGTAGCGGCTTTCGCTTTGGGCTATGGCATTGCTTCGCGCGATGTGCTGGCCAATATGATTTCGGCGATGTACAGCCGTAAAAAGTACAAGGTAGGCCAGACCGTAAAACTGGATGACGTCAAGGGAATCATTACCCAACTGGACAATGTGTCCGTGACGATTCAGAGCGCCGAGGCTACTATTGTGTTGCCTTTACAGCTTTTCCAGTCCAGGAAAGTGGAGATTTTTAACGAAACCATCCCTCAATAAATCCTATACAGCATGAAATGGAGTTATATTTTCCTTGTCATAACCGCCATTCTGAATTCATTTCCCGCTTTTTCCCAAGACGAGATACTCATTGATTCCGTACGCAACGAACTCGCCGTGGATACTTCCTGGAAGAAAAAAGTGGAATTCGGTGCTAATTTGAATCAGGGCAGTTTTAGTTCCAATTGGACAGGGGGAGCCGTCAATTCCATCGCGGTAGGAGTTCATTTGAACGCAGTTCTAACGTACGAAAAGGACCGCAACAGCTGGCGTAACGATTTTCAGGGTCAATACGGCATCGTGCGCAACAAGGGTCAGGAAAGTCGTAAAAGTGTGGACCGGCTGTTTTTCGATACCAAATACGGTCGCGAACTTACCGAGCATTGGAGCATGATCGCCAGCCTGAATTTCCTATCGCAGTTTGCGCCCGGCTATGATTACGACGAATTACCCACCGGCGAATTAGTAAGAAGGAAAGTATCAGGCCTTTTCTCACCGGCCTACCTGACCGAAGCCGTGGGTATCGAGTACCAGCCAGCGGATTACTTTTTCCTGACATTTTCACCCGGTGCAATCCGGCAGACCATCGTATCTGATCTGAATCTTTACAAGACCTTTCCCAAAAATTACGGGGTACCTATCGGTCAGCGCGTGCGCACCGAGGTAGCTCTGATGCAACTCATAGCTAATTTTGATAAAAAAATCGCCAAGAATCTAAACCTTAAATTCCGCTATCAGTTGTTTGCTAATTATAAGGATTTAGGAGCGGTGGATCATCGCCTGGACGCAAGTTTCACGGCCAAAATCAATAAATATTGGAATGTCAACTTGGGCGCAATCCTGATTTATGATCAGGATCAGAGTCTGGACGTCCAGCTTGCCCAGTCGCTTTCAATCGGTTTTCTCTACACTTTCTGAATACATACACTTTTCATATTTCAATCAAATCTAAACAGTACAACTATGCTGAATGAATTCAAAATTTTCGTGGCCAAGGGAAACGTCCTCGATTTGGCGGTCGGTGTGATTATTGGCGCGGCGTTCGGGAAAATCACTACTTCGCTGGTGGAGGATATCCTGAATCCAATTCTGGGCCTGGTCATAGGCGGGGTCAATTTCGAAAATCTGAAAGTTGTATTAAAAGAAGCGGTAGGCGAAGAACCCGAGGTGGCGATTATGTATGGCAATTTCATTCAGACTATCATACAGTTCTTGCTGGTTGCGCTGGTAATCTTCTTTATCGTACGTTTTGCCAACCGCATCAAAGCCTCAGAAAGCGTAGAAGTGACGAAATAGAATTGTATTATTAATGGAATTCAGGGGAAGGCAGGTACCTTCCCCTTTTTTTGTATAAAATATTTGTAGCAAAAGAGCCGGTCTTTTCTTTGAATAAAGGCCCATTTTCTGCGAAATTTACCCTGAATTACCTTTTGCGCAACCCAATGACACCGTCGTACACCGCTAAAAAACTTGTGATTCTGGGAGGGGGGGAGAGTGGCGCGGGGGCCGCACTTTTGGGCAAGGCGCGAGGCTATGATGTCTTCTTATCCGATCACAATCTTCTACAGCCTACCTACCGCGACTTACTGGCAAAAGAAAATATAGCCTTTGAAGAGGGGGGTCATACCGCTGAACGCATTCTGTTGGCCGATGAAGTAGTCAAAAGTCCTGGTATTCCTGACAAGGTACCCCTGATCCAAGAATTGTATCGCCGGAAAATTCCGGTTTTATCCGAGATCGAATTCGCGGCGCGCTACACCCGGGCCCGGATGATCGCCATTACAGGCAGCAACGGCAAGACCACCACCACCCTGCTGATTTACCATCTTCTGAAGGAAGCCGACTTATCGGTCGGGCTGGCCGGAAACGTGGGGAACAGTTTTGCCCGGCAGGTTTTGGAAGATCCCAAAGAATATTATGTATTGGAAATCAGCAGCTTCCAGCTGGACAATATGTATGATTTTCACGCCCATGTGGCCGTATTGCTCAACATTACGCCCGATCATCTGGACCGCTATGACTATGATTTCCAGAAGTACGTGGCCTCCAAATTCAGAATTACGCAGAATCAAACGCCGGACGACGATTTCATCTACTTTGCCGAAAGCGAAGCGCTGACTGCTGAATTATCCCGACGTACCCTCTCCGCCCGTCAGTGGCCCATCTCCCTGCAAGGTACCCTACCGCAGGGCGGTTTTCTGGAAAATGGTATCCTGATGGCACGGAGGCATGGCCGTGAATTCACCGACGCCATGAGCGAGCTACCTTTGCAAGGTCCACACAATGCAATCAACGTTCTGGCTGCGGTACTCACCGCTCAGGCCGTCGGCCTCACCGACGCACAGATCCACGCCGGCTTACGGTCGTTTGTGAATGCACCGCATCGGCTTGAATTGGTAGCTACCCTGGACGGCGTGGCGTACGTAAACGATTCCAAAGCCACGAATGTCGATTCGGTTTTCTATGCGCTAGGTAGCTTCCAAGAGCCCATTATTCTTATTATGGGAGGCGTGGACAAAGGCAACGATTATGACCAGATTGCTCCCCTGGTGCGCGAAAAAGTAAAAGGAATGATCGCGTTAGGAAAAGATAATACCAAGCTGACAACGTATTTCGGAGAAATGGTGCCGGAATTTTACGCCACTCAGAGTTTACACGACGCCTTGCAAAAGGCCCGCTCCTGGGCGGGGCCGGGCGAAGTGGTGCTATTGTCGCCCGCCTGCGCCAGTTTTGACCTGTTCAAAAGCTACGTGGACCGTGGTGACCAGTTCAGGAATGAAGTACTAAATCTGGCAAATAACTGAGTATGGAAACAATACTGAATTTCGGAGAAGATATCCAGGCCTGGTTTGCCCGCAATCTCAAGGGCGATCCGGTTTTATGGGGTGTCGCCGTTTTTTTGCTGGGGAGCGGGGTGTTGGTCGTATACAGCGCCAGCGTGATGGAGTCGTACCTTGAGTACAACGGCGATACGGAGTACCTGCTGTACAAGCAGATTCAGGCAGCCGTCATGGCTTTTCTGGTGATGTACGTGGTACACCGGATGCCTTATACCAAATTCGTGGTTTTCTCTCGGCTGGGAGTATGGGTGTCGGTCATTCTGCTACTGTTTACTTTCTTCAAGGGCGTCAGCGTCAACGACGCCGCACGGTGGGTCGAAATTCCTCTCATCAAGCAGCGCTTCCAGCCCTCCGAGTTGGCCAAGGTAGCTTTAATCGCTCATCTGGCCCTGGTACTGGCCCGGCGTTTCAAGACCAGCTATAGCATGGAATCCATGGCCGAACCCATTTTCATGATCGGGATGGTGTGTGCCTTGATCTTTCGTTCCAATATATCTACCGCTGCGTTGCTGGGAGCTACCTGCTTTATGATGATGTACGTAGGTAGGGTACCTGTGCGGTACCTATTGTCGACCCTGGCCATCTTCCTCATTGCATCCGGTTTTTTGGTGGTCCTCAAATTGGGGCAACGGGGTAGTACTGCCGAGAGCAGGATCGAACAATTTATGGATAAAGACAAAGTGGCCTACCAGGCTTCCCATTCGTTTATTGCCATGGCACGCGGGGGGCTGTTTGGAGAAGGGGTGGCCAAAAGCCGCCAGCGCCGCATTCTGCCCCACAGCAATAGCGACTTTGTCTTTGCCATCGTAGTAGAAGAATATGGTACCATCGGCGCTATTCTGATGATCGGCGCTTTTCTACTCTTGCTCTACCGGGGAATGCGGGCCATCGAAAAGCCCAAGCGACCATACGGTGGCCTGCTGTCGGCGGGTCTGACATTCAGTATTGTATTTCAGGCTTTCGCCACCATGGCTGTTACGGTAGGCCTCTTGCCCGTTACGGGCCAGACCTTGCCTTTTGTCAGCAAGGGAGGTACCTCCATGCTCTTTACCGGGCTGGCCATGGGTATTATCCTCAGTGTAAGCCGGGGCGAACTGGAAGAAAAAACCATTTAGAATACCTATGTCAAAGCGCATTATTATTAGTGGTGGAGGGACGGGAGGGCATATTTACCCGGCCATAGCTATCGCGAATGCGCTGAAAATGGAGGACCCCTCGATCGACATACTCTTTGTGGGGGCCGAGGGGAAAATGGAAATGGAAAAAGTGCCCAAAGCAGGGTACCACATTGTGGGCCTTCCCATTGTGGGCATCAAAAGAGAAGTATCGCTCGACAATGCCGCCTTTCCATTGAAGTTGACGCGCAGCTTATTAAAGGCGCGGACGGTACTGAGGAGCTTCCGACCCGACGTAGCCGTGGGTGTAGGCGGGTTCGCCAGCGGTCCCTTATTAATGGTAGCATCGCTACTGAGAATTCCTATTTTGATTCAGGAGCAAAACTCCTACGCGGGAATCACCAACAAGCTCCTGGCGCGCCGGGCCAAAACCATTTGTGTGGCGTATCCCGGCATGGAAAGCTTTTTTGCCAAAAGAAAAATCAAACTTCTGGGAAATCCTGTCCGCAGCGACATCATCGGCAGCAGTAGCAAACGCCTCGAGGCACTCGCTCATTTTGGCTTTGCCAATCACCGCAAAACACTCTTCATTATGGGAGGAAGTCTGGGAGCACGTAGCATAAATGAGAGCATCCGGGAAGGCCTGAAGGCACTCAATGATTCGGGATATCAGATAATATGGCAAACCGGTAAGGCTTATATCCAAACTGCCCGCGAAGCCATTGCCCAGGTAGGGAGCGAACGAACCAAAGCCTTCGACTTCCTTTACCAGATGGACTTGGCCTATGCCGCCGCCGATGTGGTAATCTCACGAGCAGGCGCATTGTCGGTTTCGGAACTGTGCCTGGCTGCCAAACCCGCCATTCTGGTACCTTACCCGGCCGCTTCCGAAGACCACCAGACGAAGAACGCCATGAGCCTGATTCGACAGAACGCTGCGCTGTTGGTAACGGATGCCTACGCGCACCGGGATTTGATCGAAACGGCCATCCGGCTCCTCGAAGACCCCGGCAAACAGAAAGAACTGAAAACCAATATCGCGAAATTGGCGCGGCCCGACGCGGCCACCGAAATCGCCCACGAAGTAATGAAACTAATCGATTGAAGCAAATGACTCTTTCGCCCGACGGAAAATTATCCTGGAAGCACGTCTATTTCGTGGGCATCGGGGGCATTGGTATGAGTGCCCTGGCGCGCTGGTTCAACGTGAACGGATTCGCAGTAGCAGGTTACGACCGTACGCCCACCACGCTGACCGAAACTCTCGAACAGGAGGGCATCGATGTGTGTTTCGATGATGCGGTAGACCAGGTACCTGCACCATTCCTAGCCAATCCTGAAGGTACCCTGATCGTATACACCCCGGCCATTCCTGCCGGACACCGGCAAATGGAATATTTCCGGGAACACGGTTTCGAAGTATACAAACGCTCGCAGGTGCTGGGCTGGATCACCCGTACCCTACGCACGGTGGGTGTAGCGGGCACGCATGGCAAAACCACCACTTCCTCCATGGTGGCTCACCTGTTACGGTCGGCGGGCATCAACTGTACGGCTTTCCTGGGGGGCATCACCCAGAACTACGGGACAAATTTTTTATTGAACGAACCTACCGATCGCCCCGAAGAAATCGTTTGTGTGGTAGAAGCCGACGAATTCGATCGGTCTTTCCTTACCCTTTATCCCGATTGGGCCATTGTTACCTCAACCGACGCCGATCACCTCGATATTTACGGCCAGCACGATGTCTTGCTCGATTCGTTCCGGGCTTTTGTGGGACAAATCAAACCCGGGGGTGTACTATTTATGCGAAAAGGACTGGAATTGATGCATAGTACTACGGCCGAAGTACGGGACTATTCGCTGGATGCAGGAAATTATCGAAGTGCAAATCTGCGCATTGAGCAAGCCAGGTTTGTCTTTGATATTGTTCATCCCCAGGGTACCATCGAAGAAATACGCATGACTGTACCGGGTTACCATAATGTAGAAAATGCGGTGGCCGCTTCGGCCGTAGCGCTACAACTGGGCGTTTCTCCCGAGCATATCCGGTCGGGCCTGGGCTCTTACCGGGGTGTAAAGCGCCGCTTTGAATATTGGATTGAGACTGGAGAAAAAATATTGATTGACGATTATGCCCATCATCCGGCCGAGATTGAAGCATTCCTGAAATCGGTAAGGGCCTTGTACCCCGGACGGCACATAACGGCTGTTTTCCAGCCCCATTTGTTCAGCCGCACCCGCGATTTTGCCGATGAGTTTGCCGTCAGCCTGAGTTTGGCAGATCGTCTGCTCCTGCTGGATATTTATCCCGCCCGCGAGTTGCCTATGGCGGGCGTTACTTCAGAAATGTTACTCAATAAAGTGACTATACAAGATAAAGTGTTACTTTCAAAAGAAGATTTGCTTTATGAGCTTAAAACACTTCCTACCGACGTGGTAGTAACCCTGGGTGCAGGAGATATAGACAAGCTGGTTGGGGAAATCAGGGCAATCCTGTGATTTCCATTTGCTAATTTATATTTAAAGCCTTTTAATATTATCACCATGTTACGTAAATTTGACTATTCCAAAAAATGGCTCGGTAAAACCCTGTGGCTGCTGGTCTTTTTGCTGGGCGTGGGAATGGCTGAAAGTAGGGTAAGTACCCAACAGTGTGACAACCTGCTGGTGAATGTGGATTATGATTCGGGAATCCGTTTCATTAACCAGTCGGATGTGGAAAACCTCCTGACTGCCAATGGGCACGAGCCTTTGCATGGGAGTAAGCAGAAGAATATTCAGTTGGCTACCCTCGAGAAGCGGATCAGAATCAACAAGCTTGTGAGGGACTGTCAGGTATACCACGATCTGGCCGGTAATTTGGTCGTCGACATAGAGCAGGAAAAGCCAGTGGCCCGTTGGATCAATAGTTCGCAAAATGAGGAATGGCATAAGTCCAGTGGCTTTTATATCAATGGCGATGGTGACTTCATTCCCCTGTCCGACCGCTACTCGGCGCGGGTCTTAATGGTAGCCGGCCCTTTTTTTCAGAATCGGGCCGATCTGCGCACCGGGTCGGGAGAAGCAGTGCTGGATCTGATCAAGTACATACAAGAAGATCCATTCTGGCAGGCTCAGGTAATCCAGATGAACGTGTCAAAGAATGGGGAAATAGACATGCTAACCGCCCTGGGTAACCAGCGGATTGAATTCGGAAAAGCCGAAGATATTAAAACGAAGTTGACAAAACTTCGTATCTTTTACCAAAAAGTGATGGCTTCTGATTGGAGTCGTTACTCGCGCATAAGTATAAAATATCACGACCAGATTGTTTGTGAGTAATCCATAGATCCATAACACCGTTCAAATTATGAAAAAAGGCACCATTTGCGTAGGCCTTGATATAGGAAGCACTAAGGTAGCCGCTGTTGCCGTAGAAAGCCAGGGCAACCTCTACAGCGACCACGACACAGTAGAAATCATCGGATTTAGTGAGGTAGCCGTACCAAGCGATGCCATTGTGAGAGGAGCGGTAAAAAACGTAAAGCAGGTAGGGATGGCTATCCGTAGCGCCCTATCAGAGCTAACGATGCGCTCTGATCTGGAGATTGGAACAGTAAATGTAAGTTTTGGGGGAAGTCACATACAGGTAGCGTCCCTTAGCAGTTCGATGGTCCGCCCCACGTCGGCCACCAGCAACGAAGTAACGCAGGAAGATGTAGAGCATCTTATTAAAGATCTGTACCGTGCCCAAACGGAACCCAACAACGAAGTGATGCACGTTATCCCTGGTGAATTCATGGTAGACAGCAGCCGGGGTGTGCGAGTACCCGTCGGGCGTATCGGAGTACGTCTTGGAGGCGACTTCCTGGTGGTTTCTACGGATAAGCAAGTCATTGACGTTACTCGAAAGAGCTTGATTACGGCCGATCCTACACTCGAATACGATCAACTTCTGCTAGCTCCCATTGCGGCGGGACTAGCCGTACTGAGTGAAGATGAAATACAGGCCGGTATCGCCTTAGTCGATATTGGTGATCATACCACCGATATTGTCATTTACCAGGGAGGCATTATTCGCCATATCTCCTCTTTGCCCATTGCGGGTCACCACATTACGGCCGACCTGAAAGCCGGATGCGGGATTCAGCTTGAAAATGCCGAGCTTCTGAAAAAGGAGTTTGGCGAAGCCCTATCGGCGCATACGGCTCTGAACATTGAAATTCTGGTCAATTACCTCAAAGGACGGCCCGCCAAGCAGGTACTTAAAAAGAATATAGCCCTTATCATCGAGGAGCGCCTGAAGGAAATCGCTGCCCTGGTATATGCCGATATTCTTGAATCGGGCCTGGCCGACGAGCTTATTGGTGGCATCGTGCTTACAGGGGGCACGGCTAATCTGCCGGAAATAGAAACCTTGTTCAGCCGGGTGGCCAATGACATGCCTGTGCGGGTGGGAATTCCCGAACGTCTGGCTCATACGCCCAAAGCCGACGAGGTAAGCAACACCAGCTATGCCACCGCCTTGGGCCTGGCCTGGGCAGGCATCAAGAAAATTGACAAGCGCCTTAACTCGATTTGCGCGCCTCACACGACCCATCAAAAAACGACGCACAAAGAGCAAGACGACTCCACCGAGAGAACAACCGATTTCTTTTCAAATTGGAATTTGAGGAGCCGCTTCTTCGGTACGGACCGAAATGATAAAGAGGATAAGACCGGAGGAGGATACTGATCCGAATTTAGTAGTTCATCAAACAGACTGAAACGAAGTACACGCCCATGAATACCAATTTGTTAAACGCCTTAGAACAAGACTACATCGTGAACGGAATAGAGGATAAAGCCGTAGAACAATCAATCATCAAGGTGATTGGAGTAGGGGGTGGAGGTAGTAATGCGGTCAACTACATGTTTGAGAAAAAAATCAAAGATGTGGAGTTTGCCATTTGCAACACCGACCGCCAAGCCTTGCTCAAAAGTCCGGTTCCTACCAAAATCCAGTTGGGGGCCGCCCTCACGAAGGGGTTGGGAGCAGGAATGGAAATTTCAAGAGGTCGCGAGGCTGCCCTGGAAACGATTGAAGAACTGAAATCCCTGCTTGGCGGCTCCACCCAAATGGTATTCATTACGGCAGGTATGGGAGGAGGAACCGGAACTGGTGCTGCCCCGGTGATTGCCCAGATCGCCAAGGAAGAAATGAATCTGTTGACGGTAGCCGTGGTCACGGCCCCGTATTCGTGGGAAGGTACAGTCAAGAAAAAACATGCCTTTGAAGGAATTGAGCAGCTCAAGAAATACTGTGACACCGTACTGGTGGTTCTTAACGACAAGCTGGAAGAGCTGTTTGAAGACATGCGCATTACGGAGGCATTTGCCCAAGCCGACAGCATTCTCCTCAACGCCGTAAAAAGTATTTCCGAAATCATTACCACCAGCGGGAATATCAATACCGACTTCCGGGACGTCGAGAAAGTTCTTAAGCAAGCCGGACAGTCGGTAATGGGTACCGCTGAGGTAGAAGGTGAAAACCGGGCGCACGAGGCCATCCGCCGAGCGCTGGATTCTCCCCTGCTGAATGACCGTGACATCAAGGGTGCGAAGCGGATTCTGGTCACGCTGGCATCCAGTAATAAAAGGGAGGCCATTGTTAAGGAACAGCGAGAAATCTGGAAGTACATTCTTGACCAGGTGGGAGGCGAAGCACATCTGTTCAAATTAGGTACCATTACCGATGATACCCTAGGTGAAAAACTCCGGGTCACGGTAGTAGCGGCGGGCTTTGATAGTGTCGATTCGCCCATTGCGGGAGTAGAAGCGACCATGGAACCGGAAGATGAAACCGTGGTTCAGGAAACAGAGCCCGAGATCGAGGAAACACCAGAGGCTACACTGGAAGACATGCCTACTCCCCCCGAAGAGAGTCCCACCAAGCCCGAAACCATTATTGTAGCCGAGGCTGGGATAGGTACCCCTACCAGTCCTTTTGTGGCGCCGCCCACTGAGATGGTACCCACCAGCGAATTACCTACCCAACCCGAAACATTCTTCCCTGCCTACGACCCCTCACCCGTCCATACGTACGGCGGCATGGTACCTGGACAAGCCGAGGGCGATGATTGGTCAGATGCGGAATACGATCGGATTAAAGAAATGGTAGAGCGGTTTCGAGACAAGAAAAAAATAAACTGGGACGATCTTGATCGCAGCCCGGCCTTTCGGCGTAGCCAGATCGACCTTTGGCGCAAGCCCAGCATTCCGGCCAGTGAAATGGAGCAAATCCGATTGAACTAATAGGCAAAGGCGGGGCTCAAACCCCGCTTTTGTTTTTGTTCCTCCCCTAAAAATCTTCCAATCGGTGGAAAATATCCGAGCCGCGCTAGCCCAACTGGCTGACGAATCACGGGCGGTCCAGGTAGCAAGATTCTTCCAGACCGGACCTGGACAATACGCCGAGGGTGATGTATTCTGGGGAATTTCTAATCCAGAAGTACGAAAGGTAGCCCGTCAATGGCAACATCTGGAATTTGAAGCGGTGGAAAATCTGCTTCGCGATCCGGTACACGAATGCCGTTTTGCCGCGTTGCTCATTTGGGTAAGGCAGTACCCTAAAGCTTCAGAAGCACAGCGGCAAGCCATTTTCGAAAGCTACCTGGCCCATTTGGAATATATTAATAACTGGGATTTGGTTGATTTGTCAGCCCGGGATATTGTGGGAAGGCACCTATTTGATAAGGACAGAAGTGTATTGTACGATCTGGCGCAGCGTTCTCATCTGTGGTCGCAGCGGGTGTCGCTGATTGCTACTTTTTATTTCATTCGTAAAAATCAATTTGCCGATTTCCTGGCACTAGCCGAGCTTTTACTATCTCACGAACACCATCTCATCCATAAGGCTATCGGCTGGATGCTGCGCGAAACCGGGAAGCGCGATCTGGATGTGATGGAGGAATTTCTGCACCGCCATATCGAGCGCCTACCGCGTACTTCCCTGCGCTATGCCATTGAACACCTACCCCCTTTCCGCAGGCAATACTACCTGTCGCTGCGCTAGCCAATGCAATTATTGCTATATTTGAAACCCAAACATGGAGCGAACGCCGCTTTATGTTAAAGATTAGACTTGTTCCAACGCTGCAATAACTTCCTAGCATCATGTCTTGGTTTATTCGAAAAGAAAAAGGAATCAGTACGCCCACGGAAATGAAACGCGAGGCGCCCGATGGACTTTGGTACCAGTGTCCCAATTGCAAGAAAATCATGCAAACCCGTGAGCATAAGCTTAATGCCTATACCTGCGAGCATTGTAACTACCATGAAAAAATCGGTTCCGAGGCGTACTTTGAAATTTTGTTCGACAACAATGAATTTACCGAACTTGATGCGGACATGACTTCGGCTGATCCGCTAAATTTCACGGATACCAAAGCATATCCGGACCGAATTCGAACGACCATGCTCAAGACCGGCCTGAAAGATGCCGTACGCACCGGCTACGGTAAAATGAACGAGTCCGACATCGTGGTGGCCTGTATGGATTTCAATTTTATTGGAGGCTCTATGGGTTCGGTCGTCGGTGAGAAAATCGCCCGGGCGATCGACCACGCCCTGAAAACCAAAACACCCTTCCTGATGATTTCCCGATCGGGCGGCGCGCGCATGATGGAGGCTGGCTTCTCGTTGATGCAAATGGCCAAGACTTCAGCCAAACTCGCCCTGCTTTCCGAAGCGGGGTACCCTATATTTCTTTACTGACTGATCCTACCACGGGTGGCGTCACGGCCTCGTACGCCATGTTGGGTGACTTCAACATTTCCGAACCCCAGGCGCTCATCGGCTTTGCCGGCCCGCGGGTCATTCGCGAGACCATCGGCAAAGACCTGCCCAAGGGCTTTCAGAGCGCCGAATTCGTGCTGGAACATGGCTTCCTGGATTTTATCGTAGACCGTAAAGATCTGAAAGACAAACTTACCAGTCTGCTCGGCATGCTTACCTAGGTGTCCGTTGGCGGCACCCGTGCTGCCTCTCATCATTCACCCTTCATCCTTACGAAATGCGGCTGGTTTCCCATCCTGTCCTGTGCAATTATTACCTAACCTACCGTTGTAATGCCACGTGTGGGTTTTGTGATATCTGGGAACGGCCCTCGCCCTACGTAACCCTCGACAACTTCCGGCAAAACGTCCGTGATCTCAAGGCATTGGGGGTAAAAGTCATCGACTTTACGGGCGGAGAGCCCCTGTTACACCGGCAATTGGACGAGCTGTTGCGCGAAGCCAAGAAGCAGGGGATGATCACCACTGTCACGACCAACGGGCTACTGTACCCCAAATACGCCGAACGGCTGCACGGCCTGGTCGACATGCTCCACTTCTCCCTGGATTCGCCCATTCGGGAAGAGCATGATCAATCACGGGGCGTAAAATGCTTCGATAAGGTGATGGAATCCATCGGGGTAGCGCGCCGGCTGGGCGAGCGGCCTGATATTCTTTTTACTGTTTTCGAAGAAAACATTCATCAGATCCGCCGTCTCTGGGAGGACATCTGCATACCTAATGACCTGGTACTGATTCTGAACCCCGTTTTTGAATACAACGACGTAGGCGGTCGGCTTTCCCCGGCCGCGCTGGAAGAACTGACCCGCTGGGGCAAACAAAAGAACGTGTACCTCAACGACGGTTTCGTGCAACTCCGTCTGGACGGCGGCAACCACGTCGCGGATCCTGTTTGCAAAGCGGCCAGCACTACGCTTGTCATCTCACCCGAAAACAAACTGGTGCTTCCGTGTTATCACCTGGGATTGAAGGAATTTCCCATTGAGGGGAATCTGAAAGCGCTCTATCAATCCGAAGAAGTCCAGAAGCTTGTGGCCCTGGAAGGCCGGCTGCCGGCCTGCGAGGGCTGCGCCATTAATTGCTACATGCAGCCTTC
Organism: Salmonirosea aquatica; assembly: GCF_009296315.1. Classification (NCBI taxonomy): domain Bacteria; kingdom Pseudomonadati; phylum Bacteroidota; class Cytophagia; order Cytophagales; family Spirosomataceae; genus Salmonirosea; species Salmonirosea aquatica. Next base: position 2,351,721 of record NZ_WHLY01000002.1, read on the forward strand.
CTTTGCCGTAGAAATGAACAAATACTGGTGGAAAGCCCTGCCGAGCACCCTGAAGTACAATCGGATCAAAGGTACCTGGAAGCAAATGCTGCGGTTTTAAGCTCATTTTCCTCATTCTCCTACCTACCTCGGTTGTTCCGGTCGATCGGGCATTTTCAGCTTTTAAAATAATATTTTGGTAAGTTTGTAGAGAGCAGGAACACATTTCAACTACACCAAGAAGCAACACATTAGAACATGGGAATGGTCAACGACACGGTGGTATGGTTCATGAAGCGGCGTTTGCCGCGCATTCAGGAATTCATGGCCCGGCCCGTCGAAACCCAGCAACGCATGTTTTCTGAACTGGTCGAAACCGCCCGCTACACCGAGTGGGGCATGCGCTACAACTACAGCCAGATCAGAACCATCCGTGAATTCCAGGAGCAGGTACCCGTTTCGACTTACGAGGATTTATTCCCCTACATTGAGCGCGTACTGAAGGGCGAACCCAACGTACTGTGGCCATCGCCGGTAGAGGTGTTCTCTAAGTCATCAGGTACCACCAATGCCCGCAGTAAGTACATTCCCGTCACGCCCGAGTCGCTGGAAGAATGCCACTACATGGGCGGCAAGGACATGATGACGCTGCTCATCGCCAACCGGCCCGATACCCAGGTGTTCGATGGCAAGGGGCTTTCCATCGGGGGTACCATCCATGCCAACCCGTACGATCCCCGCACCCAGGTGGGCGATGTATCGGCGGTAATCATGCAGAACCTCCCCGCTTGGGGTCAGTTCATCCGTACCCCACCGCTGGAAGTGGCCCTCATGGATAATTGGGAAGAAAAGCTGGAAAAAATGGCTGAAATCTGTTCGCAGGAGAACGTAACCAGCATTTTGGGGGTACCTACCTGGACTATCGTACTGCTGGACCGGATTATGGCGCAAACGGGTGCAAGCTCCATGCTCGACGTATGGCCCGACTTTGAGGTATTTGTCCACGGCGCGGTGGCTTTCCACCCTTACCGCAATCTGTTCTCCCAAAAATATTTTCCTTCCGGCCAGACCTATTACCTCGAAACGTACAACGCTTCCGAAGGCTTCATTGGCCTGCAGGACGATCTGAGTAAGCCCGGCGAAATGCTCCTGATGCTGGATTATGGCATCTTTTATGAATTCATTCCCCCGGAAGAGGTAGGCAAACCCCATCCGCGGACGCTGACGCTGGACGAGGTGGAACTGGATAAGAATTACGCCATTGTCATCTCTACCAACGGGGGCCTCTGGCGTTACCTGATCGGCGATACCATCAAATTCACTTCGAGGTACCCCTTCCGCCTGAAAGTCAGCGGCCGCACCAAGCATTTCATCAATGCCTTCGGGGAAGAGTTGATCGTGGAAAATGCCGAAGCCGCCATTACCGAAGCCTGCGCACAAACCGGGGCCATTGTCAGTGACTTCACCGCCGGCCCCGTGTATATGGGCGACGGCTCAAAGGGCCGGCACGAATGGATCATCGAATTCTCGCAGGAACCCCACGATCGAAACGTCTTTTTTGAAATTCTGGACACCACCCTACGGCAAGTCAATTCCGACTATGATGCCAAGCGTTTCCAGGACATGGCCCTGCTCACGCCTTTGGTGCATACGGTGGCGCCAGGTACCTTTTACGAATGGATGGGGCGCCGCAAAAAACTGGGCGGCCAGAACAAGGTACCCCGGCTGAGCAACGACCGCAAGTACCTGGAAGAAATACTGGAGATAATCAGTCAGGAGAAATAACAACCTGGGTACCCTACCCCCGCACCAGTCCTTTCTCCCGCAGGAAATGATGCGTCATGACCGGCTTGTCGGGATGCAATACCAGCTGTTTCAGCACTTCACAAATAACAAGCTCGTGGTCGCCCCCATCGGCGTAGCCCGTCACCCGGCCTTGTACATAACCCACTGCTTCGGTGAGATAGGGGCAACCACGCTCGTCGAGGGCGTAGGGCAGGTTTTTGAATTTATCCACCTCCCTCCCGCTTTGGCGGCCTAGTTTGGCAATCAGCCGGGTTTGCTCTTCGGACAGTAGATTTATGTTCACAATTCCGCTTTTCTTCACCAGTTCCAGCGTATAGTCGGTTTTGTCCAGAGCTACGCACAGCATTTTTCCACCCATGGCCGTCTGCATGACCCACATGGCAATGTTGGCGTTTTTTCGCCCGTCGGGAGTAGCTGTGGTGATCGAGTGAATGTCGTAGTTTTTGTATTTGAGTAATTTTCGTGGCATTCGCTTCCAGCTGTTGTGAAAAAATAAATTCTTCCTACTTCGATCAACTCGGATACTCCGACATTGTTGTCAGTTCAGTTGCGTTCACGAAGAACATCAGCGGGGATGGAAGTACTTCCCGGAAAATAATTAATTTTGCCCGACTGAAAAAAATCTAATTACCCCGCCTAATGACCCACCAGGACTTTTTGCACGCCCTCGTTTGTCCCACCACTCATACCCCGCTCCAACTGGCCGATGACGAAAAAAGCCTGACCAGCCAGGATGGGGTCACCTACGAAGTGGGCGACACGGGCATCGTCAATATGCTTTACCCGAAGGAGTTGCTTCCTGATGACGCCCGTGAGCAGTATCTCTACGACCAGGCTTTCCTGCGTTACGACCGGGGCGTTTCCTGGGTTTTCGAAACCCTCAACCATTCCGACGAAGCCGCCACACGTGCGTTTATGATTGGCCTGATGGATCTCAAGCCCGGCATGACCGCCCTGGAAGTGGGAGCCGGAACGGGCAAAGATTCAGCGCTGATTCTTGAAAAAGTTAAACCCGGTGGTACCGCCGTTCTTTCGGACCTGTCGCCCAATATGCTGAAACTGGCACAGGACAAACTGGCCGTCGACGATGTTAACGTGCATTATTTCCTGGGTAATGGTTCCTACCTGCCCTTTGCCGACGACACCTTCGATGCCGTTTTTCATTTCGGAGGGATCAATACCTTTTCGGAGCGCAAAAAAGCCTTCGACGAGCTCACCCGTGTGGTGCGTCCGGGCGGAAAGGTCGTGATCGGCGACGAGAGCATTGCCCCCTGGATGCGCAACCAGCCCACCTACCAGACCCTCTGGAAGGCCAACCCGCTGTTCCGCGCCGAGGTACCCCTGGAAGATGTGCCCCCCAATGTGGCGAATTTCAGACTACACTGGGTTTTTGGAAATGCTTTTTACGTCATGGAGTACACCGTAACGGCTCAGGCCCCCGAAATAGATATTGACCTGCCCATTCCCGGCAAGGATTTTGTGGATAATTGGCGGATCAGGGCCGAGAAAGCCGGGGAGTAAATTTTTGAAACGAGTTTGTGAAGTGTATGGGTGTATGAGTGAAAAGTTCATGAGTCGATAGGGGGGGTACCCTGTTCTGACCTCACAAACTAATGAACTCATAAACTCCTGAACTCCTGACTCCTCAACTCATCAATATGTGGATTAAAAAAGGAATAGTATATAAGCCTGATGGTACCCTGCCGCACAGCCTTTCGCACGCGCAGGTACCTTTTGCCTATAAGCACCAGGATTTTCTGAGGATTTATTTTTCGTCGCGCGACGCCCAGGGGCAATCCCGGCCTACCTTCATCGACGTAGATTACGACGATCCGGCCCAAATTTTATATATCCACGACAAGCCCGTTCTGGAACTCGGTGGACCGGGCGAGTATGACGAAACCGGAGCCATGCCCGCGTGGTTTGTGGACCGTCCCAACGGCGATATCTGGCTGTATTATACCGGCTGGAACCGGACCTGGAACTCCTACCGGCTCTCGATGGGCTTGTCGGTGAGCCATGACGGCGGGCTTACATTTAAGAAAATGTTTACCGGCCCCATTATGGATCGCAGCATACAGAACCCCATCTGGGCGGCGCAGCCGTCGGTCCTGATCGATGAGGACGGTACTTGGCGGATGTGGTACATATCGGGCCATAAGTGCGAGTACATACACGGCTATCCCGAACCCTTCTACCGGGGGCAATCGGCAATTTCGAAAGACGGAATTCACTGGGAAATCAGCGAGGTACCTACCCTGGAATTCGACGATTTCCTGCACGCCGTGGGGCGCCCGAGTGTGTTCAAGGAGGATGGGCTATACAAAATGTACTATTCCTACCGCCATACCCGCGACTACCGCACCGATCGCAACCAAAGTTACCGGCTGGGGTACGCGGAGTCAAAAGACGGTACCCACTGGGAACGGAAAGACCATTTGGTGGGAATAGCGAAATCTGAGAATCCGGAGGATTTTGATTATACCATGATTAATTACGCCCACCGCTATGAACATAATGGCAAAAAGTACCTCCTCTACAATGGTAACGGCTTTGGAGCGGCGGGTTTTGCCTATGCCGTCTGGGAGGATTGATTGGAGTGGATGGTAGTAAATTATATCGCAACACTGAATGCTTTAGCATTTAAATCAATTCAATCTCTAAACGAACCAACGCACCACTAGCTAAAATCAATGTACGAACTGAGGTGGGTCAGTCGTTGGCGCAAAAAAGAGTAGTACCTAGCACTATCTTTTTACACACATCTAAAACAAAACCATGACAACGCATAAGGAAGAGTTCAATAAAAACGGCTACGTGTTGCTGCGTAACTTTCTGGACCAGGAAACCGTAGCGGAAATTTATCGCGAGGCGCGGGAGATTTTTGCCACCCAAATCAAACGGGTTGCGGGGCAACCGGTCGATATCGAGGATCGGGATGCCTTTGAGGCGGCCATGTTTGATTTCTTTGAAAAAGATTTCGACGCTTTCGTCAATACGGGTAAGACCGTTCAGCATTCATTTTCGCTTCATCGCCTGGCGGTAAGCAAGCAAATTGAAGCTATTTTAAAAGAAATCGGCATCGAAAAACCCGTGATTGGGGCGCGTCCTGCCATGCAGTTCAATAGCCGGTTCCTGTCCAAAGACGGCAGCAAGCACTGGAAGCTCGATGCTCACCAGGATTGGCGTACTGGACAAGGCTCGCTGGACAGTACCGTGATCTGGTTTCCGATGGTGGAAGCTGGCGCCGAAATCGGCGCGTTGCAGGTGATTCCGGGCAGTCACAAATCGGGGCTGTTGGAAGCCAATACTTCCGGCTATCAGGGCGGCATAACGGCCACCTTGAAAGAAGAGGATTTTGTGCAGACAGAATTCCGGGCAGGTGATGTTCTTATTTTCTCCGCTTTTTTGGTACACCAGTCGGGCAATAATGTTACCCGTAACATCCGCTGGTCGGTGCAGTTGCGCTACAACAATCTGGCCGAGCCTACTTTTATTGAACGGGGATACCCCATGGCTTATATTTACAAGCCGGAACCCGATTTGGTGACACCAAATTTTCCTACCCCTCAGCAATTGAAGGATTTGTACAGATAGGAGTTATGAGCTATGACGGGGTTGCACGGGCAAATACCACTAAGGAGCACGCCGTCTTTCATTCACTCATTCAGCCATGACCAAAGTCAGCGTAACGATACTTACATATAATCAGGTAGCTTTTATTGGGCAAGCCATCGAAAGCGCACTCAATCAGATTACGGATTTTCCGTACGAGATTCTAGTGGGTGACGACTATTCTACGGATGGTACCCGGGATGTGATCCTAGATTACCAGAAACGCTACCCTGACAAGGTAAAGCCCGTTTTGCACAAGACTAATCTTGGCCAAAACGGGCTTTTCAATACCATCGAAACCCTCAAGCTGGCAAAGGGAAAGTACATTGCTCCGCTGGATGGCGACGACTATTGGACAAGCCCGCACAAGTTGCAAAAACAGGTGGATTTTATGGAAAGCCATCCTGATTTCTCGGCCTGTTTTCATAATGCCCTCATTACCTATGAGGACGGCTCGCCCGCGCGGGAAGTCAACGCCCCTGATCAGAAGCAGGTCATTGGGATGGACGATCTCATTGGCGAAGACGAAATATGGTTCATGGCTACCTCGGCGGTGATGTTTAAGCATGGCCTGATTCACTATCCCGAATGGTTTTTGAAATCGACGAGCGGCGATATACCCCGCTACGTGATTCTGGCTAAGAACGGCCCTATCGGTTATATTCCTGACACTATGTCGGTTTATCGAAAAAACCACGCGGGAGCAAGCTTTAAAGACCACTATCGCGACGCTCGTTTTCTCAGCAACCGCATTATGATGTACGAGGGAATCAATGCCGAAACCAGGCACCAATACAACTCATTGCTTCGCAAGAATATAGCCCGCTACCACCGCATGATGCTCGACGCCCGGCAATATGGCAGAAGCTATTTTCGGCGCGCAGGGCTGGCAGTCCACTACCTGCAGTACCGCCGACCCGATCAGGCTGAAACCCGGGAAATCTTCCGTGATTATATCCTGCCTAAGTGGGTTGTGGACATTTACAGTTTCTTTGCGTTGCTGCCACACCGATTACGGCGAACGACATGACGAAGGTTTCGGTCTGTGTACCTACCTACAACCACGCAGATTATATCGCGCAGATGCTCGACGGAGCTTTGGCGCAGCAAACTACGTTTTCCTACGAGATCGTGGTTGGTGATGATGGTTCTACGGATGGTGCACCAGCTATTATCCAGGCCTACACCGAGCGCTACCCCGATCGCATCCGTGCCTACCTACATCCCAAGAATTTAGGGCCAAACGTACCGCGCGAGTTTGCCGGACGGAACAATGTCCTTTTTCTGTTGAAAGCCTGCCGGAGTGAGTACGTGGCGCTTTGTGAGGGCGACGATTATTGGACCGATCCTCAGAAATTGCAAAAGCAGGTCGACTTCCTGGATACTCATCCTAATTTTGTCATCTGCCATCACAATGTGCGGGTCGTCTTCGAAGATGGCTCACCCGGACATTTGTTCAATACCCCTGATCAAAAAGGTACCTCCACGATTGACGATTTACTGGCCGACCGCTGGTTCATGGCCACGGCGAGCCTGATGTACCGCAACTATTTCCTGACCGAAGATTTCGCAGACTGGCATGCCCAGGCCGCCGCCGGAGACTGGGCCCTGGTACTGCAACTGGCCGCCCGTGGTAAAATAGGGTACCTTCCCGACGTGATGGGTGTCTATCGCAAGCATAAGGAGGGACTAAGCCATGTTCATACGCCCGCGAATGAATGGTTTGTAAAAAATAAAAAGGAGATGTTTGAAAACGTCAGGGCCTGGCTGAAGGCAAATGAAGCTCGATTCACCTATTGACGATTACAGGGGGCAGGGGGTACCCTCTGCGCGAAGTGGTTCGATTCTTGCCCTGCTTACAGTTCAGACTTCTACTAAGCCGTAGTCCTCTGTCCATTTAAGACCATGTCCCCCGCGTTGACCCTTTTTCTCCCTATCTTTGGGCTTTCAAATCCAGCTGTTTGTCTATGAAATTAAGCGTAGTTATTCCTGCCTACAACGAAGAAGAATCCATTCCCCACACCCTTCGGACTTTGAATAAGGCTTTGCGGAAATACAATATTCCACACGAAATATTGGTAACCAACGACAACTCAAAAGACGGAACCTTGCGCGTATTAGATGAACTATCCGTAGAAATTCCCGAATTGGTATACTATACCAATCTTGGTCCCAACGGTTTCGGATACGCGGTACGCTACGGTCTGGAACGTTTCAACGGCGATTGTGTGGCTGTATTTATGGCCGATATGTCCGACGATCCCGACGACCTGGTAAAGTACTATTTCAAAATGCTGGAAGGGAACTACGACTGTGTATTTGGCTCGCGCTGGTCCAAAGGGGGGAAGGTGGTGGAATATCCGAAACTGAAAAAATTCATTAACCGAGTCGCTAATTTTATCGTACGAATTGTCATGGGTATCAGCTACAACGATACCACCAATGCATTCAAACTCTATAAACGCGAGACGATAGAGGGCATCAAGCCCTTTCTTTCGCCTCACTTCAACCTTACCATCGAGCTACCGCTCAAAGCCATAGTAAGGGGCTACAACTATGCCATAGTGCCCAATAGCTGGACCAACCGGAAATACGGCGAGTCCAAATTGAAAATTAAGGAAATGGGTAGCCGCTACTTTTTCATCCTGATGTACTGCCTCATCGAGAAGTATTTTGCCCAGGGTGATTTTATGAAAAAAACAAAGCAACCGTCCAAGCAAGTCAGCCGCTAAGAGTTTACCCTCATTCTTCCTCTGCTCTTGTCGGTTACACCCATTTCACGTGCAGTTCAGCGGCTCTGCCGCCAGCGATCAAAAAGATTTTCTTACGCAAAAAAGATTCAGCTTGTTGATCTTCTGTATCCTCCTGATACTGAGTGGCACGCCTTGCCTAATTCCTGGATAGGCTACTAAAAAATACCCTTTACTAAATCATGCCGTCAGTATTTGGACTAGCACTCCAAAGCAGGTACATTTACATAGCCGTCCTCTGTTTGCGGGGAAGTGCAGGCAAATGCTTTAGCTACTCAGCGCAAAAACTTTTATGGAAAAAATTTTACTACATCCCCATGCGGTGATGTCTCTAATCCTGTGCCTTACGGCAGGATTGGTCATCCTTTCCTTTTCCAATCTCGAGCATAAGCCCTCCTGGACGCGCTGGCTCATCGCAGCGTCGGTGGGTATCCTGGGGTGGCAATTCGATAATGTAATCACGTTCGGTCTCAATCCCGTCTATCTGGAATCCGTTCCCTGGCGCAAGTGGGAGTTGGTGCTGGTCTATGGCTTATCCAGCGTATTCATCCTGCTGGCTCAAATACAACTCGCCTACCTTTTTCCCGAAAACCCCTTCAAACGGGAGCGTAAAATTGTATTGTGGGTCTGTACTGCGGCTTTAAGTTTGGTGTGGCTATATTATGTCTACCATGTTTTTTCCAGTCAGGGACATCGGGAATTTGAAGAACCGGTCATAATCGCTATTCCGGCTTTATTCATCATAAGCTGGACCATACTGGTATATCTCCGAAAAGTATTCTACTTCCGTACTCACAGCAATCGGCAGTCCATGACCGCCTGCTTGTTGCTGATGCTGATGGAGTTGTTCTTTATCGGCTCAGAAATTGATGCGGTCACGATTGGGATCTATAGCTCGGTAGGGTACTGGATCTATTTTCTTTTCACCTGGATCGGGATTCTGGGAGGAGCCATCCTCTACATAGTATTTTCAACAGTTCCCATCACTTTTCAGGTCAAGTTGGTGGGTTTTACGTTCGTGCTGGTCATGCTGGTACTTTCAGTGGTCACCCTTACTTTTTTTCCTCCTTTTCCACCTGAAGATTTGGTCCATCGGGCTGAGATCCAGGAAAATCTAATCAATGTCTGTGGCTTGATCGTTATGTCCACTTTTCTGGTAGCGCTGGTATACCCCATCATTTTGCGTGCCAGTATTATCATACCGCTCGAACGGTTGCTGGTGGGAGTGAACAAGGTACGCGAAGGAGCCGTGGACACATCCGTCAGAGTCACCTCCAACGACGAAATCGGTTTTCTTACCGAAAACTTCAATCTTATGACGGGCACACTTAAGCAAGCCCGTTCCGAACTGGCTTCCTATGCTTCGGATCTGGAAAAGAAGGTGGAAGAACGCACCACACAGCTACAGGAGTCACTGGAGTATTTGAAAGCTACCCAGGCACACCTCATCCGGCGCGAGAAAATGGCATCCCTGGGTGAGCTCATGGCAGGCATCGCCCATGAAATTCAGAATCCGCTGAACTTTGTCAATAACTTTTCTGAATTCGGGCTGGAGCTTATCGAAGAGTGGAAAGCGGAAGAAACAAAACCTGTGATCGACAAGGAGTTTCAGGCCGAAACCGTACGGAGCATCGAATTGAACCTGAAAAAAATAAACGAACACGGCAAGCGCGCCGACGCGATCGTGAAAAACATGCAGCTCCAATCGCGCATCAGCACGGGCCTTAAAGAACCTACCGATCTGAATCAACTGGCTAATGAATACTTGCGGCTTTCCTACCAGGGGTACTGTTCTCAAAAAGAAAGTTTTAAGGCTACCCTACACACCCAACTCGACCCTTCCCTCAACCAGGTACCCGTGGTAGTTCAGGATGTGAGTCGGGTTTTCGTCAACTTGTTCAACAACGCTTACTATGCCATCGAGATGAAACAAAAAGCCGGGATGCAGGCCTACGAACCCAGCCTGGTCGTTACCTCACGGCAATTGCCCGATTGCATCGAAATGCGGATTCGGGACAATGGCGTGGGCATTCCGGAAAATTTACAAAGGAAGATTTTTCAACCCTTTTTTACCACGAAGCCCGCAGGGCAGGGTACCGGGTTAGGATTAGCTTTGGCGTATGATATTATCATCAATGACCACGGGGGTACCATCGATTTGGTTAGCCGAGAGGGCGAGTTTACCGAATTCTTCTTTACGGTACCTATCGCGTAAACCACCGCTCCACAAATTTCAGGCTATACACCAGGTAGGAAAGTACCGTCCCAACGGTAACTCCGCTGATCAGCATCCACAAAAAGATCGACTGCCGGTGTACCCGGAAGGCTACGGCTATAAAGGTCCCTCCAATAGGGGTGAAAAGAAGCGGCGTAAGCAGCGCGATGCCGATTATACCAAATCGTTTCCAGATACGGACCGCCATCCGGCTGGACTTGCTGAACCGACGGGGCTTTTCCTTGCGCCAGCGCTTGATAAGTACCTGAACGCCTTTCCCAATATAGGTGGTAGCCACCACGGCCAGCATCATACCTGCCGCTGAACAGATGGCGGTTTCGTACCATTCGAGTCCCAACGCCAGGCCCGTGATCGGTCCGGCAAAGAATTTGACCGCCGCAGCTAGTGCCACGGACAAATATTTGATTGCTAACCCCTCTCTCATACGTTGGCATGAATTAATTCGGCGGCCACGCGCCGTGCCTCCCGGTCGCTGGCCACGTAGTCGTCGTACTGAGGGGTGCTTACAAAAGCAACACGGGTAGTGCAGTGCTCGATAACGTCCGAAATTTCCAGAAAACCGATCTCATCATTCAGGAAAGCCGCTACAGCGACTTCGTTAGCCGCGTTAATCACACACGGCCGATTACCTCCCCTGGCCAGTCCGTCGTAGGCGAGCGCTAGATTTCGGAAGGTACCACTGTCGGGCTTCTCGAAGGTAAGGGTAGGGTAGGCCGTAAAATCGAAGCGGGGAAAGTCGGCCTTCATGCGCTGGGGGTACCCCAAAGCATACTGGATGGGCAGGCGCATGTCGGGCAAGCCCATCTGGGCTTTGATACTACCGTCTTCGAACTGCACCATCGAATGGATAATGCTTTGTGGATGTACCACTACGTCAATTTGCTCCGGTGTCAGGTCAAAGAGCCACTTGGCTTCGATAACTTCCAGCCCCTTGTTCATCAGGGTAGCCGAATCGATCGTGATTTTAGCCCCCATGGTCCAGTTGGGATGTTTGAGCGCCTGAGCTTTGGTCACGGTAGCGAGGTAGGCGCGGTCTTTGCCCCGAAAGGGTCCGCCCGAAGCAGTCAGGATTATTTTTTCGATTGGGTTCTGTTCTTCTCCGGTCAGGCACTGGAAGATCGCGGAGTGCTCTGAGTCTACGGGTAATATACCTACCTGATGTTTTTTAGCCAGTTGCGTAATCAGTTCACCCGCCACTACAAGCGTTTCCTTGTTAGCCAGGGCGATGGTTTTACCCGCCCGGATTGCGCGAATGGTAGGTAACAAACCCGAGTACCCTACCAGGGCGGTAAGTACTACATCGATAGAATCTGACTCTACCACCGAAGCCAGCGCTTCGTCGCCCGCATATACTCGTATACCCCGGTGCGAAAGTGCCGAATGTACCGGATCAAACATTTTTTCATTCCCGATTACCACCACATCGGGATGAAACCGGACCGCTTGTGCAATCAAAAGCTTGGCATTATTCTGCGCGGTAAGTACCGACACCCCAAAAGCATCGGGATGCGCCGCAATCACTTCTAAGGCCTGCGTGCCAATGGAGCCCGTAGACCCGAGCAGGGCAATTCTTTTTTTAGTCATTCCTGTTAATGTTGACCGGTTTGGCGGTACTAGGATCGATTAAAGACATTTCTCTTCGATCACGCTGTTTTTGGTTTCAACTTTGCTTTAATCCATCCGCAATTTTACGGTCGTTGGACAGCCGGGGAACTTTGTTCTGGCCACCCAGCTTCCCTTCCGAACGCATATAATTGATAAAAGCATTTTTAGGCAGCGATGTAATCACCAAGGGCCGTAAAATTGACCCGGTAATCAGATCGTCGTAATATACGTTCAGCTCCGTGAGTCGCCGGTCGAGGTCCTCCGCAAAGGTTACGGGATCGGCTGGTGGCGTGGCAAACTCCACCAGCCATTCATGGTAGGGTAGCCCACCCTGAGGCGGAGCCACCATGGGGGCTACCGTGCACTCAGTCACTTCAACTTCGGGATGGCGCTGCATGGCATATTGAAGCGCTTTTTCAATCTCTTCCCCAATTACGTGTTCCCCGAAGGCCGAGATAAAATGTTTGATACGACCCGTAACCAATATCCGGTAGGGGTCAGTTGATACAAACTTTACGGTATCACCCAGCGAATAACCCCACAGCCCGGCATTGCTGTTAATAATCACCGCGTAATTTTTTCCTACCTCTACTTCTGCAATCGAAAGCCGCCTGGGTTTTTCATCAAAGTAGTTTTCAGTCGGAATAAATTCAAAGAAAATACCTGAATTCAACAGCAGCAGCAGCCCTTCGGCGGTTTGAGAATCCTGATAGGCGATAAACCCCTCAGAGGCCGGGTAGGTTTCAACAGAATCCACCCGCTTGCCAATGGCCTCGAAAAGTTTGGCACGATAGGGTTCGAAATTGACGCCCCCGTACACGAAAAGCGAAAAATCAGGAAATACATCCTTAATATCCTGGCCTGTTCGGGCCCGGATGCGGTCGAAGTACATCTGTACCCAAGGCGGGATGCCCGAAATGAGCGACATCGGCTGCTGGATCGTTTCGTCAATGATTTTTTCCAGCTTGGTTTCCCAGTCGTCAATGCAGTTGATTTCGTAGGTGGGCAGCTGATTGGTACGCAGATAAGCCGGCACATGATGATTGACGATCCCCGACAACCGGCCAATATGGATACCGGCTTTAGTAGTCAGTTCGGGGCTACCCGACAGAAATATCAGCTTCTTGTCCAGAAAGTCGGACTTTCCCGTCTCATGTACATAATTGAGCAGCGCGTCACGGGCCGAATTAATGTGGTTGGGTAAGGAATCAGCCGTAATGGGAATGTACTTGACTCCCGAGGTGGTACCTGAGGTTTTGGCAAAATAGGTGGGCTTACCCGGCCATAGTACGTCCGGCTCCCCATGGAGGATTTTCTCCACATAGGGTTTCAAATCTTCATAGTCGCGGATAGGTACAGCCTCCCTGAATTCATCGTAGGAATGCACATCCTTAAAAAAATGGTCTTTCCCAAATCGGGTACTTACTGCTTTGTTTATCAGCTTATTCTGCCATCCGGCCTGTATAGCCGGTCCTTCCGCCATCCAGCGGCGTTGATTATCCACAATGTAGCGAGCCAGCGGGAGGCTCAGCAATGCTCTAATTCCCATAGTTACGTAAAGGTAATTACTTTTATAAAATACCGTTCCCTACCCTAGTTCCTACTGCATTACTTACTGATTGCTAGACGTTTGGCTTATTTTAAGAAATGACTTTGTTTGTGGGCAATAATCTGTAATTTTGCGGACTTGTATTCAGAGGGTGATTTTTAAGAAAAAAATATGGGATTGTTTGATTTTTTGACGAGTGATATTGCGATTGATTTGGGTACTGCCAACACCCTGATCATCAGCAAGGACCAGGTAGTGGTAGATGAGCCCTCAATTATCGCTATCGATAAGGCAACGGGTAAAGTTTTGGCGATTGGCCACACGGCTATGCAGATGCACGAAAAGACGAACGAAAATATAAAGACCATCCGGCCTCTGAAAGATGGCGTAATTGCTGACTTCACAGCCGCAGAAATGATGATCCGGGGCATGATTAAGATGATTGACTCGGGGAACCGGTTTTTCACGCCCTCCCACCGGATGGTTATTTGCATTCCTTCGGGTATAACGGAAGTAGAGAAGCGGGCCGTAAAGGACTCCGCCGAACATGCCGGTGCTAAGGAAGTATACATGGTACATGAGCCCATCGCGGCGGCCATTGGCATTGGTATCGACATTACCCAGCCCAACGGCGTAATGATCGTGGACATTGGTGGTGGTACCACCGAAATCGCTGTTATCGCCCTATCGGGCATTGTGTGCGAGCAGTCGGTGCGCATAGCCGGGGACGTATTCACGCGCGATATTGTGGACTACATGCGTCGCGAGCATAACCTGCTCATTGGTGAACGCTCCGCCGAGATGATCAAGATTGCCATCGGCTCGGCCCTACCCGAATTGGATACCCCCCCCGACGACTATGAGATCCGGGGCCGCGACCTGATGACAGGTATTCCCAAAGAAATCAAGGTGACGTATAGCGAGATCGCCTACGCGCTCGATAAGTCCATTTCTAAGATTGAAGAAGCCGTTATGAAAGCGCTGGAAATATCACCGCCCGAGTTGTCGGCGGATATTTACCGCAACGGCATCCACCTCACAGGGGGTGGAGCATTACTCCACGGACTTGACAAGCGTTTGGCCGCCAAGACCAAGCTACCCATTCATGTAGCCGACGAACCCCTCAAAGCTGTTGTGCTGGGCACGGGAGACGTCTTGAAGAACCTGGAACTCTACAAGCCCGTACTGATTACCTAGGAAATTTTAGTTCGGCTGCCGCGATTTCTTTTGGCTCATGTTTCAACTTGTCGAGTTCTTTTCCCGGAACCGTAACTTTATTTTTTTCGTCCTGCTGGAGGTATTCAGTTTTTGGCTGATTGTCCAAAACAACTCCTATTGGAGCGCTACGTACTTTAACACTTCCAACTATTACGTAGCTAAAGTACTCACCGTATCCAATTCCATTCGGGAATACGCCCACTTACGAGAAATAAACGAAAATCTGGCCCAGGAAAATCTCAAACTCAATAGCCTGGTAGCCCGTTTGCAAGAACAAAATCCGGTAAATGCTCCGGCGGGTTATAAACCCGACTCGGTGTTTGCCAGCCGCTTCGAATTCATTGTCAGCAAGGTGATTATGAGTGAGACAAGCCGCCCCAATAACTACATAACCATTGACAAAGGCAGTGCGGAAGGTATACGTCCGGGGATGGGTGTAATCTCAGCGACTGGGGTAGTAGGTAAAGTAAAATTGTGCTCGGAACATTATTCTGTAGTTACGTCCATTCTGCATTCGCAGTTCATGGTGTCGTCCCGGCTGGTTCGTAGCGGTGAAATAGGGCCTGTCCGCTGGTTGAGCAAGGACCCGACTGTCATTTCGATGATGGATGTTTCGCGGTACAAAAAAGTAATCAGGGGTGATTCGGCCGTAACCTCTAATTTCAACTCCGTGTTTCCACCGGGTATTATGGTAGGTACGGTCAGGAAAGTAACGATCCGGCCCGATCAGACCTTTTATGATATCGATCTTAATGTGGCGACGGATTTTGCCAGCTTATCGTACGTGTATGTAGTACAGAATAACCTACAGCCTGAGCAGGAAGCCTTACAAAAACCTTTGGACGAAGAACGCCGATGACCCTTCGCGAGATCCTACAGTATTCCCTTTGGTTTTTGCTCTATCTGGTACTGCAAATCCTGATTCTGCGCAGTATCGTGTTGTTCGACTACGCTTTCTGCTTTGTGTATATTGCTGGAATCCTACTGCTGCCTGCCGAAGTGAACCGGACGCTTTTGCTCATCTTGGGGTTTCTGACGGGCTTACTGGTGGATGTTTTCTACAACACACTGGGTATGCATGCAGCGGCCGCTGTCCTGATCGCTTATCTGCGTCCTTTTTGGATTCAGATTCAACTGGAAACCAAAGGTACCACCGAGCGTCTGGAGATTTCGATGACTGAATTGGGCATTGGCGGCTATCTGACATACCTGCTTCCGCTGGTTTTTATACACCATGCGGCACTCTTTTTAATTGAAATGAGTCATTTTGGAATGATTGGCTACACCTTACTTCGCATTGTAGCCAGTACCCTATTCACTACCTTTCTGATTACGGTCATCCAATTATTCTCAAAGCGCTAAGGTCCTTCACTCTCCTGACAATTTGGCTGTTTCACGACTGGTTGGCGCGGAATTTGATATTCTATAATTTCCAATCCACCCACAGTCAACAAACCATTTGCCTGTTTCCAAGTTGGTACTTAAAAACCTCCCGCATTTCTATCTGTGATAAATCGCTATTGATTGATTCCAGGTACCGTTCATCAAGTACTGATACCCCGGATTTGGAGCTAGTCTTAAAATTTGTAAATTGTGCATTCCTATGTCAGCTATTATGTCAGAAGCACCTATGAAGAAAGGCTACACGGACGCTGAGAAACATGAAGTTTTCAACCGTGAGTTCATGCCGCATATCGATTCGATGTACAACTTCGCCTTTCGGCTTACTACCGACGAAGACGACGCCAACGATCTGGTTCAGGACACCTACCTAAAAGCCTTCCGATTTATTTCATCCTTCGAGCAGGGTACCAATGCTAAGGCATGGCTGTTTCGGATTTTGAAGAATAGCTTTATCAACGACTATCGAAAGAAGAGCAAGCAACCCGCCAAGGTAGACTACCAAGAGGTAGAAACCACCTACAACTCGGAGGATGCGGCTGATACTTCACATACGGTGGACCTCCGGGCCGATGCCGTACAGGACATGATTGGCGACGAGGTAGCCAATGCCCTCAACTCTTTACCGGTGGATTTCCGGACAGTCATTATCCTTTGCGATATCGAGGGCTTTACCTACGAAGAAATGGCCAAAATTCTGGACATTCCCATCGGCACGGTCCGTTCGCGCCTGCACCGCGCTCGAAACCTTTTGAAAGAAAAATTAAGAAATTATGCAGGTTCGATGGGTTATGATGCCTAGGGCTTGAAACTTTTTTTGCGGGCCTTACGGTTATAAGGGCAACTGTATCACTACTACTGGTTTTACAAACACCCCATCCGCGATGAATGTATCATCTAAAACAACCGAGGCTGCCGGAGAGAAGCAAGCGCAGCCTATGAAGCAGCACTGCGAAAATCATGCCGAATGCATGAAAATGATCCAAATGATTTTGGATGGCGAAGCCAACGACGAGGAAAAGGAGCATTTCAGGCAAAACATGGACAAGTGTATGCCGTGTATCCAAACCTATCACCTCGAAAAGTGCATCAAGGATTCCCTTCAATATAAAGTAGAGCGTCGTCCCTGCCCCGAACGACTGGTGGCCGCGATCAAAGCCCAACTCAACCACTGATTTTAGCCCGGTGAAAGGAAAACTCCTCATTTTCTCTGCACCTTCCGGCTCCGGTAAAACAACCATCGTCCGGCACCTTCTCGATACCTTTCCTCAGTACCTTGCTTTTTCTGTTTCGGCCTGCACCCGGCCCCGTCGCGATTATGAAGTGGACGGCCGTGATTACTATTTCCTGTCTGTTTCGGAATTCAGGCAGCGCATCGCCAGCCACGAATTTGCTGAATGGGAAGAAGTCTATGCCGGAAATTATTACGGAACATTGAAAGCCGAGATCGAACGCCTTTGGGCGGAAGGTAAGCATGTACTTTTCGACGTGGACGTAAAGGGCGGCTTGAAACTGAAGGAGGCTTATGGCGACCGCGCACTGGCTGTCTTTGTAAAAGTTTCTTCTGAAGAAGAAATCAAGCGCCGACTTAATTTCCGGGGTACCGAAACCGAAAGTACCATGGCAGTCCGACTGGCCAAAGTACGCTATGAGGCAAGCTTCGAGAAAGAATTCGATGAGGTACTTATCAATGACAATCTGGAAATGACTCTGCGCCAGGCAGAGAAACTGGTAGAGGATTTCGTCAAATGAAAATTGGCCTGTTCTTCGGTTCGTTCAATCCCCTTCATATTGGGCATCTGATCATAGCCAACACCATGGCTACCGCTACGGATCTGGAACAGGTATGGTTTGTGGTAAGCCCACACAATCCCTTCAAAAAAAACAAAAGTCTGCTGCACGAATTCGACCGCCTGGATATGGTCGAACGGGCCATTGCCGATAATTCCCGGCTAAAAGCCACCGATTTCGAGTTTCATTTGCCCAAACCCAGCTACACCATTGATACCTTGATCCGGCTGCTGGAGAGGTACCCTCAGCATGAGTTCAAACTTATCATGGGGGAGGATAATCTGGCGCAGTTTCCCAATTGGAAAAACCACGACAAAATTCTGGAATACGTAGGACTTTACGTGTATCCACGCCCGAACGCCGCCACCCATGCTTTCGGTGCTCATCCGCGCGTGACTTTCGTACCCGCACCGTTACTGGACATTTCGGCTACCTTCATCCGGGATGCTCTGCGCAGCGGGCGCTCCATCCGCTATCTGGTACCCGAAGTAGTGGAAGAAATGATCGTACGGAAGAAGTTTTATGTGTAGACCTACCTATTCTGGCAAATCGTTCTGATAGGTTATCTCCGACAGCAGTCCAACCGCATTGAACCGCAGAATCACTTTTGAGGCGGTAGACTTTTTAGTGATATCATCGCACTGGGTACCTTTTTCCAGAAAATACACATAGAATTTCTGGTTTCGGGCCCCTAGCTGATGTATATCAGGCCTGCCGAGAATTTGGCCCACGTCATCGGCAAACTTCCCCATCAGATTGGCCTGCTCGATCTTGAAATCCTTTACCAGAGTGGGCCGCACTCCGTTACAGGCACCACGGTCCTGCCGCCATTTTACTAAGTCCAGCCTTCCCAATTTGTCGGGTGCCGATTTACAGCTTATTAGCCAACCCATCAAAACCACTGCCAAAAACCCATGCTTCATGATTCTCATACGTTAGGTTGACCTTCATTGTAAAGTACCTGTAGGAGTGTTTGTCCTACGGCTTTCAGGGTTTTTGGATCAATATTATCCATATTGTCTTCCGTCGTATGCCAATCGTCGAAGAAGGTACGGCTCAGGTCGTTTACCCGGGTATGGATAATGTCGATCATAGGAAATTTGGCGGTCTCATTTACCGGCACATGGTCATCGGTGATAGCAGGCCCCTGCTGATCGATAAAGTAAGTACTGTATCCTAACTGACTGGCTGTATTCCAGACCGTACGCACCACTTCACTAGCATTTTTAGTCGAGAAACCTTCTTTGGGAAAAGTAGCGTTTTTGGCCCCTACCATATCCAGCAAAATACCAAAGTAAGCTGTGTAGTTGGGTACGTGCCGGTTCTCGGCCCAGTAGCGTGATCCCAGGCAAAAACCGGCGTAATTCCCATCACTGGTAACGGCTGATTTGCCCCAATCCTCAGCGTCGAAGAAAACGATATCGACGCCCAATTCGGGTTTATTTTTTGCTTCATGCAGTACCCTTGCTATTTCCAGCAGTACTCCTACCCCGCTCGCTCCGTCGTTGGCACCGGGTACTGCCTGGGTTTTGCGGGTCGAATCCTGGTCGGCAAAGGGGCGCGAATCCCAGTGCGAGGCTAGCATGATACGCTTGGAAGCCTGCGGCTGGTAGCTGCCTATGATGTTGCGGGCGTTGAGTTTTTTTCCGTCGTAGGTAGTGGCGACGAATTTTTGCTCCGTGACCGAGAAACCATACTGTTCCAACGTTCTTACCAGATAATCTCCGGCTTGCTCATGCGCTTTCGTATTGGGTACCCTCGGCCCGAAGGCGACCTGTTTTTCTACAAAGCCATACGCAGAATCGGCATCGAAAGTAGGAGCGGCGGCCATGGCTGTGGTTTGTTCAGTGGTTTGCTCCGAGGTGTCTTTGGTGTTGCAGGAGAGCGCGAACCCTACCAAACTCAGGGTGCATACTAGCAGACGAATTGAAGAAGAATACCGTGCTATCATCTATGCTGGAGTAGAATGTTAA
Organism: Salmonirosea aquatica; assembly: GCF_009296315.1. Lineage (NCBI taxonomy): Bacteria > Pseudomonadati > Bacteroidota > Cytophagia > Cytophagales > Spirosomataceae > Salmonirosea > Salmonirosea aquatica. Next base: position 2,371,644 of record NZ_WHLY01000002.1, read on the forward strand.
AAAAATAGTATTAAAACTGAATACTGTCTCCAACCTTGATACCGTGCAAATCGGTATAGCCCGCATTGACTTCCACCACGTACTGCGCATCGGCATAGGAGGGTAAGTTTTCCTCAGAGAAGGGACGCGCGTTTTTCTGTATGGAAACGATCTTTTTATTGCTGTCCACATAGATGATATCCAGCGGAATTTGCGTGTTTTTCATCCAAAATTCCAAGGGTGCGCTTTCCTGAAAAATGAACAGCATCCCCACCGAATCGGGCATGTAAGGGCGGTACATGAGGCCCTTATTGCGCTCGGCCTCATTTTCAGCTATCTCCACGTCGATCTTTTTTATCATTTTTCCTCCGCTCAGGAAAGTGACTTCCCCTTCTTTGACAAACGAGGGGGCACTGGCCGATTCGGTAGGAATAGAGGCAACAGGTTCAGAGGATTTGCTGCGCAGGTAAGGAATAATAAGGTACCCTAAGCCACCTACCACAAAGACAGTCAATAAAATGTAAGCCGAATAAGATCTACGAGCACGCATAATGTATAAGCTGACAGCGAATGGCTATTGAACAATAGCCTATTTTTTTATTATTCTTCATACGCCCAGTCGATCCGATGCTTCATGTCGCGCACGACCAGGCCCTGATTTTTGAAATAAGAACGAACTTCGTCCACTTTGTCGTACCGCTGCGCGGCTTTGTATTCGCGGTAGAGGTTCAACATTCCTGCCAGCACAGAGGTACCTTCGGCGGTTTCTTCCTGCAAGCCCAGCACGTCCTCGAAGAAAACGACGAATTTTTCTTTCAATCTGATAAATATTACTTCGCCCAGGGCTGCACTCTTCAGTTGGTCCATGTACAACATATTGATGTACTTCAACAAATTGAAGAGATGCGCAATCGCGACGGAGGTGTTCAGATCGTCGTTCATGCCACCGTAGAAGCCCTCTAATGATTTTTCTATATCCTCGATTTTCTTCTCGTCCAAAGGTACCCCTTCCGCGGCGCTATATTCCAGGCTTTTCACAATCCTGAGCCCGTTCGCCAATCGCTTGAAGCCTTTTTGCGCCGCTTTCAGGGCATCGTTGGAGAAATCAAGCGTACTGCGGTACTGGCTTTGTAGCATGAAAAACCGTACGGTCATAGGGCTATAGGCCTGATCAAGTAACTCATGGTCGCCACTGAACAGTTGGGCGGGAAGAAACGAATTGCCGAGGGATTTGGACATCTTTTGTCCGTTGACCGTGAGCATATTCGTGTGCATCCAATAGCGCACAGGATCCTGTCCCGTCAGCCCCTTTCCCTGGGCGATTTCACACTCGTGGTGAGGAAATTTGAGATCCATGCCGCCGCCGTGAATGTCGAACTGATTGCCCAGGTACTTGGCGCTCATGCAGGTACATTCGAGGTGCCAGCCCGGAAATCCCCTTCCCCAAGGAGAATTCCACTGCATGAGGTGCTCGGGTGAGGCATTTTTCCAGATCGCAAAGTCCAGCGGATTGCGTTTTTCAGACTGACCGTCGAGCTCCCGGGTTTCATTTAGCAGATCTTCCAGAATCCGGCCCGACAGCTTGCCGTAGTTGTTGCCGGCCTCGTTGTAGGCATTGATGTCGAAATAGACCGAGCCGTTGGCTTCGTAGGCTAAGCCTTTGCCGATCAAATCCTGCACGGCCTCGATCTGTTCGATCAAATGGCCCGTGGCGGTAGGTTCGATACTGGGCGGCAGGATGTTGAAGTCCTCCATGACCCGGTGAAAATCGTTGGTGTAGCGCTGCACGATTTCCATCGGCTCCAGTTGTTCGAGCTTGGCCATACGGCCAATCTTGTCCTCGCCCTCGTCGCCATCGCCTACCAAATGCCCTACATCGGTGATGTTGCGCACGTACCGTACCTTGTAGCCGATATGCTTCAGGTACCGAAACAACAGATCGAACGTCATGAACGTGCGGACGTTACCCAGGTGCGCATTGTTGTACACCGTCGGCCCGCAGACGTACATACCTACATAAGGCGGAGCAAGAGGTTCGAAAAGGTCTTTTTGCCGGGTGAGGGTATTGTATATTTTAAGTGGTTGCATACCAATCATGATCCAATGTTGACTGCGTTAGAAAGGCGGTCAGCCTTTTTAAACAACCATCGGTACTTTTTTATGAGCTTGGCGCAAAAATAGGTAATTGGCTGCCAATTATTGCACAGAACATCCGATCGCTTCTTTGAATAGAAGCCTTTTCCCTATCTTCGCAGCCATTATCGAGCCAGATGCATTTGTTTTGAACGCATGAAAATAGTAGAAGTAGGTACCGATCCCTTACGGCGTAACGAATTCCTGCAACTGCCCGTGCGGATTTACCGTCACAATCCCTACTGGATTCGGCCTCTGAACGAGGATATTGAAAAAGTATTTGATCCTCAAACCAATAAGTATTTCAAAAACGGCGAGTGTATCCGCTGGCTCGTAATTGACCACAGCGACCAGACCGTCGGGCGGGTAGCGGCCTTTATCAATCAAAAAACGGTCGACAAAGGGAATGAGCAACCTACAGGAGGGCTGGGTTTCTTTGAATGTGCCAACGATGCCGGGGTAGCCAGGCTGCTTTTCGATGCCTGCCGCAACTGGCTGGCCGAACGAGGTATGGAAGCTATGGACGGTCCTATCAACTTTGGTGAACGTGATAGCCACTGGGGCCTGTTGGTGGAAGGCTACGATAAAGAACCCACCTACGGCATGGATTACCACATGCCGTATTACCGGAGTTTCTTTGAAGACTACGGATTTGAAAACTACTTTGAGCAGTATACCTACTACCTACCCATGCGCGAAGAGGTAGTGCGCCCGCTCCTGCATCCAGCTGTTTTTGGCCGCGCGGAGAAAATATACGCCACGCCCGGCTATGACTTCCGGCACGTCAGGAAAAATCAGCTGGAAAAGTTTGCCGAAGATTTCCGGGTGATTTATAACAAAGCCTGGGCGGCCAACTTGGGTACCAGCGATATGAGCATGGAGCAATCCCGCGCGCTGATGCAGCGGATGAAACCCGTTTTGGAAGAGGAACTAATGTGGTTTGGCTATTATGAAGACCAGCCGATCGCTTTCTTTATCATGCTGCCCGAACTGAACCAGATCTTTAAGCACGTCAATGGCAAACTGGATTGGATCGGGAAACTCAAATTCCTGTACCATAAGATAATGAAAACCAATCACCGCGCTTTTGGAGTCATTTTTGGGGTCATTCCTGAATTCCAGAAAAAAGGCATCGAGTCAGCCATCGCAATGGCCTATTCCAAGGTAGCCTGGCGGCCCGGCTACCAGTACACCGACCTGGAACTGAACTGGATTGGCGATTTTAACCCCAAAATGATGAACTTTGCCAAAATGCTGGGGGGTGTGATTATCAAAAAACATATCACCTACCGCTATCTTTTCGATCGGGATAAAGAATTCAAGCGGCACCCGGCGATGTAAATATTTATTTCAAGCTATATGCCATTCGCTATCAGTCTATGGCTTTTTTAAACTTTCAACTACTATAAATGAGTCTTCTTACCGTAGGTTCCGTAGCGTTCGACGCCCTTGAAACCCCCTTTGGCAAAACCGATAAGATCATCGGTGGTGCTGCCACGTACATCACGCTGGCGGCTTCGTACTTTACTAAAGCCAATAATCTGGTGGCCGTCGTAGGGGGCGATTTTCCCTCCGAAATGATTGATATCCTGGTATCGCACGGCATCAATACCGAAGGATTACAGATCAAGGAAGAGGGCAAAACGTTCTTCTGGTCGGGCAAGTACCATGAAGACATGAATACCCGCGATACTATAGACGTACAGCTAAACGTCATGGGCAACTTCGACCCGATCATCCCCGATTCGTACCAGGGTTGTGAGTACCTGATGCTGGGCAACACTGCTCCGGCCATTCAGAAACAGGTACTCGACCGCATGAACACCCGCCCCAAACTGGTGATGCTGGACACGATGAATTTCTGGATGGACATCGCCATGCCTGATCTTGAAGCCGTACTCCCCTTAGTGGATGTGCTTACCATCAATGACGAGGAAGCCCGTATGCTTTCGGGCGAATATTCCCTGCGTAAGGCGGCTAACATAATTATGAAGAAAGGCCCAAAAACCCTGATTATCAAGAAAGGCGAACACGGGGCATTGCTGTTCCAAGGGGACCGGATTTTCTTCGCTCCGGCGCTACCGCTGGAAGAAGTTTTCGATCCCACCGGGGCGGGCGATACCTTTGCGGGCGGCTTCATTGGCTATCTGGCCAGTACGGACGATATCTCGTTCGAGAATATGAAGCGGGCCATTATTTACGGTTCGGCGATGGCATCATTCTGCGTAGAGAAATTCGGCAGCGAGCGGCTGGTCAATCTTACGGAAAAAGAAATCAACCAGCGCGTGCTGGAATTCGTGAGCCTGGCTAGCTTTGAGATTCGGTAATTCCCGTAAGGCTGTCAGGGTTTAGAAACCCTGACAGCCTTGAATAAATGGGGCAATCTACATCATGCGCGCCTTCCAGGTACCCGGTGCTCATCAGGAACTCTCCTACGATTTCACCGCCCACAAAGCGAAAGTTCTTTTTAAAAAGCTTCACCCACTGTTCTTTGGGAAGAGGATGATGAGCGTCCAGCCAGTTTTTAAAAGTGCCGTACTCTTCCCGTAGTTCCAGAATCCGCCGGGCATTGGTAATGGCGGCGTTGATCTTCAAACGATTACGGATAATGCCCGCATCGCTCAGGAGACGCAAAATGTCTTCTTCAGTATAGGCCGCTACCGTTTCTATTGAAAAATTGGAATATGCTTTCCGAAAACCCTCCTGCTTCCGCAGCATCAGCGTCCAGCTCAGCCCTGCCTGATTGATTTCAAGCAATAAGCGGCCAAAAAGCTCATTGTCATCCTCGATCGGAAAGCCGTACTGATGATCATGATACTGACGGTGCAACAGCAGATCGGCTGTTTCGGAAGACGAATTATTGACGTAGCTACAATAGCTCATGGCATTTGGATCAGACCAATCTTATTGCCAAAAGGATCTTTTACGGTTCCCGTGCTGATGCCTCCGCCTACTTCGTGCGGGTCTTCGAAAGATGTGGCTCCCATAGCCAGGAGTCCGGCAAAATCGCTGGCAATATCCTCTACCTGCCAGTAAGCTACGGTGCTGCCATCGTGCAAAGGCGCATTCGGATCCAGGCCTAGTTCGAAGCCATTTATATCGAACCCTACGTAGAAGGGCTCGTCAAAATAAGGCTCCTGTTCAAAGGCACGGCGGTACCAGTCGCGGACCGAAGCCAGATCCGGCGCTGCGTAAATAACGGTTCTGATTTTGGATGGTTTCATGCATTTCAGAATTTATGGTCTTATTCCCTGATTCTTGTGACACTTCAACTCTAGTTATCCATAACTTTTGTTAACAACAAATAAAAAAAGAGATTCGCCGAATGACAGGGTTATCAATTACTGGCTGACGGACATACAAAAAGAGCAAATCGAACCCGTAACTACTAGTATGTAAAGGCGTTATTGGATATTCAATTGATTTGACCGGTTTGATTTGTGACAATTGAAAACAGTCCTTACATTTAGCAATCTGCGAACCGGCTGGTTGGAATAGCGAGGCAGAATTGAGTCTATGAAATGACCCCGGAATTACCTTGAAAAAAGCGTGTAGTATATTTCTGCTTTTCGTATTTTCCTTCAATCTGGTGGGAGTTACGATTCTATTCAAGGTACAGCAGTTTCAGATACGCTGCGAAATCAAACGCCAAATCCTGCGGGGGGTACCTGACGAAAAATTGTACGCCATCCCAGTCAGCGAAGCCAATGCGTCGGATTTTTTCTGGCTGGAAGACGACGAATTTTTCTACCAAGGCAGCATGTACGATGTGGTAAGAAAAGTAGCCCTCAGCGAAACCGAAGCCGTATATTATTGTATCAACGATGTATTGGAAAAAAACCTGTTTGCCAACCTCGATGCCCTGATTAAGCACAGTAAACCAGGACATGAGCCGTGGAGTAACATGGTCAAGAAACTTTACAATTTTCTGGCAGGCCTCTATTTCAAAGACCAGGAAGCAATACCCTTTCGCAGTATCTTGAATTTCAGGAGCAGCTGGTATTTTTTTAATACTTACCGATCCATTTTCCTTAGCATTACCTCCCCACCGCCCCGAACTCCGCACTCATTGATCTAATAAAAGGCGGTTTCCAATCTCCTATCCATTTTTCGCGCCGTTCCTCGCCACCGATTTCCATGCCCGAAGTCTGAAGCGAAGGGCTATGCGTGGCTGTACGCACTGATTTCAGGAAGAAATCGGCGGCGGACGGTATTACTTTTTCAAATACTCTATCAACCAATTAGTATGTATAAAAAACTATTTATTCTATTTCTGGGACTTATGGCTGCAGGTAGTTTGTCGGCGCAAACTTCCCAGATCAGGGGACGGATTTTCGATGCCGAAAATAATACGCCGCTTGCCAACGCCACCATTCGGGCGGCGGGTACCCAAGGCGCAACGAGCGACAAAAACGGTCAGTTTTCGCTGAATTGTCGCGATTCTACTCTGGTTACGGTTTCCTACATTGGCTACGAAACTTTCCGGCAGCGGGTAGGTTGTGGCCAGGAGCTGAACATCGGGCTAATTCTGGCAGCCAGAGACCTGAACACGGTCGAAATCACCGCCACCTCGAGCCCGAACAAAACCGTCTTGTACCAGCCCGTTTCGATTGCCCGAATCGGCGAAGTCGAAATCAAGCGCGGTGCGGGTATTCTCTTGGACGACGCCATCAATACCAATATTCCGGGGGTACTGATGGAGCGACGGACGTTCTCTGCGGGCCAGCAGTTTAACATTCGCGGCTACGGCAACGGCGCCCGGGGTACCAACGGCATCAATAGTAATTTCGATGGACAGGGCTACAAAGTGTACCTCAACGGAATTCCGGTTACGGATGCGGAAGGTATCACTTTGATGGATGACATTGATTTCGGCTCAGTTGGCAATGTTGAAATCGTGAAAGGCCCGGCCGGAACCCTGTACGGGCAAGCCATTGCGGGGGTCGTTAATCTTACTACCCTCAAACCTCAGCCGGGCCGCACCTCAGTAGGGCAGGATGTGTTGCTGGGCAGCTACGGTCTGCAGCGCTACACCACCCACTTACAAGTGAGTAAGGAACACGCCTCGCTGCTGGTCAATTACGGCAAGCAGAAGTACAATGGCTTCATGCCGCATACCCAGTCGAAGAAGGATTTTGTCAATGTGGTGGGCGAGTTTTCTCCCAATCCCAAGCAGACGATCAACAGCTATTTCGGCTATAGCAACAGCTACGACGAGCGAAACGGTGAATTGACCAAAGAACAGTACGAAACACTGGACTATTCGGGCAACCCGAACTACATCAAAAACAACGCTCACTCTAATGTAATTACTTTTCGGACCGGAATCGGCCATACCTACCGCTTCCGAGAAGGTATTTCGAACACGACCTCCATTTTTGGAACCGGCCTAGTTAGTAATGTCAGTTCGGCGGGCGGCTGGACCGACAAATCGTCGGCCAACTACGGTTTCCGCTCGACGTTCGATACCCGGTTTTCGCTGTTGAACGGCTTCGTACTTTCGGGCATTACCGGACTGGAAGCTCAGATGCAAAATGCCCAAACGCTGGGCTATCCGATGGTAGCAGACAGTTTTAACCTGAAAGGCTACAATCTGATCGGAAATTTGCGGAGCAATCAGTATACGATCTCCCGCACGCTGTCGGCCTTCACGGAATGGACCCTGACCCTACCCTACGCCCTGTCCCTCACCGCCGGCGTTGGGTACAGTACACTGGGCATTGAGTTGAACGACCGCTTCTACGCAGCGAGTAACAACAATCCCAGTAATCCGAATGTGACGCGCAAACCCTCGCAGTACAAGAACACCTTCGACAACATGGTATCGCCACACCTGGCTTTGAATAAAGTCTTCGATAAGCAGTTGTCGGTCTACGCTTCGTTCAGCCGGGCGTACAAAGCACCCGTGAGTTCTTACTTCTTCATTCCACTGACGGGCCAGGTACTGACGGACTTGAAGCCCGAGGTAGGTACGCAGTTCGAGGTAGGTACCAAGGGGGCCTTGCTGGGCGAAAAACTCAATTATCAGGTCGCGGCTTTCTACACCAAATATGCGGATAAGCTCACGCCGGTGGCCGTGCCCAATGCCACTAACACGGCGACTTCGTACGTGTATATGGCCAACGCCGGCAACCAGACCAACGCCGGCCTCGAAGTGGCGGTGCGGGGTACCGCCTACCAATCGGCGGGCTTTGTGAAAGCGCTCATGCCTTTTGCCAATTTCGCCTACTCCCATTTCCGCTACGGGGATTTCAAGTTTCAGCAGCTGAGCGGCAACCGGCAGTCCATCGTCGAAACCGATTATACCGACAACGTAGTGGCGGGAGTACCCCCGGTAACCTTTAACGTCGGATTCGACCTGACCACCCGGCCTGGTTTCTACGCCAACATGACGTATTCCTACCGGGACCAAATGTATTACACCTCCGACAACAAAAACGAAACCGGCAAGTACCAGTTGCTCAATGCAAAAGTCGGCTATTCGCGGGTACTGGCCGAGCATTTGAGTCTCGATGCCTTTGTGGGCGTCAACAACATCACGGGTCACCAGAACTACGCCATGGTGTTCCTGAATCAGCTCCCCGATGCTTACCTGCCCGCCCCGCGCGAAGCCAATTTTTTCGGCGGTATAAATTTAAAATATATTTTCTGATGTACTTAATCTCACCCGGTAGCCGCCCGGTTACCGGGTGTTTATTTTTAATTTCATGAAAAAACTACTCCTCCTATTGACCCTCTCGGCGGTACTTGCGGCGTGTGGCCGTCTTTCCAATTCCGATGAAAAGCAGAATCAGGAAACCCGTATCGTGTGCATCGCCAAGCAATACAGCGAAATCATCTACGCCCTGGGTGCAGAAAAAGACATCGTCGCGGTGGACGTGTCGAGTACCTACCCGCCCGAAATAAAAAAACTTCCGACGGTAGGGTACCACCGGGCATTGAGCACGGAAGGTATACTGGCAGCCAAGCCCACACTGATTCTGCACGACAACAATATCGGTCCTGAACACGTCGTAAAGCAGCTGGAAGAGCTGAAGATTCCAATGAAGGTATTTGCCAATAAGGGCAGCGACATCGACAGCACCAAAAGGCTCATCCGCGAAATGGGTGAGTACTTTCAGAAGCAGGCCCGCGCCGAAGAACTTTGCCAAAAGCTGGACGCCGACATGGCCAAAGCGTTGGAAAGCGCTAAACAGTACCCCGATTCCGTGAAGGTACTAGTGGTGCATTTTGGCCAGGCCAACAATGTATTTCTGCTGATGACCCAAAAAAGTACCGCCGCTCAGCTGCTGCGCTGGGCCGGGGGAAAAATCGCGGTGGACGATACCAAAGGCATGAAGCAATTTTCGGCCGAAGCCGTAGCCGCCTCCGACCCGGATGTGATTCTGCTCACCGATTTCGGCTACGACCGTTTGGGTACCCTGGATAAAATAAAGGAATTGCCTGGCCTAGCGGGGACCAAAGCCGCCAAAAATAACCGCATCTACCGCGTCGAGGAACACGACATGGTGTACCTGGGTCCGCGCAGCGGGGAAGTTGTTTCCATGCTCCAAAAATTGATTCATGAAGGTACCCAACCCTAGGAAAAAAAATCTTGTATTTCCGCTTCTGCTGGTACTTCTGGTGCTCACTACCTTACTGTCGGCGCGGTACGGCGCGGTGTCCATCAGCCTGGCTGAAATCAGCTCGGCCCTTACTAAATTCGCCCATTCCTCCCCGGATCTGGAATTGAACGAGCGGATTTTTATGGACATACGCCTGCCCCGAGCGCTTCTGTGCCTGTTTGTGGGCGCGAGTCTGGCGGTAGGTGGGGCGCTGATGCAGGCGCTGTTTCGCAATCCCATCGTCGAGCCCGGCCTGATTGGTACCTCAAGCGGGGCGGCCTTCGGGGCGGCGCTCTACTTTGTGCTGGGAGCTACCTTCGGCTTCGACGCCGGAGAATGGACGCTCCCGCTGGCGGCTTGCGCCGGGGCGGTACTTTCGACTTTTCTGGTGATCGTGCTGTCGCAGTCCCAGGAAAATGGGTCAAGTTCGGTGATTGTACTACTGCTGACGGGCATTGCCATTAACGCCCTGTTTATGAGCGGAGTGGGTTTTCTCTCCTACATCGCCCGCGACCCGCAGGCGCGTTCCATTACTTTTTGGGGCATGGGTACCTTGTCCGGCGCGAGTTGGCATTCGGTGCTCGTAGTCGGGATTTCCACGGTACTTTGTCTGGGGTTGTCGCTTCCCTACGCCAAACAGCTCAACGCCCTGATGATGGGAGAAGAAGAGGCGTTATTTTTGGGTGTCGACATCCGGCGTTTGAAACTGATCGTCCTCTCGCTCAACGTAGTGATGATCGCCGTGGCCACAGCCTTTGTGGGGGTCATAAGTTTCGTAGGATTGGTGGTGCCGCACTTGCTGCGGATGCTGCACGGCTCCGACAACCGTACCTTGCTCCGCAATAGTGCCCTGGCAGGAGGGATTCTGCTCAATCTGGCCGATCTGACCGCCCGTCTGGTTGTGCGGCCCGCCGAACTACCCATCGGGATTGTCACGTCGCTGGTGGGGGTACCGGTGTTCATTATTTTATTGCGGAGAAAAGACTACTTCTTCTGACATGCTCGAAGCAAAAAATATCTCCTTCCGGATTTCAGGCCGCTCCTTGCTCGATGCGGTTTCAGTGCAGTTTCATCCGGGCAGGATCAACCTTATCATTGGGCCGAATGGCGCGGGTAAATCGACTTTGGTCAAAATTCTCTGCGGGCAACTCAAACCAACAGCCGGAGAGGTTTTTTATCAAAAAGAACCCATTGCGCGCACTTCCGTGGCTACCCTGGCGCGGAGCCGAGCGGTACTTTCACAGAATGTCGCCCTGGCCTTTCCGTTGACCGTAGCCGAAGTCGTGATGATGGGCCGTTATCCCCATTTCACCGGCCGACCTACCGACCGAGACCGGGCCGCCTGCGAAGCCGCCATGCGGTTTTTCGCTGTGAACAACATGGCCGCACGGAATTATATGACGCTCAGTGGTGGTGAAAAACAACGTACCCATTTTGCCCGGGTGACTGCCCAAATCTGGTACCCTACCTCGACGGGCGGACGCTATCTAATTCTTGACGAACCCCTCACTTTTTTGGATGTGTACTACCAGTTCGATTTTATGAACAAGCTGGCCAAACTGGCCGAGCAGCAAGACCTGGTGATAGCCGGAGTCGTTCATGATCTGAACCTGGCAGGAAAATATGCTGACCACGTCGTCCTGCTCCACGAAGGGAAGGTACTCTCCAGCGGAACCAAAGAATCAGTATTGACCTCCGAAAACATCCGGGCGGCCTACCATATGGAAGTGGAAATCCAACAGGTACAGGGGGGGACGCGGGTGTATTTTTAAAGGTTGACTCATTTTTTATAACCTAAGTCTACAATTGTGGGCTGTGCTCCTTAAACTCATTCTAAATTCCTGCTCCCCAAAACACCTTCACAAGTTATTCGTTACTTTTGTCATCATAAAGACAAAGAGACTTTTCTCGAATGAAGCGGTTTTTGGCCTATATGCTGAGCATCAATCTCCTAGTCGGCAGTATGCTGCCCGGCGGAGGATGCGGAGAATTGGCCAAATTGCCTGACCTTATCCGGCACTACCAGCTTCACGTACAGAAGAGTGGAGGAGAAATCAGCTTCCTGACTTTCCTGCACATGCACTACGGCGCGGGTTCTAAGCATGTCAACACCGAAGATCATTCCTCACTACCTTCCTTGCATGTCCATTTGCTGGTAGCTTTGTTCGTACCGACCGTCTTGGGCATGTATTTTCCCGGCGGCAAATCCCCCGAGCTATCCGGCTTGAAAAATTTCTTCTGGAATAACCTCTATTCCTTTCAGTTCCAGCGAATCCTGCTCAATCCTCCCAAGTACTGATTCTTTCCGTACAGTCGGTTGGGGTACCCTACCTGCTCCCGATTCTTGTCATTCATGATCTGCTCCCAGAGTAAGATCCTTCCATTCTGTATTTCTGTCCGTAGTCATTCGCCTGTTTGACGCGAACGGCTCATGACGTAAAATTGAGTCTACATGCTATTCAATGCCATTATCCGATTCAGTATTCGGAACAAACTTATCGTTGGCCTCCTCGTATTGGGTCTGATCGGTTGGGGTGCGTACGCGCTTTCCCGTCTGCCGATCGACGCCGTACCCGATATCACGACCAATCAGGTCGTCGTGCTCACGCAGTCGCCTGCCCTGGCCGCGCAGGAAATGGAGCAGTACATTACCACGCCCGTCGAGCTGAGCCTAGCCAATGTGCAGGGCGTGGAGGAAATCCGTTCTGTATCACGGCTGGGCCTTTCCGTAATCACCGTCGTATTCGACGACGGCATGGATATTCTGAAAGCCCGCCAACTGGTCAGTGAGCAGTTGGCGCAGGCCACGCAGGATATCCCAGCGGAATTCGGGACACCCTACCTGGCACCTATCACTACGGGCCTGGGCGAAATCTACCAGTACACCCTCGTGCCACAACCCGGCTACGAAACCCGTTACGACCTCACCGAACTGCGCACCATGCAAGACTGGATCGTGAAACGCCAGCTCACGGGCATTCCGGGGGTTGTGGAGGTAAGTAGTTTTGGCGGGTACGTGAAGCAGTACGAGGTCAGCATCGATCCCGAACGCCTGCGCGCGGCCGGTATTACGATGACCGAGCTTTTCGACGCCATGCAGCATAACAACGGCAATACGGGCGGTAGCTACCTTGAAAAAAGCAGTCAGGCGTACTTTATCCGGGGCGAGGGTACCGTGAAAAGCCTGGACGACATCGGTAACATTGTCATCAAATCCACGGAGGGGGTACCCTTGTTGGTGCGGAACGTCGCCGATGTGAAGTTTGGCTCGGCGGTTCGCTATGGTGCCATGACCCGCGACGGTGAACGTGAGGCCGTAGGAGCGGTGGTACTGATGCTGAAAGGAGCGGACGCCGAGCGGACAATCAAGCTGGTGAAAGAACGCGTGGCCCGTATTCAAAAATCGCTACCCGAAGGGGTTCGCATCGAACCCTTCATCGACCGCACCGAGCTCATTGACCGGGCTATTCGCACGGTAGAAAAAAACCTGCTGGAAGGTGGATTGATCGTGATTTTTGTGCTGGTATTGCTGCTGGGCAACTGGCGGGCAGGGCTGATCGTAGCATCCGTAATCCCACTGGCGATGCTGTTTACCTTCGGGATGATGCACGTCTTTGGCGTGTCGGCCAACCTGATGAGCTTGGGTGCCATTGACTTCGGACTGGTAGTGGATGGGTCGGTGATTGTGGTGGAGGGGGTACTTCATTTTCTGCACGGTCATTGGAAAACGGGAGATCGGCTTACGCAGGAACAAATGGACGATACCGTAGAAAGTACTGCGTCCCGAATTCTGAAATCAGCTGTTTTTGGACAAATCATTATTCTCATCGTGTACATCCCGATTCTGTCATTATCAGGGATCGAGGGAAAAATGTTCCAGCCGATGGCGCTGACAGTCAGCTTCGCGATCATTGGAGCGTTGCTGCTATCACTAACCTACGTACCCGCCGCGACCGCCCTGTTTTTGAAGAAAAAAATCAATAACGAAAAGAATTTTTCGGATCGTTTGGTCGGTAAACTCTACTCCTTCTACGAGCCGATGGTACGTCGAGCGCTGGATTTTCGGGTTGCAATCGTGGGCGTAGCTGTGGTTGTTTTGTTAATGAGCGGCTGGCTGTTCAGTACGTTAGGAGGCGAGTTCATCCCCCAACTCGACGAAGGCGACATCGCCATCGACCTACGAATGCCTACGGGTACCTCCCTGACCGAAACCATCGATGCGACGCTCAAAGCCCAGCGGGCACTCCTGAAAAACTTTCCTGAGGTACGCCAGGTAGTGGGCCGCATCGGGGCCTCGGAGGTACCCACCGACCCAATGCCCGTAGAAATGACCGATCAGATGATCAACATGAAAGACCGCGCTGATTGGACTTCGGCCGAAACTCGAGAGGAAATGTCCGAAAAAATGAATGAGGTACTGGCGCGCGAGGTACCTGGCGTTATGACCGAATTCACGCAGCCCATCCAGATGCGCTTCAACGAAATGATTACCGGTGCGCGCTCTGATGTGGTGGTGAAAATTTATGGTGACGATCTGAAAACGCTTTTCGAGCGAGCCAATGCCGCTTCTGCGCTCATCACGCCCATCGCGGGAGTAGTCAGTTGCCGGGTAGAGCCGATCGTAGGACTCCCTCAGATCAACGCCGTCTACCACCGCGACCGCCTGGCGCAGTATGGCCTCGACGTAGCCGATGTCAACCAACTCATTCGAACCTCTTTTGCCGGAGAAACCGCCGGAGTAGTGTTTGAAGGAGAGCGACGTTTCGACCTGGTCGTGCGGCTCGACAGTACCCACCGCATCGACCTCACCGATTTACGTAATCTATATGTACCCCTACCCGGGGGTGGAGCGGTACCTATGGGCGAACTAGCTGATATTCGCTACGAAGAAGCCCCCGCCCAGATTTCCCGTGATAACACCAAGCGCCGGATTACTATTGGTATCAATGTACTCAATCGGGATGTAGCAAGCGTGGTGGAGGATATTCAGGCCAAGATTGAAAAGCGGGTACCCCTGCCTGAAGGGTACTATTTCAGCTACGGCGGGGCCTTTGAAAACCTGCAGCAGGCCAGTCGGCGGTTGTTAATCGCCGTACCCTTGGCGCTATTATTGATTTTCGTTTTACTCTATTTCACCTTTGGCTCGCTGGTCGAGGCTTTGCTGATTTTCACGGCGGTACCTTTCTCGGCGGTGGGGGGTATCTGGGCGTTGTGGCTGCGCGATATGCCCTTCAGTATTTCGGCGGGCGTCGGTTTCATTGCCCTTTTTGGTGTGGCCGTGCTCAATGGAATCGTGTTGATCAGCTACCTGGATCAATTGGCCAAAGAAGGTGACCGCGACCTGCGCGCGCGTATTCTGCACGGAGTACAGGCTCGCTTCCGCCCGGTACTCATGACTGCCTCAGTCGCATCGCTGGGCTTCCTGCCCATGGCGCTGTCTACCTCGGCAGGAGCCGAAGTACAGCGGCCCCTCGCTACGGTAGTGATCGGAGGTTTGATTACGGCTACGCTTCTTACCTTAGTGGTTTTACCTGTATTATATAGTTTGGTAAAAGGAGGGGCCAAAGGACAAAGCGGCCAGGGCACAAAGCGGTCCGGCGGCCCGGCAACAATTCTCTCTTTGTGCCTCTGTGCCCTGGGAACTCTATGCCTCAATTCTACCGCACAAGCTCAGAGGGTCGTTTCGCTCGATGAGGCCGTGCAGGAGGCTACCGCGCAGAACCTGTTGATCAAGTCCGACCAACTGGGGATACAGGAACAGCAGGCGCTGTTGCCTGCCTCGTTCAACCCGCCCAAAACGGCCGTGGATGTGCAGTATGGCCAAACCCAGGCCCGACCGCTCGATTACACGGTAACCGCCATCCAGTCATTTTCAGCGCCGGGACTGTACCGGGCGCAACGTGAAGTGGCTGAGAGTAATGTCCAAAGTGCGCGATACCGCCTGGTCGTAAGCCGTATTCGGCTGGCTAACGAAGTAAAGCGGACCTACTATCAACTACTCTTTGACCAGAAGTTACTGGATGTATTGCGGCAGCAGAGTGAACTGTTCCGTGAATCGGCGCGGGCAGCGGAGATACGCTTCCAAACCGGCGAATCCAATCGGCTGGAGGCCGTTACGGCCCAAAGTCGCAACCAGCACCTGAGCCAGCGCATACGCAACGCCCGTCGCGAGCAGGAAATGCACTATGCGGCACTACGCCTGTTGCTCCAGACCTCAGATAGTCTGCATATCGACACCCTCGTGGCGTTGAAACGCCCGCTGAACGATCAGGTTTCGGCTTTAATGGCTGTGGAAAATAACCCGCAACTGAGCGTATTGAAACAGGAGATCGAAAATAGCCGTCTGCAAACCAAACTCGAAAAAACCAACCGCCTGCCCGACTGGCGGCTGGGTGTCCTGAACCAATCCATCGAACGCACCTACGGGTACAGCGCGCTGCACGTGGGGGTATCATTTCCGCTTTTCACCAAAGCCCAGAATGCCCGCGTGCAGGCGGCCCGCATTCAGCAGCAAATCCGGGAGACCCAACTGAACTTCACCACGCGCCAACTGGCCACCGAACTGGAGGTAGCCCGCGCACGGCAACGCAGCCTGGCCGCTACACTGGACTACTACGAAAGCTTTGCCTTACCCCAGGCCGAACTTATTCAGCAAACGGCTCTTACGGCCTACACCAGCGGTGAGATTGGCTACGTGGAGTTCTTCGCGGCTATTCAGCAGGCGTACCTGTTGCAGGAAGAGTACCTGACCAACGTTCTCGAATTCGACACCAGTCTGATTCGGATCGAGGAGATTTTGGGAATAGAGTAGCTACACTTTGACAAGACCTATAAATCAGATTTTCAATCGAAAATATTTATGAAAAAGATACATCGAATATTCTTCCTATCGCTTTTGGTGGCACTTGGCTCCTGCCAGAAAGAATCCGGGCCAGACAACAATACCCCGGCTGCGGATAGGGTACCTTCCGATAGTACCACGATCAATGAAATTACCCTGACCGGGGCGCAGTACAAAGCCATCGGCGTGCAGCTGGGTAGCGTAAAAACCGAAACGGTCAGCACTGAGGTGAAAGCCAATGGTCGCGTAGACCTCCCGCCCGAGAACCGGGCAACAGTGAGTGTACCTGTGAGCGGTAAAATCCGGTATGTGAATGCCCTGCCCGGTCAGCCTGTCCGGAAAGGCGAATTGCTGGCGACACTTGAGAGCTTCGAGTTTATCCAGTTGCAGCAGGACTATTTGCAGAACACCAGTCAGTTGACCTTCCTGGAAAAAGAATTGGAACGCCAGCGGACGCTGAGTGCGGAAAACGTAGGTGCCCGCAAGAATTACGAACAGGCTCAGGCCAACTATGAAGCCACGAAAGCCCTGACGCAATCGTTAGCCGCCAAACTGAGGCTTCTGGGACTTTCGAGCGAATCCCTGATCAAAAACGGCATTGCGCCGACGGTGGGGATTGTGTCCCCCGTCAATGGGTATATTACGGTAGCCAACATTAACTTGGGCAAAGAGATAGCCGCTGGCCAGGAAATGCTGGAAGTTATTGACAAGACCCACATGCACATCGAACTTAACGTATTCGAACAGGATGCCTCCTCGATAAAAAAGGGACAATCGGTGCGAATTCTGCAACAAAACACGCCGCCGCTGGAAGCTTATGTCTACCTGGTAGGCCGGATGTTTGAGGGCGATGCCCGTACTTTGAACATCCATGCGCACGTCCGTGACGAAAAACGGGAGGAGGATCTGATCCCAGGCGCCTACGTCAATGCCTACATCCGCACGGGCGACCGACAGGCGCTGACCGTCCCACCCGAGGCGGTGGTGCGGAAAGGAGAGCACGGATTTATTTATATTCAGGAAAAAAATTACGAATTTCGTCGGATTCCCGTACAGATCGGCAGTACCGCCGATTCGGGCAACACTGAAATAAAGACGTCCGTTAATCTAGTTGATAAACAATTGGTCGTGAAGGGTGCCTACCTTATCGACGCCGAATTGGCCAAGCGCAGCGAACCAGAAGAATAAATGTAGGGAGCGGTTGTTACCCTGTTATTTGATTGATATACCAAATAAATACCTGACTTTATTATGAAAATCTACCAAGTAGCCTTATTCATTGTAGCAGCATTGCTATTTTTGACAACACTGAATGCGCTTTCCATACCCGACAGACTGTATATAGTTCTACAAATTGCGGTTCCCCTTTTAGCCCTGTACGCTGCTTTTCTATACCGAAGAAAATCGCTGATTACCTCCCTCGCATTACTCGTGGCTGCATTTGCTTTCAATCCCCTGGTTACACCGGAATTTGACCAACGGACGTTAATAATCATTACCCTGGCCGTAGCCGCCGCTTTCATCCGAATTGGACTGAATTTGCGAGAACTCAGACCGGAATAAATTGATAGGTAGGCAGGGGTACCTTGATATAAAAAAGGGATGGGGGGAATAGTTGCTCTCGATGCTCTACCTAGATTTTCATAACAAAGCCGAAGAATGACAAACCAAATAGCTTGTGTGCTGTTCATGCGTGTGTGCCCTTATATCGAAGTTATCCATCACGAAACAAAGTACCCTACCTTATGACCCCAAACCGACGTTCCTTCCTGCGACTTACCGCGCTGGCGCTGCCTTTCGCGCAAGTAAACCGCCTTTTTGCCAAAAACGCTGTCAACAAACCTGTCGTAATTTCGACCTGGGATAGCGGCCAGATCGCCAACGGGGCCGCCTGGCCCATTTTGGAAAAAGGCGGAAAAGCTCTGGATGCCGTGGAACAGGCGGGCATCGCCATCGAAAACGACATCAATTGCTGCGTAGGACTGGGCGGCAATCCGGATCGTGACGGGCACGTAACGCTGGATGCCTGCATCATGGACGAAAAGGCCAATTGCGGCTCCGTCGCTTTCCTGGAGCGTATCAAGCATCCCGTATCCGTTGCCCGCAAGCTCATGGAAGCCACGCCGCATGTATTCCTGGTGGGGGTAGGTGCGCAGCAGTTTGCCCTCGAAAACGGCTTTCCGCTGGAATCGGGGGAACTGTCGGCCGATGCCAAAAATTCGTACGAGAATTGGCTCAAGAAGGCGGAATATAAACCCGTGATCAACGTGGAGCTGCAACAGAATAAGAATAAAGCCAAGGATCAAAAAGGACACGGGCCCTTTGCTCCTGCCCGGCTGGAAAACGGCGCGTTCAACCATGATACCATGGGTACCCTGGCGCTGGATGCCAACGGCGACGTGTCGGGTATGTGTACTACCAGTGGTATGGGGTTTAAGATGCGGGGCCGGGTAGGTGACTCGCCCATCATCGGGGCTGGACTGTTTGTGGATAACGAGGTAGGGGCCGCCACCTCATCGGGCCAGGGCGAAGAAGTGATCCGGGTGTGTGGTACCCACCTGGTGGTGGAGCTGATGCGGTCAGGGCTTTCGCCCTACGAAGCCTGCAAAAAAGCCGTGGAACGGATTATAAAACCGGACCCGGGACGGGCCAAAACGTTTCAGGTAGGCTTTATCGCCATCAACAAGCAGGGCGAGGTAGGCGCCTACTCCATCCAGAAGGGGTTCAATTATACCGTCACGGAAAGAGGCGGCAAGCCCCAGGTCATCAATGCGAAAAGTCATTTCGCCTGAATCGTGAAAAATTACTGGCTGGTACTTTTACTGGGTATATCCTTCTCGGCTCACGCCCAGTGGAAATTGGTGTGGGCCGATGAATTCAACACCGAAGGTACCCCCGATCCCAAGAACTGGAAGTTTGAGCAGGGCTATGCCCGCAATGAAGAATTCCAGTGGTACCAGCCCGACAATGCCTACTGCCGGGGAGGTTTGCTTGTGATAGAAGGGAGAAAAGTAGATAAGCCAAACCCAACCTACCAACCAGGGAGTGCTTCCTGGCGCACCAATCGGCCCCGGATTGAGTATACTTCGTCCAGCCTGCAGACCCGCGGATTGCACGCCTGGCAGTACGGGCGATTCGAGATGCGGGGCCGGATCGACACCCGGCCGGGGCTGTGGCCGGCCTTTTGGACGCTGGGCGTTGCGGGCGGGTGGCCCGACAACGGCGAGCTCGATATCATGGAGTACTACCGGGGTATGCTCCTGGCCAATGCCGCTTGGGGATCGGACCAGCGCTACAAAGCTACCTGGGACGATTCGCGCAAACCCATCACGGAGTTCGATGATCCGGCCTGGTCCAGCAAATTTCACGTGTGGCGCATGGATTGGGATGAAAAGCGGATTCAGTTTTTTGTCGATGACCTGCTTTTGAACGAGGTGGACCTGGAAAAAACCTATAATGCCGGCGGGGAAAAGAAAAATCCATTCCAGCAGCCGCACTACCTGCTTTTGAACCTGGCGATCGGCGGCCTGAATGGCGGCGATCCTGCGGCGACGGAATTCCCTGCGCGCTTCGAAGTCGATTATGTACGGGTCTACCAGCACAAGTGAGTCTGGGAAATTTCATAGAACCCCATCCCCCCGCTTATAAATAAGCTTTCCTTTTCTGCACCTGATTTAGCTACTTTGCAGCCATCAATTCTGACGATTTATCGTTTTTATTAAACCCTACTCCACCAAATTGGGTTGAAAAGAGCAGATCTAGACCGCGCATGACAACACCCGAACAATTATTGCAAGCCTTACAGCAGGAGATTGAAAAAAATACCTACGGCGCTCACCCCGTCGAACTGTACGAACCCATCCGCTACATCATGTCGCTGAGTGGCAAACGCCTCCGTCCGCTTATGACCCTTATGGCGGCGGCTCTTTATACCGATGATTGGCGAAAGGCGCTCAAACCCGCACAGGCCGTGGAGGTTTTCCATAATTTCACCCTTATGCACGACGATATCATGGACTGCGCTCCGCTGCGGCGGGGCCAACCTACCGTGCACGAAAAATGGAACGCCAATATTGCTATTCTATCAGGCGATGTGATGCTGGTACGTGCCTACGACCTGTTGCTTGATGTGGAAAGCGACCGCATTAAGCGCGTAATCAAGCGCTTCAACGATACGGCGGCAGAGGTGTGCGAAGGGCAGCAGCTGGACATGAATTTCGAAACCCGCTGGGACGTCACTGAAGCCGAGTACCTGAATATGATTCGGCTGAAAACATCCGTTCTGCTGGGCTTTGCGCTCGAAATGGGAGGCATCATTGCCGGGGCCAACCAACAGGCTACCTCATTACTTTACGAAGCGGGCGTCAACATGGGGATTGGTTTTCAACTGAAAGATGACCTGCTGGACGTGTACGGCGATCCAGCCAAGTTTGGTAAGCAGGTAGGAGGGGATATCATTGCCAATAAGAAAACATTCCTGCTGATTGAGGCGCTGGAAAGGGCGGAGGGTACTACGAAGACCGAACTGAACCGGTGGTTGATTGCGGAAGAATTTGACAAAGAAGAAAAGGTACAGGCCGTAACCCAGATCTATAATACACTGGAAATCCGGTCGTTGACACAGGCAAAGATCAGTGAATATTTTGATAAGGGCTTCGACTGTCTAGAGAGAGTAGAAGCTGATCCGGCCCGCAAGGTACCCCTTTTAGGTTTTGTACATCAACTGGTGGAGCGCGAATATTAATCTAATGTCAGAATGAGTGACTACTTTTACCTTCGCTCACTGTTCACTCATTTCCCATTCAAAATTCAATAAATGTCAATTACCCTTATTATTATCCTCATTACCGTTGGTATCAGCTATTACGCATGGCAAAATCCCTCTGTGCTGGAAAAGCTGGTGCTAAACCCGTATAAGGTTTCCCAAAAAAATGAGTACTACCGCTTCGTAACTTCGGGCTTCGTCCATGCCGATTTCGGGCATTTGCTGTTCAACATGCTGAGTTTCTGGTTTTTCGGGGAAAGCATCGAGCGCCTGTTCGGAATGCTCTTCGGGAGTAATGGGCGCATCTATTTTCTGGCACTCTATATTCTGGGAATCATCGTATCGGATATTCCCAGTTTTTTGAAGCATCGTACCAAGTCGAGTTATAATTCGCTGGGGGCTTCGGGGGGAGTAGCGGCCGTGCTGTTCGCGGCGGTACTATACGCACCCTTACTTGAAATCTGCCTGTACTTTCTGATCTGTATGCCAGGTTTTATTTTTGGCATTCTTTTCATTGGCTATTCCTTTTACGAATCCCGACGCGGCAGTGGATTCGTGAATCATGATGCCCACATGTACGGGGCGATTTTCGGCATGCTGTTCATGGCCATCGTGTATCCGGCAGCGGTACCTGGCTTCTTTGAGCAAATTAGCGGCTGGAGGTTATTCTGATGAAAAACGCAGACAGTATTCAAAATGCTGTCTGCATTCAGGATTCCCTATTTTACAACTCGGCCAGTACCGTCACACTACCCACGGTCTTATCATTCAGATTGACCTTGATCTTAGCATCAAGCGGTACAAATACATCCACCCGCGAGCCGAATTTGATAAAACCCATCTGGGTACTTTGCTGCACGGTATCACCTTCCTTGACGTACCAGCGGATTCGCCGCGCCACCGCCCCGGCAATTTGTCGGAACAGTACCTCCACGCCCTGGGAGGTGCGGATCACGGTGGTGGTCCGTTCGTTGTCAGTACTGGATTTAGGGTGCCAGGCTACCAGATACAGGCCCGGGTGGTACTTGAAGTACTGAACTACCCCACTGATGGGGTTCCAGTTGACGTGTACGTTAAGAGGCGACATGAAAATGCTGATCTGCCGACGCGGGCCTTTGAAATATTCATTCTCTACCACTTCTTCAATTACTACCACTTTTCCGTCGCAGGGAGCTACGACCCGGCTTTCATGCGTCGTAACAACCCGCTTGGGTACACGAAAAAACTGCACAATGAGGATAAAGAAGACAATGCTGGCAATCAGAACCAGACCATGAAACCCCACCATTTCAGGAAGAAAATAACGAATGGCCCAATTGATAAGTAGTAAAAGAAGGGCCGTTCCGGCCATGATCGCATAGCCTTCCTTGTGCAAATTCATAGGGATAGGTATTGTTTGACAGCGGTAAAAATACAAATTAGCGGTTAAAACTTTGCATTCTACCCAACCAAAAGCCCGGACTGGTATATTGCCAGTCCGGGCTTTTGGTTGAATGATCTTATATAAAGCGAATTACTCTACCACTACACAGGCGCCATTCTCAACATCCTGCTCCACTTTTTTGTATTTGACATCTTTCAATACCCGGCCATCACGGTACTGCACTGTTACCTTCTGATTACGATCCGCTATTTTGATTGCCCGTGCGGGTTGCTGTCGCACGGTGTTCTCCATATGCCGGGCGTGCGCGTCAGGTCCACTTTCCTCGTAGTCGTCGGCTTCATCGCCCCGGTTGGTCTGTAGAGCCGGACTAGCCTGGCGGCGTACAGGCGGTTGCCGTACTTGTTCAGGGGCAGCTTGCTCCTGAGGGATGTCGGCTTTCATCAGGAAGGAAATCATATCGAAGTTTACTTTGCTCAGGAAACGCTTAAACAGTTCTACCGATTCGAATTTGTAAATCAGCAGTGGATCTTTCTGTTCAAATACCGCATTCTGTACCGATTGCTTTAGATCATCCATCTCGCGTAGGTGTTCCTTCCATTCCTGGTCGATGAGCGACAGAACAATGGCTTTTTCCATTTCGCGGATGATCTCCCGGCCCTCGTTGTCGATGGCCTTTTTAAGACCTACCACCACACCCGTCTGCCGAATCCCGTCTGTGAAGGGGATCATGATTTCGGTAATTGTCGCGCCGCGCTCTGCGTAGATTTGCTTCAAGATTGGCAGAGCCTTCTGCGCAATGGCGTCGTTCTTTTCGCGGTAATGCTGTTCGGCCGCCTGATAAAGTTTCTGAGCCCGTTCGTTATCTTTCATACCGCCGTACTGTCCTTCATCGAAAGGAGGCTCGATACCAATAGCGGTTAGGGTAGCTAGTTCCAGCTCAGCATAGCTGCCGTCGGTATTGGCCACAATATCTTCACACACATCAAACAGCGTATTGGCAATGTCTACTGCCAAACGGTCGCCGAAGAGCGCATTCCGGCGGCGGCGGTAAATGGCATCACGCTGGTAGTTCATCACGTCGTCGTATTCGAGCAGACGCTTCCGGGTACCAAAGTTATTTTCTTCTACTTTCCGCTGGGCGCGTTCAATAGACTTGGTAATCATGCTATGCTGAATCACTTCGCCTTCTTCGAGGCCCATGCGATCCATGACCTTGGCCATGCGGTCCGAACCGAACAAACGCATCAGGTTGTCTTCCAGCGACACGAAAAACTGCGAAGAACCCGTGTCGCCCTGCCGGCCGGCCCTACCACGCAACTGCCGGTCCACCCGGCGACTCTCATGGCGCTCGGTACCAATGATGGCCAGACCGCCCGCACCTTTGGCATCCGGTGTCAATTTGATGTCGGTACCGCGTCCGGCCATGTTAGTGGCAATAGTCACAGTACCTGGCTTACCGGCTTCAGCTACCACTTCGGCCTCACGCTGGTGCTGCTTGGCATTCAGTACCTGATGGCCAATCTTACGCATGGTCAGCATGCGGCTGATAATCTCCGAGTTTTCTACCGATGTGGTACCTACCAGCACCGGGCGGCCGTTATTGACCAAGTCTACGATTTCGTCAGCTACGGCATTGTATTTCTCACGCACCGAGCGATAGACTTTATCTTCTTCGTCTTTTCTTACAATAGGTACATTGGTAGGAATAGACACAACGTCCAACTTATAGATCTCCCAGAATTCGCCCGCTTCGGTTTCGGCCGTACCCGTCATACCCGCCAGCTTGTGGTACATACGGAAGTAGTTCTGTAGCGTGACGGTAGCATAGGTTTGGGTAGCGTCCTCCACTTTTACGTTTTCCTTGGCTTCAATTGCCTGGTGCAGCCCGTCGGAGTACCGGCGACCGTCCATAATCCGGCCCGTCTGCTCGTCCACGATCTTAATCTTATTGTCCATGATGACATATTCGACATCCTTCTCAAAAAGATTGTAAGCCTTTAACAACTGGTTGACCGTATGGATGCGGGCAGCTTTCACAGAATAGTCGCGGATCAGGGCTTCCTTCTTTACTACGCGCTCCTGCTCGGTCAGATCGGGATCTTTCTCGATAGTATTGAGGTCCACCGCGATATCGGGCATAATAAAGAAATTGGACTCATCCGATTCTCCAGTCAGGAAGTCAATTCCTTTTTCAGTCAACTCGATGCTGTTGTGGCGCTCGTCGATAGTGAAGTATAGGGGTGCGTCAGCTTCGGGCATCAGTTTTTGGTTCTCAGCCAGATAGATACCTTCCGTTTCTTGCAATAGCGCCTTCATACCGCCTTCGCTCAGGAATTTGATCAGGGGCTTATATTTGGGCATACCGCGGAACACGCGGAAAAGTGCCAAACCTCCTTCTTTCTTATCCCCGGCGGAAATCTTGCGTTTGGCCTCATTGAGCAAGTCCATCGCCAATCTCTTCTGCGCTTCCACAATGCGGGCCACACGGGGTTTCAGTTCCATAAACTCCTGCTCATCGCCACGCGGTACAGGGCCACTGATGATAAGCGGAGTACGGGCATCATCGATCAGTACGGAATCGACCTCGTCCACCATGGCGTAGTGATGCTTGCGCTGCACGAGCTCGTCGGGTGTTCGCGACATATTGTCACGCAGGTAGTCGAACCCGAATTCGTTGTTGGTTCCATAGGTGAGGTCTGCCTTATAAGCATTGCGGCGCGCCAGCGTATTGGGTTCGTGACGGTCGATGCAATCCACGTTCATACCATGGAATTCGAACAATGGCGCATTCCATTCCGAGTCGCGCTTGGCCAGGTAATCATTTACGGTAACGATATGTACCCCCAGGCCAGCCAAGGCATTTAGGAATGAGGGAAGAGTCGCGACCAGCGTTTTTCCTTCGCCCGTAGCCATCTCGGCGATTTTACCCTGATGCAGTACTACGCCCCCAATCAACTGCACATCATAGTGCACCATTTCCCATTTGATAGGCTGCCCCATCACATCCCATGTGCTTTTCCAATAGGCTTTGTCACCTTCAATCGTGACGTGCCCTTTCTTGGCCGCTATTTCGCGGTCGAAGTAAGAAGCCGTTACTTCCAGCTGTTCGTTCTCCTTAAAGCGCCGGGCCGTTTCCTTCACAATGGCGAAGGTTTTCGGAAGAATCTCCAGCAACACCTTTTCCAATTCCTTGTTGCGATCCAGTTCCAGCGCATCGATCTGCTTGAAGATCGTCTCTTTGGAATCCACATCGGGTTCATCCTCGGCCTGCTGCTTCAGGGTACCAATCTGGTCGTCGATGGATTTGAGTTGCTGGGCAATGTAGGCTTTAAGATCCGTTACTTGCTGGCGCAGTTCGTCGTTTGACAAGGTACCCAGTTGAACAAACTCCGCGTTAATTTTTCCCACATAAGGGGTAAGTTCTTTTAAATCACGGTCCGACTTGGTACCGAAGAACTTGGTGAATAATTTTATCATGATCGTGTATTAGCTAATATACTGTTGAAACGTCCACTTCCGGTCAGGCATATACATACCCACCAAAAATGAAGCGTGTGGGATCTTTGATCCCTTTGGTAACATACCCTACTTAAAATAATACGCCTGAAAGCCGCTGAATGTCAGATTGTCAGTAATTCAACGATTTGGGAGGGCAAAGTTAATTCTTTGCTCTTAGTTTAATAACAACATTTTTACAATAGTAAAGAACAGCGGGAGGAATGGTAGGCTCTTGCAGACTTTTTAAGTAAAATTTAATGCTCATCCACACGGCCCATCCTCCCGTTTTTTTTCCTTTCCTCATTGCTGTGATCCACTCATAAAAATACGTATGGACTACTTGGCATAGCCTAGTACCTTTGATTCATCAGTAACGAAAAACAACAGAGCCATGAACACAAATAACAGATTATTCCGCAACATGAACCAACGGGTTATCGGGGGCGTAGCCGCCGGATTGGCCGATTACTTCGACGTGGATGTCGTCCTGATGCGCGTCCTGTTCGTCCTCGCCATCTTTATTCCGGTCCCTACACACATGGTATTGCTGTACATCATCCTCTGGATCGTGATGCCTAAACAGCCTGCCCCGATCCGCCAGCTACCCGCTGGGCCCAATCCTCAGAGTTAAGGATTCAGGTACCTAACACAGCATAAACCGTCGTCCGGAAACAATCGGATGGCGGTTTTTTGTTTTGTTTTTAATCTGTACTTTTACAAATGGTATGCAGGCATACTAATTTCGGCTAATGGCTATCAGCTTTAATAGAATCTCCATAAATAAACACTGACTTATGAACGCATATATTGTGGCAGGCTACCGTTCGGCCGTGGGAAAGGCCCCCGGGGTGTATTCCGTTTTACCCGCCCGGACAATCTGGGAGCCGATGTGATCAAATACATGATGGCCAAAATTCCGCAACTTGATCCCGCCCAAGTGGATGATGTGATTGTAGGCAATGCTGTTCCCGAAGCCGAGCAAGGCATGCAAATGGGGCGCTTCGTGTCTTTGCTATCCTTGCCGGAAAGTGTATCCGGCATGATTATCAATCGCTATTGCGGCTCGGGTGTGGAGGCAATTGCGCTGGCTGCCGGTAAAATCAATGCAGGTATGGCCGACTGCATCATTGCGGGTGGTACGGAGTCGATGTCGATGGTACCAGTGATGGGCTGGAAAACAGCTTTGAACTACGAAATTGCCCATACGAATCCCAATTATTACCTCAGCATGGGCCTCACCGCCGAGCAGGTAGCCCAGGATTATAAGATAAGTCGCGAGGACCAGGATCTATTTGCCTTCCAATCGCATCAGAAAGCCTTGGAGGCGCAAAAGGCAGGTTTGTTCAATGATGACATTGTACCTATTACTGTAAAGGAAACGTACTTCGACGCGGAAGCTGGCAAAAAGAAAACGCGGGAATATACCGTCACGGAGGACGAAGGCCCCCGGCCCGACACGACGCCCGAGGCGCTGGCACGGCTGCGCCCGGTATTTGCCGCAGGTGGCTCGGTGACGGCAGGCAACTCTTCCCAAACATCCGATGGTGCGGCTTTCGTGGTAGTCATGTCGGAAAAAATGGTGAACGAATTGGGTCTGACACCTATTGCCCGCATGATGGCTTACGCTACGGCAGGGGTCGATCCCCGCATTATGGGCATCGGCCCAGTGGCAGCAGTACCTAAGGCATTGAAGCAAGCCGGCCTGAAACTATCCGATATCGAGCAAATTGAACTGAATGAAGCATTTGCCGCGCAGTCACTGGCGGTGATGCGGACGTTGGATATGAACCCTAACATAGTTAATCCCAATGGTGGAGCCATTGCCTTGGGTCATGCACTTGGCTCAACCGGGGCCCGTCTTTCGGTGCAGCTGTTCAATGAAATGCGTCGCCGCGAGCAAAAGTACGGCATGGTGACGGCCTGTGTCGGGGGTGGACAGGGCGTGGCAGGGATTTATGAATTATTGTGAAAAGAGGTGCAAAGGGACATAAGCACAAAGTGGCAATGAATATTTGCTTCCTAAAATAGATTCAAATATTCGCAGGAGGCAGGGTACCTATTTCCCCTTTTCCAGCTTATACCACTCGATATCCTTCAAGGGTTGGCGCCGCTCGTAGGTATCGGCCGGCGCATAGTGCTTGGCCAGGTAGTCCAATATTTTTGGTTCAGCCTTCCCCAAATCCCACAAATTCTGTGTTCGTTGCATCCAACGGATTTTTTCCAGCCACACCTCACGCGTGGCACGGAACTGCGTAATCAGCTTACTAGAATGACAGCCCGTGCAATGAGCCCGCATCAGGTCGATACCCTCATCAATGACGAAGCCTGTAGTGGGATCGAGTCCTTTTTTAGTAGTATCCAGTTCTACCTTAGCGCTACCCGCTCCGACACGAAACAACGGATCGGCCCGAAACGCCGCTCCTATGAGAAAACAGGCGATAATCAGTGTCGGGGGAAGAATTTTATATAGCTTCATTTCTTTCAGGGACACAAAATAATGATCCAAACTCTGAACAAGGTACCTGGTAGTTCTAAACTACCTTCACCGCTATGCGATGGCAGGCATTATTAATGTACCCTTTGGGGTTCCAGGCAGGTATTACCATGGGCTGCGACTTTCCCATGCTGTCGGTTGCCTTGGCCCAGATTTCGTAGTACCCTTTTCCGGGAAACTTGAGATTGGCAGTCCAATGCTGCCAGGCCAAACGGTTTTTGGGCGCCTTCAGCTCGCATTTCTGCCAAGAGGCCCCATAATCCATGGATACCATCATTTCCTTAATCGACAAATCACCTGCCCATGCGTGCCCTCGTACTGCGAGTGACTGGCCTGATTCCAGGATCGCACCCGAACGAGGGTAGGTAATGACGGATTTTACGGGCATTGATTCGATGATCTTCATGTCTTCATCCGGCACTTCCGCCCCCGGCTCAACCGGGTAAGCGGGTACGCGGTAGCTATCTCCTCCCATTTTTTCACCATCGTGCACGATGTTCCGGATTGAAATCCGGCTCAGCCATTTACCCGATGTGGAGGCAGGCCAGCCACCTACAACCAATCGCAAAGGATGTCCGTGCATGATTGGAATATCCTGTCCATTCATGGCCCAGGCTAGCAATGTTTCATCTTCAAGGGCTTTTTTTATTGGAACGCCTCGCGAAATAGGTACCTTTTTGGGGTCACCACTAAGATGGGTGTCTTGCCCGTAGTACCCAATATAGACCGCATCGGGTTTGATACCTACGCTTTCGAGTACATCCTTTAGCCGTACTCCTGTCCATTCGGCGCAACTTACCGCGCCTTCACCCCACTGGTTGCCCGATGCGGGCGGATTGTAGCCATTCCGCCCATTTCCCCCGCATTCCAGCGTGAGCTGGTAGGTATGTGGCTTGAATTTGGTTTTCAGATCCTGTAGGGTAAACGTTTTCTTTGCCTTTGCCGACTCGCCATCAATAGTCAGGCTCCAGTTTTTTGCGTCCACTTCTGAGGGTGGGTTGCCGTTATTACGAATAAACATCTTGTCGGCGGGAGTCACCGCATCGTCCAACAAGTGAGCAGGCGTTTCTACATTCCAGGGCCGATCACTCAGTACAATCAGATCCTTGTTTTTACCGGCCGGGAGTTCCCCACCTTCTAAAATCAACGGTGTGTAATGGGCAGGCATTTTGTCAGCAAAGGCCACTTCGGTACCCAATGTGGCTACAAGAGACGCCAGAACGCTTTTTTTGAGAAAACCACGACGATTGTGGAAGTTGTTGGTGTTCATATACTACTAACGCAGATAACCAGGATTTCTTTTGGTAAGGCAAGGTACCACAGGTTTTCGGAAAACGCCACAGGTACCTACTGCAATTATAACAACTGCGTCGGTTAAACTATTTGGCGCCCGTTTTCCTTATAATGACGAAGTGGTATTTTTTCAAAAGGAGAAAATAAGACGATAGCCGTTGGGCAGTCAACCGCTCCGTTTCTATTTTCACTGTCAACCAAATAAATGATTACGATCGTTTCTGGCACCAATCGCCCTAATTCCAAAACAATTGAGGTTGCCGAATTTTACCAGCAATTGCTCGCCAGCCACCAGGTCGAAAGTCAGATTCTGGATCTGGCCAAACTCCCCGCTGACTTCACTTTTACGGCCTTGTATGGTAATGTAGGCAAGAATGAAGAATTCAATGTGTTGCGAAGCCTGATGGATGCTTCGCAAAAATTCGTATTCGTTGTGCCGGAATACAACAATTCCTTTCCCGGCGTTTTCAAAGCGTTCATCGACGGGCTGAGCTACCCTAACGCTTTACAATATAAGAAGTGCGCATTGGTGGGCCTTTCGGATGGTGTACAAGGCAATGCCCTAGGTTTGAGTCATCTTACGGATGTACTTAACTATTTAGGTATGCATGTGCTGGCTCAAAAAGTCAGGATTCCGTTCATGCAAAAGAATTTTGTAAAAGGAAAAATTGCCGACCGATTCATTGATCAGCTCATCGATGATCAGGCCCGGCTATTTCTGGCGTTTTGATCAGGTAGCAGCAGGTGCTCATTTTTTGGTTAAATCCAGCAGGCGTTCGGGTTCATCGGTCGTGAGAAAATCAAATCCCTTTGCCACAAACCACGCCATGGACGTGCTATCATTTACGGTCCATGCATTCAGGGTCTGCTTGTGCTGCTGGGCTTCCTGAATCCACGACTCATTCTTTTTGTACACATTCTGGTTGTAATCCAGTCCGTCGAGGCCATCAGCAGCTACCTGGGCGGGCGTTTTGTCTCCATTAAGGTAGGTCACCTTTGCCTTTGGGTCCAGTTCCTTCACTTTTTTACACACGTCATAGTCAAATGCGATGTAGTCCACCAAGGGTCGGGTTTTGGTTTTCCTTACCATTTCCACACACTTTTCGGCTAGCGCCAACGACCGTTCCTTACCCAGTTGCGAGGTCTTGATCTCTAATATCAGCCGCGTCTTTTTAAGTTCTCTACCCAGAGTAAGGTATTCCAACAGAGTTGGCAGCGTTTCGCCATTACTTAGTTTTACCGCCGCCAGAGTAGCCGATGTACTTTTTTCGATCGGAACTTCCTGAATCGTGTGATCATGATTAACGAAAAGTCCCGAGTCAGCAGCCATGTGCACGTCGAACTCACTGCCATAACAACCTAGCCGGGCTGCTTCCCGCAGGGAAGCCAGGGAATTTTGTGGAGAATTGGTGTTTTTCCAAGCACCCCGATGGGCAATTACGTAGGTTGTGCTACGCTTTTTGGCAACAAGGCTCGCAAGAACTGTAAAGAAGAGTGAACCGAAGCCGAGAAGAAGAACGAATTTTTTCATAGGGATTAAGGTAAGGAATAATAAAATTATAAAGGAGAGGAATCGTTTTTCCGATTCGTTCGCCACAGAAACCACAGCATGCTTACCATGATGACAAGCGAATAATCCTTAATTACAGACGGACCATAGAGCATCCAGTGATTATTGTAGAAGGCATGGAATAAGGTCGTGAATGCCAGATTGCGGGTAGCATAGTACACGAAAAGATAAGCTCCCCCCATGGTGAAAGGGCTCCACAACGACCAAAGCGGATTGTGGTATTGCCATAGGTAGGCAGGGATGTGGGTAGCGGTAAAGAAAACTAATACTGCCAGGAACAGTACGATTGTACGTCGACGGGACAGACCCTGACTTTCCGCAAAGCGAACGGGCAGAAACCGAAACAGATATTCTTCAATTACGGCCCCCGGTATTGAGTTTAATAAAAAAACGGGTAAGAATCGGGCAAAGCTTCGAGTAGAGCCTAGTTTTGAAAAACCATCGGGTAACCGGTAAGCCTGGGCGATATTGGCTACCAACCAAACCAACAGGCCTATGGTCACTCCCAACAGCCACTCTTTTCCTCTGAAAGGCTGAATAAGCCAACGCGGAGGCGCGTACTTCCTTACCAAAAAATAGATCAATCCGATCTGAATGCTGTACACCATCACCCCCAACAAAATCAGTGGCCATTTGTTGGTAAACGACTTAACGGGCCCTATGATGTCAAAGAAAAACAACAGATTGGCCAGTAGCGCAAACAAACCATTGGCCAGCAGAATAATCCACAGATGCCGCTGCCGCATGCGTTTCGCCAGGTCAGGTTCCTGTGGCTGTGGCTCGTCAAGGTGGATGGGTGGTTCGATTGCAGCAGATTTTTTTTACAAATATACAGAGCAGAAGCAAAAGCAAAGCCAAACCAGTGAATTGGAATCAATACGGCAATTCCTGGGCGAATAGGCTACACCAGGATCACTTCTTCTTTGTAATACTTATTGCGGTATTCGATGGGCGTCAAGCCCGTGATTTTTTTAAAGAGCTCCCGGAACGCCTTGGTATCGGTATACCCTACATCGAACATCACCTCGCTGATATTTTTGCGACTACGCTCAAAACTCCGCTTGGCAGCTTCTATTTTCACGCGTTGGATGTAATCCACCACCGAATGGTGCGTGGCCTTCCTGAACCGACGCTCAAAACTCCGACGGCCTACTGCTACCCGCTCCGCCAGATCGTCTACGGCGATTTTTTCACAATAGTTTTCCTCGATAAATTCCTGGGCTCTCAGTACCTCCGCATCGTCGTGATCCTTTTGTCCCTTGAAAAGCATAAAGGCGGATTGGCTGTCGCGGTCAATATCGATGGCAAAGTATTTTGAAGCCAGGATAGCCGTATCGCGATCGGTGTATTTTTCCACCAGATACAGCAGCAAATTCCAGTAAGAGTTGGCTCCTCCACTCGAATACAGGTTGTGCTCTTCGGTGATGATGCTACCATCCACCAGTTCTACCTCGGGAAACAACTCCCGGAATTCACTAGCGAAAGCCCAATGCGTAGAGCAACGCTTCCCATCGAGTAGGCCCGTTGATGCCAGCAGAAAAGCGCCCACGCAAAGAGAAGCCACTTCCGCCCCTTTAGCGTACTGCTCCACGATCCAGTCTATGAGCACATCGTTCTTTCGGATAGCACTTTTCATATCACCAAATAAGGCCGGAATTATTACCAGGTCGGTCCGATTCACTTCGTGCAGCAGCCGATCGGTGTGTACCGAAAAAAGGCCATTCTGATAGTGTACGTCCCGGGTCGCTCCCACCAGCTGTACCTCGAATATAGGGGGCTTACCACTGGCTTGCAAGAACTGATTCACCGCTGTAAAAAGATAACGTGGGTCAGCTACGGCTTCCAGCACTGCGGATTCGGGAACGAGAATCGAGACGGTTTTCATTTTCAATTTTGATGGAAAGAGCAGAAGAATGCGTGAAAAATTTTTGATAAAAATAATAAAATCTTTTGTCGCAATCAACCCGGTAAAGTGTCGGTTTTGCACCGTTCATATATACCTGTTATCTACCAAATTTGCATTATAAAGTTTGACAAAAAGAAGATTATATACCATCTAGACCAAGCTATTACCGTTTTCTATGTCGAGGCTATGTCATTTCCCGAAGGTGTCATGCAGGCTCATCAAAAACTTCATAGTCTGCTACCTTCCGTAGAGGGGCGAAACTTTTACGGTATTTCCCGGCCTTCCGACAGCAAAGAAATTATTTACAGAGCCGCGGTGGAAGAAGCTTATACAGGCGAAGCCGAAAAGTACGGCTGCGAGGCCTTTACTATAAAGAAAGGCGACTACCTGAGCGAAACACTGACTAACTGGCGTGAGGATGAAAAACAGATCGGCGAGACTTTCCAAAAACTCCTGGCCGATCCTCGCCTCGATCCTGAGGGCTACTGCCTGGAAGTGTATGTGAGCGATGACGAAATGCGGTGCATGGTACCCCTTCGAACTTTATAACCTACCTAACCTTTGCGAACCAGATGGCAAAAATTAACACGTATCTGACTTTCAGCGGCAACTGCCGCGAAGCCATGACTTTCTATCAGAAATGCCTGGGTGGTGAACTAAGCCTGATGACGATCGGTGAATCCCCGATGGCCGAACGGATGCCAAAGAAAATGAAAGACAGCATTCTGCACGCTACACTCCGAAAAGACGGACTCACGCTACTGGCCAGTGATATGGTGGATGAGGAAACCCTAAACCGGGGAAATAGCATCTCGTTGATGCTGGACTGTGAGAGTGAAGCTGAAGTGCGAGGCTGTTTCGACAAACTTGCAGCAGATGGAAACCCCACGCATCCGCTGGAAAACACATTCTGGGGAGCCTTGTTTGGCGGCTTAACGGATAAATATGGCAATCAATGGCTGTTGCACTTTGATCGTAATGCCTATTGACTTTTTCGAACATACAATTTTATAACGCAATGGCAACTCAAAAAAACGTAAACCTTGCTGAATCTCAAAACTCCTCTCTCCCCTACTTGCCTCACCGGCAAAACGCGCCCTAAATAGTCATGGTATTTCTACCTTACAGCAGCTTGCCGAGTATAGCGAAGCAGAGATCCAACATTTCCACGGGGTGGGGCCAGGTACCCTCTTAAAACTTCGATCTGCTTTGAAAAATGCGGGACTAACATTTAAAAACTAACCATGGCCAAAGACATCCATGACTCCAAAAGCGTGACCGCATTGATTCAAACTCTTGATCCTGACTTTGGCAGGATGGTAGAGGAAGTGAGGCAAATTGTTCTGAGTAGTAGTGAAATGATTGGGGAGCAGATCAAATGGAATTCACCCAGTTTTTTCTACACCGGTGAAATGAAGCCTTTTAACCCAAAAGAATATAAACGGGATATGGCGGTCATGAACCTGCGCAAGGGTCGGGTTCTGCTGATTTTTCCTACCGGTGCCACCATAGAAGATACGAGCAGCTTGCTAAAGGGTACCTACACCGATGGGCGGCGGATCATACGGTTTGATGATCTGGACGAAGTGAAAAAGAAAGCCTTCGAGGTACAGGTAATACTTGTAAAATGTATAGACTTAATCGAACAATAAAACTCTAATTAAAATGAAAAAGGACAAAATCATCTACTGGGCAGCAACCCTATTTATTTTCCTGTTCGAAGGTGTAATGCCCGCGCTGACTTCTCAGACCGAACTTGCCAAGGAAGGTATCCGGCACTTGGGCTATCCCGACTATTTCGGCAATATCCTAGTGGTTTTTAAGGTACTGGGCTCATTGGCATTGGTCATTCCACAAGTCCGGGGCAGGGTGAAGGAATGGGTGTACGCGGGCTTTGTCTTCGACTTTCTGTTTGCCACAATCAGCCTCATCGTAGTGGATGGTCCAATCCCTCAATCCTTTTTTCCAATGGTGATCCTGGCCATTCTGGGTGTCTCGTACATCTACTATCATAAATTAAATCACCCTTTATCAGCCCGGGCATGAATACCGTAAAACCTGAAAATGTCGCCGAGTACATCGCCGGATTTCCAAAAGAAACGCAGCTGATTCTGGAACAGATTCGGACTACGATCAGTAAAACGTGTCCAGATGCAGAAGAGAAAATCAGCTACGGTATGCCCACATTCACCCATCGGGGGAAAGTCCTGGTCCATTTTGCGGCCTTCAAAAATCACATTGGCTTTTATGCCACGCCGACCGGGCACGAAGCATTTAGGGAAGAGTTTTCCCGCTACAAGACAGGCAAGGGTTCGGCGCGGTTCCCGTTGGACGAGCCGATGCCGCTAGATTTGATCGACAGAATTGTCAAATTCAGAATGAAATAAATATTCCGGAAAATCTCTTAAACAATTTCAAATAATATTGACTGATGGAAAAGAAAGAATTCAAAATAACGATCGATGCTCCGCGCGAGCAAGTCTGGCAGATACTGTGGGACGATGCCACTTATCCGAAATGGACCACGATTTTTGGCGAAGGTTCGCGGGCCGAAACCGACTGGAAGGAGGGGAGCAAGGCACTTTTCCTTTCGGCCACGGGCGATGGTATGCTGAGCCGGGTGGTGGCTAACCGGCCATACGAATGTATGGCTTTTGAGCATCTGGGCGAAGTGAAAGACGGACAGGAATACCTGGACAGCGAGCTAGCAAAGCAGTGGGCGGGGGCCATCGAGACTTATACGCTCGAAAATGCGGATGGAAAAACTGTCCTTACAGTAGTCATGGACATTGCCGATGAGCATATGGATTATTTCTTGAGTACCTGGCCGAAGGCTTTGGAAAAAGTGAAGGAACTGAGCGAAGAAAACTAATAACAGAACTAAACCTATTTGGTAAAACTGAACATGACCATGAGAAAGCTAAAATTGCAGGTACAGATGTCAGTAGATGGCTATATCAGCGGACCCAAAGGCGAGTTGGATTGGACGGTCTGGAACTGGGACAGCGGCCTTGAGGCCTATGTCAACGCTCTTACTGATTCTTCTAATACCATTCTATTGGGCAGAAACATGACGGATGGCTTCGTTAATTACTGGACTGACGTAGTAAACAACCAGCCCAAAAGCCGTGAATTTCCCTTTGCCAAAAAAATGATAGATACTCCCAAAGTGGTGTTTACAAAAACCATGGAGGAATCAATCTGGGCTAACACAACGCTGGCAAAAGGAGATCTTACCGAGGAGGTCAATCAAATCAAAAATCAGGATGGCGGGGATATTATTGTCTACGGCGGTGCGGGATTTGTTTCGTCCCTGATCAAAGCCGGACTTATCGATGAATACCACCTATTCATCAATCCTACCGCGATTGGCAACGGCATGATGATATTTGGTGATTTGGAGGAAAAGCAAAACCTGACTCTGGTGAAATCCCAGGCCTTTGACTGCGGGATCGTCGTGCTTTGTTATCAGCCGAAAGTAAGTTAGGCCTCTATTAACGGTACCTACCTTAGGTCGTATAGGTACCCACATTACTTTAAGATAAACGATGTCCTAAGAAATTAAGCCATCCAGAAGAGTATAAGCGCTAACGATGTTAAAAATGCCGCTCACCCAACTCCCGTTTCCCCAGCATCACCGCCCCTACCATCGCGATCAGGAAAAGTACTGAGGCTAATTCAAAAGGCAACAGGTAATCCCGGAATAATACTTGCCCGAGACTTTCCACCATACCAGTTTGTGAATTGTAGGTGCCGGGGTCATAGGTACCTGCCTGCGATTTGCGATAGGCGCCAAAAAGTATGATGAAAATGGTACCGCAGACAATGGAGGCGGCAATTTTGGTCACATTGGGTACCAGATCCCTTTCATCTTCCTTCATGTTCAAAAACATGATGACGAACAGGAAAAGTACCATGATAGCACCAGCATATACAATGATGTTGACGACGGCCAAAAATTGCGCGTTTAACAGAATATAGTGGCCCGTCAGACAGAAGAACGTAAGAATCAGATACAGAACGCTATGAATGGGACTGCGGGAGAAAACTACCATTAGCGCGCTGAGAATGGTCAGGAACGACAGGAAGTAAAAAAGGGAGAGTGTTGGATTCACCTTATGTATAAGTTAGGAGATGAGTATCTGGATTGACCAAATCAGGGAATTGCCCGGGGTTCTACTTCCTTTATTTCCCCCCTTACTTTGGCATCGTCCTGCGCCTGGGCTTCTTCTTTGGTCCAGGCTTTGCGCAGATAACGATTGTTCATATTCTCTACCAGCAAGTCTTTTCCCCAGATTACCTGATCGCGCTCAGTGAAAACAGGTACAAATTCGTCGTGACGTAGGTACACCGCCTGCTTCGGACAAGCTTCTTCGCATAGGCCGCAAAAGATGCACCGCAGCATATTCACTTCATAAATCGCCGCGTATTTTTCCTCTCGGTACAGGTGCTCCTCACCCTTCTTGCGCTCTTCGGCTACGATCTGAATGGCTTCGGCCGGGCAGGCTACGGCGCACAGGCCGCAGGCGGTACACCGCTCACGGCCTTCCGCGTCGCGCTTCAACACGTGACGCCCTCTAAAAACGGGCCCCAAGTACCTCTTCACTTCGGGATAGCGGATCGTGACTTTCTTTTGAAAAAAGTGCTTGATCGTAATCGCCATGCCCGTCGCAATAGCCGGTAGGTATATCCGTTCGGCCAGCGTCATTTGCTTGTTACTTACCTGCTTGGAACGATTGGTTAGTTGCATAATCTAAATAGCAAAATGATATTCGACGTTGGATTGCTGACATTCGATTTTCGGAAACTGTATCCTGAAAAGTCAACCATCCAACGTCCAAAAGTCTTATTTTAACATCGCAGTCAGGGCGGGTTGCAAAAACATTACTGCCAGACCCGTGATTACAATATTCAGGATGGCCAGTGGAATCAATCCCTTCCAGCCCAGGTTCATCAGTTGGTCATAGCGGAAGCGGGGTAATGTCCAGCGTACCCACATGTAGAAGAATACTCCGAACAGCGACTTGGCAAAAAATACCCCCGTACCCAGCAGCGTGGCTACGTTATGACCCGCCACGTTTCCAAAGGCTCCCGTCAGCTGGTTATACACCCAGTCCATACCCGGATAATTATACCCTCCGAAGTACAATGCCGAAATCACCGCCGATGATACGAACATATTGATATACTCGGCAAAGAGATAAAAGCCCAACTTCATACTGCTGTATTCGGTGTGGTACCCACCCACAAGTTCGGTTTCGCATTCAGGTAGGTCAAAAGGTGTACGGTTGCACTCGGCAAAGGCACAAGTCAGGAAAATGATAAAACCCAGTGGCTGGTACCAGATGTTCCAGTTGCCGCCATGCTGCTGAGCCACAATATCACCGATGGACAATGAGCTACTGATCATTAGAATTGCTACGATGGAAAGTCCCATGGCTACTTCGTAGCTAATGTTCTGCGAAGCCGCACGGATAGCGCCGAGCAACGAAAACTTATTGTTCGAAGCCCAACCGCCGATCATCAGGCCATACACACCTAGTGATACGACTCCAAAAATATAAAGAATCCCGATGTTGGCCTCTACGGCCTGCACAGCTACCTCCACACCATCGTAGCGCAAGGTACTGCCAAACGGAATAACGGCACTAGCCATCAGGGCTGTGAGCATCGCCAGGCAGGGCCCGGCAATAAACAACCATTTGTTGGCCTGAGCAGGAATAAAATCCTCTTTAAAAAACATTTTTCCGGCATCGGCAAGCGGCTGCAATAAGCCCCAGGGCCCAGCTCGGTCGGGGCCAAGGCGATCCTGAATAAAACCAGCCACCTTCCGTTCGCCATAGGTAGAGTACATGGCGATCAGCAAAGTCAAGCCAAAAATGACCAGAATGACGATGGCCTTGATGATGAATGCGGTAAGTTCCATGTATGGGAGATATCTTTTTGTTTAGTAATTAAAGGGTTGAATTGTCGAATTCGATTATGGTAAGCATCCCCGTTTTTCAACCCTTTAACTTATACTTTTCCCTAGTTATTGCTATTTTCCGCCAGCGAGCGCTCGTTGGCTTTCTTGTTATTTTCAATACTTAGTTGACGAATCGTTTCATCATCCGTAATGAAAGGCCGCGAATCGTCGATGGGCTTATACTGTGAATTGGCTAGCCGAAGCGCAAAGTCAGGTTTCTTAACCGTATCAGCCCGGTATTTGTTGGCCGATACGACCGAACTCCGGACTACCTTGGTCGGGCCTTCTATCACCCAGTCGCTGGTCTTTTTCTTCTCGAAACGGCAGGTATTGCAGATGAACTCCTGCACTTCGCCCCATTCATTTTTGCGGGCGGTGACCCGGATTACTTCCTCACCGCGGTACCACAGAGTAACATGACCGCTACACTTGTCGCAGTCGCGATGGGCATCAACCGGCTTTGAGAACCACACGCGATTTTTGAAGCGGTAGGTCTTGTCGGTCAAAGCACCCACGGGGCATACGTCGATTACATTACCCGAAAAATCGTTGTCAATGGCTTTTTCAATATAGGTGCTGATTTCGGCAGCATCGCCCCGGCCCAATACACCGTGTACACGTTTTTCAGTAATTTGGTCGGCAGTATACACACAGCGGTAGCACAGGATGCAACGCGTCATGTGCAACTGAATGTAGGGGCCAATGTCGTGCTTTTCGAAGGTCCGGCGCTCTTCCTCATAGCGTTGGTTGGACGATCCGTGTTCATATGCAAAATCCTGCAGATGGCACTCGCCCGCCTGATCACAGATGGGGCAGTCTAGGGGGTGGTTCAGCAGCAGAAATTCTACAATGGCTTTGCGTTCTTCCAGCACGGCGGGATTGGTCACATTCTCGACCACCATACCATCTTGTACCTGCGTAATGCACGAAGGAACAAGCTTAGGCATAGGACGCGTATCTTTCGCTGACCCCTGGGCAACCCGCACCAGGCACGCACGGCACTTACCGCCAGAACCTTCGAGGGGTTTGTAATAGCACATGGCAGGGGGTACCAGATGGCCCTGACTGGCGTCAGCTTCGGCGATCCGGCGCGCCGCCTGCATGATGGTCGTGCCGGGTTCTACCTCGACCTCAATGCCGTCGAAGGTGATTTTGAATAGCTGCGGTTTGATATCTTCCATCTTTCTGAATCACTAATTCAAAACTAAATAAGCACGGCTTCGCCCATATAAACCGCTCCCGGTTTGGTAGCCTCCGCGGGATGGGTGACGTGCCACTCGAATTCGTCACGGAAATGACGGATAGCGCTCGCAACGGGCCAGGCAGCGGCATCACCAAGCGGACAAATCGTATTTCCTTCTATTTTCTTGGC
Organism: Salmonirosea aquatica; assembly: GCF_009296315.1. Taxonomy (NCBI): domain Bacteria; kingdom Pseudomonadati; phylum Bacteroidota; class Cytophagia; order Cytophagales; family Spirosomataceae; genus Salmonirosea; species Salmonirosea aquatica. The sequence goes on from NZ_WHLY01000002.1 coordinate 2,412,448, forward strand.
GACATCCACCAACAGGTCGATATCACGCATGTGGCCATGACCGTGTTCGAGACGGTGCAGTACCTTTTCCATCCAGCCGGTACCTTCCCGGCAGGGGCTGCACTGTCCGCAGGATTCGTGGTGGTAAAAACGCGAGAAGTTCCAGGTATTGCGCACAATGCACGCCGTTTCATCAAAAACGATAAAGCCTCCCGAACCCAGCATGGTACCTGTGGCAAATCCGCCGTCAGAAAGCGATTCGTAACTCATCAACCGATCCTCGCCGTTGGCTGTCTTATACACCAGTCTTGCCGGAATGATGGGGACGGACGAACCGCCCGCGACCAATGCCTTCAGATGGTGTCCCTCGCGGATACCGCCACAATACTCGTCGGAATTCATGAATTCGTCCACCGACAGCCCCAGTTCAATTTCGTACACGCCGGGTTTTCGGATGTGGCCCGAGGCAGAAATGAGCTTGGTACCCGTACTGCGTCCGATTCCAATGGAAGCATAAGCCTCGCCCCCATTGTTAATGATCCACACCATGTTGGCAATGGATTCGACGTTGTTTACAACGGTAGGTGACTGATATAGCCCTTTTACCGCTGGGAAAGGTGGTTTATTACGCGGATTGCCACGCTTCCCTTCCAGCGATTCAAGCAAGGCAGTCTCTTCGCCACAGATATAAGCACCGCCACCAGGATGTACCACTAGTTCCAGATCATATCCTGATCCCAAAATATTTTTCCCCAAAAAGCCCTTAGCTTTGGCTTCGGCGATGGCTTTTTCCAGGATTTGGATCACGTACATCAACTCGCCGCGTACGTAGATGAAGGACTTGTTGGCCCCTAGTGCAAAGCTCGATATGATCATACCCTCGATCAGTAGATGAGGGATTGTCTTCATCAAGTAGTGATCCTTAAAGGTACCCGGTTCTGATTCGTCCGCATTACAGACGAGGTAGCGGGGTACCCCTTCGGGCTTGGCCAGGAACCCCCACTTCATACCCATTGGGAAGCCAGCTCCACCCCGTCCCCGTACCCCCGATTTCTTGGCTTCTTCCACCACCGCCTCGGGTGTCATGGTTTTAATAGCCTTTTCCAACGCCTCGTAGCCGCCATTTTTACGGTACGTATCGAAGGTTTCAATTCCAGCGATGTGAGCGTGCTCTAGTAATATTTTTCTTGCCATTTTTTTTAAAGCTATTAGCTGTTGGCTAATGGCCATTAGCTTTGAAGTACAGCTATTGGCTCAGTTCTTCAATGATTGAATCTACCTTTTCATTGGTTAGATTCATATAGTATTTTTCCCTAATCTGAAAGACAGGCCCCCAGCCGCAAGCGGCCAGGCACTCTACTTCTTTCAAACTAAATAAGCCATCAGGTGTGGTTTCGCCCGTTTTAATGCCCAGCTTTTGCTGCAAGTGGTCATATACACTTTCTGCGCCCATCAGACAGCAGGGGCCCGTACGGCAATATTCAATCACATGCTTCCCGACGGGTTGCAGGTGGAACATCGTGTAAAAAGTGGCTACCTCGTATACCTCAATGGGTTGGATGCTCAGCATCTCAGCTACGTGATCCATTACCTCGCTGCTCAACCATCCCCATTGGTCCTGAGCCACGTGCAATACGGGTAGTAAAGCTGATTTCTGCTTACCCTCGGGATAGCGGGCAATCATGTCCTTCACCTTGGCCAGACGTTCCGGCGTAAATTCTATGGGATTCGCTACTTCGGTCATAGTTCAAGAAATAGCTATCGGCACTCGGCAAATAGCTGTTAACCAGTATTCAATTCAAACCTGCGGAATCAATTCATGAGCTGATTTTCATGAATGCCATCCGCTTTTTAACTATCCAATTCGCCCGCGATTACGTTCATGCTACTCATAATAACGATAGCATCCGACAGAGTAGCTCCTTTGATCATTTCCGGAAATGCCTGATAGAAAATAAAACAGGGCCGCCGGAAGTGCAGACGGTAGGGGGTGCGCCCGCCGTCACTGATCATATAAAAGCCTAGCTCGCCATTGCCACCCTCCACCGCGTGATATACCTCACCAATGGGTGCGTCGATTTCCCCCATCACGATTTTGAAGTGATAGATAAGCGCCTCCATGCTGGTGTACACATTGTCCTTGGGAGGTAGGTAGTACTCAGGCGCATCGGCGTAATAGGGGCCCTCAGGCAAATTCTCGAGGGCTTGTTCGATTATTTTCAGGCTCTCCCAAATCTCGGCGTTGCGTACCATAAAACGGTCGTAGGTATCGCCGCTCTGTCCTACGGGAATAATGAAGTCAAAGTCTTCATAGGACGAATAGGGATTCATCACCCGCACATCGTAATCAACACCAGCGGCACGTAGGTTGGGTCCGGTAAAGCCATAATTAAGCGCTCGTTCCGCCGAAATTCCACCTACGTCGATTACCCGGTCCATGAAAATGCGATTCCGGTTGAACAACTGTTCAAACTCCCGCATTACAGGTGGAAACGACTTAATGAATTCCCGCAACTTGCGAATAGCCTCACTGGAAAGATCCCGCTCCATACCGCCTACCCGGCCCATATTGGTGGTAAGGCGCGCGCCACAGACTTCCTCATATATCTCGTATATTTCCTCGCGCTTTTCAAATAGGTAAAGAAATCCGGTAAAGGCTCCGGTATCTACTCCTAAAATACCATTACAAATCAGGTGATCGGAAATCCGCGCAAGCTCCATCATGATTACCCGGATGTACTGCGCCCGCTTGGGTACCTCCACGTGGAGGAATTTCTCCATCGTCATGTGCCAACCCAGATTGTTGATCGGCGACGAGCAGTAATTCATCCGGTCGGTGAGCGTCGTGATCTGGTAGTAAGGCCGGCGTTCCGAAATTTTCTCAAAGGCACGGTGAATGTAGCCGATCGTCTGCTCAGTCGACACAATCTTCTCACCATCCATCTGCAGGATGTTCTGAAAAATGCCGTGCGTGGCGGGGTGCGTGGGCCCGAGGTTAAGCGTAGTGAGCTCACCAACGAGTTCGGGCTGATCGCGCTTCGCTAAGGTACTGGCACTGGGTATGAGTTCTAGGTCTGGCATCGCGAGTCAATTTTGAAAAAGCGCGTATCGGAATCGATGGATAGGTTAGGGTACTCCCTCTTTCGGCTATTCCAACATTCGCTCATTCTAATGTTATTTTTATCTTCCGAAGAGTGCGTCCGTTTTGTCTTCCCGCGTAGTGTCTTCCAGCGGATATTGCCGCCGCATCGGGAAATAATCCATTTCCTCAATATTCAAAATGCGGGTAAGGTTCGGGTGCCCGTCGAACAGAATACCAAAGAAATCGTAGGTTTCGCGCTCCATCCAATTGGCTGAGGAATAAAGGCTGGTGGCCGTGGGAATATGGATATCTTCCTCGGCCAAAAAGACTTTAATCCGCAATCGGAAATTATGAATCAGACTGTGTACGTGATATACTACCGCAAACTCCCGTCCCGGGGTATCGGGATAGTGGACTCCCGTGAGGTCGGTCAGGAAGTTGGCTTTGAATTTCTCATGGTTGAAAAGGAATTCCAGCATGGGCATAATCTGCTCACGCGTGGTGGTGAGTGTGAGCATCCCGTACGGCTCTTCAAAATCAAATACATCCTCTCCGAACTTCCCGATCAACGCTTCGGCTACTTCCTGATTAGTCAGCATAGGGATTATTGAATGTTGAACGATTGGAGCAAATGCGCGTATTCTTCCGAGTTCCGACGACGCAGTGACTCATTGCGGGCCATTTCCTGCACTTGCATCAGCCCCTCAAGCACTTGCTCGGGGCGGGGCGGACAGCCCGGTACATACACATCGACCGGAATAATGCGATCGATACCCTGTAACACGCTGTATGAATCGAAGATCCCCCCGCTGCAAGCGCAGGCACCCATGGCCAGTACCCAGCGGGGTTCGGCCATTTGAAGGTACACCTGCTTCACGATGGGTGCCATCTTCTTCGCAATGGTACCCATTACCATCAGCAAATCGGCCTGGCGGGGCGAAAAGCTGGGCCGCTCGGAGCCAAAACGGGCAATATCGTAATGCGAACCCATCGTGGCCATAAATTCGATACCACAGCAGGAGGTGGCGAACGGCAACGGCCAAAGCGAATTACTACGGGCTATGCCGATCACTTCGTCAAATGAGGTAGCGAAGAAACCGGACCCTGTATGCCCCTTAGGGGCTTCAACTATTTCAGGCTTCATATATTTAGTGGCTATTAGCTAATAGCCATAAGCTACCAGCCTTTTGTAAAAATCGAATAAAGAACTTACTCTTCCCACTTCAAGACTCCTTTACGAATAATGTAAAAGAAGCCCGCCAGCAGCAGAGCCATGAACAGTACCATCTCGATAAAACCCAGCATTCCCAGTTTCTTGAAATTCACCGCCCAGGGGTACATAAAAATGACCTCTACGTCGAAAAGTACGAAGAGTATTGCCACCAAGAAGTATTTGACTGAAATGGGGGTGCGGGCATTTCCTACCACTTCGATGCCGCACTCGAAGGGGTCGTCCTTCTGCTTGTTTTTACGGCTGGGGCCAATATTGTGGGTAACGATCATAGTACCTACGATAAAAGCCGCCGCCAGCACAAACTGGACGACAATAGGAAGGAAATCGGACGGAAGGTAACTCGTATTCATAAAACTGTATTTTCAACGCATTATCAATAAGAAAAGTTTACCCGCTGATCCCAGGGGTATACGATTCAAATAGGCTCAAAATTACATGGTGTAAGGTTACCAACCAAATGCGTCAGAAGCAGAAATCACAAAGTGTGTAGCCCCCAAAAGTCCCTTTCATGGAGAGCCTTTGGGAAGTTATATTTTATCAATCAATCACAATACGTTTGGTTACGTCCAGTCCCGGAGCCCTAACCCGCACAATGTACAATCCCGGAGGTAGCGCGCGGGCATCGATGGTGCGACGTTGATTGAGTAAGGCAAAATGCTGGGTGCGGATAATGGCTCCATTGACATTATAAAAGGCTACTTCGGCGTTTGTGAGGTCATCGCGGGTTTCAATTGCAATAATCCCCCCCGGCTGGGATTAGGAAAAATCACGACCCCATCACCCTCCGAGGTGTCATAGGCGAACGGAGCGGAAAACGCCGAATAACAAGTAAGGGAATTGTTGCTCCCCAGCGTAAAGACAGCCTTGGCGCGGGACGTGTAGCTACCCGACTGGGTCACTTTGATGGCTGGTGTTTCAGGTTTTAAAAAGCTATTCCCCACTTTCCATTCGTATTTTTCATTGAGGCCGGTTTCGGGAATAGCGCTGCTCAAGCTAAAAGGCCCCGATTGTTCAAGGACTGGCGGCGTGATTTTAGGACGTACCGTAAGCGTGACGGGAGCAGATATTTCCGACTCGCAGCCAAAAACATTACGGGCTTTTACGGTATAATTTCCCGATTGCAAAGCTTTGAACGACTTGGTGGTACTGCCGTCGCTCCACAGGAAAAAATCGGTCCCCCCCGAAGCCGAGAACACAAAACCCGAATCGGCGCAGGCCTGCTGCTGCCCCCCGGAACGATGGTAGGTTTGAAGGGCCGAACGGTTGTATTCAGCGTCACGGCGGGACTCAGAATGGCGTTGCCGTAGACATCCTTCAACACGGCGCGGTAGGTACCCGGGGAGGTAATGGCGATGCTTTTTCCAGTTTGCCCTGTCGACCATGAATACGACGAATAGCCTTCTGGCAAGCTCAGGCTAACCGTAGCATTATCCGGGCCACACGATGTTGTAAGACTAGGGGCAGCAGTGGGCAGAACGGGGGTAATGGTGGAAAAAAAAGTCGTATTCAGTGAATTATTCCAAAGATCGGCCAGAACACGTAATCCTTCCTGTCCTTTGAAATGGGTACCATCAGGACGGGGTACATAATAATTATCCGTTTCGGGGCCGGGAAAAGTACTATTGAAAGCAGTATTGAGCACGGCATTTTGCCCGTTGAGTACGGCCTGGCTCGTGGTAGATTGGTTTGAATCGGTGTTTTGAGCACGGGAAGTGCGGGATATTACCCAGTTGATGCGCTTACCCGTATCGCTGCTAAGCTTATTGATTAGGAATTGCATGTCCTGCTGGTAGGCCGTCGCACTGGTATGCAGTGGGAAGTTATCTGTTTCGCCCTGCATCCAGAGGATAGCCCGCACACCTAATTGATGTACATAGTGATGAGTAGAAATCAACAGGTTTCCGTAGGGCATCTGAGCCGGATAGGGAAAGCCTCCATAAGCGTTTTTAGTGGGTTTTCCGGCGGCACTTTCGGCCCAATTCTGCACGGAGGTACCCTCCCAGGCCGTATTGATAAAAAGAACTGGCACATTGAGTTTGCGGGTCAATTGATCGCCAAGCATTCCCCAGCACCAGGCGGTTTGTCCGCGTGGACCAACCGTTACGGTAGACTCCAGATGTGCAAATGTAGGAGCCGGTGGGTCAAAGAGCGAATTGACAGTATTATCGTATACAATGTAATTGACCCTGTCATCCGTTGCGGCAGGGCCTGGCGTTTCGCTCAGCCCCTGTACATTGGACTGTCCGGCAATGAGAAACACCTCCCCTACCCCCATACGAGAAACCACATCCCGGTCGACAACTGCGCCCGCCCGGACACCCCGTACCTCCAGGGTGTACCACCCTCCCTGCAAGCGCAGGGTACCCAAAAACACTCCACCCGATACCTTATCCTGTAGGGTACTCCAATCGGTGGCGATTCCCTGTCCCGGAATTACCGGAACGGCCCTTACCTCAAGCTTATCGATTGGTTGCGAGTAGGTACCGGATATCGAAATAGTGGTCTGACCGGTGATATCACGTTGATAGACAGAACGGTCAGTTGGAGATGTGATTTTGATTTGTGCCTGGGTAGGATTACTAAGAGTAACTACAACGCTCCAAAACAGAGTATGAATTAAAGTAACAAGAGTAGACGTACTATGCATTTGAAGTGTGCTGATAAAGGTATTGGTTACTGTAAAAAGCCTCGTCTCCAAACGGTTGCGTTTGGTAGCAAGGCAAAAATTTCACAAAAATAGCAGATTATTTTTGTCTGGGATATATCCTTTTTTTGCCACACCTGCATCACTGCCCTATCATTAGTTTTTGTGTGGCTTTGAAACCCGGAGCCTGGATTCGTATAATATATATTCCGTCAGCTAACGTAGATACGTTAATCGTCTTACGCTCTTCAAACGACGGAATGGAAAAGAATTGGACGACCACACCTTTCAAATCCAGGATTTGTACGGTGGCGTTTTCAAGATTTTGCAGCGTTTCCAGAGTGACTAGCCCTTCTCGGGCAGGATTCGGATACACGCTCATCCCATTGCCTCCTACTTCGGGTACAAATGTGTAAACGGTTGAGGAGGCCGATGCACAGATAAGGGATTCGCTGTACTGCACAAGTGCTTGTACGGTATAGGTACCTGCCTGCACAGCTTTAATGACGGGCGTCTTATCGAGCAAAGCGGTGCCATTACGAAGCCAGGAAAACTCTTCATCCGGCAGAGTACCGCTTGCTTCCAAAGTGTATGTTCCGACTTGCCGGATGACCGGTTGCTGAGGAGAGGGCTTGGCTTCAAGGCGTACGGGTGGCGAAAAAGCCGAAAAACAGCCGTTGTTCCCCTGAATTTGCACAGAATAATTGCCCGTAGTTCCAACCGCAATGGTCTGGCCGGTCGCACCAGTGCTCCAGATCAATTTCCCGTTGGCACTCGCCGTTAATCGAACAGTATCCCCTTCACAGAACGCGGCGGGGCCAGACACGATAATGGTCGGGGCATTGGGAAGCGGAAGTGCTCGGACCTCCACCACGTCGGAAGCATCCGAAAGGCAACCTGCTTCATTTTTTACCTGCACCCGGTACGAGTCAGTTTGATTGGTAGTGATTTCCCTACTGACCGCCCCATTGCTCCAGACATAACCCGTTGCTTGGGTAGCCCGTAATGTGAGGATTTTGTCTGCGCAGAACGTAGTAGCCCCCAAAGCTTCTATAGCGGGCCGGGCGGGTAAGGGGTTGACAGTAACCTCTATGGGAGCGGAAACCGGAGATTGACAGCCGTTTGCATCCAATACGCTGAGGGAATAGTTACCCGACGCCCTCACTTCCAGCTCGCGCTGACCACTGCCTGTGTTCCAGCGGTAAGTATTGGAATTGCTGGATTGCAATACCGTATAATCCCGTTCACAAAAAGTAGTTGGGCGTAGAGCGGTGACCGTAGGAACGGCAGGCAGAGGATTGACCTGAACCCGAACGGCGTCGGAGGTAGCTACGCAGCCATTATCATCGGTCACCGATACAGAGTATTCTCCGGAGGTATTTACCGTTACCGAGCGATCGGATGTATTGATATTCCAGCGATTGCCTTCTGCGTAGCTCGAGGTAAGGGTCACGTTCTGGTCGGCGCAGAAGGTGGTGTTCCCACTGACACTGATGGAGGGACGAGAGGGTAGGGGATTGACGTTGATAGTCACCGGATCGGATTCCGGCGAGCGGCACCCATTGTCGTCAACCGACACCACCCGGTAGTCTCCGGTAAGGCCGACATCGATAGAGGTACCCTCTTGTCCGCTTGACCAGATACTCCGCAGACTGGCATCTGTCTTCAGGGTCACAGCACCACCGGCACAGAAAGTAGTAGACCCTATGACCGTAACCGTAGGTTTTGGGGGTGGAGGGGTGGTGAAGGCGCCAATGGTCACGGGGGCCGAAGTAGCTTCGCATCCGTATACGCTGGTGGCTGTTACGGTGAACGTACTGGCAGTACTGGTCGTGATGCGCTGCTGGGTCTGCCCGGTACTCCAGCGAATATTATCGCTGGTGGATGCCACCAGGGCAACTGAACTTCCCTGGCAGATTTTATCACCGTTTTCCAGGATTATCAAGGGTACTGAGGGACGGATTTGATTGGAAATCGCGATATCAGGCAAATAAAAGATATGACCCGCAGCATCTTTTATTTTAGCCGAATACCGGCCATTTCCGACCGAAATATTGGTACCACTTTGTCCGTTGTTCCACTCTACTGAGGTATAGTTACCTCCTTCTACCGCAATTGAAACTGTATTGTTAGGGCCGCAGGCCAGACGGAACTGAGGGGGAGAAATAGCCTTGAAGGGTTCGGACCGGGCAAAAAAATCGTCGTTCAGGTACGCATTCCACCCTTCTCCGAGCTGAGTGAGCCCTTCGTTTTGAAAATGAGCGCCATCAGGCCGTGGAGCCTGTATCTTATCGGTTTCAGGACCCAGGAAAGTATTGGATATAGCGGCTACCACCTCATTCTGTGCGTTGATTACCTCCGCCCTACTGCCTCGCTGGTTGTCGTAAGAGGTACGGGCGATCACCCAGGAGAGATTTTTGCCCGATTCGTTCCGGCTTTGGTTTATGACTGCCTGGAGGCCGTTTTTATAGGCTGCCTTGGAGGTACTGGTGAAATTATCTGCTTCGCCCTGCTGCCACAGTACAGCCCTTACCCCGGTAACGGGTAGGTAATTTTGAAAAATAAGCCGGAGATTTCCGTACGGCATTCCGCTGGGAACGAATGGATCACCATTATAGACGGAATAGGCGGTACCATTGATGCTTTCCTGCCAGTTTTTGATGGCACTGCCGTACCAACCCGCGTTGTAGAACAAAATAGGAACCCCTAGTCGACTGGCTAGCAAATCACCCAGGCGTCCCCACGCCCAGGCCGAATTGCCACGAGGAGAAATGTATGAATCAGAATTCAAATGCACGAATTCGGGCTTAGGCAGATCAGATGGGGGGTCCAAATTATAATAATTGATGCAATTGACCCGGTCGTCGCCCGCGCCGGGTCCTCCATACCCAAGGTACCCCTGAGCATTGGACTGCCCGGCCAGCAAAAACACCTCTCCGATTCCCACCCGATCAAGCGTAGAGCTGCCCACGAACTGGTCGCCCCACCAGCCTCTTACTTCCATTTCGTACCAGCCTCCGGTCCAATCTATTTGCCCCGCATAGCTACCTCCCTGGGGATTATTTTGGATGGTAATCCAGCCCGACGTAGCTCCCCCATTGATAGCCCTTAACTGCACTTCCACCCGATCAACGGTACGGGCATAGGTACCCCGGATGTACACCGTGGCCGAATTGTTCTTATCTCTTTGGAGGACCGTTCGACTGGTTGGCCAGGTTATGCTAACCTGGCCGTAGGCTTCCTTTGCCCAAATACTTGTTAAGGTTACCCATGTAACCAAAAGCAAACGCCCAATAAATTTCATGCCTATATAGCGGTTTTCTCTAGGGAACTTTTGCACAATATCAGACAAGAACCACCCGCAAGCAATATTTTGACCGCAAAATTAGCTAACGGACAAAGGCTCGTTCAGGGTTTTCCATATCAGGTCCTTCAATTGTTCTATTCCTTCTTGTGTAATTGCAGAAATAAATAAGCTTGGTACATCGACCGGCAGATTCTTCGTTAGCTTTTTTCTTTCACTGGTTTCGGTCAAATCAATTTTTGAAATAGCGATCAGTCGCTGCTTATCCAGAAGGGAAGGGTTGTACTGTAATAATTCGTTCAGAAGGGTTTGATATTCGGCGGCAATGTCCTCACTGTCCGCTGGAATCATAAAAAGCAGTAGGGAGTTGCGCTCAATATGGCGCAAAAAACGTAAGCCCAGTCCTTTGCCTTGGGAAGCCCCCTCGATAATTCCGGGAATATCGGCCATCACGAAGGAGCGATAATCGCGGTAGGCCACCACCCCCAGATTAGGTACCAGGGTAGTGAACGGGTAGTCAGCAATTTCGGGACGAGCCGCCGACACTACCGAGAGTAGGGTCGATTTGCCCGCGTTAGGAAACCCCACCAGGCCCACATCAGCCAGTACTTTGAGTTCCAGCACAATCCAGGCTTCCTGGGCCTCTTCGCCGGGTTGGGCGTACTGGGGTGTCTGCTTCGTGGATGTCTTGAAGTGGTCATTACCCAGCCCTCCCCTACCGCCGGGCAGCAGGATCATTTCCTGCCCGTCTTCCGTAATTTCCATCAGTTGTTCCCCGGTTTCGGCGTCTTTGGCAATCGTACCCAAAGGCACCTCCAGGATTATGTCCTTGCCCTGAGCGCCCGCCCGGCGTCCTCCTTCACCCGCTTTTCCAGCTTCGGCACGTACATGCTTGGTGTATTTCAGGTGCAGTAAAGTCCAGAGCTGGGTATTGCCCCGCAGGATGACATGGCCACCGCGCCCGCCGTCTCCGCCATCGGGTCCGCCCTTGTCGACATATTTCTCACGGCGGAAGTGGACGGAACCCGCCCCACCCGCCCCGGAACGGGCGTTAATTTTTACGTAATCAATAAAATTGGATGATGCCATGCCTTCCTCTACGGATTTATATACCATTGAGTTCCATTCTAGCGCAGAGAGGTTGGAATGCTCAACAAATTTTGTAGGCTACCTTATATAAACGCCTTCCGTCAGGACACTTGGCGCTCGGTTAGGCCCCCTGCTTGACAGCCCCGCAGATTGCCTCAAAGATTTCCTCTATTTCTCCTACCCCTTCAACACTGACAAATTTGTTTTGTTGCCGGTAGTAATCGGCCACGGGTGTGGTCTTGCTGTTGTACTCGTGAATGCGGGTTTTTATTTTTTCCTCGTTCTGGTCGTCGGGGCGCCCGGAAGTGAGGCCGCGGGTCAGCAGACGCTTTTTGAGTTCTTCGTCAGGCACGATCAGCGCCACCATGACGGTGATACTTTCATTGTAGGAAGCTAGCAAACGATCCAATGCTTCGGCTTGCTTAACGGTACGTGGAAAGCCGTCGAAAATAAATCCGGCAGCCTTTTCATTCTCGCTGAGCTTCGAATCGATCATGCCGATCACGACCTCATCCGGCACCAGAATCCCCTGATCCATCAGGGTTTTGGCTTTTAAACCCAGCTCAGTTCCTGCCTGAATCTGTGAGCGCAGAAGGTCACCGGTAGACAGGTGTACCAAATGGTATTTTTCAATTATTTTTTCACTTTGGGTACCCTTGCCAGCACCCGGAGGACCAAACAGTACAAGATTCAGCATAGTTGCGTAGTTGAATGCATTCCAATTAGTAGGAGGACTTAACTGGCAAATTTACGATTCTTACCCAACTGGCAGTTATTTTTCCCTTTTTTTTTAACACAAAAAATGCCCGCCTCTGTCGACAGAGGCGGGCATTAGAAATACTGCCAACGTTTTATTTTATCACAACCCGGCGTACCATACCATCTTCGTTTTGAACTACGGTTACGAACAAGGTACCTCTGGTATTTTTCTTCAGCTCGATCTGTCCGACAAATTCGCCACTGAAATCTTTAATCGTTTTCTTACCTACTTCCTTACCCTGCGTATCAGTCACGGTGATGTGCACGTCGCCCTTGTCAGGGGTACTGAACCGCAGATTAAGCAGGTTATTGTCAGGATTGTTAGGGTAGGTATTAAGAGACCGTATACTACTGGCCGACTCGGTAGTCCAGAGACCATTCATGCGGTCACCAAAGCCTTCAAATCTTCTCTGCATGGTATTCAGGCCGGGCTCTATATTCCGCCGCAGTTCGTTCAGGCCGGGTTCCAGGTCCCGCTGCATCCGGCGTACGCTGCTCCGCAGCTCGTCCGTATCGAAATGGAACTGGTGCTCGCCATCCCGCCAGTCGAGTATCAGAGGCTCATTTTGATCGCGGCTTCTGATTTCGACCCGCTGCCGTTGGTTGCGGTTAGCCAGGGTGGGCGCTCCCGCCCCGCGGCTCTCTACCCTGATTTTACCCTCGTTATCGTTGACAATGATACTGACTTGCTGCTGTCCTTTGCCATCTACACCCAGCGAATCCAGTACCTTATCAACAAACTTCTTCTGCTCAGAATCGGACATGGGATTCACTTCATAGCGGCGCTCCTTCACTTCGGTCCTACCATCCTTTTTTTCTTTTACTGTCACCTGGATGGTGGTTTTGTTCTCATCGGCCGATTGGGCGGTAGCTGCCACTCCGGCACCCAGAATCAGCACCAGCCCTAGGCCTATGATGTTGGAAATTGTTTTTTTCATGACAAATCTTTTGGTTTGGTTTGTGAATCAATGGTTTGTAAAGTTAAGTACTCAGCCACAATAGAAGGATGTTAAAGTATGTTAAAAACTTGGGGATCGAATTGTGGAGGCCGTACTTTGTAACAGGACCCAGCGTATAATCCGTAACCGGGATTTTGATAAAGTCGGCATCAAAACAGAGAAGGTTGCATCAGGATTTGAAAAAAATGACAAAAAGAAGAATACAACATATTGTAGGGTTGATGTGCCTGGCTCTGATCGGACTGATCGGCTTCCAATGGTACTTTATCCGGGAGGCGATTGCCGTGCGGAACGAACAATTCAACCATAAGGTAGCCGAATCGGTGCAACAGGTAGTACACCGGCTCGAAAAGCAGGAAATGATGTACCTCCTGCAGCAACGCATCGAGAACGAACAGCAAAAGGCCCGGCTTGAACAGATTACGAAGGTCAATGAGGCATCACGTTCCGAACGGTCGAAAAACGCCTCGAGGACCCGGGTGGCGGCTCGGCAGGAACCCGTGCGGCAAACTCCGGTGCCAACGGGTATGGAAATCTCGATCGGACCCAGCGGGGAGGTGAGCTACCAGTACTTTTCTGAAGTTGCACCATCGGACGTATTGAGCCCTAATTTCCGGGTCATGGCCGAACATCAGCAGCGGATTATCGAGGAGTTTTTCCAAGCCCAGCAGCTTGGCGCGGCTGGTTTGGACGAGTTCATGCGCCGCCGCATCGCGGAAGAACAGAATTTGGGCAATGTGCTGCAATCCATGGCGGACGACCCCAGGCGTCTAGCAAACACCAACTCTACTAAAACCCTGACGCCAGCAAAAGCTGACAAGCCCCAAAAAAACCCATCGACCAAATCGCAACCTCAGTCGGCCACCCAATCGGATCAACAAACCGCGGCCCCGCAGCGTACCGACCGCCAGACGTTAGGCCGCCGGACGCCGGACCGCGCCGATCTATTGCGGGAGGTAATGCAGGATCTGATGTACACCCAGCGTCCTATCGAAGAGCGGGTTAACCGTTTTTTGCTTGATTCTTTGTTAAAAAAGGAACTGATTCAGAATGGCATAACGCTGCCTTACGAGTTTGCCGTGCGGGCACAAGCCAATAAGAACGTACTCTTTTCAACCGCCGAGCAGCGGCCGGGCGACTGGGAACAGCGGGCTTATAAAGCCTCTCTTTTTCCGAGCGAAATGTTGAGTGGCAACAATTTGCTCTATGTGTATTTCCCCGATCAGAAAAGCTATATCCTTCGTAATATGTCTGCGATGTTTGCCAGTTCGGGGGTACTGGTGCTGGTAATCCTGATTTGCTTTTATGTGGCAGTGAGCACCATACTCAAACAGAAAAAGCTTTCGGACATCAAGAATGATTTTATCAATAACATGACCCACGAGTTCAGGACCCCCATCTCGACCATCGCCCTGGCTACCGACATGGCCCGTGAAAATGCCTATTCGGTTTCGCCAAACGAGCTTCCAACCCGGATCGACCGCTACCTGGGCATTATTAGGGAAGAAAACAGGCGCCTGGGTACCCACGTGGAGAAGGTACTGCAAATGGCCCTGTTGGATAAGGGTGAGGTGAAGCTAAAGCAAAGCCCCGTGAACATGCACGACGTGATCGCCAAAGTGCTCAACAGCCTGAGTGTACAGATCGAACAGCGTGGAGGCGAAGTAGAGCTTGATTTTGAGGCCTCGGAGGAACTGGTGCAGGGCGACGAGGTACACCTGACCAATGTGCTGTACAATCTGGTGGATAATGCCATCAAATATTCGCCTCAGAAACTACATCTGACAGTACGCACTACCAATGAAAGGGAGGGTATCCGGATTGCAGTAACCGACGAAGGGCTGGGACTGTCGCGCGAGCAAACGCAGCGTATTTTTGATAAGTTTTACCGGGTACCTACGGGCAATCTGCACAATGTGAAAGGATTTGGTTTGGGCCTGAGCTACGTAAAGAAAATGATCGATGCCCACGGCGGCACTGTGCAGGTCACGAGCGAACCCGGCCAGGGAAGTACCTTCAGCCTGTGGTTGCCTGTGTTCAGTGGCCCCTTGGCCACGAACGGTTGACAGTTCTTTTCTGGTGCTGTTTTAAAGGAGTATTAATAAATAATGCATCTTATAGGTACCCTCTCAAAATAGCACTGCCGGTTTTACTAAAAGGCTGTCGACCAACTCGGCGGCTCTGTTTCAACTACTCAATGTCAACTACATGAACCGACTGTTACTCGTAGAAGATGATCCGAACCTGGGCGCACTGCTGCAGGAATATCTGACCGACAAAGGGTACCCTACCGTACTCGCCACCGACGGACAGGAAGGCTGGCAGCGCTTTGTGGACGGCGAGTATGATTTGTGCATTTTCGATGTAATGATGCCCCGCAAGGATGGCTTTTCTCTAGCGAAGGAAGTCCGCATGAGTGGTCGCGATGTACCTATCGTATTTCTGACTGCCAAATCCATGAAAGAAGATACCATTCAGGGTTTCCGGATGGGTGCCGACGACTACATCACCAAGCCTTTCGACCGCGACGAATTGTTGCTCCGCATTGAGGCCATTCTGCGGCGGTACCGCCGGACAAGCGCCCCCGAGCCAGAACCCGACATATTCGGGGTAGGTACCTACACCTTCGACTATGAGCATCAGCAGTTGAGCCGGAACGGCGACACGACGCGCCTCACCAGCAAAGAGTCCGAATTGTTGAAGCTACTTTGCCAGAACCTGAACCAGCCCATCAGCCGCAGCTTTGCGCTGAAAGTAATCTGGGGTGATGATACCTACTTCAACGCCCGCAGCATGGATGTGTACATCACGAAGCTCCGCAAACACCTCAAAGATGATCCACAGGTACAGATTATGAATCTGCACGGAGAAGGCTTCAAACTGATGGGCTGAACGCCATAGGCAACTAGCCGGAAGGC
Organism: Salmonirosea aquatica; assembly: GCF_009296315.1. Lineage (NCBI taxonomy): Bacteria > Pseudomonadati > Bacteroidota > Cytophagia > Cytophagales > Spirosomataceae > Salmonirosea > Salmonirosea aquatica. Next base: position 2,428,416 of record NZ_WHLY01000002.1, read on the forward strand.
ATTTTTTGATATGCGGGCTAAATATTTTACTTTTGGACGTATTCAATTCCAATTAAATCAGTAAAAAATCATTTTCATGGAAATAACAGGAAACGTCATTTCGATCCTTCCCGAAGTGACCGGCCAGGGAAAAAACGGCACATGGCGCAAGCAGGAGTTCATTCTGGAAACGGAAGGGCAATATCCCAAGAAAGTATGCATCGCGATGTGGGGCGACAAAATCGATCAGTTTGGCCTCAACGTGGGTGATGCCGTAACGGCATCGGTAGACGTAGAGAGCCGCGAGTATAACCAACGTTGGTACACCGAAGTAAAAACCTGGAAAGTAGAAAAAGCCGGCAGCGGCCAATCGGCTCCCAGCAACGTGTCCGGCGACTTTGGCCCTCCCCCCAATCCCGCCTTTGCACCCAGCAGCTCTGATGACGATCTGCCTTTTTAAAAGTACACCGATTGAGAAAGGAGAAGCCGTGCTTCTCCTTTCTTCGTTTAAAGCCCTTCTAAACCATTTGGGTCGGCAGGCCGTTTAAAAAGAAAGTTTTAGCAAAAAATAAAGAATAAAACTCGACATGAACCTCGATATCAACCAGGCCATTGACTTAATCTCGAACAAGCTCACGGTGTGGGTTAAGGAACTCATCCGGCTGTTGCCCAACATCGTGCTGGCCTCGCTCATTCTGGTGCTCGGGCTTTTCATTGCCAAATTCATTCGCAGGATTTCCCTGAAACTCATCCGGAAGGTTTCGCACATCGAAACCATCAATACCCTATTCTCGTCACTCGTCTACGCCATTTCGGTGGGGGTGGTGTTCTTCGTCGTGCTCAGCGTGCTGAATCTCGACAAGGCAGTCACTTCGATCCTGGCCGGGGCGGGAATCCTGGGACTGGCGCTGGCTTTTGCGTTTCAGGATATCGCTGCCAACTTTATGTCGGGTATCTTTCTGTCGTTCCGGCGGCCCCTGGCGGTGGGCGATATCGTCAAGTCCAACGACCACATGGGCATTGTGGAGGAAGTCAACCTGCGCGATACCATGATCCGCACTTTTCAGGGGCAACGGGTGATTATTCCTAACAAAGACGTTTTTCAGAACACGATCGAGAATTACTCCGCCCTGCATAAGCGCCGCTTGGATCTGACGGTAGGAGTATCCTACGGGGATAATTTACAGAAAGTGAAAGACATCGCCATTCAGGCTGCCCTGAAAGTAAGCGTCCGCTCGCCAGATGACGAGGTGACGCTCTTTTATACCGAATTCGGGGATAGCTCCATCAATTTCAACATTCGCATCTGGATGAAGGATACCGAACAGCCTACGTTCCTGCAAGGCCGCCACGAAGCCATTATGTATATCAAAGAAGCCTTCGACGCCAACGATATTATGATTCCGTTCCCGATTCGCACGCTGGATTTTGGCATCAAAGGCGGCGAGAAGCTCTCGGAAATGGATGTGAACGTCCTGAACGGTATGCGGAAATAAGGTAGGTACCCGGTCGGTACCCTACGGCCTGGCCTGCCAGGCGGGTTCGGTCGTGGGATTCTTTAATTCAGATTTTCGATAAAAATAGAGGTACCCACCGGCTTTCATCGTCACTATATCGGAGAGAATGTTTCACACAAGGTACCCTCGCATGTTTCGGTATAGGTACCTCTCTTAAGCCTTTAATTTTTTAGCAAAGCCTCCTTCACACGTCAATCAATACCTAGCGATGCCTAATTTTTCGCGTACTGCATACAGCCTGGCTTCCACCGGGATTCTGCTCCTGGCTGCCCTGTTCCTGGCCAGCAACTCCCATTTTACCAAAGTTATATCCACGCCACCCGACTCTTTGGAAATCGGTAATTTCGTCGAGCCTAACTTTCCGTTCATTTCTACCTCCATCGATGCGCGGAAACTGGGACCGGGCTTTCCGCAAGACAATCAGGCGGCGCGTACACTGGCTATCAAACTGGGCGACAGCGCATATGTCTGCTTCGATACCGACCTGTTGCGGTGGTCAGTAGCCTGGACACGTAAGTTCATGCCCATGAACCTGATGGCCCAGGTTTCCTACGATGATTTTTTCAACAAGAACAACAAGCTGGCCAAGATCGCCGGCGTACCGCAATTCGCCACCGGAAGCTACGCGGGCTGGGTTACGCTGCAAGGCGGGCAATCTACCTTTGCGGCTCCCATTCCCAAAACCGACTGGTTCCCGCTGCCCGCCCAGGAGGCCCGCTGGAATGGCGTGTATACGTACGGAAGTCAGGTAGGTCTCAGCTATACGGTAGGAAGCACGGATATTCTGGAACTACCGGGCAGCAGGGAGTTTGACGGACAGACCGCCTTTACCCGGACCTTCAAAATGGGTACCTCGCCTACCCCCCTGGGACTGGTGCTGGCCGAGGTACCCAACGGAACGAAAGTAGAGCAGGATGGCCGCTTTGTGTACATCTATCAGGGTACCCAGCAGGATACGGTTACGGCCGTGGGGGTGGCAGGCAAAGGAAAAAGTATCCTGACGCCCGAAATTTCCGGAAAAAACCTGCTGACGGTTCGGGTAGCTCCCTCTGCTCAGGGGGCCGAAGCTACCGTCCTGGTATGGAAAGGCCCGGCCCGCCTCATCAAGCAGTTTGAGAAAGCGGCAAAATCTACCAAAATTACGTTGCCCGACTTGAAAAAGGGCGGCCCCGCCTACTGGAAGCAGGAGGTGGCTACGCAGGGTACCCTGGCACCCGATACGGCGGCCTTCGTGACCGACAAGCTGACTTTACCCCTACCTAATCCCTGGAAGCGGAATGTACGCGTAGCGGATGTCTCATTCTTCAAGGACGGCCGCGCGGCCGTTATCACCTTTGAAGGGGACGTATGGACGATTGACGGTATTGATCGCGGTCTGCAAAACTTGCGGTGGAAGCGTTTTGCCTCCGGTATGCATGAAACCATGAGTATCGAGGTAGTGGACGAAAAGATCTACGTGTTCGGCCGGGAAGGCATCCTGCGGCTGCACGATTTGAATAATGATGGTGTGGCCGACTACTACGAGAATTTCTCCAACGTCATGTCCCAGTCGCCCGAGGGCCGCGAGTGGGCGGGCGACATGGTACCTGCGCCCGGCGGAGGTTTCTACGTGGCCAAGGGCGGAAGCCTGAGCAATGGCCCCGGCGTGACACCCCAGGTGGCCAAGGGCTTTCGGAAAGGCTCGGAGCATAACGGGGTTATTCTGCGTATCACGCCCGATGGGCGCGATTTCGAAGTCATCGCAACTGGCTTGCGGGGACCGTATCTGGGTATCAATCCTCAGACCGGGGTACTCACCGCCTCCGATCAGCAGGGCAATTTTGTACCTTCTTCGCCCATTTATTTGATCAAAAAAGGCGATTATTATGGCGTAAGTCCTACGGTACACCGCACGGATAATCCGCCCATTGCCCCGCCGCTGACCTGGATTCCTCACCATGTAGATCAGTCGAGCATTGGTCAGGCTTGGGTGACGAGTACCCAAATGGGCCCACTGAATGGCGATCTGGTGCATTTTTCCTTTGGGCGCCCCGGCCTGTTTCGGGTATTGATCGACACTACTTCGCAAGGCATTCAGGGCGGGCTCTCCATGATCCATGCCGACTATCCCGCCCCTACTTCGAAGGGTACCGTCAACCCGAAGGATGGCCAGCTCTACGTGGCGGGCTTTAATTTGTGGGGGTCCAATTCCAAAGGGCTGAGTGCGCTGCTACGGTTGCGCTACACCGGAAAACCCAGCTACATGGTGAATACATTCGAGGCAGGTAAACAGGGCATCGTGTTGCGTTTCGACTCTCCCCTCGATGCTGCTACGGCTACGAATCCCGATAATTTCCAGATCAAACGATACAATTACCTCCGGACCGAAGAGTATGGCTCCGGGCACTATAAACTGGACGGCTCAACGGGCGAAGAAAAAATACCCGTGTCCGCCAGCTACCTTTCTCCCGACCAAAAGTCGGTGCTGCTCCTGGTACCCGAAATGGCCGAAGTGATGCAAATGGAGGTAGCCTATGAGGTAAAAGCCAAAGATGGACACTCCATAGCCGACGAGTTCTGGTTTACGGTTAACTACCTGGAAGACCTCTCCGCTGCGAAGTATGGCTTTACTAATGTGGATTACAACCTTCTGACAGCCCGCCGGGAAACAGCGAGTAAAGCTACCGAGGTAGCATCAGTGGCAAAGGGCAAGGCGGTGTTTACCAAGACCGCCTGCGCGGGCTGCCATTCGCAGGGTACCCAAACCAAAGGCATGTACGGCCCGCCCTTCCAGGGCTTATACGGCGCCAAGCGTCCGCTCGAAGATGGTACTACCGTGGTGGCCGATGACGCCTACCTACGGGAATCCATCCTGAATCCAACCGCTAAAATCGTGAAGGGCTATAACGCCGAAATGCCCTCTTTCCAGGGTATCCTTTCGGACACGGACATCGAATCGGTGATTTTGTTTGTAAAGTCGTTGGGAGAGAAGTAGAGCCTTGGGGCAGATAGCTTTGTCGATCCGCAACCGTTTGCTAACTGTTTTGGGTAGGGTTTACAAGAAATTCTATTTTCGGGGTACCTACTCAAAAAGATGGAACCATGACCAACCCAAATCTTACTGCATTTCTAGAGAAAAATCATTTTGTCCAGGGAGATAAACGATTAAAATACATCCGGGAAACGGAGCTAGGTCCTTTGGAGTTGTGGTTCCAGCCCTTGAAAAGGACAAAATATGCCGGAGAAATCCGCTACCAGGAATTTGTAGGATGTCGGGTGACGCTGGCGATGAAATTGAATGTACCCACTCGTTTTATGGTGGGAGACTCGAACGCCATCAGCAATTGGCTTGCCAACTATGTCAATAAAAAGCGGGGGCGCGAGCTGATAAAGCTGAAAGATCCGAGGAGCCTTCTCAGTGCCTGGGTAGCTTCCAAAGCATGGAGCGAAAATATTCTCCAAGATGTCGAGGTACAGGAGGCACTCACCACCCTTTTCCATACTGACGATAAAATCAGAAGACAGCAAAGCTTATCCCTCGATCCTTTGCAGCTTACCTATGCGTATCGAATGAAGACGGTTGACCTGGAGGCCCTGGAAGCATTGATCCCCCCCTATCTTTTGGTGGCTGAAAAGGTCAAACAAGCCGAAGAGCCCCAGGAAAAACTGAGTCTTACTTCAACAGAGAATTATGTACTAAAACACCCCTACCGCATTGCCATCATGATTTTACTGGGCCTCATGCTTTTGTTGGTAGTACCCTTCATCATCATTGGGTTATTTGTCTTTTTTAAATGAAGGGTACCCTCCGAATCAGTTTGTGTAGGATATGGGTTTGAACGTCGGTGGGTTGGTTAGACAGGAAGTAAAAAAATCATTTACTTATCCACAGACTTTTGTCTGTCCCGGCCCTGGCGACTGGGTTTTGTTGCTGAGTAAATAATGAATCCTACAAATAACAACTTCTTATTTATAAATACCCTTGAGTATGATGCGCACAAAAAAAACGGGCAGATTAGCCCTGCTTCTCATTACAATCATGCTACCCTTTTTTATCAGCAATAGTACCCTGGCGCAAGAGAATAATCAAATGGTGCGACTGGCAAAACTCGTCATCGACTCGACCCAATTGGAAAGTTATAAAGCCGCATTGAAGGAGGAAATTGAAGCTTCGGTGCGCCTCGAACCTGGTGTACTCACCTTGTACGCTGTCTCGGAAAAGAAAAACCCCAATCACATCACAATTTTGGAAATATATGCGGATACGGCGGCGTACCGGGCGCATCTGCAAACCCCTCATTTCATCAAATACAAAAACGGGACACAGGCTATGGTCAAGTCCCTTGAGCTGGTCGAAACGGTTCCCTTGATCCCTGGAATGAAAATTAAATGACAATGAATTATTTATAAATGAGTAATATCACATTACTTCACTCAATAATTCCGAGCACCCACCAGTAGGATTTTTGCATCCCATTACGCAGGTTTTGCGTGGGTCTATTAAAACTAAGCCTCTGGATCAGGCCCTGGGTTGAGTAGGTACCAGCCACTCCTGCCGCAAAAATCGTTGACCACTTCACAACTTATTACGGCTCAGAATTCGGACCTATTCGCGCAAAAGAAGGTAGGTTAGGTGAGCATCCAACATCCATTCTGTTCCTTTTTTTCTTATCATTCACTAATATTAGCTCTAATTTTAAGGCCAAGCGAAAACCCAAATTCAACTTTTAATGTCCCGTAATGTCCCGCATCCGCAATTCATCAGCCTTGGTCGCCCTTTTCCTAAACTTTTGCCTTTTTGCCTGTCAGACCGTTCAGTCGCCCCGAACGATGGGGAGCAAGGTACCTGACAAAGCGGGCATTATGGAAACAACCGTTTTTGAAAGCGGGCAAGAGGGGTACCTCTGCTACCGTATACCGGCCATCGTGAAAGCACCCAATGGCGATCTGCTGGCCTTCGCCGAAGCCCGGCGCACCAGTTGCAGCGATTTCGGCGACGTGGAAATTGTGTTGAAACGTAGCAGCGATGACGGAAGATCCTGGGGGCCGCTCCAGGTGGTGGCTGACTACGCCGAGTACCAGGCGGGCAATCCGGCACCGGTCTACGACCTTACAGACCCGGCCTATCCGAAGGGGCGGCTTTTCCTGTTTTACAACACAGGTACCGCTCACGAGGCCGATGTCCGCAAGGGTAAGGCGGTGCGGGAAATATGGTACAAAACCAGTACTGACGGTGCCCATACCTGGAACGACCCTGTGAACATCACACTGCTGACCTCGCGGCCCAACGCCCCCAATACCAACCCTACCTATACGTTCAGTGAAGACTGGCGTTCCTACGCCAATACGCCCGGCCACGCGCTGCAAATCCGGAACGGGAAATACCGGGGGCGGATTTTTGTGGCAGCCAACCACTCGGCGGGTCCACCGCAGGAGCATTACCGCGACTACGCCGCCCATGCCTACTACTCCGACGACCACGGTCAGACATTCAAGCTGAGTCCCAGCCTCGACTATGCCGGCGGCAACGAGGCCACCGCCGCCGAAACTTCCGATGGCAGCCTGCTATTGAATTTTCGCAACCAATCGGGCGATGTCAAGTACCGTTTGCAGGGCTTCACCCGCGATGCAGGTACCACGTGGGAGGAAGTACGGGTCATGGAAGGCCTACCCGATCCGGTCTGTGAGGGCAGCCTGATCAGCTACCAGCCGAAAAAAGGGCAACCCGTACTTCTTTTTTCCAATGCCAACAGCCAGACCAAACGCGAGAACCTCACCGTTCGTACCAGTCCCGATAATGGCCAAACCTGGTCATCGGGCCAAGTGATTTACAGCGGCTCGGCGGCTTATTCTGATCTAGTGGTTCAGGCCGACGACAAAATCGGCGTCCTATACGAGAAGGACGCTTACAAACGCATCGTCTACGCGCAGTTTGAATACAGTTGGCTGAGGGAGTGAAACTTCTTAGTTACCTGGTCTTTTTTATAGATGACGCGTTGGCTAGACTCTTCTTTTACAGTCCCGTCGATTTATCCATCTGTTCAGTGTAGCGATTACCTATTACGTCGATTTGGGCCTAAGATTCCTCTGGAGTATAGGATGTCGTTCCAAACAGGTACCTTGCTACAGAACCAGAAACGTATTCAATTGCATGACTGCTCTACCCAGGTGTCCGGTAGCTCCTGTTACTAGTATCATAGTGCTTTCTGGTTTTTTGTTTTGGCAAAATTCCGCAACAATAAAACCCCGTACGTAGCCAAATCCCGGGTTGTCGTAGTCAAAATAAGGGAACTCTGGTGAATCGAATCGCTGGTATCCGGGTACCCCACCCGCTACAATGCTAAGCCAGCACGATGCGTTTCGGTGCCATGGTGGCACCATAATCCTGGACTACCTGCTGCAGAATCTGCATATCGCGCGGACACTCCCGGGCAAACTCATCCCAATGCACTAGCGTTAGCTGCTCGGGCATTTCTACCACCGCGACAATACAGTCCCAGAAAGCATCCCAGCTCACACCGTACCAGTCCGGAAATTGCAGTTCGTTTTTGAAGAGCTGGTGCAATGCTGCTTTGGTTTTTATGCCGGTCAAATCAAGAGTCATCGTGTAATTAGGGTAGGTTTTCAGCAAAAATGATACAATAGCCGACTTATGGATGCGGCCTCCCGGAACGGAAGTTAGTACAAAACGAAAAAACCGCCAACGGCCCATCCATCGATCAGCAAAATTGCCTATACGGAAAGGTTTAAACATGCGCAGTCGTTCCGTTGAGCAAGGGGAGTACTTCGGTTGTACTTTTTTTATGTCTTTGTACCTTCGTATGTTTAGGGTGTAATTATCCAGTTCGGTAAGACTTGAGGGGAGGATAAAAACCGCATTCCGCAATCGCCTATCCCCATTACCTCATTCCAGCATAACGATGAAGCCCAAATTCATTACAATCAGTGAAGCCATTGTTGAGAAAATCAAAGCGGGTGAACTACAACCTGGGGATCAGATTCCGTCGGAAAACGAGCTGATCCGCGACCACCAGGTCAGCAACACCACGGCCCGCAAGAGTCTGCTGGATCTGGAATCGAAGGGTTGGGTAAAGCGGATCAAAGGCAGAGGTACCTACGTGCTGAATCGCACGCCCGACCACCACCTAGTACGTACCCTGGGCTCGATCTACGCCACCCGGCGGGGGTTTCACGAGAGTTTGCTGGCCGAAGGCTTTCTGCCCAAAAACCTGGTGCTGGAAAAAACGATCCTACCGGATGGCATATCGTCCGAGATCGGAGGCAAGCATTTTATCATCGACGGACCGGTGCTGAAAATCCATCAGCTGCGCTACGCAGATGAGGAAATTATCAAGGACGAGCTGAAATACGTATCCCTCAGGCTCTGCCCGAACATCAATCGGCTACCCACCGAAATCTCCTATTTTAAAACTTACGAGACTACCTACCACCTCAAGATCGAAGAAGTCAAACAGACCCTGAGCGTGGAAATCGTGCAACCCGACGCCAGGGAGAACAATTTTGAACTCAAAAAAGCTACCCCCATGTTCATTCTGGATAGTGCGGTGGTCTGTACCCAAAGCAAGGTGGTAGAACTGGAGCGCTCCTACTACCGCGGCGATAAGTACAAGTTTGCCATCATCGCCAATCCGGACTATCAGGATCACGGTCATAAAGCTACGCAGGCCTAGTTTTCTTTTTTATCGATCAGCCACTTCACAATGGTATCGGCAATAATCTGGTGTCCCGCGCGGTTGGGATGGTTGACGTGCGACATATAATCGGGTAGATTGCCCTGGGCGGCTATTTTTTTGAACTCCGCGTACGGATCGGCCAGACCTACCTGAAACCGTTCCGCCAATTGCCTGATTTGCTCCGCGTGCGGCTCGAGCGGATTGTCAGCCGCCAACAAATCCACCCGCTGGTCGGGGGAAGGAGTCAGCAGAATGACCTTGATGTTCTGGGCCAGCGCTTTTTTGATCATATCCTCCCAGGCTACCCTCGCTTTTTCAAGTCCCAGAAACCGATCGTTCAACGCATAGTCGATCAGCAGGACGTCCGGCCGGTGATTGAGCACTTCCTTTTCAAACCGCAGGCTACCCTTCTGGGAATTCTCTCCACCGATCGCGGTGACGATCACATTAATGACGGCGTAGGGATATTCTTCTTTCAGCTTTTCCAGCACCAGATGCGGATACGATTCGAGGGTATGTACCTCATGATCGTGCCAGAAGCCCGCCGGAACCGAATGCCCGTGGAAGACAATGTTGACCGTTCGGTTGTTCGGCCATACCGCCTTCAACTCTTTTTTCACGGCAGACAGATATTCCTGACGGTCGGGCCAGCGGTTGTCCTGGGCAAAGCCAGCAATACTTATTGAAAGCAGGGTACCCAGCACCCAGGCTATACGGTTCATAGCTCAATCGGTTTGACGGTTCTGATCGTTACGGGCCCCAGCAGGCCAGATTCCAGCAGGGGGGCTTCGGACCAAAGTAATTCCCTTGATGCCCTCACTTTGAGATTGGTACGGGTGTAGTTTTCTTTATCCCGAATATCCCCGATAATCCGGTTGGCCCAGGTGTTGACTACTTCTACTTTCAAGGCATTCGCGCCCGGCCTGATGACATCGGTTACGTCGTAGCGGTAGGGAGCCGTCCAGGTAATGCCCAGCGACTTACCGTTCAGCCACACCTCCGCTACCTTACCCACCTCGCCCAGGTCCAGGTACACCCGGCCCGAAGATGGAGCGGATGGGGTGTAAGTAAAGTCCTTGGTATAGGTACCCGTACCCGAATAATGCGCAATTCCCTTATCGGACGAGGCCGCCCAGGAAGTCAACTCCGGAAAGGTAGCTTTTTCGGGCGCGCCCCAGCCTTTGGTAAAGTGCACCTCCCAACTACCCCCAATGGGCTCAACTTCGATTTTGTTTTCGACGGTCCGGGTTTTTGAGGTACCTTTCAGTACATAGGTACCCTCCGCCAGAAACTCCAAACCCCGGGATGTATAGGAAAACAGGGGTGGATGGGGCGAAGCAGAAGTGACTTCCCGAATGTGCGGGGATGGTCGGTCAGCTTTTGAAAAAACGACGAAATAGGAGCCGTGGGGTGTGAAAGTCAAGGGTACCTTGATGAGCTCCCCTTCCTGCTCGTACACGCCGATGGGAATGACTTCGCCGGTTTGAGCGTCCCACAATTCGGGTACCTTCCCCTGCTGCCGGAAAGAGCACAACCGGGACAGGGCTTTATCCTGCGTATTCCTGACGAAGTAAAAATCCAGATCTTCTTTCCGGTGGTGAATGAAGTCGAGCACGGGCTGACTTTTTTTCATGTAGTCCAATCGGGTCGACCCTTTGTCGGGATAGTCAAAATCGGGCTTGACGCCCATTTTTTGCAGAATTTGCAGCGCCGGTGTGGTAAAAACCTTCCCTTTCTTCACTTCATTTTTTGAAAAATTCCCCGCACCAGCCCATAGCCGGTCCGCCACTTGTCGGCTGTCTCCCCAGGTACCTTCGGGTTTAGTACCGGTGATGACGGCGCCCGCTTGGGCCAGCTCCTCCACTTTGCGCAGCACGGCGGGGTCATCCCCAACGATTTCGTCCAGCACCAGCACTTTGAACTGGGCACCATAGGGCAGCGTCAGCAGCCCGTCCTGTACGCGGAGGTCATTCAGCAGTTTTTCGGTATTGATGATTTCATAATCGTAGCCCGAGCCTACCGCAAAACGGGCGTTTTTCGGGGTGCCGAAATTAGGTACCTTATTGCCGTAGTAATAAAGGACATCCGCCGTAAAATTAGTTTCCTGCAAAAGGTAGGACACGCGCGCCAGGTAGTCACTGAATGGCTTCACCTTGGGCCACCAGGTGGTTTTGACATTGAAATGGGTACCCGCCGCGTAGACGTTGCCAGGGTACCCCTCCCGGGTCGGGTTGTGGGTAAAGCCGTGGATCACCGCCCGGCTCATCCCTTCGCAAAAGGCCCGGTCGCCTACGGGCCGCATGTCGCCGGGGCCTTCCTGCCAGTTTTGAAAGCTGGTGAAGGCTTCCAGCTCAGTAATTTTGCGCTGATAAAGATGCGAGGCCGCCGCTATTTCCTTGACCAGCATCAGCAAATCAACGCTATCCTTCGTTTCGTCCAGCCGCTCGTGGTTGATCCAGAATTCGCCGCGGGGCACATCCAGCGAACCCAGCGCCTTGATGGCTTCCACGGGTACATTGTGCAGGGGTGGCCCTGGCCCGCCCGATTCAGAAATAAGGTTTAGCCCGTATGCATTGGCAATTTCCTTTCCTTTCCGGTAGTGGTTATTGATCATCAGTTCCGAAATCGTCAGGTTCAGATCCTGCCGGAAACGGTTGGTGGTTGTGGAGTCAAAAGCCTGCTTGTCAAAAATATACGGAAGAAACTTGGCCAGATCGTATCCGTTTATTTTTCTGAATTCATCCGCCAGCGACGGCGTCCACAGGGCATTTTTGGCCTCGAAGCTGGCTAAGTACAGATTTTTCAAAGCCGTTTTCCGAAAATCCCCCAGCACCGGTCTGAGCCGGTTGATGAAGTACATGAAATGCATCCGGGTGGCGGTGGAGTCAAAGTGATCGATGATGGGTCCTTTGGAATTAGGGCTCGGCAACAGCAGTGGATCGCCCGAATTGGAGCAAACATAGCGTTGAATTTCCCAGGTCCCAGGCGGTACCTCCCAGGTTAGGGTTTCGGTTTTGGAATTGAAAAAGCGTGACACATCCACGATTCGGGCAGTATCCAAATGACCACCGGTTTTTTGGGCAGGAATGGCTAGAACGGCCACTTCTTTCTGATACACGGGCTTGCCATCCGGACCCAATGGAATATAAAGTTCGCCGCGGCTGTCTTTTTTGGGTATGTCGGGAAAAGGTACCTTGATGGTTTGTCGGCCCGGCTGGGACAATTTCAGCTTTGATACATAGAGCGATTTGGCGGCATACTCGGGGGTCACCCAGCTGCCGCCGGCATTCCAGCTACTGGCCAGGTTCAGACCCACTTCCAGATTGAGCCGGGTAGCTTCCCGAATCGCGCACACGATGGTATTCAGCGAACTATCGCCCATGAATTTCGGGCCGGCAGGTACCAGGCCATCAGGCCGAAAACCGATTTCGAAGATATCCACCCCGCCCAGGCCAGCCTTTTTGATGCTGCGCAATTCTTCTTTGAGCAAGGTGGTGTCAGTGTGGCCATTGAGCCACCACCAGTATACCTTGGGGCGCGCGGTACCCCGAGGATCTTTGAAGCCCGCTTTCAGCGATTCGTAATCAGCTAATTTTCCGGTTGGGGGTAGGTTGGTATTTGATAGCAGACCAACGGCTGTTAAAATAACAAAAACCGGAAAAAGAGAAAAGAAGGCTTTCATAAGCAAAAGGTTTTAGAGATCATGCATGGCAAAGCATGGAAATGAAACTGGCTCGATGCCACATAGGGGCATCCCACGGTATGCATCATATCACCAGGAGACTACCAGGCTTCCCGTCACGTTTTCCACTACATAATGCTTTCCTAACGCATCGTCGCCCCGCTTGAAGGGTACCTGGCCGGTTTTCCAGGGGTAGGTGGCATTGACGTAGGTATGAAACTGTTCTTCCGTAACGTGATCCTCGGGATAAATCCGAACCGTGGCGTTTTGAAGCCCCTCGATGCTGTACCGTTTGGTGATACCTTTCTGGCCCGAGTGCAACTCCCGGAAAGTAACGATTCCCTCATTTTGCTCCACAAAGGCCCGGCACTCGCGGTTCCAGGCTGTGGGCATGGTGTAGGTCGAATTTCCCTTTTCCAGTTTGGTTTCCAATCCGAGCAACAGGGGAGCACCTTGTTGGAATTTGAAGTGCTGCCTTACAGTGCTGCTGGGATTATAGCCGGAAAACAGGAAAGCATTGTGGCTTCTCGAAATGGTCAAAACCGGATTTTTCAGGGAAGGGTCCTGCTTTTCCACCAGGTGGCCGAGGCCAAATTCGGGCAACAGGTACCTTAGGTGGAGCGGACCGATGAACCACTTTTCGGGATCATCCGGAGTGAGTAAACGCCCTCCGGTGAAGCTGCTGGAATTGGTACCCCGCAGGTAGGCTACTTTACCGCCTCCCCATTCCGGGCGGGATCTGACCCACACGACATCACGGGTTTTTCCGGCCTGTTCAAGTTGTACTAGCAATGTCGTGCTGGCATCGGAACGGTCTTTCAGACTGGTCCTCACGCCCCCGCCGCCGAACAGTGCGCGGTGGTTGATGCGGTGGGGGTACCCTCTTTCCAAAACATCTCCTTTCATGGACGATTTGATTTCAAATTCTCCTTCCAGTGGGGCTTCGTTCTGTAAATTCAGAAAATCCAGAAACTGCGGACTGGCGTGATCGGCGGGGCCAAACAGCATGAGCTTTCCGCCTTTCTGCACAAATTCCATCAACGCTTTTTCCAGGGGGTACCTGCATCAGGCATTATCGTCACCAGCGTGGACTCTTTAAAATAATCCGGTTTCTTGCCCAGAACCGATTGGAAAGAACCCGTGGAAATGACCGTATTAAGGGGAAAACCATTATTGATCGCCTGCCGGATGTACCAGTCGCCGTAGTACACTTCCGGCAAACGATTTTTGGCTTCATACGCCCAGCGGTGGTACTCATCGAAGGGATACACCCACACCAGCGGACCGGGCGCAGTAGGTGCATCGTAGCGGGCTTTCAGAATGTGCGGCGTGACCTCGTCGGGTACCTGGGTTGGCATTTCGCCCAGTGAATTGTCGATAGTCAGGAAATTGAGGTGCGTGGGAATACCGATCTCTCCATTGGCATCGATCCGGCTCACCGCCATGGGTAGGTATATATCGTGCGGCTCCCGCCCGTAGCGGTCCAGCCAGGGACTGTTGAGCCACCAGGGATCGTGGGTATAGTAGCGAAACAAGAACCGGTTGTCGGGCAATTCGGCCATGCGCGACATGTACCCCACCATTTCCAGCCCGAAATCGCCATCCAGAGCCGCCCAGGGCGAGTTGGGTGGGGGCAGCATGTTGTATCCGCCCTCGTAGATCTGCTTCAGGTTCACCGCATCGCGGGCCAGGTCGGCGCCCACCGACAGATTGGTACCGCGCGTCTGGATTTGAAAGGTAGGGCATTCCTTCCGGAACAACTGCCAGAACTCATTGATTTTGGCGGTAAGCCCGGCCAGTTTTTCCTGCTCAAATTCCTTACCGGTAAAGGTAGCTCCGGTGGCCGACCAGCCTTCGGCCCCAAACCCGAAGCCATTGCTGAACCAGATGAAATCGTAGCCCAGATCCTTCAGAAAATGCTGACTTTGCCGACCGAAGAAGGTACCAAAGGGCGTATTGGCCGGGATACCCTTGGGAAAGCCCGCGTAGGCCTCCCGATCGGCGTTTAGCACGGAGTAGCAGCTTACGAAGCTTTTATGTCCCATGGCGTTGCCACCCAGGATTTCGGGGTGCTTCTTGTACTTGAACTCCGACTTAGCGAATTCGGGCCCGGGATCGAACGTAGCACCCACCTGAATGGGCTTACCCGTAACTTTCCGCCCTTCTTCTTTCAGCGTTTTTATGATAAAGGCCAGATCGGCGTACGAAAACACCGGCGGATTCTCCATATAAAGGTAGGCCCTTTCGTGAATGGAAAGCTCCTCGGGGCCGGAGCCTACGGCATGCTGGGTGTTGGGATTGCCCAGGTACCTGGCCCATTCGAGGGGCTCGGACGGGGTACCCTTGTAATCCAGAATCTCCGACCCATCGCCGGTCCATAGCATTACGGATACCGTGTCGGTATGGCGCAGCAGCGAGTGCCACTGCGTGAACATTTCCGTGGCTACCTCGCGGATGTAGGCCTGGTCGTTCTTCTTGAAAGGTTTCAGCGAAGCCTCCAGCGTGATGTTGTTGAAGTTTCTGCCTTTGAGGGTACCCAGGTTGGATTGGGACTGGCCAACCAGCGGTATAGACAGCAGGAAAAGCAAGAAGGGGTACCTGAGAATTCCTTTGACAAAATGCATCATTTCAAAAGGGTTTAGGAAATAGCGGGCCATGAAGCCTTCCCGGCGTTCATGGCCCAACTTGTTATTTCAATAGCCTGGATTCTGACCCAAGTTGGGATTGATGTCGATTTCCCGCAGTGGTATGGGCATGATCAGCTCGTGGGGAGCGACCGTAAAACTCAGGCCATTGTCCTGAAAGTACTTGTTCAAAACTTCCTGTGCCCGTCCGGTACGTACCAGGTCGAACCAGCGGTGGCCTTCCAACAAAAACTCCACCCTTCTTTCTTTTTCGAGGGCAAGCGTAAATTCAGCTTTGGACAATCCCGAAAGCGGAGCAAGCCCAGCCCGTTGCCGCACCATATTCAGGTAGGTATGGGCCTCGGGGGTACCGTTGGTTTCGTTCAATGCTTCGGCGTACATCAGCAACACATCCGCGTAGCGCAGAGCCGTAAAGTTGATGCCCCCATCACCCACAATGCCGGTTGTAAAATCCACAAATTTGAGCCCGTAGGTCTCCTTTTCGTACTTGCCGGTATTCAGCCTTACCGAGTCACCGATGGAGGCCTTTCTCCGCAAATCACCCGGCTCGTATACATTGGCCATCTGTTTGGTAGGCAGTACCCGGCCCGAGCCCTGCATATTGCCCGGAAAGATGGCCATGTCGAAGCGGGCGGGGGTGAAAATACTGGAAAAGGAATTGCCTTCGCCCACATTGCCCGACAGATACTTGATTTCGAAGATCGTTTCCTGCAGCTCGCTGTTGCCATTCGTGAACAGTTTTTTATAATCCGGATTGAGCGAGTACGTCTTTTGGTCAATTATTTCTTTAAGTACGTTTTTGGCCAGATCATACTGCTTCGTGGTCAGGTACACTTTTCCAAGCAGCGTTTTAGCCGCTCCGGTGGAGGCCTGGGACTTACTGGGCAGGGTAATGCCATTCAGCAGGCTTGCGGCATCGGTGAGGTCTTTGGTGATCAGGGCGTACACCTCGCTCACCGGCCGACGGGTCATGTCAAAATCCATGATCGCATCAGGACTCCGGAAAGCGACGTCTACGATCGGTACATTGCCAAAAAGGCGAACCAGATTGAAATAGCTGAACGCCCGCAGAAACAGAGATTCTCCTTTGAATTGGTTTTTCTGGGCTTCGGTCAAATTCACATCATCCAGCCTCGACAGGATATTGTTACTGCGGGCAATGGTGGCAAAGCTACCACTCCACACGGTGTTGAGGAAATCATTGGAAGCGGTGGGATTTACCTCGTCCAGTTCGGTTTCAGACACGGTGGGCGACGTCCATTTTATTTCCGCGTTGTCGGTCGTCAGGTCGCCGATGTCGACCAGGGCGGTATTATAAAGTACCTGGAGTCCGGCGTAATTGCCCACCAGAGCGGTTTCGAAATCCTTGGCACTTTTGTAAAATGAAACCTCGTTGATCTGGTACTCGGGCTGGAGATTGAGGAATTCCGAGCAGGAACTCAGCATGGTCCCCAGTAGGATTAGCGTTATGTATTTTTTCATAGCGGTAGGTTTAGAAAGTTGTTTTTATGCCCAGGGTATAGGTACGTGGCAAGGGGTAATTCAGGTAGTCGATACCCGCGTTCACGACGTTGTCGCCGGTGATGCTCGATTCGGGATCATAGCCCGGATAGTCGGTAAAGGTGTACACGTTGGCTACGTTGACGTACACATTCAGGTTGTTCAAATGCAAAACGCTGGTCAGGGTTTTGGGTAGGTCGTAGGACAACTTGATGTTCCGGATGCGGGTGAAAGAATTCTCGAAGAGGTAGTGCGAGGAGGTACCAAAGCCCAGGGCATGGTTGCTCCGGATGGACCGGGGCATGATGCCATCGCCCGGATCGGCCTCCGACCGCCATCGCCGATCCGTAAGGGCCAGGTTGTTCTGCACCCCATTCGATCCCAGTAGGCTCGCGCCGGCATCCAGGTAGGTATAGGCACCCTGTGAACCCACCAGGCTGATATTCAAACTAAGATTTCCCAGTTTGAAATTATTATCCAGTCCCCAGGTAAAATCAGGCCAGGGGGTACCTACGATTTTCCGGTCGCTCTGGTTGATCACGCCATCGCCGTTGACATCCTCGAACTTCAGATCACCGGCTTGAGTCTTGGGATGCTGCAAGGCCGCTCCATCCAACTCGGCGCTGGTCATGAACACCCCCAGCTTATGAATCAGATAAAAACTGGAAATGGGTGACCCTACTTCCGTAATCTGGTAGCTGGAATTGGCAATCCGCCCCCTTCGGTAGCCAGCTTAAGTACCTTGTTCTCGTTATGACTGAAGGTAAAATTGGTGTTCCATTCAAAGTTTTTCTTCAGAATATTGGTACTTTGAATTCCCAGTTCAAACCCTTTGTTCTCAATATCCCCGATGTTCTGGGTGGAACTGGTGAAGCCCGAAGCGGCGGGAAGCTGTACCGCCAGGAGCAGGTCGGTTTTGAGATCCTTGTATACATCCGCTGTGAGGGAGACCCGATCTTTGAAAAGACCCAGATCCAGACCTACATTGGTTTGCTTCGATTTCTCCCACGTCAGGTTATCATTGGATAAGGTAGCGGGTACCAAGCCGGGATTCAGGGCATTGTTCTTGATGTAGCGGGTGGTGGAGAGTAAACCGATGTGGGTGTAGTCACCGATCTGGTTATTGCCCGAAATACCATAGCTGGCTCGTAGCTTCAGATTGCTGATGAACCGGACATCTTTCATGAAATCTTCTTCGGCCAGGTTATACCCGATAGAAAGCGACGGGAAAGAGCCCCATTTGTTGTTGGCCCCGAACCGGGAACTACCGTCGCGGCGGACGGTGGCCGTGAGCAGGTACTTGCCAGCGTAGGAGTAATTGACCCGCGCCATAACCGACAGAAGCGCCCATTCATTAACGGTCTGGGTACCGGCGTTCACAATACCCGCCGTGATAAACGGGACGTATTCCGTAGGAAAATCGGACGCTCCTACTGATACCCGGTCGAAGCGGTTTTTCTGCGCGGTGAACCCCACCAGACCATTCACAAAATGCTTATTATTGAACACCCGGTTGTAGGTCAGCGTGTTCTCATTGAGCCAGTTCAAGTTTTCGGCTTTGGAGACACCCGCCGAGGCCGGATAATTGAGGGTGGTGAAATTAGGTACCGCTGAGGAGCGCCACAGTTTGATATTGTTCGAGCTAAAACTAATACCCACGGAGCTGCGGAAAGTAAGATCATTGGTCAGGTTTACCTCCACAAAATTGTTCGTAACCAGGTCCATGACCTTCCGGCGGTCGTCGGTACCCTCACTCACCGCCAATACGTTGGCCAGAAAGCCCAGCCCATCGGTTACGTCGGCCTGATTGAAGTAGTAGTTGCCCTGATCGTCGTACACCGGAATTGTAGGAGAGGCCGCTAACGCATTACTCAGCAGCCCGCCTTGTCCGTAGTGGGATTCCGTGTTGGCAAAGCGCCCGAACCCATAGGAACCAAACGTAGAGGTACCCAGCTTGATCCGCTTGGTGACCTGGGCGTCCACGTTCACCCGCAAATTGAAGCGGTTGTAGTCTGAATTGATAATGATTCCTTCCTGGGAAAAGTACCCCCCTGATAGGAAGTACTTGACCTGTTCGGTACCGCCGGTAGAAGATACCTGCACGTTCCTAACCGGGGCAGTTCTGAACAGCACATCCTGCCAATCGGTATCCGTGGTAATGGATTCCGGGTTCCTAAACTCGGGTCTGACCCGGGTTGCCGCCGACCGTACCTCGTTCGGGTCCGTTATTTTGCCCCCGGCATATACCCAGGCATTGTCGCGGCCATCAGCCAGGTAATCGGCGTACTGCCTTGAGTTCAACAATTCCAGTTTATGCGCCACCTCCTGAAAACCATAGGAAGCATCCACGCTGATTTGTGACTTGCCATAGGTACCCCGCTTGGTGGTGATTATCACCACGCCGTTGGCCCCCTTGACCCATAGATGGCCGTAGCCGAAGCGTCTTTCAGAATTTCGATGGATTCGATGTCCGAAGGGTTGATGGAAGCAAGCGGATTGACCCGGTTGCCGGTATTGCTGGCCATGCCGGCTGAGGAAAAACTATTGCCTCCGTAGCTGCGCATATCGGAACCACCTCCGCCCGAGCCAATGGCAAATCCATCGATTACGTACAACGGCTGGTTGCCGCCCGTAATGGAGCTAACGCCCCGGATCAGGATATTCATATTCCCGCCCGGTGCCCCGGTGGTTTGGGTTACCTGCACTCCCGGAGCTTTGCCCTGTAACATCTGATCGAAGCTGGCGGCCGAAGGCTGGATCAGCTGCTCGTTGGAAATTTTGGCAATGGAACCCGTCAAATCCTTTTTCCGCTGGGTACCGTAGCCGACAACCACCACGTCGTTGAGTTGCTGCATGTCCGCTTTCAGGGCTACCTCAATCTGCGAACGATTTGCAATGGGTACCTCTTGGAAGACATACCCGATAAAACTGACCACCAGCGTCGCTCCCGGCGATACATTCAACTGAAAGTTGCCGTTGGCATCTGTCGTAGTACCCAGCGTGGTACCTTTTTCGGCAATGGTAGCCCCGATCAGCGGACTTCCATCCTCGGCAGAAGTTACCTTACCCTGAACAAGTTGTTTTTCGGCCGATTGGGCGCTGGCTTTCGATAAGAGCGCCGACAGACCCGCGGCCAGGCATAAGAACAGCAGCGCCAGGCGATGCTTGAAAATGTGTTCCATGGTTAAAGGGTTTAGAAGTGAGAATTTAGAATTAGGGAGGTACCTACTTCTCCCTCAATTGATTACTACGGATTCGATGCCGAGATAATTAGCTATTTTCTGGATGGTACCGGCATGGTGCCCAACCCCCAGAGCAAAATGGTGCGTGGGCCCTTCCTTCATCCACCGCTTCAAAAAAGTCCTGACGTCGGGCTTGAAAAAGCCCCGGGTATTGGTGTTGCCCGTAGGCGGAATGGGCCCTTTGAGTGATTCCCCTTCGGCCAGCACAAATTTGAATTTGCCCTCGTAGGTAGAGCTGATGCTGAGCATAGTGATGGGCCCTTCCTTGATCTGAAACTCCACACCCGCCCCGAAACCTGGTTTTCCGTGGTATTTCTTAAGGCTGCGCAACACCGGCCGCCCTTCGGCGATGGCCACATTGTGAGGGCCGTCGTGCCCAACCAGCACAAAGTCTTCCCTGAAATCGACGGGATGGAATTCGGCGAAGCTACCCCCGATGCCCAGCCGCTCCATAATCAGCATAGCGATGCAAGTTTTCAGGTCCGACTCCCCGCACATCGGAAATCCCGCCCCGGTCAGCAGGGAGTTGCCTACGATCAGATTGGACATTACGACCCGGGTATCACTTCCGTCTTCGCCATCGTAGTAGTAGGCGAGCGCATCCAGGTTCTTATCCTTTACAAATTTTTCGAGGGCAACCGTGACCTGGGCCGAAATGTGCAGATCGGCATCTTTCAGCTTTTCCGAAATGGGATCAGATACCGGATCCGGCGTATCGAAGAAATCCAGAATCCGCTCCTTGACGGGGTCGATTTCCGCATCGGCGGCCGTTCGGAAACGGGAAACAATTTCGTGCGCCTCGCACTGGACAATGTGCGGACCGAAATGGGCGGTGAGCATGGTAGAATCCGAATGCATGTCCAGCATAGCCTCGATGGGATGCCCAATGTGTCCGATGCGTGCGGTTTTCAGATCGTGCAGTACCCGGGCGATCCGGCAGTATTCTTCGATTTCTGCTTCGGCAGCGGGGTCGTCGTGCAGAGTGCCGATGATCATTTCCGGTACCTTTTTGCCCATCCTGACCGCCACCCCGGCAAATTCGGGCAGCGAACAGATGTCGTCGTTGTAGAGCTGCAGGTAGGTGGACGCGTTCCCATAATCCAGAGCCTTGTCGGGTTGTAGAGCTACCAGTACAATGGGCGTATCGATGCTTTTGATGATGATGCCGAAGGTACTGGATGTAGCGTAGGTGAGCATGTCGCAGAATATCAGGTCCAGGTTGGCCCCTTTCAGCTTCGGGACCAGTTCGTAGGCCTTGGTGGCGTCATCGATCAGGCCAAAATCCAGGATCTCCACATCGCCGATGGCTTCAATTTTATGGAGCAGTGCTTCCTGCTTCTGAAGCAATTGATCCAGTAGTCCGTCGAACTGACTCCAGTATTTAAAGTACCCTACTCCAAATACTCCGATTCTGGCTTTGCTTTGCTTTCGATGCCGGAGAGGTAGCAGGTTTTCAGCCGCTTCCCCTTGTACTGCCGTGTTATTCTTCATTTTTTAAATTGTTGTCTGGTTAGTGCACTAAGTAAATTTTGTCAAAAAAAATCCCGGGAAAACGTGGCCCTCTCTTCAGGCATCCCCCGTAGGTACCGGTCGCAGGACCGAGTCGTACAGGGGTTTGATTTTGGGAATACAAAACAGGAAAATAACGAAAGCGATGGGGTACATCAGCCCCGAGGCGATCCAAAGAGGACGATAGGTATAGTCCTGGATAATCACCCCCATCAGAGGGTTGAGCAAGAGCCCGGAAACGGCTCCGGCCGTTCCGCTGAGTCCTACCACGGTCGAGGTAGCTTTTTCTCCAAAAATATCCGAAATAGAGGTGATGTAATTGGTAATCCAGAAACCATGAGCGAACATAAAAACGGACATCAGAGCAATGGCTACTTCTACGGAAGCGACCCACTCAATAACAGGAGCTACCAGCGTAAGCGCCGCCGCTACCCCCATGATGGTTTTACGTGCTCTGTCGATGGAATAGCCGCCCTTTATTAATCGGTCCGACAGGCCTCCCCCCAGAATATTAGCAATACCCAGGGCGAGAAAGGGTATCCAGAAAAGACTACCGATTCGCTCGAACGACACATTCCTTACCTCACTGAGGTACTTGGGAATCCAGAACATCAGGAAATAAAAAACCGGGTCCAGCAGAAACCGGACTAAAATAAATATCCATACCTGCCTGTTTTTCAGTAAGCTGACAAAAGAAACCGTCTGCTTACCGTCTTCGATCCTGGGACTATCAGTAGGCTGTACTGAGGGTACATTTTTCTTCCACGGAACCGCAAGCCACAGGACTACCCATACTATGCCTACCAATCCCGGAACGATGAAACCGCCCCGCCATCCGTACAAAGAAGCCAGCCAAATCGTAAGTGGCGGAGCCACTACCGCCCCAATGGCCGAACCGCCGATGGCAATGCCATTGGCCAGCGCCCGTTCTTTTTTATCAAACCAGGTGTACACGGTTTTGGCAGCACCCGGAAAACATCCTCCCTCGCCCATACCCAGTAAAAACCGGAAGGCGAGCAGTTGATTGAAGCTAGTCATAAAACCGTGCATGCAGTTGGCCACGGACCATAGTCCAACCGAAAGGGCCAGTCCGGCTTTGCTCCCGATTTTATCGATCAGCCATCCGCCCAGGGTGAACATCACGGCGTAGCTGATCAGGAAGCTGGTGTTAATCATGCCGTACTGTACATCTGTAAAGGCAAATTCTTTCTGGATTTTGATGATCGCAATAGAGAGTACCTGTCGGTCCAGGAAGCTGAGGCCGGTAGCCACAAAAAGCAGGAAAACAATAAACCAACGGGTAGAAGAATGATTCATTTACTTAACGCACTAAGTTAATAGCAACAAAACTATAACCTGCGTATTAATAAATCAATAGCTATTGAAATTTTATTTTAAAATATTGAAAGATTTACAGAAATGGCGCTACTAAGAAAGAGTAAGGCAGTTTCATGCATACCCCGCCAGATTTACCTTGGGCTAGTCTTGCAGAAGTCTAATTTTTTCATCCAGCACTAAACCTATCTACGCTGATTTAGGCATTCAGCCGCTTCACCCCCAGGTACAGTGGATAACTCACCACCAGAAATAGTAGCGCAAACTGCGAGCTGGGTAGGTCCTGTACCACGGCTCCGACCAGAAAGGCCACTGAGGCGATCAGCATTACGATGGGCAGCAAAGGGTAGGCAGGTACCTTCCACGGGCGGGGCAGGTTGGGTTCTTTTCGACGAAGAGCCAGCAGCGAAGCGAAGCCCGACGTATATCCCAGTACGAAGAAAAACGTGGCAATGTCTGAGAGTTTTTCGCAGGCTTCTTTTCCAATCAAAATCAGGAGAACGGCTAGTACCGCCGTGAGCAGCATAGACACCGAAGGGGTACCTCCCGCATTGACACGCGTTCCCGCACGTAGAAACAGCCCGTCGCGGCTCATGGAATAAAGCACGCGCGGGTTGAACATAAGTTGCGCGTTAACGATACCCAGAATGGAAATCATCAAAAACAGCGTGACAAACTTACCCGAACGTTCGCCGAAAATAAGTCGGACGGCATCAGCGGCGGCAAGCTTTGAACCTGCCAACTGGTCCATCGGCAGAATGTACAGAATGGCCAGATTGCAGAGTAGGTAGATGATAATAATCAGGCTTACACCGCCGATCATGGAACGGGGCAGGTTGCGGGTCGGGTCGCGGTCTTCTTCGGCAAAATAGGCGGCAGTGTGCCAGCCGTCGTAGGTATAGAAAATGGCCTGTAAAGAAAATATGACGGGGCCGATCCAGCTACCCGATTCGGCAATGCGGCTGGTGGTAGCAATCGTTTGCTCCGCCGTCACTTCCTGACCATAGAAATAGCAAAAAGCCACAAAAGCGAACAGACCTACCGCCTTGACAAAACTCATTACATTCTGAAACTGACTCGCCAGCGCTAACCCAATCCAGTGAAATCCGGCCAGCGTAACCAACATCGCAACCGCCAGATAAGGCTCGTACCCTACCAAAGCCGGCAACAACAAGGCCAGGTACTCACTCATGGTGTACACCCCGAAACCCAACGCCGCGCAGGTACCGAACCAGCTGTTGAGCCCCACCACAAATCCCGCGTAGCCGCCGAACGCCCGTTGGGCATACACATACCACGCCCCCGCCCTGGGCACCGAGGTACCTAGCTCGATGGTACATAGGGTACCTAAGAATGCGTACAAACTCACCAGCAGCCAAAGACCCATGATGAGCCATGCATCGCCGAGCTGGGCGGCAATGGGGCCGGGCTTGCGCAGGATACCGGTGCCAATGGTACCGCCAATGGTGACGGCAACGCCGAAGCCGACACCCAGGATTTTGAGTAGTTCGTTACGGGAAGTCGGAGCAGAGGTTTGCATGGATGGTTTTTCGGATAGAGTGACCTTCCGAAAGTACCAAATCTTTGCGAAAGGCAACCAGGCTATCCGGATATTTAGACCGAAACCTTAATTTGGCCTATTGAATACGCTTATCCTGATATTTCTAGACGGCAGTTGGGGTACCTGATGGTTAATCCAGGTCTTCTTAGGTAGGTACAAACCCTACCGAAGCTATATCTTTACCTCCAGGGTCCCATCTCCTTTTTCAATCCTGATACCTACCAAATTCTCCGGCTTATCTTTTCCCGCTTTTATCGTAAAACTTCCGTCGCCAAAAACCCTCGGTCGGTATTCCTTTCCCTGAATACGCTCGGTATATAACAGCTCTCCGGTTGTCTCGTCGATAACCTGCACTACCGGATTTTCGCTGACAAATTTGAGCGTAGGCAGGTACCCCGCCACGGTACGGCCGTCGTTTTCAGCCATCGCAAATGTACGAGGCCAGCCCGCGAATTGCCCCCCGCTGCCTTGGGTAGCATCGGCAAAGCGCGGCCAGCATTCCAGAGTAATCATGCGGGTTTTCTTATTGAAGCGTACCAGTCCATAGCCATCGGCACGGGCATTGCGATTGTCCCGAAGCTCCTTGGCGTCTTTTGGGGCGGGGTTGGCGTAGGCGTACATCGTAATTTTATTCCCCAAGCCATCCTCATAATCACCTGTCCACGGTAACGGACCATCTATTTTGGGGCCACCGCCTGCCTTTTCATCGAGTGGCCACCACCAACGGCCGTAGACCGTGTTGACCAGAGCCGGATTGGTGAACGACATGGGGCCGTCGCGATAGGTGTCGATGCCGTGCTTGACAATCACGCTCAGGTGCTGGTCGCCGCAAAGGTGGGTAGCGAGGCAACGGCGGATTTCGCGCAGGGCATTGTTCCGGCCCGTTTGGGGCCAGCCGTTACAGTCGAGGTCGGCCAGTAATCGGTTTTCCATGGTACCATGCAGATGAACGGCTCCGCAAAAGGCCGTTTGGGACAGGACTACTTTCATTTCGGCACCCTGCCAATCTTGCCCCCACTCCCGCAGGAACTTAATTTGCCGCTCGCCGAGCAATTCCAGACCGGGCAGATCCACAGCTTTGCGGTCGTAGCTAGGGTCTACGATGTGGTCGGGGCGAGGGCCCATTTTGGGGATATTCCCATTGGGCCCACTCTTGAATTTGCGGTCTTCGATGATGGCGAAATCCACGCCGCCTATTTTGAGATTGGTGTAGTAAACACCGATACCCTGTTGGATGGGTGTAGGATCATAGGCATCGGGCAGGTGCCAGGTTTGGCAGCGTTCTACCATTTTCACATACTCGGGCGGATAGTAGTAGCCGCCCGTATCACCGGCCGGACTATCGGCCACGCCTCCACCTGCCCCCCAGAAATTACCCTGCCCCACGTCGTGGTCGTCGGGAATCATAATCGTGGGGCGATCTTTCATGATTTCGGCAAATTGCACGCCGAACAGCAAGATGCCGTAGGTATGGTACTGATGGACGTACGACTGGTCTCCCGCAAAAAACAGAATGTCGGGGTCATGGAATTTCAGATTTCGTATGTACTCCTGCCGTTCTTCGACCGTTTCGTCACGGAAAGAGTTGCACGACATGGTTGCGATTTTAATCTCGTCCCGGCCAATGGGGTCAGGACGGATGGTACCTTCAAATGTAGCTTGCTTACCCAGACTCACCCGGTAGGGTACCTCCGCCGTATCATCCCATTTCTCGATCCTAAAATGCGCGCTCCAGCCCGGATAGACGATTTTCTCCTTTGCTACCTTTTTCCATTTGCCCTTCTGCTTCAATTCCAGCGTTACGGTATCGGGCTCATTGGGATAGAGGGGAAAAAGTTGGGTGGTCATTTTCAGTACGCCGCGGTCGTGGGTGTAGACGGCGTAAGCGATTACCCTGGAACGCGGACGTTTCTGCATAAATCGACTCATCTGCTCGTCACCTTTCCAGTTCCACCATTCGCCCGTGGCGCAGGCGTCCAGCGGCTTGCCGCGCTCGGTACCGAAGGGAAACGGAGCGTTCATCTTGTCGTAGGCACTGGCGTATAGTGAGGGTAGGTAGGCCGCCAGGGCGAGAGACGATGTTTTCTTGATGAATTGGCGGCGGCTATTTTTATTTGATTCCATGGGTTTTAAAATCGCTCACACGGGATTTCCGAGCAACAGATTGGTTAAGGTTTGAGAGCTAGGAGTAGAAAAGGATCAGTGAAAAAGGCTTCATTGATTCCACCCTAGCCACGGGTCTATCAAGGAGTCAGAGGATCCCCTTACCCCCCGTTACCCATTCCGAATTACACTATTTTCAAAAAAATATACCCGACCAAATCAGGGCGCGTCGGGAATCGGGTAGAATCATTGATGTATCTTTGTGTATTATTCAAAGCTTTACATGGTACCTTAAGCCGTGGGAATTGAGGACAAAGTAACACATGACAAGCTAACCTGGAATGCGTTCCGGGCGGGGGATCGAACTGCCTTTGCCCGATTGTTTGAGCTGCATTACCGGCAACTCTATTCTTACGGAAAGCAATTCCTGACCGATAGCTCCCTGACAGAAGATGCCATTCAGGATCTGTTCATCACCCTGTGGCGAACCCGGAGCAATCTGTCCGAGGTCGATAATGTCAAGTTTTACCTGTTTCGCTGCCTGCGGCGTAACATCCGACGCCTGTCGGAACGTGAGAAACGAAGCCAGCCCCAGGATTTCTCCGCATCGGCTGGCTCTTTGGCCGATCAGCTACAAACCCCTGCCTTTACCGATGGCAATGATGAAGCCCTCCTGAATCGCCGCCTGAAATCGATTATTGATCAACTACCCCGACGCCAGCGGGAGGTGGTGCTGCTCCGCTATTATGAGAGTTTCAAGACTGAGGAGATTGCCCTCCTGATGGGGATTTCGGAAAAGACGGTGCGCAATACTCTGTTCAATGCCATGACTACCTTACGCGAGAGCTCGCATATCCTGAAAGCCTGTTTCGAGATACTTTTGATTTTATTTCTATTATCTTGATATAAAGCATTTTGTATTTATATCAAGGTCTTCGAATTGCACTCTTTCAACTTTTTCTTGCAAAAAACTTCACGATGATTGGGTCATCTTCCAGTTTCATGCCTTTACCTTCTATAACGCATATTTCAAGCCAACCACTTAGACTTTTCTTTGGAAAACTACCCAACTTTTACGGCCGAAGATTTCATCCAGGACGAGCGATTCCGGAGATGGTTTCTTTCCGGCTATTCTGAAGACGACGACTTTTGGCAGGATTTTCAACAGCAGTACCCTGAACGCAAAACCGTTCTGGAAGCTGCCCAAGTCCTGCTTCGCGCCCTGCACGAAGCACAGTCTTTTCCTACCAGCGAGCAAGGCGAACGCATGTGGACGGGTATCGACAAAGAAACGCAAGACCTGTTCCTTTCAGGAATCAGGGAAGATGCAACAATACAGCAACGTTCGGCAGCCGTGCGCCCGCTTTGGAAATGGCTTTCGGTTGCCGCCGCCGTACTATTAGTGGCTGGGCTGGGCTGGGTAACCCTCCGGAAGGCAAATCAGGGGCCAGATACCTACTCGGGCAACCCACCGGAGTCGGTGCTTACGTTGGTAGAAAAGGCCAATGAATCCGGCCAGTTGCAGAAGGTTCGGCTGAGCGATGGCAGCCAGGTGGTTCTGTATCCTGGTAGTCGAATCAGCTACGCGAACCCCTTTGAGAAAGAAAGCCGGAAGGTTTTTCTTTCGGGAAAAGGCTACTTCGAGGTAGTTAAAGACGACACCAAGCCCTTCACCGTCTTTGCCAACCAGCTGGTTACCCAGGTAGTGGGGACAAGCTTCACGATTGATGCCTTTGAAGGAAATAAGTCGCCCAGTGTGGAGGTCAGGACGGGCCGCGTAAAGGTATTCACGCTGGAAAAGTACCGGGATTCGGAACAGGGAAAGCCCGAAGTAATGGTGCTGCTGACGGCCAACCAGCAGGTACGCTATAATGTGGCCAGTAGCGGTTTTGATATTGGCTATGTACCCAAACCCGCGGTAATTAAAGCCCCGGAGGCACATCCTGATTTTTACTTCAAAAACGTAGCCATATCGGACGTATTCAAAACAGTGGAGGATTCTTACGGTGTAAAGATCGAGTTCAATGAAGCACTTCTCAAAGACTGTCGCATTACTGCACCCCTCGGCAACGAGCCTCTTTTCCGCAAGCTAGACATCGTTTGCCAAACGGTTGGGGCTACCTATGAAGTGTGGGGTACCCGGATCGTGGTGTCAGGGGGTGGATGCAAATGAAAACAAATGATGTATTTATAAACCTAACCAACTTCACCTTCATGAAAAAACAACTACGAATGATTACCAGGCCGCGTCGGATCATGGGCATTGCCTTTCTGCAATGCGGCTTCATCCTGGCATTCGCCAGCCTGTCGCTGGCCCGCGATGTACTGGCCCAGCATTTGCTGGATCAGCAGATTACCGTCAAAGTACAAAATAAGGATTTGGGAACAGTACTCCAACGGCTTGAAAAAGCGGCCAAGGTGCATTTTGCCTACATCCCGCAGCTTATTGACAATGATCGGAAACTCTCGGTAAGCGCCCAAAATGAAACGCTGCGTTCTGTGCTGGATCGAATATTGCTTTCGAACGGCCTTTCCTACGAAGTCTCGGGTGATTTCATCGTCCTTAAGAAAAGCACCGATTCACCCACCGCCATCCATAGTTCCGCTCCCAGCGCCATAGCGGTCGACATTAATGTTTCCGGTACTGTCAAAGACGAAAACGGGGGACCGCTGCCGGGGGTAAGCATTGTGCTGAAAGGTACCCAACGCGGCACTACCACCGACACGGAAGGCAAATTCAGTCTGAATGTACCCGATCAGACTGCCGTTCTGGTTTTCAGCTTTGTAGGGTACCGTAGCCAGGAGGTCGCTGTCGGGAACCAAACCACGGTCAATCTTACCCTGAATCCCGACGAGAGCGCGCTCGACGAGGTAGTGGTGGTAGGGTATGGTACCCAGAAGAAAGTGAATGTGATCGGTTCGGTTTCTCAGATTACTTCGGAAAATATCGAGAATCGTCCCGTCACCCAGGCTTCCCAGGCCATTACAGGCCAGATGCCGGGCGTGACGGTAACCCAGAGCACCGGTCGGCCGGGCGTGAGTGGCGGAACGATAAGGGTACGGGGAGTTGGGTCGTTTGGCGCTACCCCGAACGCTCTGGTTCTGATCGATGGCATTCCGGGCGACATGAACGATATCAATCCCAACGACATCAAAACGATTTCGGTCCTCAAGGATGCTTCCTCGGCGGCCATTTACGGAGCCCGTTCCGCGAACGGCGTGGTGCTAATTACGACCAAAATGGGTACCTCCGACAAGTTATCGGTCAGCTACGACGGCTACACCGGTTTCAACAGCGCGACGAAGTTGCCTGATTTTGTGAACTCGTGGGAATATGCCGAGATGTTCAATATCGCCTCAGGCAGCAACAGTTTCTCGGCCGATGACATTGCGAAGTACCGTTCCCAGTCCGATCCTGACAATTACCCCAACACCCGTTTTCTAGAAGATCTGTTTTCCCGCAACGGGCGGCAAACCCAGCACACCGTCACACTCAACGGCGGCAACGAGAATAACAAATTTTTCCTCTCGGGTGGCATCCTGCAGCAGCAGGGCATCATCCCCAAGAACGAGTATAACCGCTACAACCTCAGGGCGAATCTGCAAAACAAAATCGGCAGTCAGTTCGAGTTGACGACCCGGCTCTCCGGTTCTATTGACAAACGGGAAGAACCGCAAGCCACGGGCAATAAGGGAGGGGAACTGACCGACCAATTGATCCAGAATGCCGTAAGGTACCCTGCCATCTACCTGGGCCAGGCCTCCAATGGCGACTTTGGCATTGGGCCCGAGAGTGGGGGTACGCCCGCCGCCTGGTTGCAGTCCGATTCCTACTTCCGGGCGCCAACCTCACGTTTTGGCATCAACACCAAGCTGGATTGGAAACCCATCGCTGGTTTGGTTCTCTCGGCCATTGGCGGGTATAATTTTTCTTTGGTTGAGCGTCGTTCTTATCTAGCCTCACAAAGGCTAGACGATCAGATTACTTTGAACCAGTCTTCTTTGAACCAATTAAGCAACAAGCAAATTTATAAGACGCTTCAATTTACTGGGGAGTATGACAAAGAACTAAACAACCACTTTCTTAGCGTCCTGATAGGCTATTCTTTTGAAAAGCAAGACAGTTCCTATTTTGGTGGGTACCGCCAGAATTTCCCCAGCAACCAGTATACGGTTCTGGATCTGGGCGGATTGGACAATCAGCAGTCGGGTGGGTACGATGCCGCCTGGGCGATTCAGTCGTTGTTTTCGCGCCTGAAGTATAGCTTCATGGAGAAGTACCTCTTTGAGGTAACAGTCAGAAACGACGGTTCGTCCCGCTTCCCCACGGGCCAGAAGTACGCTTTCTTTCCATCGGCTGCGGTAGGCTGGCGCATCGCGCAGGAGCCTTTTATGAAACCGCTCTCCTGGTTGTCTGACCTGAAACTGAAAGCCTCGTACGGGGTGCTGGGAAACCAGAACATTGGGAACTACCCTTACCAGCAGGTACTGGCGGCAGGCCGCAACTATCCTTTTGGTAATAATTTGAACATCGGGGCGGCTTACTCTAATTATACCGATCCCAATATCAAGTGGGAAAGCACCACTACTTTTGACTTCGGTATTGAGTCGGCATTTTTCAACAATAAACTCACGTTCAACGTCACCTACTTCAACCGGCAAACCGACGACATCCTATTCAAGCCCTCTTCGAGTGTGTCGTCCGTACTAGGGGTCAACATCGGTGAAACCAACACGGGTGCCATGTCGAACAAAGGCTGGGAGTTCGATCTGGGCCACCGCAACCGCTTCAAAGATTTCAGCTACTCGATCAACGCCAACTTCTCGATCATCAACAACCAGGTAGTCACGCTGGGATTAGGAAATGTCAACCAGCCCAACGGCTTGGTGGGCAACGGCTCCAACCTCTTCATCGGGTACCCCATGCAGATGTACTACGGCTACCTTTCCGATGGGGTCTTCATCAGCCAGGACGACATCACCCAATGGCCTGACCAGACTAAAGTAACGCCCAAAGCCGTACCGGGTGACATCCGCTACAAGGACATAAGTGGGCCCGACGGGGTACCCGACGGCAAGGTGGATCCTACCTACGACCGTACCTACCTCGGAAGCCAGATCCCCAAGTACACCTTCGGTACCAACCTCGGATTCACGTTCAAGTCATTCGATTTTTCGGCCTTCCTGCAAGGAGTAGCGGGCGTGAGTGGACAACTCAATGGATATGCGGGCTACGCATTTTTCAATCTGGGTAATATCCAGCGCTGGCAGATGGACGGTCGCTTCAATCCCGATAATCCGACCCGCTATCCCGACTACCCGCGCCTGGAAGTGATCTCGAACAGCGGAACGCCCAACACGGTCACCTCGGATTTCTGGGTCCTGAATGCTTCCTATTTACGGGTCAAGAACTTGCAATTAGGATATAGCTTGCCGGAAAAATGGTTGAAACCTCTTCATGTCAAAAGAACCCGAATTTACATGAGTGCCGAAAATTTGCTGACGTTCAGCAAGTACAGACAGGGCTGGGATCCCGAAATCAATGGCGGCGGTGCCTACTATCCCATCCTGAGAACAGTAACATTTGGCCTCAACCTCAAACTTTGACAAATCATGAAACAATATAAAACTCTGACCAAACGAGCCAGCTACCTGCTGCTGCCAGCTTTGCTGTTTCTTTCCACTTCATGCGACAAAGAACTGGAACAGTTTCCCAGCAATTCCTTCTCAAAGGACAATTTTTGGACTTCCGAATCCAACGCCAACATCGCCCTGACGGGCGTGTATCGGGGTGCCATCGAGTACGGTACCCAGGTGGTACCTTCCGATTGGTGGACATATTGTGGTGTCATTTTTCTGGAATTTGCCACCGACAATGCCTACGACCGCCGGGGCGACAATTCCACCCAGAACCGTCTGACCAATGGTACCCTGCTGCCCGACAACAATGTGATCAATGGGTATTGGGGAGGATCTTACAAGCGCATTGCCATTTGTAACGACTTCCTGGAAAATATCGACAAAGTCCAGATCGATAAAGCCAAGATCGACCGTATGAAGGCCGAAGTCAGGTTCATTCGGGCA
Organism: Salmonirosea aquatica; assembly: GCF_009296315.1. Classification (NCBI taxonomy): domain Bacteria; kingdom Pseudomonadati; phylum Bacteroidota; class Cytophagia; order Cytophagales; family Spirosomataceae; genus Salmonirosea; species Salmonirosea aquatica. The sequence goes on from NZ_WHLY01000002.1 coordinate 2,461,246, forward strand.
GCGCAATATTTTTATCTGTCGCAATTCTTTGGCTCGGTACCCCTTGTGCAAAAAACGCTGACGCCCGACGAAGCCAACAACGTTGATAAAGCCTCTAAAGCAGAGATTGTTCAGTTTGTGATCGCCGAGTTAACCGCGGCCACGGAATCGCTCCCTTATTTTGAAAAATTGACTGCTAACGAAATCGGGCGGGCCAGCAAGCAGGCGGCGCTGGCTTTTCTGGGACGCATGTACCTGAGTGAGAAAAAGTACACCGAAGCGGCGGCGGCCTTCAAGCAAATCATCGACAAGGGAGATAATAAAATCGATGCCAACTACCAGTCCCTTTTCCTACCTTCCAATGAGAATAGCAGCGAGAACATTTTCAGCGTGCAATATCTGGCCGGACAAGCCCCCAATGCCCTCACGCAACATGCTTTGCCAGCGGTAGTTTCGGGGTGGCATATCGTCAACCCGCTGGGTAGCCTGGCCGATGCCTACGGTTTTGACGATGGAACGCCCCTTTCCTACGCCGACCCGCGATTCAAGGTGAGTGATATGGGTGCCAATCGCGATCCCCGGTTCCGGTATAATCTGCTGTGGGACGGGGCCAAATTCGGCAGCAAAACTTACGTGTGCCACCCGGATTCGACCAAATCGCTTGATCAGTTAACCTATTCGAAACAGGCTACCCGGACGGGCTACGGACTACGTAAATTTTTCGATGAAAATTTCTCCGGTAACCTGGTCACGGACTACGGTGCCAACCTTCCCATTATCCGCTACGCCGAAGTACTGCTGAGCTACCTGGAAGCCGAATTGGAAGCCGGGAAACCCATTACGCAAGAGCTTCTGGATCTGACCATCAATGCCGTGAGAGCCCGGCCTTCGGTGAAGCTACCTCCTTTGAAAGTCATGTCGGCCGAGCAGCTGAGGCCCATCATGCGCAACGAACGCCGTATTGAGTTGGCTTTTGAAGGACAGCGTCTCTGGGATATTTTCCGCTGGGGGATCGGCGAACAGGTACTTACGGGCGACTTCTGGGGAGCGCCTTTCCCGAACTCCACGCTGCTGCCTAAGACTTCCAAAAAACAGGATCCGCAGAAACGGTGGTACGTTACGTCCAAGAATTTTAGAAAACAGGACTACGTGTGGCCGATTCCGCAGTCAGAGGTCAATGTGAATCCGAAACTGGCTAACTAGAGGCCGTCAGGGTACCCCGTCCTTTCCACGCAGACCGAGGCAATTCCCCCGGTCTGCGTGGATTTTTTAATGCCGGAAGTCTGTTTTCGACTGGGAAACCGTAATTTGCCCTGATGAATAACCTTATCCTGATATTTCTGGGCGGGGGACTGGGCAGCTTGGCCCGGTTTGGCATAGGTCGTACCCTGGCCTCGTGGTCGGTCAATCTGCCCTATGGTACCCTGGCGGCCAATGTGCTGGCGTGTGTTGTTCTAGGTTTTTTCACGGGCGCCGTGGCGCTGCGTTCCTCCGAGGCCGTGCTTCCCTACCGGGCCTTTCTGGCGGTGGGCTTTTGTGGCGGCTTTAGCACGTTTTCCACGTTCAGCAACGAAACCCTGCTGATGCTGATGAACAATCGCTGGGGAGACGCCGTTCTGAACATAACCCTCAGCGTGGTTCTGTGCCTGAGTGCATCTTTTCTGGGCCTCTGGCTAGGGAAAGCAGTAGGCTGAACCTCCTGGGGGTACCTCGCGACTTTGTGAAATCCTGTGAACTAAAACCAACCTATGAAAAAGTTGCCCATACTACTATGTATTCTCTTAACCAGTATCCTCGGGATAAGTGGTTGTGAACGGGCCGGAGGGACCGACAACTTCACGGCTCCTCAGAATTTCCGCGACTACTGGTACAACGGAAAGGCCGAAATCAGTCGCTATGCGCTGGATCAGGTACAGTACGGCGCTGTGAATCCGGGGGAGGCAGTGCTGATTTTTGTGACAGAAGATTTCCGTACCGATACTCAGGTCAAGCTCGAGTCGGAAGCTAAAGACAAAGCTACCTCGGTCCTGAAGCTGAATTCGATCCGCCGATTTGTTACGGGCATTTACGACTACTCGCTCTACAGCTCGGTATTCACCCCGATCAATACGAAAAAGTATGAGCACAGCCTGAAAGTCACCATGTCGTCGCAGGATTGGTGTGGACAGGTGTATAACCAGCTCAATCTCTCCGGGAACAAGTACGACGTAATGGTACGCTCCTACTTTGAAAAAAACGCGAACGAAGATTATAAAATAGATGAAACCTGGCTGGAAGATGAACTCTGGACACGACTGCGCATGGACCCACAAAGCCTGCCCAAGGGTGAAACCAGCGTAATTCCGGCGGCCTACGCCGCTCGCATCGCCGGACAGAAGCTGGAACCACAAAAAGCAGTAGGTACCCTGGCGGCCTATACAGGCAACGCTTTTACGGGTAAAGCACTGCAGCAGTTTTCCTTAAGGTACCCCGACGCAAAACGGGAACTACGAATCGTTTTTGAGAAAGCGTTTCCGCATTCCATTGCGGGATGGGAAGAAACCTATCCTTCACGCGGAAAAGAATTGACGACCCGCGCCACCAAATCGGAGCAAATCCAGTCGGATTACTGGTCGCACAACGCGCCCGGCGATTCGACGTTAAGAAATCAACTGGGCGTAGAAGGATTCTAGAAACTAAACCTCAGGCATAGGCTTCTCCAGGGCGATTCCCCAAGGGTCGCCCCAGCTCATCAAAAACTCTATTGGAGAGCTCACCCAGCCGGGCCTGACCGTCGGGCTGAAACGTAAGATTGCGCACGATCTGTTCAATTTCCGCAACGGAGACCCGCCGATGGATGGGTTTCATGGTACCTCCTACCTCGCCCGCCCGTGCTGTGGGATCCCACTGATACTGGGGGTCGACCAGGGTACCTCGCGGAGCCATGATGGGGGCGGTGTGCCGGTTCCCCGGAAGTCGAGCCGGGTGGGATGGTCAAGCCCCAAGCCATGGCCGAATTCGTGAGCCGCCGTGGTCGAATGGCCCAGATGATCGCTGACAATCCAATGCCCGGCATTATCGCCCAGTCCGAAGCCCATGAACGAGCGTGTAATGATATTTTCTTTTTCCAGGCGAATGAAGTTATTTCTAAAATCGTCATTGGTAGCGATCAGAACCGCGGATTCTTCCAATTGCAGCAGAGCATACTCGATCACAAAATATACGCGGCACGGCAGCCCCGCTATCGTTACTACAGCCTGCGGTTCGTTGTACATGCGATTGATTTCTTCCACAATTGCCCGGGCTGCCTCATCGGTAGCTTCCGAGCCGTAAAATACCAGTCGGGCCTGGATCTGGACTTCTTTTTGAAAGGCATCGAGTGAGGCAATTGCGGCCATGAGGTATAGATTTTGAGTGTATAGCCTTCTAAACGGATTAGCCTGGAGAAAGATTCTATCTGTGGGTTGTGGGCAATCCGCTCGCTTAGACCCCGATGTCGCAGGCAGTTTCGTTAGTATCTGATAGATTCGGTATATTTGATCCCCCCACTTACCTGACTTCTTCGTTTTCGTCTTATCCTATGATTTCCAAAAAAGCGAAATACGCCCTCAAAGCTCTGAAAGTTTTGGCCGAGCACTACGGGAAAGGCCCGGTGTTAATTTCCCACATCGCAGAACGCGAAAAAATACCCCGTAAATTCCTGGAAGCCATACTGCTGGATTTACGAAACAACGGAGTGCTCCAAAGTCAGAAAGGCAAAGGCGGCGGTTATCTGTTGCGCATTCCGCCGGATGAAGTCAAGTTCTCGAAGGTACTACGGATCATCGACGGCCCCATTGCACCTACGCTCTGTGTGTCACTCTTCTTTTATGGGAAATGTGATGACTGTGTCGATGAAGAGGCTTGTTCGCTACGCACGGTGATGGAAAAATGGCGGGATGCCAACCTGGCCGTGCTGGATGGAACCACCCTGGCCGATATGCTCAAAGCTTCTCAGAAATAGCTACCTACCCGCGGAAACCCGATCGTTGCGTACATACAGCCGGGTACCGTCCACATCGCCAATGTATTGGTAGTTCGCTGCGACATAGGTAGCTAACGCAGGAAATACTTCGTGGCCCTGCGTAGATACATTCTGCAGCCACAGGCTGTTTTTGCCGACGGCATCCAGGAATATGGCCGGCCTATTGCGCCTCATGTCGCTCAGGTACCGCTCACGGTATTGGTCACGCATAGGGTGTTGAAAAACATCCCTTCCAGAGTGGTTTTCGGCCGTACCCTGCGCCAGTTGGGCTTCTACATAATAACGGCATTGCCAACCCCATACCACCATCTGGTCGTTCGGTCGAGTGTAAGGCGCCAGTGCTTTTACCACTGGGCTCTGAAGCAAAGTCGTAGCATCCACGGAGACTAGGGCGTTTAGCTGGCGGCTTTGGTAGAAAGAAATGGCATCGTTCAGCCCAAACCAGCCCAGCAACAACATGGGCCCCACCAGCGCCAGTAGGCGCTGTGTGCTAACCCGCTGCACACCCAGGGCTGACGCCAGCGCCAGAGGGTAAATACAGAAGTTGAGGTAATGTACAAACACATTGCCCGATTTGGTCGCCGCATATACCGCCGCGAGGCCATACCCCAGCAGCAACAGCGAAATGAACAGATTCTGGGACGAGGAAGGCGTCTTCGTTAAAGTACGCCCACCGGCCAGCAATCCTACGACCAGCACCACGCTTGTAATAATCAAAAGGGCTGTAAAATCAGGACTGGCCAGTACCAGCCTGCCAAATTGGGAAGGACCGGTATCCAGGCCTGCACCCGCGGCGTACACGGCGTTACCCAGGATGTAAAAATCAATGAAGTCTTGAAATACACCATTGGCCAGCATCCACAATAGCGCCATGACCAGAAATATGATACCACCGACCAGCAATACCAGCAACGGCGTGCTGTTTCGGGTTTGGCGATACTGTTGGTAGGTAAGATAAAGTCCTCCAAGCACAAGCACCAAAGCCTGCGGAACGGCCTGTACCTTGGCAAAGGGAATCATACCTGCCACAAAACCCAGCCCGAAAGCCGGCCAGGCCGATGGACTTTTTTGGATCGAAATCCTGGCTACTAGTGCCAGGCATAGGCTGAGGAGCAGGAGGGGCACCTGCTCGCTGGAATAATGCACAAAATCGAGTTCCTGCGTAAAAGCCAGGAAAATGAGGGGAATCAGCAGGGAAATCCGAGCCGTTGCGTTACCAAACCAGCGCCTTATGGCCACGAAGTAGAAATACAGCGCCCCCAAGCCGCATAACAAGCCCATAACCCGTGCCGAAACGTAGTCAAGCTGAAATCCCAGTAAACGGGGAATCGCCAGTAGGTAATTATCCAGCGGCCCAATGGTGGTACCATCCACCGAACGCCAGTAGACCGGATGCTGAAACAACGTGATGGCATGGCTGATCATCTGGCTCTCATCCGCATTGAGTTCGCGGTTTAGCACCAGAGCCGGAAGCCGCATTAACACCAGAATTAGTGCCGCAGCAGGCAGATACAGCGCCAAGGAGACTCGTTTCCTCAGATTCAGCCCGATCACCAGCACCACAAATGCGTAGACTAGAGCCCAGTATACGGTTGGTGACGCATCAAAGGTAATCATAGGCTACGCGACGGTTTCTACGCTTTCTACAAAATCACGGTAATGAATGGCAGGTATGAAGTGCTGCTGGGTACGATATTGCAGCACCATGAACACCAGAAAAAGCGAGATCAGAAACGACTGCATCATCACGATCAGCAGCGTGGTACTGAGGGTGGATGCCCAGCCGGGGGTAGTATTGCCAATCAGTTTCAGAAACAAAATGACCACAATGACCGCAATCACGAAACCTGACATCAGAATGGAAAAGATCAGAATCCGTACGGCCGTAGTATCGATCAGCACCGAAATGGCGCTCAGACCATGCAGAATCAATGACACAAAGTTCATCTGGCTATTGCCGGCCAGCCGTTTGGCGCGTTCGATGGGTACTCCGTCATAGGGAATCCGCGAGCGAATCACCCCGCCGGGAAAGTTGTTCCAGATTTCCGACACCCGCACCAGGTTTTGCAAACGACGCTGCGGAATGACGCTGAAATTCCCAAAAGTGATGACCTTCCCCGTCAGAAGCTTAAAAATTGATTTATAGATCTGATAGAAAAACTGGAACACAAAACCCTCCTGCCGCTTACTGCGCTGAGCAAAAATAATGGTACCGGGCATCTGTACCGACTTGGCAAATAAGGTATTGATGTCGCTCGGGGCGTCTTCCCCGTCGGCATCCATGACGATCACCTTTTCACAGGGTAGCTCCGTGGCAATGTAGGAAAGCCCAATGGCAATGGCGCGCTGGTGGCCCAAATTGCGGTACAGCCGCAGTACCCTTATTCCTGTTCCGCCAAATGGAGTGAAGGCCTCCGTCCGGTCACGTGAGGAGCAGTCATCTACCACCAACACCGACGTATGGGCCAGGATGTCGCCCGCTACGTCGGTGTTGATTTTGGCAATCAGAAGATTAAGCGCCTCCCAGTCATTAAATTGAGGGATCAGGATAATGTACTTTTCGGGCATGGCGTTCGATTCAGGCCGGATTAGTAGCTAAGCGGGCCGCAATACCGTCGTGAATCTGGGTGAGCGTCTCCTCCAGGCCGAACTCCCAGTTCCAGCCCGGGTAGTGCGCTTTGAACTTTGACAGATCACTGATGTACCAGATGTGGTCGCCCGAGCGGTTGGTCTCCGAATACGAATGCGAGAGCTTCTTGCCCGATATCTGCTCGCAGAGCGCGATGGCCTCGATCATCGAGCAGTTGGCAAAGCGACCGCCACCCGCGTTGTACACTTCGCCGGGCCGGGGATTCTGGTAAAAATGCCAGAACATGTTCACCAGATCGTGACTGTGGATGTTGTCGCGCACCTGCTTGCCCTTGTAGCCGAAGATCGTGTAGTGATTTCCCGTGATGGCGCACTTCATCAGGTAGGCCAGGAACCCGTGCAGCTGCGCGCCCGAGTGGTTGGGGCCCGTCAGGCAGCCCCCGCGGAACACGCCGGTCTTCATGCCGAAGTACCGGCCGTACTCCTGCACCATGATGTCGGCCGCCACCTTGGATGCCCCGAAAATCGAGTGCTTGGTGTGGTCGATGCTATGCTGCTCGTCGATGCCGTGCTCGAAGTAGGGATGGCTCTCGTCGATCTCCCAGCGGGTTTCCAACTCCACCAAGGGCAGGTAGTTGGGGTTGTCGCCGTAGACCTTGTTGGTGGAGGTAAAGATGAATACGGCTTCGGGGCAGTTCAGGCGTGTCATCTCCAGCATGTTGAGGGTACCGACCGCATTGACGCCAAAGTCCGTGAAGGGCTCGCGGGCGGCCCAGTCGTGGCTGGGTTGTGCGGCGGTGTGCACGATCATTTTTATATCGTCACCATACTCCTTAAAGATCGGCTCCAGCTGGCTGACCTCACGAATGTCGGCGCTATAATGCTTGTAGTTGGCATGGGCCTCCTCGAGGCGGTTGCGGTTCCAGGCGGTGTTGCCGTCCTCCCCGAAAAAGTACTGTCGCAGGTTATTGTCGATTCCAATGACCAGATCAAACTTATCGGCCAGGAAAGCGACGGATTCGCTGCCAATCAGGCCGGCCGATCCAGTTACTAAGGCAATATTCATCGTCAACGGTATTTTTAATGTGATGGCTGTGTAGGAAAAATACTATTCTTCTTCCCCAAAAGGGAGTGTAAAGTAAATTAAAAAAGTTCAATTGTCCCAAAACGGAAAGACGGCCGGGGAGTCAAACAATAAATGACCGCAGGGAACCAGGAAATAAAATGAAAAAAGCAGCGCCCCGGTTGAAGGCACTGCTTTCCATGTTCTGTATAAATAAGCCCTAGTTACCTTGGGCAATGCTACCACTCCCAAACAACTTCTCCCGAATCGCATTCACCCGCTTTTCTACTTCGGGCTGCTCGGCGTACTTATTGGCCAGCTGACGGGCTGCCGAATCAGGGCTTACACCGTACACCCATTCGCTACCTGCCCGCACGTCCTTTTGCTCAGCGTGGTTGAATTTCTGATACTCGCACGATGACAACAACGCCACACCGGCTATCAAGGCTGCTATCTTTCTAAATTTCATCAGAGTCTTCGATAAAAAGGTTTTGCGCAAAAGTAAAGGCCATTTGTATAAACACCAAACAGATGATCGAGGATTTGGATATTATTGACCCAATTTTGCCTGAACCGCACGTAACTCGCTGGACGGAAACGTGAGAATAAAAGTATGCTTGCATACTAATTACGGATTTTAGTACATTTGTGGAAAGGCCGTGGCAATTGCGGCCCACTCACAGAGGCAACAGTGATGCGGAAAGAAAAGACGATCGATTTTCATATAAAATGGGCGTGGCACTCGATTTCCCGCCTTTATAACACTTACGCTGCCCAGTACGATATGACTATGGCGGTAGGCTACGTACTGTTGAACATAGATCTTGAGAAAGGTACCCCAGCCACCAAAATCGCCCCATTACTGGGTATGGAGCCCCGCAGTCTGGTGCGCATGCTAAAAACCCTGGAAGAGAAGGGACTGATCCGTCGGGAAGTCGATGGGAGCGATAAACGATTTGTGCGCATCACCCTTACGGAAGAGGGTAAAGCCAAGCGCGAGCAGGCTCGCGAAGGAGTCATTACCTTCAACCAGATCATCCGTGAGAAAATCGCACCGGAAAAATTAGCGGTCTTCCTGGATGTGATCAAGGAGATCAATTTTTTAGTGGATAGCGAAAATCAGAAAGCGAAAGAGGCGTGAAGGTGTTTTCTGTGGAATTGTTTCTTTGTTTGGGGTACACGTAGATAAAGTAGGTGCTTGCGCGTGTGATTCTCAAAACCAGTCCCACAAAAAACAAAAAATAACCAGATCCATACATAACCAAATCAACAACCCTAATGAACCGTACCATCCGCAAAGTAGCCGTACTGGGCTCAGGCATCATGGGCTCCCGTATAGCCTGCCACTTCGCCAACATCGGCGTTCAGGTACTGCTGCTCGATATCATTCCCCGTGAACTTACTCCCGCCGAACAAGCCAAGGGGCTGACATTGGAAAAAACCGCCGTGCGCAACCGCATCGTGACCGAATCTTTTCAAAACACCCTGAAAAGCTCTCCCGCGCCGCTGTATAGTCCCGAATTTTCCAGCCGAATTAAGCTGGGCAATTTTGACGACAACCTGGCCGAAATCAAAGAGTACGACTGGATCATCGAAGTGATCGTGGAGCGGCTCGATATCAAGCAAAGTCTGTTCGGGAAAGTGGACAAGCTCCGCAAGCCGGGTACCCTGGTGAGTTCCAACACCTCGGGGATTCCCATCCATCTAATGTCGGAAGGCCGCAGTGATGATTTCCAGAAGCATTTCAGTGGTACTCACTTCTTCAACCCACCCAGGTACCTGCGCCTGCTTGAAATCATCCCCGGCCCCAAAACCGACCCGAAAGTCATTGACTTTCTGATGAATTACGGCGATTTATTTCTAGGAAAAACAACGGTACTCTGCAAGGATACGCCCGGCTTCATCGCTAACCGCCTGGGTATTCACGCCATGGTTCAGACCGTCCGCGTGGCCGAAAAAATGGGCCTGACCGTAGAGCAGGTGGACAAACTGACTGGGCCGGTGGTGGGTCGCCCCAAGTCGGGTACATTCCGGCTTTCGGACGTAGTGGGTCTGGACACGACTGTCCACGTAGCCAACAACCTCTACGAATCGGGTGCCGAAACCGACGAGTCGCGGGAGGCATTCGTGGTACCGGGGGTAATGCAGGAGCTTTTCAATAAAAAATGGCTGGGCGATAAATCCGGTCAGGGTTTTTATAAAAAAATAAAGGACGAAAGCGGCAAATCCGTGATTCTGGCGCTGGATTTCAAAACGCTGGAATACCGCCCTTCTGGGAAAGTTAAATTCGCCACGCTGGAAGGTACCAAGGCCATCGACAATCTGGCAAAGCGCTTTGGGGTGTTGCTGGAAGGGAAAGACGAGGCCGGAGAATTTTACCGACAAACTTTTGCGGATAGTTTTCGCTACGCTACGTATCGCATCCCCGAAATTTCGGATGAACTCTACCGCATCGACCAGGCCATCACGGCGGGCTTCGGCTGGCAGATGGGTCTGTTTGAAACCTGGGATGCCATCGGCGTGCGCACGATGCTGGACATCATGGAGAAACTTGACAAAAAACCGGCCGCCTGGGTGTATGAAATGCTGGAAGTCGGAAATGAGTCCTTCTATAAAGTCGAAAACGGCCGCAAGCAGTACTACGATATTCCGACCAAATCGTATAAAGAAATACCAGGACAGGATAACTTCATCATCCTGAGTAATGTGACGAACAATATTGTCTGGAAAAACGCCGGAGCGGCGCTTTACGACCTGGGTGACGGGATTCTGAACCTCGAATTCCGCTCCAAAATGAACACTTTCGGGGTAGAAGTCATCGAAGGGATGCATAAGGGCATCGCGCTGGCCGAGAAAGATTTTCGGGGACTGGTAATCGCCAATGAATCGACCGAGGCATTCTCCGCGGGCGCTAACCTGGCCATGCTGTTTATGTACGCCATCGAGCAGGAATTTGACGAAATTAACCTGATGATCGCGCAGTTCCAGCAGACGATCCTGCGGGCAAGGTACTCCTCCATTCCGGTGGTGGTAGCCCCGCACACCCTCGCGCTGGGCGGCGGTTGCGAGCTGAGTCTTCATGCTGATAAAGTCGTTGCCCACGCCGAAACCTACATAGGTTTGGTGGAACTAGGCGTAGGCCTGATTCCGGCCGGCGGAGGTACCAAAGAAATGGCCGCGCGCTGCTCGGACCTGTACCAGCCCGGTGATCCCGAATTGAATATCTTGCAAAATGCGTTCATGAACATCGCCCAGGCCAAGGTATCTACCTCAGCACAAGAGGCATTCGGCATGCACTATTTACAAGAAAAAGATCAGATCGTATTGAACCGTAGCCGCCTGATTGCCGAAGCCAAGCAGGCGGCCATGGAATTGGCCGACAATGGCTACACCCAACCCAAACCCCGCGCCGACATCAAGGTACAGGGCAAAACCGGTATCGCACTGTTTATGGCGGGCGTGGCGCAAATGCGCCTGGCCAACTACATCAGTGATCACGATGCCAAGCTGGCCAATAAACTGGCCTATGTGATCTGCGGCGGCGACCTCAGCCAACCCCAAACCGTCACGGAGCAGTACCTTCTCGATCTGGAACGCGAGGCTTTCCTTTCCCTTTGCGGCGAAAAGAAAACGCTCGAACGGATGCAGGGACTGCTGACGGGTGGAAAGCCGCCGAGGAATTAATGTGAACGGGATATGGGCATCTTGTTTGCCCGTTTTTCTGGAAAAATAGCGACGCCTTCCCTGAAATCAGGGAAGGCGTCGCTATTTTTCCAGATTCCCCTTACTCAGTTTGCAAATACATCTAGGGGCAAACCAGCACAAAAAAGCTACCGAAGTACCGCTTGATAATCTTTTTTGGATATTCGAAAAGTTCTTTCTAATCTGCCAAATATCTTTGTTTGCCCTCCTGCTCACCAACTCCTCAGCCCACATGAAGCACTTTACGCACGCACTGTTACTGTTGTTAATGGTCCCATATTTTGCTTTCTCACAGGCTCCTGCAATAAAATGGCAGAGATCGCTGGGTGGGGTGGGTGATGATATTGCTAATTCCATTCAGCAAACATCAGATGGAGGGTATATCATAGCAGGATATTCCTACTACAACGGTGGTGATGTTACCGGGAATCATGGTGGCTCTGATTACTGGATTGTGAAACTAAGCTCACAAGGACTAATTCAATGGCAAAAATCATTAGGTGGATCGAATGGTGATGAAGCTCATTCGATCCAACAAACTTCCGATGGAGGATATATTGTTGCGGGGTTTTCTAATTCTATCGACGGTGATGTTACCGGAAATCATGGCGCGCGCGGAGTTTTCGATAGACCCTCATGGTCCGATGACATTTGGGTTGTGAAACTAAGTCCACAGGGACAGATTCAATGGCAAAAATCGTTAGGTGGGAGAGGTGATGAGAGAGCAGAATCTATCCAGCAAACCTCAGACGGTGGCTATATCGTAGCGGGGTACTCTGACTCGGAAGACGGTGATGTTTCTGGACATCATCACCCATCTGGTTATGTTGGTTTCTTTTACGACTATTGGATTGTAAAACTTAATCCACAGGGACAGATTCAATGGGAAAAATCGCTGTCACGATTTAGTTTTAATGATAAAGCTTATTCCATCCAACAGACCTCGGACGGAGGATATATTGTAGCAGGAGAATCTGACTCCCTTATTAACAATCGGAGCGACTCCAACTATTGGGTTGTGAAACTTGATCAACAGGGGCAAATTCTATGGCAGAAATCGTTGGGCGGGTCAAATGATGATAAAGCTAAGTCGATCCAGCAGACATCAGACGGGGGGTACATCGTAGCGGGAAGTTCTAACTCCAACGACGGTGATGTCTCCGGAAATCACATTGGTGTTGATTTTTTTGGTTTTCCAGCATGGTCCTCTGACTTTTGGATAGTAAAACTTAGTTCGCAAGGGCAAATTCTATGGCAGAAATCGCTGGGTGGGTCTAATTACGATGTTGCAACCTCCGTCCAACAAACCTCGGACGGAGGATATATTGTAGCAGGAGACTCTTACTCAAACGATGGTGATATTTTCGGACATCACGAACCTACTGGATACCCACCTGGCCCATTTTTTGACCAGTGGATTGTAAAACTCGATCCGCAGGGGCAGATTCAATGGCAGAAATCACTGGGTGGGCCGAAGGATGATAACGCTTATTCTATCCAACAGACTTCAGACAATGGGTATATCATGGCGGGAGGAATTTACATCGGTTACGATTCGCTTGCTAAACAGTCTCGTGGCTTTGATTTCCGAGTTGTTAAACTCGCACCAGATAAGCCAGCCTTAACGACAGAACACTACCACCAACTCCCTCAATTTCCATCATTCAGCCAGCGTAAACTTTTAAGCGCATCACCTCCCTACAAAATCGCCGCCGACGGCTCCCAGGCTTCGATATTCAAGTTTACGGGCAGGAATTTCACCGGGCTTGGCGTTCGGATCATGGAAAATTATTTACAGAATAAAGATTTGTATGGTGAGTTTACGGTGATTTCTCAAACAACCGATAGCCTGGTAGTACGCTATACTCACCCTGAATATATCTCTGAATATCCCGATGCCTCTTTTTCTACCCTAACAATTGAGCTTTATGATCTTAACTCACCCACTACCGTCCTGGATTCATCGGCGTTGGAGGTGCACCAAGCACCTCTAGTGATGGTGCATGGATTAGATTCTAATGGCGATTCGTTTAAGGAAATGTTATATAGCCTATACTTTAGGCACCTAGATGATCCTTATTACCTTGATTTTCTGCATCGAGCAGACTACAGCTCTACCAATCGCTCCCGTTTTTATGTGAACCGTAATGTGGTACCTGATGCGATTTTGGAACTTTTGACGGGTTTGCGCAATATCGGAATTGCGACGGGCAAAGCAATCGTAGTAGGACACAGCATGGGAGGCATACTGGCACGGCTCTACTTACAAGATGCTTCAGATGCTGAGTATCGTGATGATATCCAAAAACTCATCACGATAAACACGCCCCATTCTGGTTCTCAACTAGGTGACTTGTCAACCAACCCTAACTCGCCCTTTGATTGGTGTAGTCTTCTTAAAATATCTAACACGAACTTATCAATACTTGGCACTTGCGATGCTATTGGAGACCTTAGTGTGAATGGTAGCGACATCCGAGGTTACCTCAATGGCGAAGGCAATCTTAATCGTAATAAGGTACCCTCACACGTAATCACCACTTGGATTCCTTACGATTATTATAAAAAATTTTACTCAGATAGTGAAGAGCTATATGATGGTGATACTCTTTTGTTAGTTGAAAAAGCAAGCGCAATTGCAATTAGTCTTGGAAAATTCTTTGAAAACATCTTAGGAACAGATCATGATGGTGTTGTTGAATTTGCCAGCCAAAAGGGAGGTATGTCGGGTTGCGTGACCACGATCGGCAATCAACACCATATAGGTTCTACCGATAATATGGATGTAATAAATACGGTCGAAACGCTCATTTATCTTAGCCCCAAGAGCAGTTTATTTTGTAAAAATGGATTCAATCCGCCAACGCTGACTTTTGTCTCCCCTCCAGTAACAGCAACCAGTACTCCGCTATCAACCAGCAACCCATCCCTGAACTTGACTTCTCCCGCAAAAGGGTTAATTGTGCTGACGCCCGAGAGCTATAACATCACCGCAGAAGGGTCAGAGCTAACCGAAATAACGACCTATGTGTCCTATTCCAAAGACTCTATTTATGTCGGCCGGCAAACGGGCAATATTGTTTCATTCAGCTTTCCGAGTGGCTACAACTTTCCCGATTCACGCAACGTAATGATTGTTGGCAAGACCGCTTCGGGTCAAACCATCTCCGTCACGTCCAGCGATATTTTCCGGGAAAGCGTTAGAAGCGGCAACTGGGACGATGCTAGTACTTGGAAAAATGGGAAGATTCCTGCCAAGGGCGAAGTAGTGATTATACCTAGTGGCCACCTTATCACGGTACGGACGAACGCGGAGGCCAAAACCATCTTTTTTAACGACGGCGGCCTGACGTTTACTAATATGGGCAATCTTAAGCTGGAATAATTTGGAACGGGCGAGCCGCCCATCTTCCGGCAACATCCCGAAAGTCTTGAACGCCAGACGGCTAAACTTTCGGGATGTTTTGTTTTCATCCCAAAAATCCACCCATTCACGTCATTTTCCCCCGGCACTAGTTAGCAAAGCGTAGTTTTGATTCAAATAAATCAAACCCGCTTATGCCCTCCATCGCTACTACCCGTCGTTACGAACTCTTCATCATTCTTGCCGCTGCCACGGCTTACATCATCCGCCGCTTGCTGGAGCTGGCAAGGTACTTCTACCTAGACATCGGAAATGCACAGAGCGCCGGGGTGAGCAACGCGACCATTCTCCGCGACCTGGCCGCTTTTGATTATAACCAAAACGTCATTTTTCCTACCGTGGCCGGAGGGGTACTTTTCATGGCGGCGTGGTACGTTTTTCATTATCACGCCTTTCCCCGAATCATGGAAAAGAGGTACGGAACCACTACCAACTGGCTGATTGTACTCACGGTGGGTCTGACGCTCAGTAGCATTCTTTTGTATAGCTTTTTCCAGCGCGGAATTCAGTTCCGACGTGCTGGTGATGGACAAATCGCTGGCTTTCAGGTACACGACTCCGACCTTGTAAACATTCCCACCAGCCTTTTGGCGGCGCTGGTGTGTTTGCTGATTTACGAGGCTTTTGCTCAGTTTTACTACCGTACCATCGAGCTACACGAGCAGCAGGGATTATCACGGCATCGAATCCTAAACTATCTGCTGTTGACTCTGGCAAGTTCGTGCCTGATTTTATGGATTTTTGTGGGTAGTATCGCCAATTTTGCCATGGGTCGCGGAGGGGTACTGGTGGGGTTAGTTATCGTGGCGCTCACGGTAGGGTTTCATTACCTATTCTATAAAAAACTACTCCCTTTCTTCGCTAACTATTTGTCCAATTCCCGGTCAGGCTGGTACTATCTCTCAGGAATACTACTCTATGATCTGGCAAGTTTTGTTCTTTTTCTTTTATGGAAATTGGTGGCGGCATCGAGCCTTCCTTACCCCTACCTTTACTTGTACCTACTACCCAGCGCCGTCGGCCTGGTAACGGCTTACATGCGGCGGTATTTTTTTGAGAAAAACCAACAATTACAAACCCAGGTACTTCGTAAATCCACGGAACTCGACACGCTGCGCTCGCAGGTCAATCCCCATTTTTTGTTCAATGCGCTCAACACACTCTATTCGGTGGCTTTGAAAGAGGGTAGCGAGAAAACCGCCGATTGTATCCAGAAACTGGGCGATATGATGCGCTTCATGCTGGACGAAAATAATCAGGAGCGCATTCCGCTGCGGAAGGAAATCGAGTACCTGCACAACTTCCTGAACTTGCAGCGCATGCGGCTGGACGAGGGCCACGAGATCGAGATTCGAGTCAACATTCAGGAGCTCGAACAGGATAGGTACCTGGCTCCCATGCTGCTGAATCCTTTTGTGGAGAATGCCTTCAAGCACGGCATTAGCCTGCGCCAGCCTTCCTGGATTTACATCACGCTCACGCTGGATGCCACGAAGTTGTATTTCAAGGTACACAACAGCATTCATCCCAAAACAGGGAATGATCCAGAGGAAAATCATTCGGGAATTGGCCTGGAAAATGTGCGCAAACGCCTCGATTTGCTGTACCCTAACCGCTATTCGCTCGACATTCAGGCCACGGAACGCGATTATTTCGTATCATTGGTTCTGGAGATCTCATAATCAGCATGCTACTCACCGCCCTAGCTATCGACGACGAACCCCTAGCCCTGGAAGTCATTCAGATGCACGCCGCCAAGGTACCCTTCCTGCGCCTGGAAGGTACCTTCACCAATGCGTTCGAGGCAATTCCCCACCTACAACAGCAGAAAATCGACCTGCTCTTTCTGGATATAAAAATGCCCGACATTTCGGGGATCGAGTTTCTTTATTGTTTACAGAGGGTACCTATGATTATCTTCTCGACGGCCTATTCCGAGTACGCCGTGAAAGGTTTTGAGCTAAATGCCGTGGACTATCTGCTCAAACCCTACTCGCTGGTTCGGTTTACTCAGGCTTGCAATAAAGCACTGGAAATAAAACAGATGCGTCAGAGTTTTTCGCCAGAGGGTACCTTACTCAACGAACAATTCATTTTTGTAAAAACCGGCTACGAGCAGGAAAAGGTACCCTTAGACGATCTAACCTACCTGGAAGCCGAGGGAAATTACGTGAATTACGTCCTGCGGAACCGTCAACTGCTTTGCCGGCAAAGCATTGCCGATGCCCTGCTCACCTTGCCAAGTCAGCATTTCATCCGCATCCATCGCTCCTTCGTCGTAGCGCTTTCCCATATTCAGAAAATCAGCCGACATGGCGTCTGGATCAATAACCGGGAAATCCCTATTGGGGCTTCCTACGAAAGCAGCCTCGACGAGGTGAAAGCGATTCTGAAAGCCTAGGTACCCTATTTCATCCGCATCACGGCCGTCATGGTTTCCAACCCGTCGAACAGATTCCCCAGCCGGATGTTCTCGTTTTCGGCGTGCTGGTTGTTGTCGTGGTTGGCGATGGGAACCGTCATAGTGTTCGCATTCAGGTACTTTTTGAACAAATACAAAGGCAGGCTTCCGCCTGAGGTAGGTTGCAGTACCAGTGGATCGGTCGTCGTGGTCTGTACGGCTTTGATAACGCGCTGGGCAATCGGTAAATCCATCGGGGTACGCTGGGCGTTGTAGCCGTCCTCTCCCGGAATCACTTTGATCAGCTTGCCATATTGCGCCCTTTCGTCGTCCGTCGGTTCGTGGTCGATGACATGGTACCCCTGGGCTTTGATATGATCCACTACTTTCTGCTGTTGTCGCTGCCAATCATTGCCTAGCACCAGCCGTAGGTCCAGTACGGCCGTGGCGAAGGTGGGTATCTGGTTGGAGGCCATTTTACCCACGTTACCGCTCTGCATGCCGTTGATGTTGAGTGATGGCACACTGATGGCCTCATTCAGCACCGCGCCGGTCGTTTCCACCGTACTCAGTCCTAGCTCCCGCTTCATTTGCGCTTCTACCGAAGGTACCTCCTGCATGGCTTTTTTTTCGGAAGCGGTGAGCGGTGTTACATCGTCGTAAAAGCCTTTAATAGTCACCCGGCCTTCGTCGTCTTTCATCGAAGCCAGTAGTTTGGCCAAGAGCAGGGCGGGATTGGGTGCCCAGTTGCCGTAGTGGCCGCTGTGCAAAGGCCGTTTGGGGCCATAAACCGTCAGATCCATGTGGGCGTCGCCCCGCACCCCGAATACGATCTGCTTCCTGCCCGTCTGGTGCACGGGGCCATCGCAGATGATCCACAGGTCCGATTGCAGTAACGCGCTGTGTTTTTCCAGGATTTGATTCAGATGGGGCGAGCCAGCCTCCTCTTCTCCCTCGAAGAAAAATTTCAGATTGGAGGTAGGTACCAGCCCATTTTTAGTAAGCGCTTCGTAAGCACTCAGGATGGTAAATACCCCCGCTTTGTCGTCCGAAGCGGAGCGGGCGTAGATACGCCAGTCGGGGTTGTATTGGCCGTCGGTCGGGAAGGGAATATTCTTTCCACTTTTGTCGATGGTACCCGTGTACAGCTGCGGTTTGAAGGGTTCCAGACCCGGCGCCCACTGGGCGGGGTTGACGGGTTGTCCGTCGTAATGGGCGTAAAAAATCAACGTTTGGGTAGCGCCGGGTACCTTCACTTCCCCATAGACGGCCGGCGGTGCACCCGCGGTGGAGGGTGCCAGTAGTTGTACGTTTTTGATGCCTCGCTCCGTCATCATGGACATGATAAAAGCCGCGTTCTTTTTGATGTTGACCGTATCGCGGGCGATGTTGGGAATGGCCAGAAAGGCCGCGAATTCCCGCATCATTTTATCGGCGTTCTGGGTACCGTATTTTCGGATGGCCAGTACCTCCGGCGATTGGGCCCAGGCCGTCCGACTGATTGGGAATACGAATAGTATCAAGAGGGCGTACTTTTTCATGAAAGGCTGTTTGGAAAGAAATGGTTGAGGGTTAAAATTCAGGGTATTTCATAAACCACCGCTTCGTAGGGTTTCAATCGCCCATCCGTGGAGGGTTGCGGATAGTTGCCTAATATTACTTTGGCTTTGCTCAAATCCAGGCCGGTTTGGGTACCGGCGGGGGTACCTTTGAAATTGAGCATGATCAGAAATTTTTTGCCGTCCAGTTCCCTCGTGTACGAGTACGTGTCGGGGTTATCCTTATCCAGCAGCGTGTAATCGCCGTACACCAGGGCCAGGTTATCTTTACGCAGCTTCACCAGCGCGCGGAAATAATTGAGGCAGCTGTTGGGGTCTTTCTCCTCGGCGGCGGCATTCACGGTTTGGTAGTTGGGCCCTACTTTGATCCAGGGGGTACCTTTCGTAAAACCCGCGTTTTTGGTGGCATCCCACTGAAAGGGCGTCCGGCCGTTATCGCGCGACTCGAACTGTTTACGTTCCAGCACCTCAGCCATATCTGCTCCACGATTTTTTTGGTATTCGAACTCATTCAGCGTTTGAATGTCCCTGAAATCCTCGATTCGCTCAAAGCCCCCATTGGTCATGCCTAGTTCATCGCCGTAATAGTAATAGGGGGTACCCCGCATGGTCATGATAAAGGTGGAGAGCATCTTAGACGACGGGGCGCGGAACGCCGGACTGTCGTTGCCAAACCGGCTCACCATCCGGGCCTGATCGTGATTGGCCAGAAAAATAGCCAGCCAGCCCTTTTCGGCGAATGAACTATCCCAGCGACTGAACACCTCCTTGAATTTCAGCACACTGTACCCTTCGGGCTTGGCCAGGTCCACGCCCTCGAAGGCGTAAGCCATGTTCAGCTCATTGCGGTCGGCGTCCACCAGGTTGTGGGCATCTTCAAACGTATTGCCCGCACCTTCGGCCACGCTCATGACATCGTACTTACTGAATACCTCCCGGTTCATCTCTTTCAGGTACTCGTGCAGGTTGCCCTGCATGGCATAGTATTGGGTGAAGTTCTTTTCATAGCCCTTGGGAAAAACCGGGAAGGTGGTATCCTTGGCAGCAAACTGAAAGGCATCGAGGCGGAATCCATCCACCCCCTTGTCGGCCCAGAACTTCATGATGTCGTACACCTCCTGCCGGAGTTTGGGATTCTCCCAGTTCAGGTCGGGCTGCTTCCGCGAGAAGTAGTGCAGGTAGTACGCATCAGTCAGCGAGTCATACTTCCAGGCGTCGTGATTGACATCGAACAGGCTGTACCGGTAGGGAGGGGTACCTTGCTCGGCGGGCCACCAGTGGTAGTAGTCACGGTAGGGATTCGTGCGCGAGCTACGGCTTTGTTTAAACCACTCGTGCTCGTCGCTGCTATGGTTCACTACCACGTCCATCACCAGCTTGATACCCCGGTCGTGCATACCTTTCAGCAGGGCGTCGAAATCCTGCATGGTACCGAACTCGGCCATGATGCTGCGGTAATCGCTGATATCGTAGCCGTTGTCGTCGTTGGGAGAGGCATAAATCGGATTGAGCCACACGGCATCGATACCCAGACTTTTGATGTAATCCAGCCGGGAAATGATCCCTTTCAGGTCACCTACCCCGTCCCCGTCGCTATCCTGAAAACTGCGGGGATAAATTTGATAGATGACGGCTTCTTTCCACCATTTTCGATCGCTTGCTGACATGGTATCTTGGGTGTTATTCTCAGATTTACAGGCCCCCAGGGCAATTAAAAGGAAAAAAACAACCAGCGGATTGACTGCTTTCATGGGATAAGTCGGTTTGCATGGAACCTATATCGACTTTTACACTACATCCAGCGGAATGGATTGTTTGAGGCCACGTGGGTGATTTTTATTTCCGGCAATCTGGGTTGCAGCCAGTCCACGAAGTACTCCATGCCCGGCTCCTCACTCACCGAATGACCGAGCACAATGAGCGAGATAGGACGGCCCAGCAGCCGGGCATCGCGGACGTACTCGGCCGTTTCCCATTCGGATACCTCTCCTACAATCAGTACATCAGGCTTTTCGCGCTCAGCCGTACCTACCTGCCGGGGGCCGCCCCAGGCACCGGGCAGCAGCGCGACCCGCTCACAGGTCTGCGCCGGATCACCGATGACTCGCAGGTGATCGATACCCAGCGAGGTTTTAAGATGCTGCACTAGCTTCCCCAGGGATAAAGCAGGAATACTGAGCATCAAGTTTCCGGTTTTGTAGTAGGACAGCCAGCCCGCTTTCTTGGCTACCCCGTAACTGATGGCGTCGGGCTTCAGCTGATGAATGTAGTCGTGAAACCGCCAGACGGTTATGCCACGCTTGGCCAATAATTCCTGCTTTTGTTTCACTACCGAATTGTTCTCTACCCAATCCGGATTGTCCGTATGGTTATAAAAGGTAGGTTCGTGGGCCATGATGAAATTGGCTTTCAGGCGGGTGGCTTCCTCAATGACCTCAATCGTCGGGAACATGGTGGTCACGATGCCCGTCACGACCTGATCGGCGCTTCCGGCCTTGATAGTATCCACCGTGTTTTTCATAGGAGAAAGCTGCCCTTCTTTAAGAATCAAATCGATGATTTGCTGTACAGTGATGGCTTTGGTAAGGCCAGTCGCCAGCGATGTGAAGGGCGACAGGCTCGCTAGGGCCAGCAGTCCAGCCGATTGGGTGGTTCGGGTCAGGAAGGTACGGCGGGTCTGGGCGACAAGCGGTAGAGATAGCGGTTTCATGTCTTTGGGTTTAAGTCTTTGGGCTAAAATACGACTTTATTTTTCGGAAGTACCTACATGCCGGTAAGACAAATACGCTACGAAAGGTACCTGCACACCCAATCACCAAGCTTATGGAAAGAAAAGAAGCTTTATTAAAAATTGCGGGAAGCCTGATTTTAACCACGGGCGAAAAGCCGGGCTTTCCCCCGGCGGATGTTTCTTTTTTAGATGACTACGTGCACCGCTGGCAGAATGCTTTGCCGTATAGCCTGAAGGTGCTCGATAAAATGCCCGAAGCCCTGTTTGACTACCGCCCCACGCCGAAGCAGATGTCGTTTGGCAAGCAGTACACCCACGCAGCCTACTGGAATACCTTTTTCATCGGGATGATCGTCGGTCAGGGGCCGCTGAACGAACCCGCCGAAACTACCAAAGCGGCCATCCGTGATTATTACACGGCATGCCACAATCATTGCACGGCCCTGATCCGCGAACTTACCAACCAGCAACTTGAGGGTACGGGCTACGGCGACAACGCCTATTGGCAAAAACATTCGGGCTGGGATTTGCTGCTGCGGGCCTTTATGCACGTGGCGCACCATCGCGCCGAAACGCTGGTGTATTTGCGGTTGAACGATATTGAACCGCCCTTTTTTGAGTTTTAAGCAAAATAACTCCCTACTTATTTTACCAGTCCAATGGTTATATTCTTACCTGTCTATCGCTTTTAGATAGGCACCTACCTATGTAGCGAACGGGGCTTTATCATTCAACCTATCTTATTTACCTATGAAAAAACTACTTATCCTGGTTCTAATCTCCTATTGGTCAGTACAGGCACTTCACGCCCAGTCGGGTATGAGTGCTCCTCCTTTGCAGGTCAAAACGGCCAATGGGGTACTGGAAGGCATCGATGAGTCAGGCGTCCGCGCCTTCAAGGGGGTACCTTTTGCCGCGCCGCCCGTGGGCGATCTGCGCTGGCGGGAACCTCAGCCCGTTAAAAACTGGACGGGTGTACGCAAAGCCGATAAATTTGGCCCCCGCGCCATGCAGTTGCCGTTGTTTGGAGACATGAATTTTCGTTCGGATGGCGTGAGCGAGGATTGCCTTTACCTCAATGTCTGGACGCCCGCCAAGGCGGCTTCCGATGGCTTGCCGGTGCTGGTGTACTTCTACGGCGGCGGCTTGATGGCCGGCGACGGCTCGGAGCCCCGCTACGACGGTGAAAGTCTGGCCCGTCATGGCATCGTGACGGTCATGGTCAATTACCGCCTCACGATTTTTGGATTTTTCTCCCATCCCGAACTGACTAAGGAATCGCCTCACAAAGCCTCGGGCAACTACGGCTTTCTGGATCAGTACGCCGCCCTGCAATGGGTGCAGAAAAATATTGCCGCTTTTGGTGGTGATCCCAAGCGCGTCACCATCGCCGGCGAATCGGCAGGGTCCTTTTCGGTCAGTGCCCAGATGGCTTCCCCGCTGGCCAAAGACCTCATGGCCGGGGCCATCGGGGAGAGCGGCTCCTTATTGGGTTTCCGGCCCGTTACCAGCTTGCAGGAAGCCGAAAAGATGGGGATAGAGTTTGGCAAAGCCGTCAACGCGCCCTCCCTGGCGGCCCTGCGGGCCATGCCCGCGCAGGCATTGCTGGAAACGACCACCAAGCCGGGGGTACCCCGGTTTTCGGCCGTGGTGGATGGCTATTTTTTTCCTAAATCGCCTACCGCTGTGTTTGAAGCCGGACAGCAGGCCCACGTGCCGCTACTGGTGGGCTGGAACTCGCAGGAAGGGGGCTACCAGGGCATTCTGGGCAAGGAAGCACCTACCCGGGAGAATTACACCAATGCCGTCAAAAAGATGTATGGCGATCAGGCCGACAAACTGCTGAAGGTGTATAACCCCACGAATGATGAGGAGGTAGAGCAGGTAGCCACCGCCCTGGCCGGTGATCGGTTCATCGGGTTCAGTACCTGGAAATGGTCGGATCTGCACGCCAAAACGGGTGGTAAACCCGTGTACCGCTATTTTTACGAGCGCCCGCGGCCCGAAATGCGGGCGGAAATGGGGGCGGCGACTGCCAACCTGGCGGGCGGCATCACCCGCAACGACGATGCGAACGCCAAAAGGCCACCCGCTCCGAAGGGTGCCGTGCATTCGGCCGAAATCGAGTATGCCCTGGGGAACCTACCCACCAACCGCGTGTACGACTGGCAGCCCGAAGACTACAAGGTTTCGGAAATCATGCAGCTGTTCTTTGCCAATTTTATTAAAACCGGTAATCCCAATGGCCTGGGGGTACCTCAGTGGCCCGCGGTCAAAGCCGGACAAGCCGCACCCGTCATGCGCATCAACACCCATACCGAGGCCGAAACCGAGAAAACCCGGGATCGCTATCTGTTGATGGACGAATTCTTCCAGTCTGCGCAGCAGAACTAAACCACCTAAGGTACCCCTTGAATAAGAAAAGCCCATGCAGTAGACACCTACTGAGTGGGCTTTTCTTTTTGCTTGTACCTGACCTGTGCGCGTGCTGTTAAGCCAGTTTGCGGTACTTGATTCGCTTGGGCGTGGCGTCGGCGCCCAGGCGCTTCTTACGGTTTTCTTCGTATTCTGAGAAATTTCCCTCGAACCAATAGACTTGCGAATCGCCTTCGAAAGCCAGAATATGCGTAGCGATGCGGTCGAGGAACCAACGGTCGTGGCTGATGACCACGGCGCAACCCGCGAAGTTTTCGAGGCCTTCTTCCAGCGCGCGCAGGGTGTTTACGTCCAGATCATTGGTAGGTTCGTCAAGCAAAAGCAAGTTGCCCCCTTCTTTAAGGGTCATCGCCAGATGAACCCGGTTGCGCTCACCACCCGACAGGGTACCTACCTTCTTCTCCTGGTCTGATCCCGCAAAATTAAACTTGCTCACGTAGGCACGGGCATTGACTTGCTTGCCGCCCAGCATCACCCATTCGTTGCCTTCCGAGATCGTCTGAAAAACGGTTTTGTTAGGATCCAGATTATCGTGCTCCTGATCTACGTAGGCCCATTGTACGGTTTCGCCCACTTCAAAGTTTCCACCTAAGGGTTTTTCCTGTCCGGTAATGAGTTTGAACAACGTGGTTTTACCCGCGCCATTGGGCCCAATGATACCTACTATGCCCGCCGGAGGCAGGGCGAAATTGAGGTTATCGTACAGCAGCTTGTCGCCGTAGGCCATCATGATGTTGTTGGCTTCGATGACCTTGCCACCCAAGCGCGGTCCGGGCGGAATGAATAGTTCCAGTTTGTTTTCTTTCTCTTTGGCATCCTCGCCCAGCATTTTCTCGTAAGCGCCAAGGCGGGCTTTCGACTTGGCCTGCCGGGCTTTGGGCACCATACGTACCCATTCCAGCTCCCGTTGCAGGGTCTTTTGCCGCTTCGATTCCTGTTTTTCTTCTTTCTGCAGGCGATCCTGTTTCTGTTCCAGCCACGAGGTGTAGTTTCCTTTCCAGGGAATACCTTCGCCCCGGTCCAGTTCCAGAATCCAGCCCGCCACGTTGTCGAGGAAGTACCGGTCGTGGGTCACAGCGATGACGGTACCTTTGTATTGCCGCAGGTGTTCTTCCAGCCACAGCACACTTTCGGCATCAAGGTGGTTGGTGGGCTCATCGAGCAGCAAAACGTCAGGCTGGCGCAGCAGCAGGCGGCACAGGGCCACACGGCGCTTTTCGCCGCCCGACAGCGTGGCCACCGAGGTCTCCGAGGGCGGGCAGCGCAAGGCGTCCATGGCTACCTCCAGACGATTATCCAGATTCCAGGCATCGAGGTGATCGAGTTTTTCCTGTACTTCACCCTGACGTTCAAGTAGTTTGTCAAAATCAGCATCGGGTTCGCCGAAGGCCTCGTTGATTTCATCAAATTCTTTGAGTAGATCAACTACTTCCTGTACTCCTTCCTCTACGACCTCACGCACGGTTTTTGTCGGGTCGAGGATGGGCTCCTGTTCCAGCATTCCCACGGAATAGCCGGGTGAGAACACCACCTCACCCTGGAAGTCTTTATCTACCCCCGCAATGATGCGCAGCAGGGTGGATTTACCAGAGCCATTAAGACCAAGCACGCCTATTTTTGCCCCATAGAAAAAGGACAAATAAATATTTTTGATGATGTGACGATTGGGCGGAATAACCTTACTAACCCCCGCCATTGAGAAAATAATGGTTTCGTTACTCATTTTTTAGTTAATTTGTACCTGACAAATATCGTTAAATAACCCTATACCAGCAGATAAAAAGTGAAATAATGGAAAATGCCCAAGAAACGAAAGAATACGGCTACGTTAAGGATGGCAAAGTATTTTTGAAAGGGTACCTCGGAAATCCCGACCGGCAGATCGGCGAGGTAAAAAGAACAGAACAGGAAGCGATCGACTATTTCAAGAACCGGTTCACAATTGCCGAAGGAAAGGTAGCCCTCCTGGAAAAAGAGATCGAAGAAGCCCAGAACAAAGGTTCTTACCTGACTAAATTGATTCAGCTACGCCGAAAGCTAATTGGTTTTGATGCCATCGGCGACTTTGTCCCCTTGCTCCAGCGCCTCGATACCGCCGAGGATTACCTGTCGGGTTTGATTCTGGTGAACCAGGCCAAAAACCTTGAAATCAAGCAAGCCCTCATTGAGGACGCACGCCAGGCGGCCGCCATCGAAGACTGGCAGGCGGCCACCGATGCGGTCCAGGAAGTCAAGTCGAAATGGATACGCACCGGGCCGGTCGACAATGAATTTCAGGAAAAAGTGGACACACAGTTTCAGGAAATTCTTGATGATTTCTTTCACCGGCGCCGTGAATACTTCGCCGAGCAAAATAAGATCGTCCAGGGAAGGGTGGATGAGTACGAAAAACTCATCAAACAGGTCAAGCAGCTATCCTGGAGCAACGACCTCGACGAATCCTACAAGAAAACGCGTGACATCCGCAACGCCTGGAACGCCATCGGCGAGGTACCTCCCAAGAAATTTTTCAAGATCAACAAGGCGTACCGCCATTTTCTGAAGCTTTTCTACGACAAGTACAACTTAGCCAAAGGCATTGAACCCAAGGTACGGGTAGACCCCCGGATTCTGGAACAGCAGAAGCTGCTGGCCGAAGCCGAAGATGCGCTCAAAAACGACAATATCGTTTTGGCTTCCGAAAAAGCCAAGGTACTGTTGAGCAAATGGAAAGAGATCAGAATTCCGTACAAGCAGGCCGACAAGGAACTGGCTGAGAAGTTTCGGAACACCTGTGATAAGATATTTGAACTCAGCTACCTGGCCCGTGTGATTAGCCGGAAGTACCCGGCCTTCGAAATGAAAAGTGAAGAAGAGCAACTCCGCACACAGGTCAGGGAGATGGAATGGCTGGTAACCCGGGAGCGGAATGACCTGGAAATCGCTACCCGCGACGTGGAACGCAGCCTGACCGGCAATGAAGAGGAGGATAAGCGGATGCTGGGCCGCCTGAATATCCAAAAAAGGAAAATCGCTATGAAGGATAAGATCCTGCGGGAGTTTCAGCGAAAGCTGGAACGGATGGGATAGCCTTCTTCAGGCTGCTTTCCCGTGGCATCAACGTCGTTTTCAATACCCTGGTTTCGTACGAAGCCGGGGTATTTTTGTTTTCGATGAGTTCCAGCAGCAATTTGGCCGCCTGCCGCCCCATTTCGAAGGCAGGCTGGGCGATCGAACTCAGGGGGGGTCCAAAAGGGCAGAAATCCCCAGATCAGAAAAGCCCAGTAAGGCTATATCGTCAGGCATGCGATAGCCTAATTGCCGCAAAGCCCAGTGTACGCCAATGGCAATGCGGTCGCTGGCCGCAAAAATGGCGTCGGGCCGTTCGCGGAGAGCCATCAGCTGGTAGGCACGGTCGGTACCTTCGCTCTGACAGTATTCGGCCGATACGACCCATTCCTCCCGAAAGGGCAGGTTATACTTCGACAGGGCATCCCGGTAGCCCTCATACCGATTACGGCTTATGGTCAGGCTCAGTGGCCCTGAAATGTGGGCGATTCGTTGGCAGCCCTGCTCGACGAGGTGCTCGGTGGCCCGGAACGCACCTTCATAATCATCCACGAGTACCTTATGGGTCTGCACCTTGTCGCTGGCCCGATCGAAAAATACCAGCGGAATGCCCCCCTCCTGTAATTCCTCAAAATGGCCATGATCTAGCGACTGGCTCGCCACCGAAACGATCAGGCCATCGGCCCGGCGGTCGGCAATATGGCGCACATCGATCTGCTCCCGTTCATACGACTCGTGGCTTTGGTAGATCATCACATGGTACCCTCGGCTATAGGCTACGTCATCGACTCCGCTGATAGCCATGGAAAAAAACGGATTGTCAATATCGGGTACGATAATGCCAATAGTATGAGTACGGTTTTTCAAAAGGCTCAGCGCAATCGGATTGGGAGTATAGTTGAGTTTATCTGCCAGTTCGATTACCCGTTTTTTAGTCTCTTCGCTGATTTCGGGACT
This sequence comes from Salmonirosea aquatica, assembly GCF_009296315.1. Taxonomy (NCBI): domain Bacteria; kingdom Pseudomonadati; phylum Bacteroidota; class Cytophagia; order Cytophagales; family Spirosomataceae; genus Salmonirosea; species Salmonirosea aquatica. The sequence goes on from NZ_WHLY01000002.1 coordinate 2,489,138, forward strand.
GTTGCGGAGCGCGCGCGACACCGTAGATTTCGAAATTCTCAGCTCCCGCGCTATTTCTTTAATGGTTACGGTTCTTCGGGCCATACTCTATTTGGATTTTATATCGGAAAAGTGCAAACTATTTGGACTTCTAAAATTGCGCTCTGGGCACGCAATCTACCGCAAACTACAAAAATCACCTTTAATTCCCGGAAAATTTTCGTGTTTCGGGAACGGTACCGGGAACGGTTGCGTAGAAATATTGATTTTTTTCAAGATAATTTTTTGCTATACATCGAACGAATGCGTAATCTTCGTTAGGAATCACACAATCGTACTATTGAATATTGCCTTTTTTATCACTGAATTATTCAATTCCTAACCTCACACAAGTAATGGAAAACCTAGTTATTACCAAGCCGCTTGGCAAGGCCCGTATGTGCCCAAGTAAAATGGAGGTACTCTTCAAAAAGGTCGTGCAGGAAGGCGATTACATCGCCTATCGTGAACTGTTCACCCGCTACTACCGCTCTCTGTGTACGTACTCGATGCGGGTAGTCGTGGCCCGCGAAGTAGCCGAAGAAGTAGTGGCCGATGTCTTTGTGAAGCTCTGGAAAAACCGGGAGCAAATTGAAGTCCACACTTCATTTGAAGCCTACATTTTCCGGGCGGTACGTAATCAATCGCTCGACTACCTCAAATTGAAACTTCACCGCGTACACGAGCGGGAACCCCTTGAAAGTATTCAGTGGAATTTGGCTTATGCCGATCACTACACACCCGCAGAGGAAGTGGCTTTCAACGAATTTTATGATCGCGTAGAGGGCCACATCAATGACCTGCCCCGGCAGTGCCAACTGATTTTCCGGATGAGCCGGGAAGAAGGCTTGCGGTATCGTGAAATTGCCGAAGCCCTGAAAATATCCATCAAAACCGTCGAAACGCAGATGGGCCGTGCCCTTAAGGTACTTCGTGAGCGCGTGCCGGAAAATCGTTTGGTAGCCTAGGTACGGTAGAAGGAAACCTGTTTCGTCTTATCCAGTATACAGGTTATTTCGATTTATTGACTACACTTTACATGGCACTTGAACAAACATGGCGCTGGTTCGGACCCAATGATCCGGTTTCATTGGCCGACATCCGGCAGGCCGGCGCTACGGGCATCGTTACGGCCCTGCACCACATCCCGAACGGAGTAGCCTGGACGAAAGAAGAAATCGGAAAAAGGAAGGCCACCGTGGAGGCGGCGGGCCTTACCTGGTCGGTGGTGGAGAGTATCCCCGTCCACGAAGCGATCAAAACCCGAACCGGCGATTTTCGGCAATACATTAAAAACTACCAGGAATCCATCCAGAATCTGGGCGATAGTGGCATCGATACCGTATGCTACAATTTTATGCCCATACTGGACTGGACCCGTACCGACCTCGACGCCCCCATGCGTGACGGCTCCACGGGCTTGCGCTTCGACGCCACGCAGTTTGCTGCCTTCGACCTGTATATTGTCCAAAGGAAGGAAGCCCAACATCTGTATACGGAACAGCAGCAATCGGCGGCCCGGGCCTGGCTCGATGGGGCCGATGAGGAAAGTGTGAACCGCTTGACGCGCAATGTCATTGCAGGATTGCCGGGGTCCGAAGAAAGTTTTACCATTGAAGAATTTCGGGAGGTACTGGCTACCTATTCCTCGGTGGGCGATGCGGAACTACGCGCCAACCTCTACCAATTCATTAATGAAATTGCCCCCGTAGCTCAGGACGCGGGCGTCCGGCTTTCGATTCACCCCGACGACCCTCCTTATCCAATCCTGGGTCTGCCCCGGGTGGTAAGCACCGAAAAAGATGCCCGGGCGCTGTTGGACAGTTGCGATGTACTGGCCAACGGTTTGTGTTTCTGTACTGGTTCATACGGGGTCCGTGCTGACAACGATCTGGTAGGCATGGTAGAGCGGCTGGGTGATCGCATTCATTTTGTCCACCTGCGCGCCACGCACCGGGAGGCCGATGGCAGTTTTTACGAAGCCGACCACCTCAATGGCGACGTGGATATGTACAGCGTGATGAAAGCCCTGCTGCAAGAGCAAAAGAAACGGAAAAACACGGGACGGGCTGACCTCCGTCTACCGTTCCGTCCCGATCATGGCCATCGGATGCTCGACGACCTGAACGCCACTAAGCGAACCAATCCGGGCTATACGGCCATCGGTCGCCTGCGCGGCCTGGCCGAGTTGCGCGGCCTGGAACTGGGTATCGAACGGAGTTTTTCATAAAAAATAGGAATATGTTCAAAAAGCTAATGGCTGATGGCTATTAGCTATTAGCCTTATAAAGCCAAATGACTGTAATTCAGCACAAAGCCCAAAAGACCTTCATTAACGAGGATTTTCTGTTGCGTAGCGAAACCGCCCGGCACCTCTATCACGACTACGCGCGAGACATGCCCATCATCGACTACCATTGCCACCTACCGCCCGACCAAATTGCGGAAGACAAGCAGTTTGAAAACCTGACGCAGGCCTGGCTTTATGGTGACCACTACAAGTGGCGGGCCATGCGAAGCAACGGCATCAACGAGCGTTACTGCACGGGTGATGCTTCAGACTGGGAGAAATTCGAGCAATGGGCGGCTACGGTACCCTATACCATGCGCAATCCGCTGTATCACTGGACGCATCTGGAACTGTTACGGTATTTTGATATTGACGTAATCCTCAATAAAGACTCAGCGCGGGATATTTACGAAGAATGCTCGGCCAAGCTGCGCAGTCCTGAGTATAGCGTGCGGAATCTGCTGCTGAAAATGAATGTGCGGGTGGTTTGCACCACGGACGATCCTACCGATTCGCTGGAACATCACCAGGCTATTCAGGACAGTGGCTTTGAAATAAAGGTACTGCCTACCTTTCGGGCCGATAAATCCATGCTACTCATCGGCGACCCGAAGGCATATCGTGATTATGTGGAAAAACTTTGCCAGGTAGCGGGCGTCCAGGGCGATGGCGACTACGATAATCTGCTGGAGGCCTTGCAAAAGCGACACGAATTCTTTGCACGAATGGGCGGACGGCTATCGGATCACGGATTGGAGCACATTTACGCCACGCAATTTGACGACCAGGCGGCTTACGATGCAGCGGCATTAGCCTTGGCCGGTAGCGTACCCGACAACGACGCCCAGAATGCTTACAAATCCACGCTGCTGTACGAACTGGCTAAGATGGATCATGCCAAAGGCTGGGTGCAACAGTTCCACCTGGGCGCTCTGCGCAACAACAACTCGCGGGCTCTACGCACGCTGGGCCCCGATACGGGTTGGGACTCCATTGGTGATTTCAGCCAGGCGCAGGCCCTTTCCAGGTTTATGGACAAGCTGGACTCTACGGACCAACTGGCCAAAACCGTCCTGTACAACCTCAATTCGGGCGATAACGAACTGATCGCCACCATGGTGGGCAACTTCAACGATGGCAGTGTAGCGGGTAAGATTCAGTTTGGCTCGGGCTGGTGGTATCAGGATCAGAAGGATGGCATGGAAAAACAGATGAATACTCTATCCAACATGGGGCTCCTCAGCCGCTTTGTGGGCATGCTCACCGATTCGCGTAGCTTCCTGTCGTACCCGCGCCACGAGTACTTCCGCCGCATTCTCTGCAACCTCATCGGTACCGATGTCGAGAACGGCGAGCTACCCAACGACCTGCCCTGGCTGGGCAAAATGGTACAGGATATATCGTACAACAATGCCAAGGAGTACTTTGGATTTTGAAAAGGTCATTCTGAAAGTCTTATTCCCATAATTCGGCTAAGGGAAACAGTAGGTATGGGTTTTCGGCGGGTTTCCAAACTTTCCGAAAATCCATACCTTTGCTTTATCTAATAAAAACTAATTATCCGCTCAAAAAAGCTAATTACTAAAAGCCCTCAGCCAATAGCTCCCGATCCATGGCCCAAATCGTTACCCTTGGCGAAGTTCTCATGCGCCTCAGTACCCCCGGTTTTTCTCGTTTCGAACAAGCCCGTTCCCTCGACGTAACCTACGCGGGGGGCGAAGCCAACGTGGCCTCGGCGCTGGCCTACTGGGGCCACAGTACGGCTCACGTCACGCGCTTTCCCGACTCACCCATTGGCCGGGCGGCCGGTCAGTATCTGCGCTTCCATGGAGTGGATATTTCCCATATCCAATACGGGGGGCCGCGTATGGCGGTGTATTTCTTAGAGACAGGTGCGGCCCTGCGCGGTAGTCAGATCGTATACGATCGGGCGGGCTCTTCCTTCGCTACCTGCGATCCTGAAGTATTCGATTGGGACGATATTCTGAAAGACGCCACCTGGTTCCACTGGGCGGGGATTACGCCAGCCCTATCGCAGGAAGCCGCCGATGTCTGTTTGCAGGGAATCCAGGCCGCTCGTAAGAAAGGCATCACGGTTTCGGGTGATATATTTTATCGCTCCAATCTTTGGAAATACGGCAAAAAGCCTTCCGATGTTCTGCCTGAATTGACCGCCGGAACGGATATCGTGATTGCCAACCATATCAATGTGAAGGAAATATTCGGCATCGAATGTACCGATTTCAAAGATGCGTGCGTAAAACTCCAGCAGGCCTTCCCCCAGGTGAGCCGCGTGGTCGATACGCACCGAACTTCCCTGAGTGCCAGCCACAATTTGCTGCGGGCTTACCTCTGGAACGGCAATGAAATGCTGGAAACCCCGGACGTGGACATCAATCCCATCGTGGATCGCGTGGGAGGAGGTGATGCCTTCATCGCCGGCCTGATTCACGGCCTGATCCGATTCGGCGACGAGCAGAAAGCCCTGGAATTTGGCGTAGCGGCCTCGGCCCTGAAGCATACCATCGAAGGCGATGCCCTTGTCAGTACCGAAGCCGAGGTGGAAGCCATCCGCCAGGGTGAAACCTCAGGGAGAATTAAAAGATAGGTTTTCATTAAAGCTTTTAGCTACTGGCCTAGGGCTTTTAGCTTTGTTACTATTCCAAGTGTTGAAATTTTTATATTTTTTGTCTCTCAATTTTCAAAAGGCTACTAGCTATCAGCTACTGGCCATCAGCTAATTATGGCCCATATCAACAAAGATACCGTCCTAAACTCCCTGCACGAGGGGGGCATTTTGCCGCTGTTTTACCACGACGAAGCCGAAGTGGCCATCGAGGTTCTGAAAGCCAGCTACCGGGGCGGACTGCGGGTGTTCGAATTTACCAACCGGGGTGGCAACGCTTTGCAGACTTTTGAGCAACTGGTCCAATACGCCCACGAGCACCTGCCCGACATGGCGATGGGCATCGGAACAATCTACGACGCCGAGTCGGCCAATAAATTCATTTACGCCGGGGCCGATTTTGTAGTGACACCCATCCTGAATACCGCCGTTGGTGCCGCCTGTGTGGCCGCCGAGGTACCCTGGCTCCCAGGCGTGGCCACGCTCACCGAGATATACAACGCCCGGCAAGCCGGCGCCGAAGTCGTGAAGCTATTTCCTGGCGAAGTGGTAGGTTCGGCTTTTCTGAAAGCGGTACGCGGCCCGATGGCTGACCTGAAAATCATGGTGACGGGCGGGGTACGTCCTACAATGGAGAGTTTTAACGAGTGGTTTGGCGCGGGCGCCTACTGCGTGGGCATGGGGTCGCACCTTTTCCCCAAGGAGGTCCTGAAAGAAAAGAACTACATGTGGGTGGAGAAGAAAATTGCCGAGTGCCTGAGCTTTGTGCAGGAATTACGTGGGTAAGTCATTTATTCCTTACAACCCTATATAATAGTCATAACCCCGTTCGGCCCAGTAGTCGCGCGGCCGCTCGTCGGTAAAAAATATCCGACCGATACGTTTTAGATTTTTAACTCCGTATTTCACCGGAATAATCAACCGCAAGGGCGCGCCGTGCGGCTCTGAGAGGGGCTGACCGTTCAATTCGTAGGCTAGTAAAGTTTGCGGATGAAGCGCACTAGCCACATCGATTCCTACATAGTAGGCTTTATCGGGCGTTTCCAGACCCATATACGCAAAAAGGTCAGCGGTATTATCAGGATGGGGTACCTCACCGCTTTTCGAACCGAGCTTATACTGAGTTAAAAAATCGGATAATCGCGCCCCGCCCCAATGCTGCACCTGACTCCAGCCTTCGATGCACTTGAATTCGTATATTATTTCGTGTTTGGGCAGAGCTTTTATATCTTCCAGCGTTAGCTGCAAGGGTACCCCCTGAGGTACCTCAACCTGCAAACGCCAAGCTTCGGGCAGCGGACTTTTGAGACCAACGCTTCCATTGACCCGTGCCTTCTTAACGGCTTTTTCTATCTCAAAGGTAGGTACCAGATGGGTAGGACTGAAATAGGCCTGAGCTACCTGCGCGTTCACATCCAGCACCCGCCGCAGGGGTTTCCGAAGCGCGTACAGCTTGGGACTATTGCTAATCCATTTATATACACCCACGGGTACGGCTGCCGCCAAAGCAAACCAACCGAATGATTTGATCATACGCCGGCGTACCTCCGACTCGGCCACATCGCTTTCCGGAAGATTTTCTTCTCCCAATTTTTCTGGCTGGCTCATGCTAAGGTAGGGCTAGGTGTTGGGTCACTGGTCGGGCCGCCGACCGTCGGCGGTTCGGCGCTGGGTGATTCAGGGTTTATGGGAGGCGTGCCTGATCTGATTACCTCGAATCCTGTCACCATGGATTGGAAATTCTGCCAACCCGCCCGGACAACCTGCGCGATATGAATCACAAAAAACAGGACGAAGCCGATCGTGAGGATAAAATGTTCCAGCCGGGCCGCTTCGTAACCCCCGAGTAGACTGGTCAGCCACGCTAGTTGGGTAGGTTTATAAATCGCGTAGCCCGTCAGGGTCGATCCGACGCCCATGAGCATGATGGAGAAATACGCAATTTTCTGAGCCCCGTTGTATTTGATAAAAGGAGGCTGGGTTTTGCGCAGGCCCAGGTCGTACAATGTTACGTCGATGGCATCCCGAAACGAGCGGCGGGTAGGTACCAGATGCCGCCACTCGCCGGAAATAAAGGTGTACCCTACATACAGGATTCCATTCAAGATAAACAGCCACATGAAAACCCAGTGCCAGGCCATGCCCTCGGCCAGGCGGAACGGAACGTACAGGAATTTATAGAAACCATCGGGGAAAAACGACACGATAGTAAAGGTACCTACGCGGATCGTATAGGGATCATAGGCCCAGTAAATCAACAAGCCGCTCCAGATCATGACAAACAGTACCGGGAAGTTGATCCAGTGGAACCAGCGGATGGCTAAGGGGTGCTTATGAACAACACGTTTCATAGGGCAGCAGGCGTAAGGTCAAGTGCATCGATCATGGGCTTCTAACGAGCAGGGTTATTCAGTAAACACCGTCCGGGCTCGTATATACTACGTCGAATTTTCCGTAAAGGATGCGTGAAGTTCCTTTTTGTTATTTGGAACCCTTTTCTCCCTGAATCTTTGGGTTAAAATAGGAAAGAGGGTACCCTACTTCAATTTTTTTGTTAGCCCGCAGCCAAGCGCGATCATTCTCAGCAATTCCAGTTTTTTCTAATATCGATCTGTACAGAATTCAGACTCTCAATACACCCCGGAACCCTCTGCCAGCATAGTAAGAATCCGCCCCATTGTGGTACATAAAGACTCTGCCGAAGCGGCGATCCCCGAAGAGAGCGCCTCCGAGCGCTCGGACAGCCGAAGGGGTTTTTATCCAACTCGACGTCTTCGTGTCAAACGCCCCAAGTTGCTGCAACTCCTGGTACTGTTCTTCGGTCAATAGCTCAATACCCATGGCATCTGCCACATCAAGTGCACTGTCTTGCGGTTTATGGGCTTTCATTGATTCCAGCGCTTCACGGTCGTAACAAAGACTCCTGCGATCTTTGGGGCTTTCCGCGGAGCAGTCATAAAATGTGTACTCACCGGTTCTATCATCATAAGCTACCACATCTGGCGCACCGCCCGTCTCTTCCATTTCACTGAGCGACCATAGTTTTTCAGGATTAGCTTCCAGTTTTGCCTGTATTGCATCCCATTCCAAATCCCGATGCCGGTTCATGTTTTTTTCGAAACGGGTTTTCAAGGCTCGAAGCAGTTCTTCCCGTTGCTCCGCTGGCAGTTCTTTTTTGGTACTATTCATATCGGTTAGCTTTTGATTATCTTAATTGAATAGATCAGGTACCTTATTGACTGATCGGAACGATTTTTCTGTCCGCCGGTCTGAAGTACCAGGATAGGGCCGTAAGGGTTAGCAGCAGCAAGGCCGGCAATAGTTCTGTAACCGCATCGCCCAAAGCGATATGCGAAAATATCGCGCCTGTCATGGTAAAGAAAAAACCGGCGTACGCCCATTCCTTCAACAGGGGGAATTTGGGTAGGAGCATTACAAATACACCCATAATTTTCCAGACACCAAGTAGGGTCAAAAAATAGACAGGGTACCCTAAATGAATAATGCTGTCCGATCCCCCCGTACCCTCTTTCCCTTGGAATACCTGCAACGCCCCGGTTGATACCATCCCCAAAGCCAGCCACAGAGTAGCCACCCAGTAGATGATTTTATTTCTCCTGATCATAGTATGTTATTATATTTTTCCTACCACGTCCTGTAAGCGGTTATGCGCCCAATTTAGCCCCTGGGCAAAGGGTAGCTGTACGATCTGATCCCTTTGTGCAATGGATTTGTACACCACATGCATATTCAGTTTGCTGGTAGATTCGGTAAGCTTTTCAAATTCCAGGTACTCGATCCAGGCATCAAAAGGCGTATTCTCCATCTCAAAGGTCCGGGTGATTTTCTGGTTGGGAATAAATTCATGGATCACCCCATTGAATCCGTGTGCATTTCCCTTGGGATCGGTGGTTTCAAACTGATAGCTACCGTGCTTTCTGCTTTCCAGCTTCAGTACCTTCGTACTCATCCATTGCTCCACAATCTCGGGCTCGACATAGGCTTTAAAAAGCATTTCCAATGGCAGATCAAACTCTCTGGTGATCACCAAATCCTGTTTACCGTCTTCGGCATAGACTTCTGTCTTTCGTCCCATACGTTTCTACTTGTTGGAGTTGTACTCTTTCATTAGGGTTTCCAGTTTATTAAACCTCTCGTCCCACATCTCGCGGAAGGGTTCAATAAAGTCGGCGACTTCTTTCATCTTGTTCGCATTGATTTGGTAGTAAACCTCCCGGCCGTCCTGTTTCTGCGCCAATAATTGACACTCCGTGAGTATCCTGAGATGCTTTGAAACGGTCGGCCGGGCGGTATCAAAGTTCGCCGCAATGGCACCCGCGGTCATGGATTGCGTAGCCAATAGTAACAGAATACCTCTGCGGGTCGGATCGGCTATGGCCTGGAATACGTCTCGTCGTAGATTCATTGTGTAGTTATTTGACTACAAATATACGCGTAGCTATTTGACTACGCAATTTTGTAGAAACTTTTTTTAGAAAGTTTTTACTTGCTGTGGTGCCGACTGAGGATGATGCGATGTCTTATCGCTCGATGAGGTCTTTCAATACTGCCAGGGTACCCTGCCAATAAAAATCCAGGTGCTTATAAATTGATTCCGTCGGGAAGTTTTCAATTTGCACTTTCAACAATGTCTTTTTCTCAAGGGGTACCACTGTAAACGTGATGACCGAATGATTCTCTTTTGTGTGGGGTAGGTGTGAAACTGAACTTAGATGACTGTATTGAAGAATCCTTTCGGGCTCGAATCGTAGGACAATTCCATTGTTTTCAAAATGCACATGATGGTACCCTTTGATTTGGATAGAATTCCCGACTACCCAGTCGGTAGTTATTTCAATGTTCATTTCCGGGTCGCCCATCCATTTTTTCATAAGGCTTGTATCGGTTAGATACTTCCAAATCTTTGCAGGCGGTGCTTCTATCGAAACAGATCTTTCTATTTTCCCTGCCATGTCTTCTCTGCCTAGGTACTACGCTGAACCCTGGATTGAATTCACTTTTCAAACTTGAACCACGGCCATGAGCCTTGCATATTCGCAAAAGCCAACCTACCTTCCCCTCACGTCAACCCCTCCACCACCGCCCAGTGCTGCGGAAACTCCGCCAGTATTTTCTCTCGCTCCGCCAGTTCAAAATCCGCGAAATCAAAGCCCGGAGCCACGGTGCAGCCCACCAGCGAATAGGTAGCGCCCGCCACGGGCCTCGAACCAAACCAGGTACCCGCCGGAACCACGGCCTGAAACACTTCGCCCGCGTCGGGATCAGGACCAAGCCGGATGATTTCCAGCGCGCCGCTTTCGGGATGGATGACGAATACTTCCAGCGGATCGCCTGCGTAAAAGTGCCAGAGTTCATCGGCCTGAATGCGATGCAAAGCCGAAAAGTGATGCCCTTCCAGCAAAAAGTAAATGGCCGTACTGAATGCGCGGCTCCCAGCGAAACGCTCCGGCAAGGCGGCATGCGGAATCTGCTCCGCTGCGCGGTAGGTTTCGGCAAAGTACCCCCCTTCGGGGTGTGGCTGCATCTGGTACTTCTCGACCCAGTACCTGGCATTTTTTTTATTATCCATTTTTTGAAAAGTCCGGATTATTCAAGTACCCACGCTTTATTTTTTTTCGTCAAGGCTTTTTCCACGCCGGGTACTTCGTTCTTTATCAACGTATCATACGCCTGCCGGGCTTGGGATACCTGCGCTTTAAGTAGGTCAAATACTTCCCGCTGTTGACTAGTCGGTGGAAAATCAACGCCATTTGCCCCAATATCGCTGGCCAGTGCCCCGAGCCGACCGTACAGTTGGATAGGGTTTCGGAAAGCATCCTCCCGCGCCCCGGTAAGGTGAATGTCGTAGAGTTGCGCCGAGATTTGCGTGGCGGCAGCATTGAGCTTTTCCAGCGCAGGCTGTACCTTTTTATCCAAAATCTGGGGGAGTAGCCGATCCATCTTTGCCCGCTTTTTTTCCAGATCATTGATCATCTGTACTACCTGATTCTGGGCAGCGCGGAGTTCCAGGCTGAATGTTTCCTGCGCCTGAATATCGGCCAAAGTACCCGCCGTGTTGGGGTCTTTCAGAATTTCAATGGGTTGGGTCAACTCCTGGCCGCCAAGATTCATTTGCGCCGTGAAGGTACCCGGCGCGACGCGCGGACCCAGCAGGCCGGAATGGATGTCGATGTCCCAGACCAGCAGGGTGCGGGTACTATCTTTCCCAAAAGGTACCCACGTCTTGCCGGGAGGCAGAGTACGCAGTTTGGGCCGCTCGGGCGACTCGTACCGTAAGTCCCACCACACGCGGTTGATGCCCGGCTTGTTGGTCCCTTTCACGGTACGGATTTCCTTGCCATTTTGTAAGATCCTGATTTCGGGCGCTTTGATGAGCGTGTCTTTCAGGTAGTACTGAATCGGGACGCCGTAGCTGGGGCCGCGCCCGTCGCTGAGGGTACTTTCGGTATGGCGTGATTCCACTTCCTGAAAGCGGTACCCTTTGCGGATCAGGAGTAAGGTACTTTGGGCCAACCGGGTTTTGGCCATTTCCCGGACCGGCGTCAGGTCGTCCAGAATGTAAAAGCCGCGTCCGTAGGTGGCTACCACCAAATCGCCGAAATCCTTCTGTACTTCCAGCCAGTAAACCGGAGCGGGCGGCATGTCCAGCCGCAGCGACGACCAGGTAGCGCCGTCGTCGGGCGAGACGTACACGCTGTTGTCGGTGCCCGCGTAAAGCAGTCCGCGAACGGCGGGATCTTCCTTCACGACATGCACAAAGCTCAAAATGGATTTAGGAATACCGTCGCTGATTTTTGTCCAGGTTTTGCCAAAATCAGCGGTCTTCAAAATGTATGGATCGAAGTCGCCCATCTGGTGCAAATCCACGCTGATGTAAGCGGTACCCGCCGCGTAGCGCGACGGCTCGATGTTGGCAATGGTACCCAATTTGGGTACGTTCAGGTTTTGGGTGACGTTCTCCCAGTTCTTGCCGCCGTCGCGGGTGAGTTGTACCTGTCCGTCGTTAGTTCCGGCCCAGATCAGGTCTTTCTGCAACGGTGATTCCTCAATGGCGAAGAGTAGATTGCCGTCGAAGGTCATGAGGTTATCCGTCGCGATGCCGCCTGAATTCTGCTGGTGGGTTTTGTCGTTGGTCGTCAGGTCGGGGCTGATGATCTGCCAGCTTTGGCCGAAGTCGTCCGACTTGTGGATGTACTGACTGCCTACGTACACGCGGTGCGGCGTGTGCGGCGAAAAACTCAGCGGAAAATTCCAGTGCCAGCGGTACTTCATGTTGGCGGGCGTCCAGCCGTAGCCCGACTCGGGCCATACGCGCACGTCGCGGGCGTGGTTGGTTCGCAGGTCGTATACGTCGAGTCCGCCGTCGTAGCAGCCCGACCAGATGATGTTGTCATCAAAAGGATCGACCTTGGCAAAACCACTTTCGCAGCCACCCACGGCGGTCCAGCTACTGAGCGGAATACCGCGGCTCAGACTGTTGCTCGGGCCGCGGTACGAGTACCCATCCTGCCGGTTGCCGTAGACAAAGTAAGGTACCCGATTGTCGAGCGATACGTGGTACATCTGGGCGATGGGTAGCGTCACGCCCTGAAACGATTTCATGCGGTTGAGCGTGATGCTGGCGCAGCCGTCGTGGGCCATCATCTGGCGGTCGCCGTTTTGCGGGTCGATCCAGTAGTCGTGGTTGTCGCCGCCGCCCTTGTAGCCAAAATCGAAAGTTTTGCCGCCATCTTTGGACACGCCATGCTTCACGCTGATGGTGTGAATTTCGTTGGCGTCGTCGGGTGCCACGGTGATTCGGCCGTAGTAGGGCGCGCGCTCCATGATGCTGTGGTCGCGCGACATCAGTTTCCAGCTTTCGCCGCTGTCTTCCGAGCGATACAGCGCCGGACTATCCATTTCGAACAGCGCATATACAATATTGGGCTGACCCGGCGCGACAGCTACTGCCACTTTCCCCACGGGAGTATCGGGCCCACCCGGCAACCCTTTGGTGTGTAGCGGTTCCCAGGTTTCGCCGCCGTCTTTGGAGCGGTACACGCCGCCACCCGGCCCGCCGCTGTGCAGTCCCCAGGTATTGATATTGATATTCCACATGCCGGCAAAAAGGATATCAGGATTTTCTGGGTTGATCGCCAAATCGTTAGCGCCCGTCTGTTCGTTGACGAAAAGTACCTGCTGCCAGGTTTTGCCGCCGTCTTTGGTACGATAGACGCCCCGCTCTTTTTGCGGGCCGTAGGCATGGCCCAGAGCGCAGGCGAAAACGGTATTGGTATCTTTGGTACTAACAATTACGCGCCCGATCCGACCCGATTGTGCCAGCCCCATGTTCTTCCACGTCTTACCCGCGTCCGACGATTTGTAAATCCCGTCGCCCAGCGAGTGCGCGGGACGAATCACGAAGGTTTCTCCCGTACCAGCCCAAACTTGTTTGGGGTACTTCGGCGCTAGTGCCAGCGCCCCGATGGACGACACCTCCTGATTATCAAAAATAGGTTTCCAGGTCACACCCTGATCTTCGGTTTTGAAAATCCCGCCCGAGGCAGCCCCGATGTACACCACATTGTTATTTCCGGGCTCGCCCGCAATGGCGATGGCCCGGTTACCATCCGGACCAATGAAACGGTAGCTAAGTTGTTTGAAATTGTCGGGATCGAGTTTTTGGGTGAAGGCCAAGGGCATACCTGCCCCGATTCCCAAAAGGATTAGTAGAATTAATCGCATGGAGTGATGTAGTTTAGGGTAAGGCGAAAATAGGGAAGTAGAAGCGGAAAGCCTAACGCGGTACAAAAGAGAATCCGTTGACAATTCATTCCTGGCCTTTTTTAGTTTTATCCTACAAAAAACAGCCGTTATCGGAATCGATAACGGCTGCCATACATAGGGAAATGATTGGACGCTGAACCTAGCTCACTTCCTGAAGAGCTCCGACAAAGACTTTCATTTCGTCCAGGGTACCCAGGCTCACCCGGCACCAGGGTTTGTCCTGAATATCGTACGCTTTTACCGCAATGCCCTTGGCTGTCATTTTGGCCAGCAAATCTTTGCCCGGCATATTGATCGGGAAAATCACAAAATTGGTGTAGGACGGAATGTACTTATATCCCATCCTGTCCAGGTTGGCATACAAATATTGCTTGGCCTCGTGGTTGAGCTTGCGGGTGTTATCCTGAAAAGCCAGGTCGTCCATGCTGGCGTTGGCCGCGAAAATGGAGGTATACGACACGCCCATACCACCGCGGGTAATCTTCTGGATTTTTTTCAGGAACTCGGGCTGTGCGGCCATGTAGCCTACCCGAATTCCCGCCATCCCCATAATCTTGGAGAAGGTACGGGCAATGATCACATTTTTATTCTGCGCCAGCAGGGTATTCATGCTCTGGGTATCGCCTCCCACAGCCAGTTCGATATAGGCCTCATCCACAAAAATGGGTACCTTCTCCGATACGCGCGAGCAGAAGTCCAGCAGTTCTTTGCCCGAGGTAAGGCTACCCGTCGGGTTGTTGGGATTACAGATGTACACCAGCTTGGTGTCTTTGTCGATAGCCGCCTCCATCGCCTTCAGGTCGTGCGACCAATCATCTTTGCAGGGTACGGCTTTCCAGGTAGCACCAACAGACTTGGCCACGTTGATCAGCGACATATAGCAGGGGTCGGCCGACACGATGTTGCCGCCGTCCATAAATAATACCAGCGCCGTTTTTTCCAACAAATCCGACGAGCCGGGCCCCATCATGATGTGCTCGGGTGTCACGCCTTCTTTCTTGGCGATTTTGTCAATCAGATCGGCCATTTCCTGCCAGGCGTAGCGATTACCCCGTTTAGCCGACTCCGCGATAGCCTCCTGCGCCGACATGGGCGGGCCATAGGGGTTTTCGTTGGAGCTGAGTTTGGTCGTGATCTTGGGCCGGGGTGCCGCTGCATCCAGGTAATGCTCCCGTACCATGGGGCTGCGGAAAATCCGCAATTCAGGGTCCAGTGAAAGGGGCGCATCGGCAAATGCCCCATCGTTAATCCGACGGCTGGCCGCTTCGCTGAGCTGAGGCAGGGCAGCCAGGCTACCCAAAGTAAGCAGTCCCTTTTTGAGGGCATCACGACGATTGGCAGAGAAATTCTTCATTCGAATTGGGAGTTAGGTTAGAATAGGTTTTGATTATATGGGCTGAAAGGCTGCTTCCATGAGCACCGTTGCAATGCCGGAGATGAAGGGTGTGCTTCTGTTTCTGAGCATAATAAAAATTAACTACATGATACAGAATTATATTTTTCACTACTACACACCAACCATGGTATATTTTGTAAATGAAGTCATTGCAAATCAATCATATCATATACCGATATAACTAACAAATTTTATTAAAAAGATCCAGTTGATTGTTGACTCGTTACAATATTTGTTGCAGGATGACTGCCTATCAGCCAGTTGGGGTACCTGGAACGATCCGTATGTCGACTACATAGCCTACTAGCCAGCGGTATAGCTATTTTTCAGGATGGCGAGGTAATGCAGCATTCTTTTTTGTACCTCACCGGGTATGACGACAGAAGAGAAACGCCCTAAAGCTTTGGAAGTTATACGGGCAGATAGACGCTAAACGTCGAGCCTTCGCCGGGCGTACTGGTGGCGGTAATGGCCCCGCCATGATTCTCGACCACCTGATGACAGATGGCCAGTCCCACGCCCGTTCCTGGAAATTCGTCTTTACCGTGCAGGCGCTGGAACACCTGAAAGATGCGGTCCAGGTACTTGATATCAAAACCTACCCCCTGATCGCTGACACTGATCTGGCAAAAGCGGGTGGCAGTACTGGCTGGTCGTATATCCGTGGATAGCTCGGTGCGGTTATGCAGCGAACAGGTCAATTCGATCTGCGGCTTTTTTTCGGGAGGAGTAAATTTCAGGGCGTTGGAAAGCAAATTCTGAAAAAGTTGCCCGAGTTGGAACTGGTCGCCGTTGACTACTGAAAGCCCGGCGATCTCAATCCGGGCCTGTCGGTTTTTGATCTCCCAGTCCAAGGTGTTTAATACATCACCCAGTACCTTATTAAGCGAGATTGGCCCGAACACTTGCTGGCGGGTGGTAATCTGGGAATAGGTCAGCAAGTCCTTGATCAAAGCCGACATGCGTTTGCCGGCGGTACTCATGCGGCTCAGGTAATCGAGGCCTTCTTCCCCAACTGCCTGCCCGTACTTAACCTGCAGCAACGAGCTGAAGGATTGGATCTTGCGCAAGGGCTCCTGCAGATCATGGGAAGCCACGTAAGCGAACTGTTGCAGGTTTTCGTTCGATCGCTGCAGATCCTGGTTAGCGGTCAGTAGTTCCTGGGTCCGCTCCTGTACCCTGATTTCCAGGGCTTGCGAAAGCGCCCGGTAACGGGCTTCGCTTTCTTCGACTCGCCGGCGGGTAATGACCTGCTGCGTGACATCGACGGCCATATCCATGATGGCGTACACCTCACCCGCGGCGTTGCGCAGCGGTTTGTAGGTAAAGTCAAAATAGTAGGTACCCAATGTACCGTCCACCTTCAGGTCGGCGCGGGCAGATTTGGCTTCATAAGGTACCCCCGTCGTATACACCTGATCCAGAATGTCCAGGAAAGGCTGCCCTATTAACTCGGGAACCGCTTCGGCCAGGGGCTTACCCAATACATCATTTCCTTTGCCCCAAAAAGCGAGCATGGGCTGATTGGCTACCTCAATGATCATAGTACGTCCCACAAACAAACAGGTAGCCACGGGCGCTTCTTCAATCAGACTTTTGAAGCGTGCTTCGCTGCGGGTCAGAGCTACCTGTATTTTGCCTTGTTCATGGGCTTCGGTCTGCATACGCCCTTGATTTTCTGACAATATCCGATTGGCTTTTCGCAACGCCAGAAGATTGACTACCTGCCGGGCCAGGGTTTTTAGGGCCGAAAGCTGATCGGCGTCCAACTGCCTGACCCGATCATCGATCACACACAAAGATCCCAAGGCAAAACCATCGGAGTCGACCAGGGGCATACCCGCATAAAAAACGATATGCGGATCGCCCGTAACTAAGGGGTTTTCAACGAAGCGTTCGTCCAGCCGGGCATCCTCGACGATCAACGGACTCGAAGGATCAATGATGTTATGGGCGCAGAAAGCAACCTCACGGGGTGTTTCCCGTACCTGAAGTCCATGGTTGGATTTGAACCACTGCCGCTGAGCATCCACCAGACTAATGAGCGCAATGGGAGTCTGACAGATTTGGGCGGCCAGTTGGGTAATGGCGTCATAGTCTGACTCGGGCAGGGAATCCAGGATATTGTAGTTCCTAAGCGCGTCAAGGCGCTTATCATCCTCCGGAGGTGAGGGAAAAATAGCCATTTCTTCTCAATAGGTAGGTGGGGTTACGTTTCTATCGTTCGTCAGGTAGCTACGGCACAGTTCCTTAAACAACGCTCCTGTTCAATTGATTGTTTGTCAACTCAGGATCAGACGCAAGGTACGGTGCATCTATGAAGGAAACGGTTTTTAGCACAACTTTTTGGTTTGTCCTCTTCCTGTTACCTTATCCCTAAGCCAGCTACTACTGAATGATTAGCCGAAGGCTTTGATGCCTTCGGCATGGGTGAACGGCAAATTTCAGCAAGCTCGGAACGTACTTTATGACGAGGGTACCTTAACTTGTCAGTCGGACCTTTTACGGTATCAAAAATGCTATATTTGTTTAAGACTACCTGAGTACAGGAATAATGGCTAACCCAAACATTACGGCAAACACGATAAGATCGATTCAAACAAAAATTAGCATGGAACTTACACCCATACGAAATGAGGAAGACTACCAGGAAGCCTTAAACAAACTAGAAACGGTATTTGACGCCAAAAAGGGAACGCCCGAAGGCGACTATCTGGAAATCCTCTCCATCCTAATTGACCAATACGAAAACGATCATTTTCCCATCAGGCTACCTGATCCGGGGGAGGCCATCTAGTTTAGGGTGGAGCAAAGGGGATGAAACCCAAAGACCTTGCCGAGGTGCTGGGTTTCAAAAGCCGCGTCAGTGAGATTTTGAATCGAAAACGGAAACTCAGTCTGGAGATGATCCGAAAACTGAACACCTCGCTCCATATTCCCACCGAAGTATTTGTGCAGGAATACTGAACTGGTTTGGCCATTTGCACATTAGTCTTCAAGAAGAAGGTTTAGCGTCTCTAATAAACGTTCCGCAAGTAGCCTGCCAGTCCAGTCGGAGGGATTGGCTAATACATCATGATATGTTTTCTTGGTAATGTCTGCGATATCAGCGTATTCGCCTCGCTCGATCTCCTTCAAATAAGATGTTGCTTGGTTCCTATAATTACTAATTTGTTGTTGCTTCCAAGATTCATCTGCTTCTATCTTCACCTTACTATGCTTGACCGTTTCGACTAATTTCCACAAAGTTTGATATAGATCACCAACTGGCTTTCCGATCGAAGGCGATTCAGGTAAAGCCAAAGTCACTTGCGGCAGAGTCTTGATTGTATCCTCATCAGGTATGATTGGAATAAGAAAATCGGATGGAGATAATTCTTCTTCTCCACCATCAATCAGTTTGGCAGCTTTGTCGAAAAAATCCCGTTTAAACTGAAAACCACTTGTGACCTTCTTCTCCTTGCAAATAAGTACCGCAAGGAAATCCACATCAGTTAATCCCACACTTACCAAGTTGAAAGCTAACCTTTCAAAATCATTCTCTAATTCACGTCGCGTTAAACCTTCAATACCTACGACAGCATGAGTAGTAAATTCTTCCTCGGTCAATTGGCTTGGTTTATAAATAGAGTAGCCAGTTAGGCTGGAAAATCTATCCAGGGAAGCCAATAATTTATGGTACCTAGAAGATTCTCTATTCTCCCAATAATCGGCTACGGTTGTAGATATCTCATTTATTCTTTTAAAAGAAGAGTCCATTACATGTTCGCCATAATATTCAGACGCTCGGCGTAGTCGACCATACCAATAATTTTCTTGTTTGACCAATTCTGTTGTATCGAAATAGACCAGTGTCTGTTTACCTATCAAATTGAATGCCTCTTGCATTTTAGGGAGATGAAATTCCGCTTGACGCAAGCTCATTAGGATGAAATGCCTGGTATCAACTTTATCCACAGGCAGAAGACTAGCAAATTTTTGATAAAAATTGCGAATCCAAGAAGTCCAATCTTCTATTGAGCTATATAGCAATTTTAAATTATTTCCTGTCTTTGAAGGATTGACTTCAAGCGCTGGAAAAATAGGATGTTTCTTATCTGTATCTAAGAATGTATCTGAAATCCGCTCCCAATTTTGAAATGCTTTATCGAATGACCTAGCTCGTGCATTTCCTTTCAATATCTGCTCTAACAGACTATACCCTGCACGAGCGCAGTCAAATGCTTGTTCGCGAAGTTCGATATGTGCTGCCTGCCATTTATAGAGAGAGTCCGCACGATATGGTTCAAGTAAAGAGTCACGCCAAGAACAGTTTAAACTGACCTTGAAAGGCGTGAAGATAACTTCTGGCGAGAGTATTTTGTAGGCATTCTGCTTAGTAAACGCAATAATTTCTTCGTTAGGAAATGGAAACATGAGCGCGTTGGTTTCATAGGCCTGAAACATCGGCAACCAAGCACGAATGATTTCAATACGTTTTACACTTTCGGCATTAGCTTTTTCAGTGAGGTCTTCTGTTAATAAATATTCGATTAAAACGCGATCGCCGTCGGGTTCGATACTCAATGTATTTGTATTTCGCTTGAGCCAATGGATAATCAAATCTATATTCCTGTTAATGAAATCATCGAACATCTCGCTGCAAATAGTACTTAGTCCCAACCCCAACTGATAGAACGCCTCCTTTTCGTAGGTTTCTAAGCAACTCAATATTTCCTTGTCTTCCGGCATAGAGACGCGCAAGTCAAATAGTGCGAACCAATTCATCAACTCCCCCATTTGGCCTATGGGTACCTTCTGTTGCAATAGGTATCTATGGATTTCGGGTACTATCTGACGTAGCATTGTTTGTTGGATTGGCAGTTCGGGTAATTCAGGAACTGCTTTTAGTACATGATTGTCTGGATTACCAGTCCATTCAGCCAATGAGCTCAACAAATCAGAATTAGCGTTTTTATGAGGAAAGGGAATTGTTAACATTGCAAATAATTCATAACCCCCGTTCATAAAAACACTGTTACACAGCGCACTATGCTTTTTGTGGTGTACGTTCACTTCACCCTGATAGATGCCCAGTAAAAGCTTGGATAGTTCATTCGGCGCAACCGCTCTCAAAGATTCGACTAAACTTTTCAGGAATACAATCTGCTCATCTTGGTCTATTTGCTTTGGAATTGCTTTGCCCAACATAAGCAAAGCTGAGGGTTCAATGAGTTTTGCTAGTGTGAGAAATGTTTCACTCAGCGGTACGTACTGATGTAATATTGCTTTAAGATGATTCGAACGAACTGGGTGCAGTCCCTGAACGTATTGTCGATCGAATTGCACGTAATATTCTTCCTCTAACTGGCGCAGTAGCTCTCCAAGATCACCTTGTGAGTTATATTGCTCATTGACGTGTTGGCGGAGTCGAAGAGTTTGCAAGGGTATTCCGATATCATCAGCCGTTGCAACTAATCGTAGAATAGTGAGTTTAACAGCACCATCGCGCTCGCCGTTTAACTGCGAAAGTTGAGCTGCTAAACGCTGTTGCAACATTTCTCCCCTCGTGAGCAAATACACATATTCCATTAAAAGCCCGCGCTGATGTACCTTTTCCCAAGCGGCCTGCCAGTGTCCGCACAATGGATGAATCCGTTGACGACGTTTCAACTCATCGTATAATTGTTTTGCTTCTGCCTGGCTAAAATATAGTTTGATAAGTTTACCTGTTCTAACACGGTAGGCTTCTCTACCGAAACGGACCCAATCCTCTTCTCGAGTAGTCACAATAAATTGTACAGGCTGATCCAAGAGCCGATCAGCCAATGTTGCCCATTCAGCATGTCGTGCCGATAATCCATCGATAATCACGACGGGTGCTTCACCAATCAGCACTCTCGTTTCTAGGAATTCGACCAAACCACCTACTGCTTCTGCATTGGCAGAATTATGCAGCTGGTAAATTTGTCGACCTTGTTCGTGCATTGTTTGGGCAACGCGCCAAGCTAGCGTTGATTTCCCCTGTCCACTTGACGCCTTAATTACGGAAGCATCGAAATATTCCAAATGTTCTAAAATCTGCTTCTCCAGTTTTGGTCGGGGAGCCGGTAGTCCGGCAGCGATATGCACTGGTTGAGCTGGCTGACCGTCAAAATATGCCGTGTAGTCTTTATCTGTTTTTACAGCAAAGTTAACGGGCTCGATTTGGCGTAGCTGAATGGCAGGGTTTATCGTGCCCATTGACTGCTGATCCCGCACTTCCTGGCCTATCCTTAGTAATCCCATGCGGTCAATTGTGCCACCTACCTGAGAAGACAGGAAAAAATGAAGGAACAACGCGTTGAGATAAACCGAATAGGTAGAGTTGGTAAGGGTGAAATATTGTATAATCAACTTCTCAATCGCACTACGCAAAGTGCTTGCTTCGACAATTTCAATTTTGATTGAGCTTAAAAAGTTGTGTAGATCGAATTGTTGCCAATTCCAATCGCTAGTTCGTGACTCTTGGCGAAACTGCTCAAATCGGTTTTCCCAATACGAGTAAACTTGCTCACTAGCGCTTCCATCAAATATTGATGCTAACTTAGGATCTGTTATAGCATTATTAGTTACGATAGTAAAAGTTGCTTGTGGGTTGAGAAGGTGTGCTTCTGCGAAATTTTGAAATACACCCAAATCCCATATTTTACTTGATACTAGTGGTCGGGACGTATGTTTAAGTTGATATAAATTTTGGTTATCAACTTCAAGCTTGTGCAGTACATCAACGTCTTCGATGCCCTCCAACCTTATTTGGTGACATGTAGAGTCTGACGACAAAATTGTAAGGGCCTTGTAAATGCCATACAATAGTTGATATTCGATGCCTCGTAAGTTCACTCGGCCTCCGGTCCGCTTTTTAGCCAACACTTCGATAGAACTCGGTAATACACTCACAGCGGTTTTGGATTTGATTTCCATGCTTACGTATTTTCAGACTATTTAATTTTTAGTTTCTTCAAACTCTTAGCATACTGTTAAATAATTGATTTACAATTAAATAATAAAAAATCCAGCAACAAAGAAAATGGCTACCATTGGCAAATCATGCAGTAGCTCCCGACTTAGCAATAGCGTAAGAGCGCCGGTAACTCAGAGTAGGAGTTTAAATATTTCAACGGCCATAGGGTACCTCCACGGCATTATGGTAAAAATAGTTCTTACTCGTTCAGGGCAGACTATCAGACCCGAATTTTCGCTTTTTTGAAAGCTAAAAGGTGAGATTTTGTAAGGTAGTAGAGAGGCGTCATAAAAGTACATAGGCCTGACTCAGACCAAAACATCAAAAGGTACCTTAGCTTCTACCTGGCTCATCGAATTAGGGAGAATCCCGAAGCCAATTGATTTTCCAAAGTGTGCAGAAAAGTAAAAACTACCCCTCTTACTCCTTTCTTCTACAAACAATTTACCCACAAAAGACCTTACCCCACTACGCAATACCAACATTCACCATGAACTTCAGAAAACTCCACCAGTCGCCGCGCACATGGTACGTCCTCGCGGCGGGGATTGTCATCGTCTCCTGCGCCAAACAACTTGCCCCAACGGGCAATTCGGTACCTGTACCGGCCGAACCGCTGGCTGTAGTCAAGGAAGACGGCAGCACCGCCCAGGCCCGGGCGAAGGAAATACGCGAAACTACCTCTCTGACACTGGCCGACGGCCTGAAAGTGGATTTATGGGCTTCCGATTCCCTGGCTCCCGATCCCATCGCCATGTCCATCGACGACCAGGGCCGGGTGTACCTGACGCGTACCAACCGCCAGAAAAACTCTGAGTTCGACATTCGAGGTCACCGCGACTGGATGACGCCCTCCATCGCGTTGCAATCGGTCGAAGATCGCCGGGCTTTCCTGCGCAAGACTTTCGACCCCGCCAAGAGCAAGGAAAACGAGTGGCTGAAAGACCTCAACGAGGACGGCTCGCACGACTGGCACGATCTGGCCGTGGAAAAAGACGAGGTGTGGCGGCTGGAAGACACCGATAAAGACGGCATCGCCGATGTATCGACGCGCATCCTGAGCGATTTCTTCGAGGAAGTTTCCGACGTGGCCGGGGCCTTGCTGGTGCGGGCCAAGGACGTGTTTGTGGGCATTGCTCCCGACATGTGGCGGCTCACGGATACCAACGGTGACGGTATCCTGGATCGGAAAACTTCCATCAGCCACGGTTTTGGCGTTCATATCGGTTTCGGTGGGCACGGCATGTCGGGAGCCATCGAAGGGCCTGACGGGCGGATTTACTGGGGCATTGGCGATATTGGGGCCAATCTGGTGGACGTGACAGGCAAGAAGTACAGCTACCCTAATGAGGGCGTGATCGTGCGTTCCAACCCTGACGGAACCGATTTCGAGGTATTCGCTTCGGGCTTGCGCAACACGCACGAATTTGTTTTTGACGAATACGGCAACCTCATCAGTTCGGACAATGACGGCGACCACCCCGGCGAGAGCGAGCGGCTGGTGCATATTGTCGATGGCTCCGACGCGGGCTGGCGCTCCAACTGGCAATACGGGAAGTATACTGATCCTAAAAACAACAGCTACAAGGTCTGGATGGACGAACAGATGTTCAAGCCGCATCAGGCCGGACAGGCAGCATACTTTATACCACCGATTCAGAATTTTCACAACGGTCCAACGGGCATGGTTTATAATCCGGGTACGGCACTGGGTTCGGCCTGGAAGAATAAGTTTTTCCTGGTAGAATTCGTGGGTAATCCGGCCCGCTCGCCCATCTGGTCGTTTGGACTGAAGCCTAAGGGAGCATCGTTCGTGCTGGATGGCGAGCAGAAGGTACTGGGGGGTATTCTTCCCACAGGTATCCGCTTTGGTCCCGACGGCGCGCTGTACGTAGCTGACTGGCTCAACGGCTGGGATACCAAGAACGCCGGACGCGTGTGGCGGCTGGACGTGACCGAAGACAAAAACGACATGAAAGCCCTGCGCCTGGAAACCCAGCGGTTGATGCAGCTTGACTACGCCTCGCAGAAAGAAAATGCCCTGTTTGATCTGCTGTCCAATCCGGATATGCGCATCCGGCAGAAAGCCCAACTGGAACTCGCCCAACGCGGAGGCAAGGGCGCCGCTGAGTTTGGCCGGGCAATTGTACAGACCACCAACCAACTGGCCCGGGTCCATGGCGTGTGGGGAATCGGCCAACTGGCGCGGGAAAACAAATCCTACGCCAGTCCCTTGCTGGCTTTGCTTAAAGATAAGGACAACGAAATCGTGGCGCAGGCGGCCAAGGTACTGGGCGATGCAGCCGTGCCCGAAGCAGGCCCGCTCTTGGTACCTTTGTTGACTAGCAGCAATCCCCGCGTGCAGTTCTTCGGGGCGCAGGCCCTGGGCCGCGTGGACTACAAAGAGTCGGTACCTGCCTTGCTAAAAATGATCGAGGCCAACAAGGATGAGGACCTGTACCTGCGTCATGCGGCCGTGGTAGCTCTGGCCCGCCTCAATCAGGTGGAGCCCATCATTGCGCTGGCCAATCATCCCAACAAATCGCTGCGGCTGGCGGCGGTGCTGGTGCTGCGCCGCTGGGGCAACGAGAACGTGCGTCTCTTCCTGAACGACAAAGACGAGTATATTGTGGCCGAAGCGGCCCGGGCTATCAATGACGACCTGTCTATTCCCGGCGCATTGCCCGACCTGGCCGCTACGCTTAAAGAAACCCGCTTTACGTCCGAACCCCTTCTGCGCCGCGCCATCAACGCCAGTCTGCGCGTAGGAGGTGACCCCCAACTGCAGGCATTGCTGGATTTTGCCAAGCGTAAAGATGTGAATAAGGAGCTACGCACCGAAGCCCTCGCGGCTCTGGGTACCTGGGCCAACCCTTCGGTGCTTGATCGCGTGGACGGCCGCTACCGGGGGTAGTCAAGCGTGACCCCGTGGCAACCCGGGCTAAGATCGAGCCGAGTCTCGCCGTGTTATTACAGGAAAATCAACCGGAAATCCAGATTGCTGCCGCTGAAATGATGGGCAGTCTGGGCATAACGGCTTACAACCCCAAACTGGTCGAAATTTTGAACGACAGCAAATCGCCCGATGTGCGGGCGGCGATGCTGACAACACTGAGTACCTTAAAGTACAGCGATATGGAGCCGATTATCAAGCTGGGGATGAACGATGCCGACGAAAATGTCCGCGCGCGGGCTTTAAGCCTGGTCGATGGCTCAACGCTCTCGCCGACTGCCCTGGCCGACGTAGTGAATGTAGTATTTGAAAAAGGGTCGGTGAAGGAGCAGCAGCAGATGCTGCGGACGCTCAGTACCCTGCCAGCATCCAAGACCGAACCCATTCTGGATCGACTCGTGACCCGTCTGGAAAACAAGGAACTTTCGCCCAACATCAACCTGGAATTGACCGAAGCCGTGGATTCCACCAAGTCCGAGCGTCTCCGCTCACGGCTGGCGTCTTCCAAACCTAAAGGCGAAGGTATGGCCAACTTTATGGATGCTCTTACGGGCGGTGACCGCCAGCAGGGGGCAAGGTACTTCTACACCAATTCGACTGGCCAGTGCGTACGCTGCCACGCCATCAACGGGCGCGGTGGTGAAGTGGGGCCCTCCCTTACTAAAATTGGGGGTACCTTAAGCCGCGAACAACTGCTGCAGGCGCTTGTCGAACCCAGCGCAAGACTTTCGCCTGGCTATGGTACGGTGATGCTTACGCTCAAAGACGGGCAGTCCGTATCGGGCATTCTCACCGAGGAAAGTCCCCAGGAACTGGTATTAAAAACCTCCGAGGCCGAGCCGCTGAAGGTACCCGTGGCCCGCATCGCGAAGCGCGAGAACCTACCCTCAAGCATGCCGCCCATGGGGTACATCATGTCGAAGCGGGAAATTCGGGATGTGGTGGAGTTTTTGGCGAATTTGAAGTAGCTAATGCATTTTTTTTCTGGGATTTATGCGGTTCCTCTTTAAGCTTCGGAGAAGCAAATGTTAAGCTTCTCCGAAGCTTGGAATCAGCTTTTTGTCTGGTTTTTCTACAAATGTTTTGGCTTCTCCGAAGCTATCCTATTTCGAATTTAGAAATAAATTTAAAATGAAACTGGGGATTCGGAGAATCCTGACTTTTGTAGAAAACTACGTCACCGTCCGCAACGTACGGCTTCGGAGAAGCCTAACCTTTTTAAAAAGTAACCAACCTACATGGCCGACGCTTTCACGCAGGTATACATTCATCTCGTTTTTGCACCCCGTCGTCGGGAGGCTCTGATTCGCCCTGAATGGGAGGTACGTTTGCATCAATATATTACGGGCATCGTGCAGGAGCGTGGACACAAATTGCTGGCTATCGGCGGAATGCCGGATCACATTCATATTTTTATTGGTCAAAAACTCTCGGAAGCCCTTCCTGATTTGGTCAGGGAAATCAAAAACGCTTCAAATGATTTTGTGAAAAAGGAAAGACTGAGCCCCTTCAAGTTCGACTGGCAAAATGGCTATGGCGCGTTCTCGCACAGTCGTTCGCAAATGGACGCGGTCTGTAAGTATATCCTGAATCAAAAAGAACATCATAGGAAAAGGACTTTCAAAGAAGAGTTTTTGAAGTTATGTGAGGATTTTGGGATTGAAACGGGCCGTAAAGAATTCTTTTCGTGGTTTGAATAAGCTAAAAGCCACGCTCAATTGAATGCCGGCCTAATGTGAGTAAAAATGTGCATTTGTCAAAAACTCAGTATTTTTGGCTTTCATCTTTTTTACCAATCTTCTAATGTTAAATAAAACCAAAACCCTCCCACTAAAACCTGCGCTATCCATTGCCGCGCTGACCCTACTCTTCTCCTGCGGCAGCGATAACCCCGCCATTCTTTCGGAGCAAAGCCTGATTCCCCTGCCGGTGACCGTCACAGCTTCTGATAGCCTGTTTGAGTTGACGGAGAATACCGACATCTACGTTCCTCAGAATTCGGAAGAAGTCAAAGGGATTGGCCAGTACCTGGCCGATAAATTAAATCCGTCCACCGGGCTGGGCATGGAAGTAAAGCCCACGGATGCAGCTCCGGCCGCGGGCAATATGTATCTCGCCCTTACCGAAGCCGATACCACCTTAGGTGACGAAGGCTACGAACTGGCCATATCGACTACCGGGGTAAAACTCACAGCCCACCAGCCGGCCGGACTTTTCCGGGGCATTCAGACCCTGAGACAGGCCCTGCCGGCCGATGTCGAAAAATCGGACAAGCAATCGGGTTCCTGGAAAATACCGACAGGTACCATCCGCGATTACCCTACCTATGCATATCGGGGCGCGATGCTGGACGTGGCCCGACATTTTTTCAGTGTCGAGGACGTGAAACGCTACATCGACCTGATTGCCGCCTACAAGATGAATGCACTACACCTGCATCTTTCGGATGATCAGGGTTGGCGGATCGAGATAAAATCCTGGCCTAAGCTTACCTCCTTAGGCAGCAAGAGCGAAGTAGGGGGCGGCGAAGGCGGCTTCTACACACAGGAACAATACAAAGACATTGTGAAGTACGCCCAGGAGCGGTACATCATGATCATCCCCGAAATTGACATGCCGGGACACACCAATGCCGCACTGTCCTCCTACCCCGAGCTGAATTGCAACGAAAAAGATCCGAACCCAAAGCCCTATACAGGTATCGAAGTGGGATTCAGCACGCTGTGTACCAGCAAGGAAATTACCTATAAGTTTGTGGATGACGTGGTTCGTGAGTTGGCTGAAATGACGCCGGGGCCCTACCTGCACATGGGTGGCGACGAGTCGCACGTGACACCTATGGAAGATTACATTCCGTTTGTGAACCGGGTACAGGACATCGTGCAGTCGCACGGCAAGCAGATGATCGGCTGGGACGAAGTCACTAACGCCAGTCTGAAGCCTACCTCCGTGGCCCAGTACTGGGCCAAAGCCGAGTATGCGCAGTCAGCCGCTAAGCAAGGTGCGAAGGTGATTGTATCGCCCGCGAAAAAAGCGTATTTGGATATGCAGTATGACTCCACATCGAAGTACGGTCTGCACTGGGCTGCCTATATTGAACTCGATAGTGCCTATAACTGGGAGCCCTCCACCATGGTACCGGGCGTGACCAGCACTAATATCCTGGGTATCGAGGCCCCCATCTGGACCGAAACTATCGACAACATGGAAGCACTGGAATACATGGCTTTTCCGCGCCTGCCGGGCTTAGCTGAGATCGGCTGGTCGCCCAAATCGGTACGTAACTGGGAAGGGTACCGTACCCGACTGGGCAAGCACGGAAAGCGCATGGAAGCGATGGGGATTGATTATTATCCCTCTAAGCAGGTCGATTGGGGGAAGTAGGGTAAATGCTTTTAAGTAAAAAGAGTTAGCCTCCACAAGGGGCTAACTCTTTTTTTGTGGTTGCGGGTGGAATTTCAGTTGAAAATAACGGGGGTACCTTGACGGACTGGAAGTCCGTACCACAGCATAGTGTTACTTTTCGTTCAGGATGAGGGGTACCCCCCCTTGGAGCCACCCATGATAACGATCTTGGAGTTGGGCGACTTGGCCAGTTCTTTCTGGGCGTTGATCATCTCGTATTGTAGCTGCCGGTCGGTCAGGCTGCTGGCGATGATGGTCTGATAGTCCGAGATACCCTTGGCCTCTACGCGCTTCCGCTCGGCCTCCTGTTTTTCTTTCTGCAACACAAATTCCATCTTTTGGGCATCCTGTTCGGCGTTGATTTTAGACTCAATGGTTTTCTTGACCGATTCCGGTAGATCAATATTCCGGATCAGGAGTTGTTCGAGAATCAGTCCCCGGTCTTTGAAATCCTTATCAATGGTTTTGTAGATCCGGTCCTGGAACTCATCGCGTTTTTTGGAATAAAGCGAAACCGCATCATAATACACGGCGTTGTCGCGGATACGGGTACGGGCCAGGGGGCGCACAATCTTGTCCTTGTAGTCACGCCCAATCTCTTTGTAAATGTTGGGCGCAGAGGTAGGTAGAATTTTATAAAGTACCGTAAGATCGATCACCACTTCAAGCCCATCAGCCGACAGCACACGGATGGCGTCGTCACCCGACTGATCGCCTTCGGCGGTAGTAGCCGACATGGTGTAATTTTGGGTTTTGGTGTCGAATACAACAACCTCAACCAAGGGGTTAACGAAGTTCAGGCCGGTTTCAAGTACATTGGAACTCACCTTTCCAAAGAGCGATTGCACGCCGACAGTACCCGCGTCGATTTGCCGGATGCTGGCGGTAAGTGCGCCCACCAAGGCAATGACAATGCCGATGATTTTGACGGGGCGTGAATACCGGGAAACGGGAAGGGAAGGGGTATTGATGGCAAAGCCCGCCACTACTAGCAGCAGACCGATGACTATGAAAAACATACGTTTGAAGGGTTAATTGGATAGATAGGAAGGGAGGCTTTTCGGTCAAATACTGGTTTCCGTAGCCCTCACTTTGGCAAACTCTTGCACGGGTAATTTACGAAGAATAGCCGACCTTTCCCGAAGGGGCGGGATAAACGGCCCTCCTGCTCCATCAGGTACCTTTTTCAAGTTATCAGTTACAGCCCTGCTCCCTCATTCCCAACCGCCACCCAAGGCCCGGTACAGGTTCACCAGCGTAATGAACCGCTGTTGCTGAATGGTGGTCTGGTCTAATTCGGCGGCCAGTACCGAACGCTGGGCGGTGATTACCTCAAGATAGTTAGCATAGCCCGCCAGAAACAGATCGTTGGAAATGGATACCCCTTGCTGCAAAGTAGTGGTTTCCTGCTCTTTAAGGTCTACTATTTTTTTCAGGTTATCCATGGTCCGCATACTGAGCGCTGCTTCCTGGAAGGCGTTAATGACCGCCTTGTTGTAAGCGAAGAGGGCTTCGGTAGCCTGAGCCTGCGATCGCCTCTGACCGGCTTTCAGGGTTTTGCGGTTCAGGATGGGAGCCGTTACGCCCCCCAGCAACCCAAACGCCAGTGAGGCCGGCGAAAACAGCACTGAGCCGCGGAAAGCATGCAGCCCCAGGTAGGGGGTGATATTGAGCGATGGTAGGAAATCCAGTCGGGCCGCTTGCAAATCTGCCTCGTAGGCCTTCAGCTCTAGTTCGGCCTGTTGCACGTCGGGCCGTCGCCGGAGCATCTGGGCGGGTACCCCTACCCCTATCTGATCAGGGAAAGTCTGACGCAGAATTGGATTGCCCCGCGTAATGGGTTGGCTGAAGCGCCCCAGCAGCAGGTTTATGCGATTTTCGACTTCCAGGATTTGCTGTTGAATCTGAATGTCCAGCGCCTGAGTATTCAGAAGCTGCGCGGCGAACTGCCGCACGGCCAACTCATTGGCCCGGCCCGCGTCTTTCTGAATCTCGATGGTTTCGACGGCCTTGTTCTGCAGATCTTCGTTGCTCCTGATTATTTCCAACTGATTGTCCAGCGTGAGCAGTTGGTAGTATAGGCGGGCCACCTCGGCGACCAGATTGGTCACCACCAGTTGTTGTGCTTTTTCAGTTGCCAGGAACCGCAGGTACGCCCCCTTGCGCCGGGTACGTAATTTGCCCCAGATATCTACCTCCCACGAACTCCGGACTCCCAGAAAATAATCGGGAAGTGGGTTTGACATCTTTTGGTCAGGCTCGATGTTATCCGAGAAATTGGTATCATAATTTCCTACCCCGTCGGAGGTATACTTGCCGAAGCGCCGAACGCCACCCGAAGCTTCCGCGCTCACGCTGGGTAGCAGGGTACCTTCACGCTCCAATACACTGGCGCGCGCGATTTCGATCCGCTGGATGGCCATGGCAATATCCGGATTCCGCAGAAGGGCCGTATCGATCAAAGCCGCCAGGTTGGGATCGGTAAAAAATTCCCGGATCGGCAGGGTACCGATGCTGGTGCTGTCAACTCGTTCCAGAAAGGTACGCGGTGCCTGCAAAGACACTTTGGGAGGAAGAGGAGTCATTACCTTGCAGCCGTAAAGCGCGCTTAGCAATAATCCCGCGAGGAATCTATTTAAATATTTTAAAGGTAGGTCCATTGCTTGCTTTCAATTAATCCATTAAACTCGCTTCGACGGGCTCGGGGGTCTGGGTGGCTTCGGTTTTCTTTCTCCGCTCGGTAATACTGGCAAAAAGAACGTAGAGACCCGGAATCAGAATCACCCCGAACAAGGTACCAATGAGCATTCCTCCCGCCGCTGAGGTACCGATGGAGCGGTTGCCCAGGGCGCCTGCCCCGGAAGCGATACAGAGTGGAATCAACCCCGCAATGAAAGCAAAAGAGGTCATCAGGATGGGCCGAAGACGCTCGGTAGCCCCCTCCATGGCCGCCTGGAGTACCGATAGTCCTTCTTTTTGGCGCAGAATGGCGTATTCCACGATCAGAATGGCGTTTTTCCCCAAGAGCCCGATGAGCATGACCAGCGATACCTGCGCATAGATATTATTTTCCAGTCCCATGAGTTTGAGGGCCAGAAAAGCCCCGAAAATCCCGGTCGGGAGTGAAAGCAGCACGGGCAAAGGCAGCAGGAAACTTTCGTACTGGGCCGCCAACAACAGATACACAAACACCAAACAGACCAGGAAAATGTAAAAGGCCTGGTCGCCCGACAGGATTTCTTCGCGCGTCATGCCCGACCATTCGTAAGTATAGCCTTTGGGCAGTTTTTGGGCGGCTACCTCTTCCACCGCCCGGATGGCGTCGCCACTGCTGAAGCCCGGTGCGGGCTCTCCGTTGATCATCGCGGAGGTAAACATATTGTAGCGGGTCAATTGCTCTGGACCGTATACCCGCTCAAGCTGGGTAAAGGTAGCGAAGGGTACCATGTCGCCCCGGTTATTTTTGACGTACATTTTGGTGATATCCTCCGGATTGAGTCGATAAAGTGGATCTGCCTGTACCATCACTTTGTACATCTGCCCGAAGCGGATAAAGTTGGAGGCATAGTAGCTCCCGATCAAGGTTTGCAGGGTACTCATGGCATTTTCGACGGTCACGCCCTTTTTGGCAGCCATATCTTGGTCCATGTGGATGAGGTACTGCGGAAAACTCGCATCAAAACCCGTGAAGGCATTGGCAATGGCCGGTGTCGCGCGAAGGTTTTCGATAAACTCATTCGTGACGCGGGCCGTTTGCTGAAAATTGCCACTGCCGGTCTTGTCCAGTAGCCGTAACTCAAAACCACTGGAATTACCAAAACCAGGCACGGTAGGTGGGGGAAAGTACTCGATGCTGGCGTCATACACGCTTTTTGTTTTTTCCTTCATAAGCGCAATCACGTCGTCCACCGACCGCTTGCGCTCATCCCAGGGCTTTAGGTTAATCATGCCCATGCCGTACGAGGCGCCGTCCGACTCGGTGAGTAGACTGTACCCCGAGAGGGTCGAAACCGACTCGACCTCTTCGATACTCTCGGCGGCTTCCTGGATAGCGTCTAGTACGGTTTCGGTTCGTTCTACGGTAGCCCCCACTGGCGTGGTCACATTGACATACAGGACGCCCTGATCTTCTGTGGGGATAAAGCCCGAGGGAAGTACGGTGTTGATACCCCAGGTACCGACGCAAAAAACCACCAGAATCAGTACCGTGACCAGACGTCGGCTGGCGATTACCCCGACCAACCCTTTGTAGCGACTGGCCACCGCTTCGTAGCCCCGGTTGAAAGCTCCGAAAAAGCGATCCAGCGGATTCAGTTTTTGCTTCTGCTCATGGTGGGTGTTTTTAAGTAGCAAAGCGCATAGAGCAGGGGTGAGTGTAAGGGCATTGATCCCCGAAATAACAATGGAGATGGCCAGCGTTAGGGAGAACTGCCGGTAAAAAACCCCTACTGGACCCGACATGAAAGCTACTGGAATGAACACTGCTGACATCACCAGCGTAATGGCTATGATGGCCCCGCTGATCTCCTTCATGGCCGCGAAGGTGGCTTCCCGAGCCGACATATGTTTCTCGGCCATCTTGGCGTGAACGGCCTCTACGACGACAATGGCATTGTCTACCACGATTCCGATGGCCAGTACCAGGGCAAATAAGGTAAGCAGATTGATCGAGAAACCCAGCAGCTGCATAAACGCAAAGGTACCGATCAGGGCCACGGGCACGGCCAGTGCCGGGATGAGCGTGGAACGGAAGTCCTGCAAAAACAGGTACACGATCAAAAATACCAGAATGAATGCCTCGAACAGCGTGCGTACCACCTCGTGGATGGATGCATCCAGAAAACGGGATACGTCGTACGAAACCGTGTAGGTCATGCCGGGGGGAAAGGATGTTTCTTTCAATTCGGCCACGCGCTTTTTGACATTGGCGATCACTTCGCGGGCGTTGGAGCCCGGACGCTGCTTAAGCATGATGGAGGCCGAAGGGCGGCCATCGGACTTAGAAGCCATGTCGTAATCCAGCGAGCCGAACTCAATGTAGGCGACATCCTTCAATTTCAGCATGGAGCCGTCGGCCTCGGCACGGATCACGATGTTCTCGTACTGCTGCGGCTCGAACATTTTTCCGGTGTAGCGCAACACGTACTGTAGGGGAGGCGATACTTTACCCGAACCTACCCCCGATTTTCCGGGAGCAGCTTCCACGTTTTGGGCGCGGATGGCGTCGATTATTTCGTCGGTGGATACCTTGTAGCTGACCATGCGGTCGGGCTTGAGCCACACGCGCATGGAATAGTCGCGGTGGCCCATGATTTCGGCGAAACCTACCCCGTCGATGCGCTTCAGCTCCGCCAGTACATTGATGTCGGCGAAGTTATAGACAAACTTCTCGCCGACCGTCGAGTCGGTGCTCATGATGTCGAGGTACATGAGCATACTATTTACCTCTTTTTCGGTAATGACCCCAGCCTTGATTACTTCCTCGGGTAGCTCATCGATAACCGACTGCACGCGGTTCTGGACGTTCACCGCTGCAAGGTCAGGGTCGGTACCTACCTGAAAAAACACCGTGATGAGTGTCATGCCGCTGTTGGTGGATACCGAGGTCATATAGCTCATGCCCGGTACACCGTTGATGGCCCGCTCGAGCGGAGTCGCTACGGCTTTGGTACATACTTCGGCGTTTGCTCCGGTATAATTAGCTGTAACTGTGACCGAAGGAGGAACGATTTCGGGAAACTGCGTGATAGGAAGACCCGTTAAGGCCAGCCCCCCCAGGATCGTAATGACCAGCGAGATGACTAGTGAGAGGACAGGTCTCTTGATAAAGATGTCAAACATTTAGCAAAGATTGGGTTTGTAAAGGACACGGGTTGCCGGACTTTGGTCTTTCAAGCGTCTGAACTGGAAAGTCATCTAATCCAGCGTAGTAGGTTTCGGTTTGATCTTGACACCATCCTTAAGCGACTGGATACCTTCGTACACAATGCGATCACCTGCCTCGATACCCGATCGCACCAGGTAGTAGTTGGAAAAGCGTGACTTAGGCACAAAGCTGGTCATCTTCACATGATCAGTGCTGTCCACTACGTATACGTAGCTTTTGTCCTGAATCTCAAACACGGCTTTCTGGGGAATCAGAATGGCATCATCGACCGTATTGGTGAGCCGGATGGTACCCGACGAGCCGTGTTTCAACAGGTCGCCGGCATTGGGAAACTGGGCCCGAAAAGCAATGGAACCGGTACCTTCATCAAACTCACCTTCCATCGTCTGAATTTGGCCCTTGGCCGGAAAAGGCGAGCCGTCTGCCAGCTCAAGCTCCACCACACCGCTTTGCCCACCCGCATTTTCGCGTTGCGCTTTGATATATTCCAGGTATTCATTCTCCGATACATTGAAGTACACGTACACCTTCCGGGTATCCGAAACGGACGTCAGCAGGGTACCTTCATCGATGAGGCTACCCGCTTTATAGGGAATACGGTTGATGATACCATCGAAGGGGGCTTTGATGCGGGTACGGGCCAGGTGAATGG
Organism: Salmonirosea aquatica; assembly: GCF_009296315.1. Lineage (NCBI taxonomy): Bacteria > Pseudomonadati > Bacteroidota > Cytophagia > Cytophagales > Spirosomataceae > Salmonirosea > Salmonirosea aquatica. The sequence continues at coordinate 2,524,134 of NZ_WHLY01000002.1, forward strand.
CTGCATTGGTCTGCGCCGAGCGTGCTTCTTCAATTTTGGCCTGAGCCGCCAACAGGCGTGCCTCCGCTACCTCCCACTCGATCTTGGAAATGATTTTCTTATCGACCAGCATTTTGAGGCGACTCACTTCCAACTCGGCGGCTTTGGCTTCGGCAATGGCGCTCTGCAGATTGGCCTTAGCGCGGGCACGCTCCGCTTCGTACTCCTCGTCGTTGATTCTGAACAGGGTTTGGCCCTTTTTGACTTTCTGACCTTCATCCACATAAATTTCTTCCAGGTACCCTTTCACCCGAGCGTAAATTTCCACATTCTGTAGGGCATTAATGTCGCCCACGTATTCACGGTGCAGATCTGTGGTCTGGGCGGTCAAGTCGATTACAGGCAGTTCCTGAATGGTGGACTTGGAAAAATCTTTGGTGGCGTTTTCTTTGCTGTTGGCTGTACAACCCATCATTAGTACACCCAGCAGCAGCGCTGTATAACGAGACAGTGATTCCATATAAGTAGTTGATTTTTAGTATTTTAAAATAATTTATAGTAGTTTCTTACTGCTATTTTGGTTGTATTCGAAGGCGGTCGTTCTGGAACGAGTGAAGAAAAAAAATATATTGTATCTTTTGACAACTTACTCATTTGACACAAAAGAATAGGGCCCTGATTGTTTCCAATCGGTGCATAAGCCTCATTAAAACAGAGAAATCAAGCGAGCTTTGGAGGAGGTATAGTTAATTGCCTGAAAAAATTGTACCACTGTTGCGATAGTGGGCACAGAATACCTCTCCCCTGAACGATCCAGTCATACTTCACCGCTATTTGCAATCCCGCCTCCGACGGGATATTGTCTTCAGTATCAGCCAACCCATCGGGCAGTTCCCTATCCACCCACTGCTGGCCCCTCAGGCTGAGTGTATTCGTTTCAAAAAGGGATGATTTATTCGTAGAGTAGTGTGAGGGTACCTCGGAAGAACAGGCCTTTAAAAATGGAATAGTACTATTTGAAGCAAACGAGGAGAACACGGCCTGTTGGAACAGAAGAACTAGGAAGAACAAGCGGATCACTTTCATCGTCGGACAGAGCTAATCTTTTCCTGAAAAGAATCCACAGGGAAAATTATTTCAGGGCTCCTTTTATTTTTCAGAAAGACTAATATAAACAACGATTAGCAATAGGAAAAAGAAATCCCGCCGGAACTAAGAAACTTATTTTAAAATAGTAGAATAGTACTATATAAAACTAAATTGCACTCTCTGCCCCCTTAGTAAATCAGGCCATGGTACCGAACCAGGCTTGCACAGTGGGACTACTGATAGAAAACAGCAAGTCAGGAAGTATACCCAGCAGCATTGTAAGTACAGCCAGAACTACTAACAGCCCGATTTCACGGGTCGTCAGGTCATTCAGAGATACAACCTCCGCCGCATTGCGATACCAGAAACCTCCGAAGAACATGCGTTGCAACGTCCAGAGGAAATACGCCGCCGCCAGCACGATACCCAGCGTAGAGAAGGCCGGAATCCAGACCGGCATCTGGCCCGCCCGAAAGGCACCCATCAATGTAAATAGTTCACCCACAAAGCCGGAAAAACCCGGCAAGCCCAGTGAAGCAAAAAAAGCGATACCCGTCAATACCGTATAGCGTGGCATAGGAGCGATCAGCCCCCGATAGTGTTCGATCTGCCGGTCGTGCGTGCGGTCGGACAAGACTCCTGCCAGCAAAAACAACATAGCCGAAAGTACCCCGTGGCTTACCATCTGGTAGATAGCCCCGTTAAAGCCTTCTGCCGTGAACGCCGCAATGCCCAGCAACACAAAACCCATGTGCGATACCGACGAATAGGCAATCATCTTTTTCAGATCGCTCTGTGCCAAGGCATTAAAACCCCCGTACACAATAGAAACCATGGCCAGAAGCCCCAGCGGCACGGAATTAAATAAGGCTTCCTGAGGAAAAAAACCATCTACGATCCGAATGAAACCGTACCCGCCCACTTTCAGCAGAATCCCCGCCAGAACTACGGATATGGCCGTGGGCGCTTCCACGTGAGCATCGGGGAGCCAGGTGTGGACAGGTACCACGGGTAGCTTGACGGCGAACCCGGCAAATAACAGCCAAAAGGCCCAGATTCGGACGGGCGTGTCGCCCAAAAAGATTCCGGAATCAGGATTCAGCCAGGCATTGGGCAGGTAGTTGGCCGCGTCGGCCAGGTACTCAAAGCGAAACGTGTGTACCAGCTGTTCCGGGGCAATCAGCCCCTGCGCCAGGGCTTGTTGGATCTGTGCGACAATACCCGCGTTACTTTCATCCCCCAAAGCCAGTAGGCCGACCGCCCGCGCCGTTTCGACAGGATCAATGGCCGAAAGGTATAGGGCGATCATGACGATCAGAATCAACAGAGAGCCCAAAAAGGTATAGATGAAAAATTTGATGGCTGCATACTCACGCCGGGGACCGCCCCACAAGCCAATGAGGAAGTACATGGGTAGCAACATGAACTCAAAGAACAGGTAGAACAGGAAAAAATCCTGCGCCAGAAAGCAGCCGATTACCGTACCACTTAGTAGGAGATATAGCGAAAAATAGGCTTTCCGGCGCGATTCGATGTGCCAGGAACTGACTGCTCCCACCAGCATGACAACCGTAGCCAGCAGCACCAGCGGAAGACTAATGCCATCCACGGCCAGAGCATAATCGATGGACACGGTACCCAGCGAACCCAGAGGTAGGGTAATCCAGTCCACGGCTTCACGGAATTGGTAACCGGACGATAGTGTGTCGAAACCCGCATAGAGCAGCATAGCCAGCCCCACCTCCACAGCACACACGGCCACTGCAATTACGCGCAGGCTGCGCTCGGCGGGCCACGCAAGTGTGAGGACTGCCCCCAGGAACGGAATAAAAATCAGAAGGGTGAGTAAATGGTCACTCATTCGTTTTATGCAGCTAATGGCCATTGGCTGATAGCCATTGGCTTTTTATAAAATTTGGAAAGATAACTCATCAAAGCAGCATGACCCAAAGCAGCAGCAAGAGCATGCTGACGAAGGTCAGCAAAAAGTAGGACTGTATTTTACCATTCTGGAACAATCGCACCACTTGCCCGGCTCCCCGGGTCGCCCCGACCACCACTTTTACACCGCCGTCGGTAATATGCCGATCCGTCCAGGCAATCAGGTGCGCCAGCACGACCGTCAGGCGCCCCAGGCCATTTACCACGGCATCCAGCACTTCGCGGTCAAGCTGCGCGCAGAAGATGGCTATTTTCTGAAAGGCTATCAGGAAAAAAGTACGGTGTTGGGTGGTTTCATCGTGGGCGGCCAGCGTCCTGAAACGCCCGTAGGTTTGCTGCCATACGGGATGGCGGTCAGAGTATTTTTCAAAAATCGTTTTTTCAAAAAAACCTTCCACCCGTCTGACCTGCCGGTATACCAGTCCCAGCGCGACTCCCGTGGCAATGACCGACAGCAGAGGTACCCAGCTCGCATGTACCTCCGGTTGGTACTGCAATCCGCCCAAAAACCAGCCCGAAAAAGCATCCAGCGGATTAGGCGAAAACCAGAAAAACAGCGACCCTGCCGCCAGCAATCCCATCGGAACCCACATCAGAGCGGGGGATTCGTGCGGTTGTACGTTCACTTCGGCGGTATAGCGTTTCTCACCCATAAAGATCAGCCAGATCTGCCGCACCATGTAGTAAGCAGTGAGCCCGGCGGCCAGCACGGCTAAAAGCGGGAAGAGGTACCATAGACCACCCGCTTCGGCAGCCCGCGCGAAAGCCACCACAAAAATGGCGTCCTTGGATAAAAAACCCGAAAATAGGGGAATTCCCGCCAAAGCCGCAGCGCACACGACATAGCAGACGAACGTACGTGGCATGAGAGTCCGCAGGCCGCCCATATTTCGCATATTTTGCGGATCAAACGGTGAGTAGGGATCGGAGGAAGTGAGGGCGTGGATTACCGAACCCGCCGACAGAAAAAGCCCGGCTTTAAAAAAAGCGTGCGTAAGTAGATGAAACATGGCTACCTGCCAGCTACCTACCCCTACCGCCAGTACCATCAGGCCCAGTTGCGAAATGGTAGAGTAGGCCAACACGCGCTTGATATCCCACACGTGCATGGCCTTCCAGGCACCATGCAGCATGGTGAAGGTACCTACCAGCGCTATCACCAGTTGGGCCGTCGGGGTGAGCATAAAGGCGATTCGGGCCAATAGAAAAATCCCCGCTGCTACCATCGTGGCCGCGTGAATCAGGGCCGATACGGGCGTGGGGCCTTGCATGGCGTCCGGCAGCCAGTCCGACAGTGGGAATTGGGCCGATTTGCCTACGCATCCTCCGAACAGGCAAAGTCCGATTATGGTAAGGTAGTTAGGCGGAATAGTATCCAGAGAAGTAGGCAGGGCCACAAAGTCGCTGGTGCCTGCCTGATACATCAGCAGCAGAATACCCGTCAGAAAGGCGGCATCGCCGATGCGATTGAGAATAAACGCTTTCTTGGCGGCCCAGGCTGCCAGGGGTTTGTGATGCCAGAATCCAATAAGCAGATACGACGACAGGCCCACAAGTTCCCAAAAAATGTACATCAGCAGCAGGCTGCCGGACAGCACGATTCCCAGCATGGAGAATATGAACAACTGAATAAATGCAAAGTACCGGAAGCGCGCAGCATCGTGGTGCATATAGGCGATGGAGTACAGCTGCACCAAAAAGGCCACAAAATGCACTAGCAAGAGCATCAGCCAACCCAGCTTGTCGAGACGAAACGTAAGTTGAAAAGGGATATCACCCAAGGTGATCCAATCGAATCGAAATGCGTAAATCTCGTCGGGAGAAAAATAGAAGGCGCTGAACAGGAGCCCGACCAGGGTGAATGTAGCAGCTCCCCAGCCTGCCGGACCGTTGAATCGTTTTCCCGCCAGCCCGATTCCGGTACATGCCAGAAGCGGTAAAGCCAGCAAAAACAAGATGGAAAAGGGCAATGCGGCAGAGGGCATGAACTAGGATACAGTATTTGGCTCGGCAAATATCCTCAATTCAACCCCGATTTCAAACCTAACTCACAGGTCTTTCTCTATATCGTCCGCTTGTACCTGCCCGTGCAGAATGTCCAGCAGTTCCTTAATCTGGTACACAGAACGGTTGTAGGAGTTACCCAGGATGATGATGACATAGTCATCCGCTGGGTTCATCCACAGCATGGTGTTGTAGCCTTTCCACCAGCCGCCGTGGTAAATGTGCTCGGCTTTTTCCTGGTCATTAAGGTGCAGTCGGAAGCCATAGCCGTAGTTTTTGAGGCCAGGACGCTCGAAACTTCGAGGAGAGAAAGCCTCCCGCATCGTCTTTTTGCTCAACAGGCAGTCGGCCGATAATCCTTTATAAAATCGATACAAATCCCGCGTTGTGGAATAGAGCCCCTTGTCGCCCACTACCTCGTCGTAGTAGTCTTTGGGCACCAAGCGCCCGTACTGGTACCCGGCTGTGCGGTAGAGCTGTGTAGAATCGGCCGCCTGCGTGATCAGAAACGTATGCTTCATGCCCAGAGGCTCGATAATATGTTTTTGAAGATAGTCTCCAAATGCCGCCCCGGTCACCTTTTCGACAATAGCCGCCAGCACCATATAATTGGTATTGCTATAACTGAACGAGCGGTCCGGACGGTTGTACGGCCTGGGTGTAGGCTTCACGGCTGCAAACCAGTGCATTACCGCCGCATTAGAGGGGTACTTATGTCCATGACGCACGCTATCCATAAAGGCATAGGTGTAGTTGGGGAGCCCACTTCGATGGCAAAGCAATTCCTGAATAGTAATGTTATGGTAGGGAAAATCGGGGAAAAAGCGCTGGACGGTATCTTCCAGACTGAGCTTGTTGGCCTCGTAGAGCTTGAGTACCGCTACGGCCGTGAAGGGCTTGGAGAGCGATGCCAACTGAAAGGCATGGTCGACCCGGAGGGAATCTTTTTCTTTGAGATGGGCGTAGCCAAATGATTTCTCATACAGCACTACGCCTTTCTGGGCGATCAGCACGTTGCCATTAAAGCCAGCCAGACGTTTTTTGCGAAAAATCTCTTCAATCTCGGCTACCTTTTGTTCAGCGTTGATTTGCTGCCTGATTTTGGTTTCTTCTTCCGCGCTCAGGGGGGTACCTACACACTCGGTGTACCAGTCGTTGGCTTTGGTCACCTTACTATGCTGCGTTCGGTCACAAGCTACCCACACAACACTCACAATGGCCATACCAAAGGCCCACATTCCTCGCTTCAACACTAAATTCATCACCAATTTACCCGCCGATTTTTAGGTACTCTAAAAAAATAATTGTGGTAAAGAATTTAGGAATAGGCAGTTTCTGGATTAGATCAATAGCCGCAAATGTAAACAGGATGATGCGCCCGGTCAAGTACCCGATGGATTTGATTTAACTAAAATACACGCTATTTACTGTACTAGCACTTTCGTATGGCTTCGGAAACCATCCTGATTCAGGATAAGAAAGTACATGCCCGGCGAAAGAACGGAATGAGGAATCAGCTCAGTATACCCATCACTGCCTTGGTTGATCCGAAAATTGATGTTCTGCCCCGAGATGGTGGTTAGTTTCAGCGCCGAAATATCCACCGAAGAAGCCCGGAAGCGGATCCGTTCCCCGGTGGTAGGGTTGGGGGTTACCCATAGGGTAGGCTGGTCGGAGTGTACGATCACGTCCCTTACTTTGGAATACTCGTAGGTGCCGTCTTTATCCACCATGCGGAGGCGGTAATAATTGACTCCGGGCAAAGGAGCCATATCGGTAAAGGAATACTGCCGACGGCCGTCTGTTTCGCCCGCCGCCGCTATGCTGCCTAGGTCGCCAAATTCCTGCAAATCGCTGCTGCGCTGTACGACAAATTCGCGGCTGTTCTTTTCCCAGGCGGTTTCCCACCCCAGTTCTACCTGCTGGCCAATGGGTTGGGCGGTGAAGTAGGTGAGGTTGACGGGCAAAACACCCGAAATATCCCGGATACGCAGGTTGTCCATGACAATGCTCCCTCCACCCGAATTGAATAGAAAGTTAAAATTGGTCAGTGTAACGTTACCCGCCGGGCCTGCTACCTTGCCCCGGCCAAGCACCAGAGGAACATTGTTTACCCATATATCATAAGTACCGGGTTGTAGCACGATTTGAGGGGCACGGGCATTGCGGGGATCAAAATAAGTAGTGCTTTTACTACCATTGTTCATGGCCACAATCACTTTGACTGTTTGGGAACTAGGAAAAGTGGGGCTGTCAATGGTAGACCCGCCGCCCGACACATTGCGTATTTGAAATGTATTGTTTGCGCCCAGGTTGATGGAAAACCGCGCGAATAAATCGGCGTTGGGATTGGCGGTTCCATTCGTTGCAAGGTTTTGGCCTATATTGAATATGGCCGCACCATTGATCGGCGAAGTAACAAGAGGAACATTGATGTCCACTTCGAGATATAATGTGGATGGAACAGGAGAAAAATTGGTATTTCTGGCAAAAAATGCCTGCGCTGGAGTAGTTACCCGCGTAATAATCATTTTACCTCCGCTGAATACAATACTGGAGTTATTGTTGGCCACCAAGACGTTAAATTGCGTATTGTTCGGAGTGGTTGAAGTATAACCCACTGGATAGGTGAAATCCTGGATGAAGTAATCGGTCTGTGCGTAGCAATTCGGCCTCGCAGACAGGATAAACAGCCCCAGCAGGACTGCCATGCCAAACACATTTGTCCGAATATAGGAAAGAATACGCATACGTCGTGTGGTTGTGGGTACCTACATAGGGTACCCGTGGCTTTTTCACAAAAGTCGAAAATTATGAAAAGGTAAGCAAAAACTTTTTGTATAGCAATGGTTTCATGCCGCACGCCAGTTCACTGACCGGATCGAGAAAACCATTTCTTTGGATTTCTATGCACAAAAAGTACCGTTCCAGAACGTATAGAGCGTTTAGAAAAGCGGTAAAATTCTCTGAAACTCTCGCCATAACTTGTTGATAAGTTGTATTTTTACGTTCTGATTCAGAAAAAACTCGATTACCTATGACAACTGACACCAACAATCCGCTGCCTAGTCTCGACGTATGGGAAGACGACGTCCTGACCCGCTACCCCGAACCTTTTGAAAAAGCCAAGGAAGAGTACCGCAACTACGACGAGCCGGGGCGCGACACGGTGCGGGAGTTTTACCGGCTCAACCATACCTACCAGACCTACGACTTCGTGCTGGAAAAGGAGCGCCAATACCTGAAATTTGACAAAAAAGAAATGCCCATCTGGGAAGCGTTCGACTTTCTGAACACGCTGGTGGACGATTCTGACCCCGATACGGATCTGGATCAATGGAAACACCTGTTGCAGACCTCAGAGGCTATCCGCGCCGACGGCCACCCCGACTGGTTTGTGCTGGTGGGACTGATGCACGACATGGGCAAGGTACTTTGCCTATTTGGCGAGCCGCAGTGGGCCGTGGTGGGCGATACCTTCCCGGTAGGTTGCGCACATTCCGATAAGATCGTGTACCCTGAGTACTTCGCCGCTAACCCCGATACCTACGATCAACGCTACAATACCAAATACGGCGTGTACGAACCCAACTGCGGCCTGCGCAATGTCCACATGTCGTGGGGACATGACGAGTACGTGTACCAGATGACCAAGCACGGGATGCCTGAAGAAGGGCAGTATATGCTACGCTACCATTCGTTCTATTCCCAGCACCGCGAACATGCCTATGATCATTTGCTCGACAACCATGATCAGGCGATGTTCGAGTGGGTGAAGAAATTCAATCCTTACGACTTGTACTCCAAGGTACCTACTCCACCCGATTGGACCAAGCTCCGTCCCTACTACGAGGATTTGGTGGCGAAGTATCTACCAGGATCGCTGAAGTTTTAAATAATCTTGTTTTTCTTATTTTTGAGCCGTCAGGTGTACCTGGCGGCTCTTTTTTATGCCTGGACCGGAATTCTATGTTGGCCATTTCCATTATTGGGTACCTTCTTCTTAACCTGGGCATCGGCTGGTGGGCATCACGCCGCGTGACCACCACACAGGATTTTGTGTTGGCGGGCCGCAATCTGCCCCTTGTATTGGCAGCGTCGGCTACTTTCGCGACCTGGTTTGGCTCCGAAACCATCATGGGAGCTCCCACCGAATTCATCGAACACGGCGTTCTGGGAATCATTGAAGACCCTTTCGGGGCGGCGCTGTGCCTATTCCTGGTCGGGCTGTTTTTTGCGCGACGTTTCTACCAGATGAACATCATCACCTTTTGCGATTATTTCAGGATTCGCTTCGGCCGCCGGGCCGAGTTGTTGTCGGCCATCCTTATTATCCCTTCGTATTTCAGCTGGATCGCGGCCCAACTGCTGGCGATGGGTATTGTGCTGAAAATCGTACTGGGCTGGTCATTGACTGAGTGTATTCTGTTGAGTTCGTTCGTGGTAGTACTTTATACCATTTGGGGCGGTATGTGGTCCATTTCTATTACTGATTTCATCCAGACGCTCCTTATTATCATTGGATTAAGCATCGTAGCCATTATTCTTTTTCGAAAAACGGGCGGGCTCACAGCCATTACTGAAAAACTACCGGATGGTTTCTTTCGGTTTTATCCCGAATTCACCTTTAAGGCCTCGGTGGAGTACTTCGCGGCCTGGATTACGATTGGCCTGGGCTCCATTCCGCAGCAGGATGTTTTTCAGCGGGTCATGTCGGCTAAGTCCGCCACCGTTTCGGTGCAGGCTACGTTGATCTCCTCTTTCATGTACCTGAGCGTAGCTTTCATTCCGCTTTTCATTGCGCTCTGCGGTCACGTGCTGTACCCGGAATTGGAACAACAAGACAGCCAGATGATTATTCCCAATATGGTACTCATGCACACGCCCCTGTTGCTGCAAATTCTGTTTTTCGGAGCCTTGGTATCCGCCATCCTCAGTACCACCAGCAGCGCCATCATGGCCCCAGCAGCAGTCTTGGGCGAGAATATCGTCAAATTCTTCAAGCCCGACCTCACCGACCAGCAACTGCTACGCATTATTCGCTTCAGTATATTTGGCATTACCCTCATCTGCATATTTATGGCTACGACCCGCGAGAGCATCTTCGAGCTGGTCGCTGAATCGTCCGCATTTAGTCTGGTTTCGCTGTTCGTACCACTGGCGGCGGGGGTTTACTGGCAGCGGGCTAACGCCTTGGGCTGCCTGATTTCGATGGTAGTCGGCCTGGTGGTATGGCTGGCGTGCATTGAATTAGAAACGGAGTACCCACCCTTGATTTATGGTCTACTGGCTAGTTGGATAGGAATGGTGATTGGGGTCTTTTTCGGGAAAAAGCATACTCCTGCCAATCCGTAGCCAGCTATTTAAACTCAAAATTGTAGGTCAGGCTCGGAATGGGTGCGGCAAAAATGGCCAGGCGGTAGGGATTAGTCGCTTTTCCCTCGGTGCGGTAATAGATCGAGTAGGCATTCTTGCGGCCATACAGGTTATAGACCGTGAAAGTCCAGTGGCCCTGCCAGCGGCGGTCGCGCAGACTGGGGTTGTAGATGTTCCAGGCCAGATCGAGCCGGTGGTAGGCGGGCAGGCGTCGCTGATTGCGGGTGTTGTAGAAAGGGTAGGTACGGTCCTGATAGCGGATAAAACCTTCCGGCGCGGTGTAGGGTCGCCCGGTACTGTACACGAAATTGAATGAAAAACTATGGTGCCTGCCCTGCTGAATGTTCAGGCTGGCATTGATGCTGTGCGGACGATCGTAGTTGGCACGGTACCAGGTACCCCCGTTAATTTGCTGAAAAAAATCGGCCCCGGTCAATACCTGGTTAAAGGTTCGGGCGTAGGTGTAGTTGATCCAGCCCGTCAACTCGCCCTTCTTTTTGGTAAGCATCGTCTCCAGACCGTACGCGCGGCTTCGGCCCGCCAGCAGCTTCGTTTCGGGATAGGGTTCGAGCAAAAAATTCGCTCCCGGTTTATAGTCGAGGATATTGGCTGTTTGGCGGTAGTAAATTTCTGCCGACATTTCCAGGATGCTTTCCTTGAAGTTCTGATAGTACCCTACCGACCACAACTGGCTCACCTGCGGCTTGATGTGCGCACCGGAGGTTTTCCAGCGCGAAGTCGGTAGCGGCGTAGTGGTGTTGGAAACCACCTGCAGGTACTGCCGCATGAGGTTGTACCCTACCTTGATGGAAGCATCCTGACCCAGTGAATACCGCAGACCTACCCTTGGCTCAAGGCCCCCATAGCGGGCGGTGGGCTGTCCCGTACCGTAAGTTAGTGAATCCACGATCGTCGAAGCATCTACCACCTCGCCAGAGGCGTAGCGGTATACTACCGCCGGTCCCAGGTTCAGGAAGTAGGAATAGCGCAGCCCCGCCGACACCGCCAGTCGCTCCGATAAGTTGATTTCGTCTTCAAGGTGCGCGGCCAGTTCGAGAGCCTGTTCTTTTGGGGTAGAAAGGTAGCGCACGGCCGGGCTATTGTTGGGAAGCAACTCGCCCGGATTGAGTAGGTACTGCGTGGCGCTGAGACCAAACTCCAGTTTCTGCTTTTCCAGTTGATAGTTCAGATTGGTCTTGGCCTGCCGTTGTTGCAGCGATTGCTTCAGTACCACCGGATTGGCCGTACTATCTTCAATGGATAGGATTCGGGGAATGTATCGCGCCACCAGCGCAGTGGTTTGCAGGTTGAATCGGGGCGAAAAGGCGTGGAACCAGCGCACCATGCCGTTGGTGGTTTCGTGCTGGTACTTCGTAGCCGTGGCGTTGATGTTAGAGAGGCTACCCAGCAGATTGGTCTGGAAGAGATCGTAGCTGTAGTAGCCCATGGCCGTCACGGTGTTTCTATCATTGACCCGCCAGAAAAGCTTAGCCGTACCATCCCCAAATTTGGCCCGGATGCCCTCGAGCCGGGGCGAGGCCAGCCGAATCAGGAAATCATTGAACGCACCGCGCCCTGCTACGAATATACCGAGTTTTCCTTTCACGATAGGTGTTTCGAGCGTCAGCCGATTGGCTACCAGGCTGATGCCACCGCTGGCTTTGGCTTTTTCGAGGTCGGGATTGCGCAGCGTAATATCCAGCACCGAAGCCGCCCGCCCCCCATAGCGGGCGGGTACGTTTCCCTTGTACAAATCCAGTCCGCTTACCGCATCGGGTGGGAAAACCGAAAACAGTCCGAACATGTGGGTAGGATTGAAAATAGGCGTGTCGTCCAGCAGAATCAGGTTTTGGTCGGTGGTACCTCCCCGGATATTGACCCCGTTGGCGGCCTCTCCGACACTCGTTACCCCAGGCAGCATTTGCAGGCTGCGCAGAATATCCACCTCGCCCAAAGCGGCGGGCATGCGTTTGATGGCTTCGATGTTGATCTGACTGACGCCCAACAGCGGCTTCCGGACGTTGGGGTCATACCCTTTGGACATAATGACCACCTCCTCCAACTGGCTGGCTACGGTAGCCAGTTTCACATCCAGTTGCGTATCCCTCTGAACGAAAAGTGTGGTTCGAAAAGGTACGTACCCCACATACCGCACTACCACCGTCCGTGGCCCGCGTGGAACCGTGACGGCGTAGCTACCGTCGCTTCCGGTGGCGACGCCTGTGCTGTTTTTGCCGTAATCCACAACGACCGTCGCCCCGGTTAGTGGCTTGCCCGTCGCCGAATCGCTGACAGTACCCGACAACCTAGGTAACTGCTGCGCGCGGGTACCTAGCGTCAAAGTCAACGCGGTGAAGACAATCAGGTAAAACCGAATCATAAACGAGGTTTTAAAGGCAAGACGGCTGGTCAGAAATAGAACGATTGAGCCTACGCAGTCCTCAGCCCATCGCCCACTACGCAAGGTTTGTAAAAAAATAATTTATATCTTAAAATCCTATTTTATTAGATTAAATTAAGAATTTACCAATTCATTCAGCCAGCCTCGCATTATGCGGATTCTGATACGAAATGCTTTCTTCTATGTACTACTTCTCCTGTGGGAATTAACGGGCTGTGTCGATGCCATTGAGCTCGACTATCCGGGTACCGTGGATGTGGTAGTGGTAGAAGGTACCCTTACCGATTTGGCTGAACCGCAAATAATCCGCCTAAGCCGGTCAAAGAGTGATCCGCTGACAGGCCGTCCTGGTTTTCTGACCATTTCCGGAGCCAAAGTTGAGGTACTGGTGGATTCTGCTGAAGTGGTGGAAGCCTTCGAAACCGTAGCAGGTACCTACCGGTTGCCCGCTGATTTTCGGGGAAAAGTGGGGCATGCTTACCAATTGCGCTTTACGTTGAGCGACGGTACCCGCTACGAATCTTCTCAACAGATAATGCCGGCCGTGCCGCCCATCGGGAAAGTTACGGCTGAGTTCAACCCAAAAAGTATATCGCCATTATTGGTACAGGGCCACACCGCCGGACACGATTTTTTTCTGGACACGCAGGACCCGGCCGACCAGTCCAATTATTACCGCTGGGACTGGCGGCTGTGGGAAAGCCGACGTTGGTGCCGTACCTGCGAACAGGGTGCTTACTCGATTTACAATGTCGTTACTACGTATGATGAATACGGAGGGGCTCACTATGAGACCGGGGACAATTTGTTCGAAAGCTGTTTTTATCCTCCCAGGCCCCGCAATGGCCTTCCTACGCCTTACTGGGTCTATGATTATGAATGCCGCACCCAATGCTGGGCCATTCTGTGGAGCAGCGAGCTAAACCTTTTTGCCGACAGCTATACCAATGGTGGTGCGATCACGCACCGGAAAGTCGCCCAGATTCCCTTTTATCAACGCGCTCCGGCACTGGTAGAAATCAGGCAATTGGGACTCACCCCGGCAGCGTATCGTTTCTTTAAAGATTTACAGGATCAGACGCAGAATAATGGAGGGGTAGCCGATCCCCCACCCACTGCTTCGGTTGGTAATGTTAAAAATGCAGCGGACCCGCGAGAGATTACGATCGGTTTCTTCACCGCATCGTCCGTAGCCACCGCCCGTTACTGGCTCGACCGCTCGGACGCCATCGGTGTACCACCAGGCTTGTTCATGGCGTTAATGGGACGCGAACCCATTCCTGAACCCCCGCCCCCCGGATTTTCTTACATACAAATCGTGGATACCAAAACCACCTCGTCGCGCCCCTACACAGCGGTCTGCGTGGAAAATGAAAAACAGACCGCGCAAAAGCCGGTGGGATGGCAGCAGTGAAAAATAAAGCAGGTTTAAGTACTTTCAGAGTAATGAAAAGAGCTACGTCTGTTCGCATCTCTCCTTAATGATTTCCAGGATATTTTCCTGAATATCCCGCATGATTAGCTTACTCCAAAAACCACTGTAAAAGTTAAATCTCGTGGATAGCCGAAACTGAGAGCTGAGGTGCAGGAGGATTTTCCCATTGTTCAGTTTTTCAATTTCGTATTTGCCTTCCAGCACATCGAAGTACTTGCCACCTACCATCACGTGTTCGTCGAGCGCGGCGGGAGGAATTGACTCGGGATCAGCTTCGATGCTGAACGCAAGTACCTGCAAAGGCAGCATTTGGGTCACTGTTTCCGTAAAAAACAAACCCCGGTCGAAAATGGCTTTTCTGACACCCCCTACCGCTACGGTGTCGAGTTCTGCTTCCAAGGGGCGCGGAAAACCCATGAATTGAAAGAGTGACCGCTTGTTTTCACTCTCCGTAATCGGCCTGACGCGGGTAAGGTTTTGCCAAACTACCTCATCCGTAGCGTTGATAACAATGGACGTATTTTCTGAAAATATTTTTTCGCTGAGTTTGAATTGACTTTCAATGGGCGCGACCAGTAAGGGAAGTACCAACAAGGCAGAGACGAGTACTTTGCTGCGGTTCCTTTTAAATAGATTAATTCCAATAAAACCACCCAGAGAGGCCATGATAGCGAAAATAGGCAAAGCCATGAGTGCACAGATGAAACCTTCCCAGCCCACAATGACCGATATGCCGACGAAGCCAAGGATGGAAAACAGAGACATGATAATACCAAGGATTTTTCCTGATCGCGTGACTGTATCATGGTAATAAGCGACGATCAACCCAATTACGAAAGGCACTAAAAACAAAAAAGAAAAGGTCATCAGCTCCCCGGCATAAAGGTAACTTTGCAGATAATCCCCTTCCAGTCCAAATACGAGGCGGGATAACAATCCGTACGCAATGCCATAAAGTAGACCTTTCCAGTTTTTAGGGTTTTTCATTGTCCTCGCTTTTCAGGCATACATCAACTTCCCTTTGGGTTGGAGAATTGGCCGACCAAGCTGTTCGGCACTTTTAATTCATTCAACAATAACTACTTGAAAATTAGAGACTTCTGCCTTATATGCTGCTGCTTCGGACATGCAGCCAGCTAACTCCAGTGCTTCGGCTATGTAGGACTCGTCCTCTTTGCTCCAATAGATGATGATTTCGAATTTGTGGTAGTTTTTATCTTCATACTACTCAGTCTGTAGAATTTATAACACCATTACTGTTTACCATCCAATTTTGCCAAGTTTCCACATCAATAACCCAAAAAATAATAGTATTATAGAAAGAGAAATTATAATATATGCAACAGTTCTGGTTGAATTACTCCTCTCAAAAAAAGAGATATTATCTTTATCAATAAATTGAACAAATCTATTAAGTCCTTCTTTTTTAGTATTTTCTATTTCGTAAAAATATACTGAAATGATATCTCCCTCTTTCAAATTATCAATGTTTTCGTATTTCGGTTTAAAATCACCTTCATCATTTCCTACAAAAATTTCGAACGGGAATCTATAGTTTTCAATTTTCATATTCTGACGTACTGAGATCATTGTTGTGATCATCTGTATTCTACTTCACCTCCGCCATAAGTACCTCCACCGCCTTTTCCAACTGCGCGTCTTTGCCTTTGGCTACTTCTTCGTAGGCATTCCAGACTTTCACGTCGGGTTCGGTTTGGGCGTTTTCGAGGTACTGTCCGGTCATGGCTTTCACGCCCAGCGGCGGTACCCCCCAGCGAATGGAGTTGTCCTGCAAACTTTCCCAACCCGCGAAGGTACAGGTACCTGGCACGGGCTGCCCGATGAGCTTGTTGATCTTCTGATCCTGCACCATAAAGGCATAGCAGTGGCCGTCGGAGTAGTTGGCTTCGTTGGCCAGCGACACGCTCGGCTTGGTCCAGCGGAAATTAGGCTCATAGCCATTGGAGCGGTTATCGGTAGTGTAGTCCATGAACTTCTTGCCGCTCAGGAACATCGCCAGATCAGCCACCAGGTCGCCGCCGCCGTTGAAACGGGTGTCGATCACGATGCCCTTTTTACCCGCGTACTTGCCCATAATTTCCTCGTAGGTAGTTCGGTAGGCGCCGTCGTTCATGCCCGGGATGTGTACGTAGCCCAAAGTACCTTTGCTCAGCTTTTCGACTTCCTCCTGATTGCGCTTCACCCAGCGGGTATACAGCAGGCGGCTTTCTTCTGACGGCTTGATGGGCTTCACCACGATGTCGCGGCGTTTGCCATTTTCCACCAAGGTGAGCAGCGTATTCTGGTCGGCCTTGCGGTTGAGGTACTGCGCCAGATCGCGGTCGGGCGCGATGGTCTCGCCGTTGATCGCTTCGATGATCGTACCCGGCTGCACGTCGAAACCGGCCTTGTCCAGCGGTCCGCCCTTGACGACCTCCGTCACCCGGACGCCGTTGCCGTTGTAATCATAATCGTAAAAAGCCCCCAACGCCGCCGTAGCGTCGTCGGTGGGATTGGAAGTACTATACCGCGCACCGCTGTGCGAGACATTAAGTTCGCCCAAAAGTTCGCTGAGCATTTCGGCAAACTCGAAATTGGTGCCGATGTGCGGCAGGTACTTTTCATAATCGGGGCGATAGCTGTCCCAGTCCACGCCGTGCATACTGGCCGTGTAAAAAGTACTTTTGGTGCGCCGCCACACGTGGTCGAACATGAACTGCCGCTCAGCGGCCAGATCCACCATCATTTCGCCGTTGATCTTGATGGTTTCCTGTTTGGCTTTCTCAGGATCTATTTTCAGGATTTTGCCATCGGCGTTCAGGAAAATATTCTTCTGCTCCTTGTCCCAATCCATCGAGCCACTGCCCGAATTCATTACCAGTACCTGCTTGGTTTCCTTGGTGCGCAGATTGGTACTCCACAGGTTGTAGCCTTTTTCGAATTTGGCGAGGTAGTACAGCGTTTCACCGTCTTTACTCAGCAGTGCGTCGGCCAGGCTCGATGAGTGGATCGTCAGTTTGGCTTTACGCCTGTCCAGTCCGTCCCAGTCAATCGTCACGGTCGAGTCCTTAGGTACTTCTTTCTTTTTTGTGGAATCTTTTTTCGTCGAATCGCCCTTGGCCGCTTTCTCGATATCCTTGGCCAAAGCCGCCTCTTCCTTGCTCATATTGAAATCGTCAAATGCCTTCTGGGTTAAGAACATGGCGTACACGTCCGATTGCGCGCCGCCGCTCTGCGCCTGACTGCGTAGGCCGTCGCGGGTACTGAACCATAGGATTTCTTTGCCGCCCTGCACCCATTTGGCGCGGTAGTCCTGAAAACCATTTTCGGTCAGGTTCACGACTTTCCCCTTGCCATCGGTAGCAATCAGGCCGATTTCGCCGCTGGCGATGCCGGGAACGCTGTAATCGAAAGCGATCCATTTGCCATCGGGGCTCCATTGGAAGTACTGGTCGTTGTCGCGCATCGAAAACAATTCCTGGTTGGTGAGCAGGGTGCGGGATTTCTTGCTGTCCAGATTATATACTTTCAGCGTCATACGGTCTTCGATGTAGGCGATTTCCTTGCCATCGGGCGAGTACACAGGCTGGTAGTTTTCCTGCTTATTTTCAATAATCGGCGTCTCTTTCAGCACCGTGGAAGCGTAGAAATAGGGTTCTTCCTTGCGGCTGATGCGGGATTCGTAGATGTTCCAACTATTGCCGCGCTCGGAGGCGTAGATGAGCGCCTTACCATCGGGTGAAAAGCTCACTTCCTGCTCCTGCTCGGGCGTGTGAGTAATGCGCTTGGTCATACCGCCTTCCACCGCCGTGACGAATACCTCACCCCGATAGATGAAGGCCACTTCCTTGCCGTTGGGCGACACCGCCATACCGCGCGCGTTGCCGCTCACCGTCATTACCTTTTCGTTGTTACTGCGGGCGTCGGAGGCGATTTGGACATTGACTTTCTGCGGCTTGGCGTCGGGTTTCAGGGTATACAGCTCACCGTCGTAGCTGAAACACAAAGTACCCTCGTTGGCACGGCTCAGGAAACGGACGGGATGCTTTTTGAAGGAAGTCAGCGTTTCGACGGTCGCGGGATTGTCCATCGAAAAGCGGTGTACGTTGAACGAACCTTGCCGCTCGCTGAGGAACGTAACGGTCTTGCCGTCGTCGCTCAGAATTGGGTTGCGGTCTTCCCCGGCAAAAGTCGTGAGCTTGGTGTGTTTGCCCGATTTGGTATCGTATACCCACACATCCCGCGCGATGGACGAAGTATGGTGCTTGCGCCAGGCGTTCTCGCCGCCTTTTTTGTCGTGATACACCAGCTTACTGCCATCCTTGCTGTACTTTACGTCCTCGGCTGGTGTACTGAACACCTGGTCCACCCGGCCGCCCTGGGTAAGTACCTTATACAATTCCGGCTGCGAGCCCGTGGGAAACTGACGATTGGCCGCCAAATCCTGCCGCGCTGAGCCAAACACGATGGTTTTACCATCAGGTGAAAAATCATAGGGAAACTCATCCGCCGAGTGGAACGTCAACCGCTTCGGCTCGCCGCCCGTGGCGGGCATCACGAACACATCGAAATTCCCATAACGATCCGACGCAAAGGCAATGTTCTTCCCATCGCGTGACCACACCGGCATGAAATCCTGCGCCTCGTGCAGCGTGAGCGGCGTGGCGTTGCCACCCGCAGCAGGTACCTTCCACAAGTCGCCTTTGTAGGTAAAGACAATGGTGCTGCCGTCGGGCGAAATACTGGGATAGCGCAGCCAGGTGGGGGTAGTTTGGGCGTGGAGTTTTGGTGTTGCTGATATAATTATCAGAAGAAGAATAGATAGTAAGAATTTTTTCATAAAAAGCTGCTTATATGATGGATCATTCTGCAAATGATATGAGAAAAATTAAGAATGTACATTAGTGGACTGACCCTCTGAGATTTTGATTTTTACTTGCTGAATAGCTTCTTTTAACATTTCATATTTTTGTTTCGAATTATCAGGAATTATGTGAATTGCCCTAACAAACATTCGCAAGGCTTCATTGAATTGATTTTGCTCTTCCTTTACTCTTCCTATATGATAATAAGTCCCAGCCATCTGATCGTATTGCTTTGAAGCTATGTAGCAATTCAAAGCAGATTCAAAATTTTTTATTGCCAGAACCCATTCTTTCTTTTTTTCATAATTTATTCCAATATGGTGATAAGTACTTCCCAACTCATTAATTTGCCCTGTGTCTTGCTTCCATTTCAGAGCATTTTGATAATGTTTTAAAGCTATGTCATGGTCTTTCAAGCTTTCATAAACTCTTCCAATATGATGGTATGTACTTCCTATTTCATGATCTTGATTTGTCTCAATTTTCCATTTCAAAGCCTCATTAAAGTTTGTCAATGCCAAATCCCAAATATTTTGACTTTCGTATAATCTCCCAATTTGATGATAGCTACCGCCTAACTGAAAGTATTGTTTTGATACCTGATTCCAGTAAATTGCTTTAAGATAACTTTCCAGTGCTTGATTCCAATCTTGCTTTTGATGAAATACCATTCCAATTTGATGAAAGGTTCCACCAATAAATTCTAATTGAAATGTTTTTTCATTCCAATCAAGTGCTTTGCTATAATTCATTAAGGCATTTACCCAATCACCTTGCATTTCATAGACTGATCCAATTTGATGGTATGTATTGCCTATATTTATTAAATCCTTTTGCTCTATAATATTATTCAAAACTCTCTTGTATAGAACAATAGCCCTATCAAACTTTTTGAATTTTAAATTTAAGGTGCCATAATCATATATTAATTTAGTTAAAATATTTTCCTTTTCTTCTATTTGCTCCAATAATCCAATAGCCTTATCATAGTATCTGCAAGAATTTTCAAAATCAAAATACTTTGCATACTCCTCTGCTAGAAGGCTATATAAATTTATTCGTTCCTGCGTTGTACGCGACTTATCAGAATCTTTCAATGGCAAGCTTTCTAATTTCGCTTCCAAACTTCTAATGTATTCTTCACGTTCGGGTAGTCTGGCAGAAAACTCGGGAACAGATTCTTTTTCAAAAATTACCTCCTCGTAAACCTCCTCCTGCTTAAACTCAAAATAATACGTCACCCAACTCCAAAAATCGGGAGCCTGTCGCTGCAGCTGCACGAAGAAATCATGATCGCCCCACAGAATTGTGAGGTAGTTGGGCTTTCGGAAAACAACTTCCCGTTCGTAGTTTAACTGAGCAATCATGCCCGAATCAATGATTTTCCCATCCTCAGAAGCCAGGCGGCTGTTTTCCAAACCGAAAACGTTGACGCAAAAGGTAATGGGGGGAGAATAGAGAACTTTGGCGGGAAGATGTTCTTGCAGAGCTTTATGAAGCGATACTACTTTGAAGGGCGTTAAGTCGATATCGTAAAACTGGTATTCGGGTAGTTTTGCTTTGAGTCGTTCCACCATTTTCCGTTGCAGTCTATAGTCGCTCGCGCTCATCAGGACGATGTTCGGCTCGGTGCGTTGCTGTAGCACAAACTGCGCTTCTTCCAGCAGTTCGGCGTTGTGGGCTTTATTTTGCTCAAAGTTCTCCGCCATCTCGCATGAATTTTTCTAAAATCGGATTGATCCTGATCGAACGGATACCATTGTATTTCAAAAGCAACAGACCATACAACATTTCCTTTACTTTGGCGTCGGCAGGTTCGTAATCGTTGCTTTTCAGTACATCAATGTAGGTTTTGTCAATGCTCTCCCGCATCGTGTTACCAATCTCCTTTACCACATTTTCAACTACCTCGGTCGTAATTTTCCGCTCACCCCGGGTTTTTCGGATAGCAGCGTTCACTACCCGAAACAATTGCCGAATGCAGCCGCCCGAATAATGAATGCAGGCATTCAACGCTTCCCAGTTCTCAAAAAACGTAGCGAAGTCGATACGTTTGGTAATGATGTCGCATAAGGCTTCCTTTGCTTTCGGCTCCTCCGTCTTGATCATGGGCACAATGTACTGGCTCGTGAACTTGATCGGCGACTTCTCGATCTGATAAAAAGCATCGATGCGCACACTCATGATCATATTGACATTCAGACTGATCAACACGCTGGCATCTTTTACAAATAACGTTTCGTACTTGTCGAATGTGATTTTCTCGGAACCATCTACCACAAACAAAATATCCTGGCCCAAACCCTTTTTAATGACATCTTCCCGAATATCCGACAGGTAATCGTTGAAGAGCTGAATCAGTCGGAGTAAGTTCTTGCGGGTAGTTTGCCGGATCGTTCGGGACGTTTTAGTTTCACTACCCAAAATGTTTTTCAGCAACCCACCCACTTTGAAGATACTGAGAAAGTTAAGTTCCAATCCTACTTTACCCTCCAATTCATCTTTATAAGTCTCGCTGATTTCCTTTTTTATTTCCTCATCACTTAGAAATAGGCTAGACAACTCTTCGAGAGACTTGGACTTGCGGGTAACTCCTTCTTCGTCCAGTCTTTGCAACAGTTTTGATATAAGCAGTACATAAAAATCCTCGGCTTCAAATCGTGAAATTTCGAGCTCTTCTTCAATACTAATGAAAATAGAAAAGTACTCCTTTGGCTTATTCAACTGATGGTGGAGGCGTGTCAATTCGACGGTCTTACCCGAACCAATGTGACCGGAAAAAATGAGTTTTACGTATTCGTGGGTGGTAGTTAATGTTCCGTCTGAACTGATTCCCAAGTCGAACTTGATGTCGCGCAAATATTCCTTACCGCGTATCTCGTCGAGGTCCACATAAAGGTCACTCTCGAAGATATTCTCCTCGAATGTAGGCTCGGTCACGGCTCTGGCCTCAAACGGATTGCTGACGGGGTAATTGAATTTGGGCATTTGAAATCGTAAACTTTTGAAAGTTGGATAAGTAAGAAAATATGCGCTAAATCCCTGAGCCAAGTTATTCTTGCTAAGTTACCTACACAGCTCAATTAAAAAAAATACGCTAACCGAGGAATACCTACCACAAGCTACCTTAAATCGCCTGCGGGGTAATCGGTTAGCGTCGTGTGTAAAGGTACCCCTTACTCCACCACCCAGGTATTCAACGCATTATCCGGCCCTTCCAGCACAATCTTATAAAACTTCGAGGGTACTTTCGAGACATCGAGCCGGGCTTTTTCGTCGGTGAGGGGTACTTCAGCCATCAGCAGATAGCGATCCCGGCCGCCCTCCTTGAATTGATTGGTCGTAGTGAGCCAGATCTTGGCTTTTCCGGCTTTGGCTACTGATTTCCAGGTCAGGTTGATGTGGTTGTCGCTTTTGGTGGCAGAAAGTTGCTGCGCCGAAAGGGGGCCGGTCAGGGGTACCCCGTCAATCTCGAAGGCTTGTTCTTTGGGCAGGGTAATATCCAGATGCCGGGCCAGCGTGGGCATGATGTCTACGATTCCCGGCGTGGATATGTCTGGTGTAGAGGTAAACTGCACGTTGCGGTTTTTGGCGTTGGTGACCATCCAGGTACTGCGCTCCCGGTCCGATTGCCCGCCGTGCCCTTTGCCGGTTTTGGCGTCGCGACCGTGGTCGGTGGTGATGATGAACAGCCAATCCTCGGCAAAGTTTTTCTCCCGGAACTGAATGGCTTTCCACAGACGCCCCATCTGATCGTCCATGAGCCGGATGGCCTCGTGGAATTGCTCGCTGTCGCCGTAGCGGTGACCCATGTCATCCGTAAATTCCAGGTACACCCAGCTCAAATCCGGACCGTCGGACTGGACATAGGCGGCGGCTTCGTTGGTCACCTCCTCATCAATCGTGCGGATGTAGTGCTTCTCCTGGTCGTGGGGAAAATGGATCGTATCCAGCTCAAACCCATCGAATGGGTAGGTAATGCGCAGATGGCCGGTTTGAGGTAAGCCGTCGCCGACTAGCTTGGTGCGGTTGTCGAGCCAGGTCGAAAACACGGCGGTTTTCTTATGGGGGTACTGCTCATGCAGAAACCGGAAGATGGTCCAGTAGTGGTAGTTGGGGTCCTTGATGGCATTGTCGGGTACGTTGTGCTTATTGAACCAGGTACCCGTCAGCAGACTGTTGTACCCCACCGCCGAAATCGTGGGCGTCTGCGAGTAGGTACCCTTGTCGCCCCCAACATGGGCGCGGGTGTACCCGCCCACTGCGGCGATGACGTCCAGATTGGGCGTATCGATTTTCTCGATCACATCGCTGGAAATACCATCTACGATTACAAAGAGGGCTTTCTTTTGCCGGATTTGGGAAGAAGCCGAGTGAGCACCCGAGAGCAGGGCAATGCTCAACAGCAGGGCGCGACAGAGGTAGGAGAAACGCATAGCACTGGTTTTGAAATCCAGTACCAAAGGTAGCAGAATGTAGTTTGGCTATATCATGCAATACACTAATCGGAGGCAGGGAAGGTGAATTTTCATCGCCCCTGCCTCCGATAACTTCATTCATTAACCACTTTCTTCTCAGGGGAGCAAAACGCGGTCGATGATGTGTATGACTCCGTTGGTAGCCAGAATATCGGCTTTAACCACTTTGGAAGCCTGCGCATTTCCTTTACTGGTGACCGTCACACCATTACTGACATCCACGGCCAGTTTCCCACCCGACGCCGTATTGGCCTCTCCTTTGACCAGCGTAGGGCTGAAAGCACGGTCAGCAATGACATGGTTGAGGACGATACCCGCAAGCGTTGCCGCTGGGGCTGACTGGATGGAAGCAAGGGTCGGAAAACCAGCAGCGATGAATGCTTCATTGGTCGGCGCAAAAACAGTATAAACGTTTTTCGTCGAGGTGAGCGCACTGACTACAGCCGGGTTGCTCGCTGCGGCACGGGTAGCGGCAGCCACCAGGTACGTCAGGTTCGGATCGGCCTGGGCGATCTCCAGCAGGTTCTGGGTGGGTACCATCAGCACCCGATCAATCACATGGATCAAGCCGTTTTGGGCCTGCATATCGGCTTTGGTTACCCGGGCATTGTTGACCGACACTCCCGAATTGGCATCCAGTTTAGTAACATACACGTTGCCTCCTTGCAGAGTAGTCACCGCTTCGTTTTTACCCACGACTAGTTGCGAGGAAGGAACATTAAACCCAATCATGTGATACTGCAGTAGTGATTTTACAGTACTGGCGGGCAGTGCTTTTACCGCCGCCGCATCGGCAAATCCTGATGCCTGGAAGGCCGCGTTCGTAGGAGCAAACACGGTCACTGTGTTCAGGCGAAGATCCCTCGTCAATCCCGCGTATTCAACAGCGTCTTTTAAAATAGAAAAATCGCTATTCCCCGATAGTACATCTACCACAGTCTGGCTGGCTGGCCGGGGCGAAGTATTATCCGTACAAGCACCTATACATCCTGCCAGTAGCACTGCCATACCTACCCGCATGATGCTGCGCGTCCACTCACTTGCTTTTTTCATAAAAAATTACGTTGTTTTTGTGAATAATTGTATTGCTGAATCCACGGCGATTCCATATAGGTTCGGCAAAAAACAACCAGGCCTTAGTAATTTTCTTGAAATCCAATCAGAACTTCGTGGGGACGGTTGCTTTTTTTAACGCAGCGGATCAAACAAAAACGTCCCTAAAATAGTGTGCCATTTCCCAAAAGCGGGTTGCGGAGCACTATCCATTCAATTATTCGCCGCTGCAACCGCTCCAAGGTAGGCGGGTTGCACAGTGGGAGACAAGAAATGACGTGCTTAGGTACCTTTTTCCCCAGTTATCAGTCGACGGCCTGCCGCTCTAACGATACCTCTTTATCTAGTTTCATGCGGTTCAGGCTCTGCGCATAGTTGTCCAACTCATTTCCGGTCGGAACGTGGGTGAGGGGATTGTAAAATTCCAGACTCGATTGAATGAATTTCTTGTTGAACAGATCGAGCGCTTCGCTTTCGTTCAGGGCGGCGCGGTGCAGGGCGATGTCTTTCAGATCGAGAGTAGCAGCGGTGCCGCCGAAAAAGACCTGAGTTGGGGCAAATTGTTCCGCCACGCTACCCACCCGTTCGCCGTTTACAAACAGCGTGGTTTCCTGATTGGCGTAGCTGTGGCTCAGCACCACGTGCGTCCAGGCTTGCGGGTCCTGGGGGTAGGCTGTAGAAAGATTTTTGTAGCGAATCTCAGACCCGGTAATGTCGATAGCCTGCCGTTGCCCGTTGGCAACAAAACCGGCGAGGGTACCCTCAGCCGCCGCTTTGAACCGGAAACTCAGTGTAAATGAATGCAGGATACCCGTCAGGTCGAGCCGCAAGGGCATTTCGACTTTATGCTTATTCAGCAAGGTGGCATAGCTTTTATTCCAGTCGTAGGCCGGTGTTTTCTTGCCCTGCCGGATGGCCGCAAACAGCGACGGAACTAGGGCGTACGACATTTCGCGGTGACCGGCGGTGTTGGGATGCAGGGCATCGTTCCAGTAGCCCTCGACCCATTTTCCGGTCAGATCGTCGATGGTACCCAGCACGTTGACACTCGGGTAGGGCCAGGTATTGATCAGGCGATTCATGCGTTGGGTGGCTTCGTAGTGCGGCGCGCCGAAATTGTTATTGGCGTAGCAATTCACAATGACCGGCTGCATGCCCGCGCGATGCAGCGAATCGGCCAAAGCCAGCAACCGGCTGCGGTACTGCTCCAGAATCTGCTCCCGGCCGTTGTCGTCTTTTGGGTTCAGGATACCTTCGTTACCCAGCGATAAGCCGAGTACCACGATGTCGGGATCGGTAGGGTACAGCTTCTTGCCGAGGCGGTCTTCTTTCTCGACTTTCAAGGTATTGTCGCCGCCCGTAGAGGCGTTGAAGTACCGGAAGCGGGTGGTGTCGATGGCGCCGCTGTGGAAAAACTGCCAGGCGTAGCCGTGATTCTTTTCGGCGCCCGTGCCGTAGCATACCGATGAACCGAAAAATGTCACGTGGACGGGCTGGGCAAAGGCCGAACCGCCAAGGCAGACGAACAGGCCAATACGCAGGAACAAACTGACTTTTCTACTGAATCTTTTTTCCATTCACCACTACATTATTGAAAGTAAGGCCGTCGATGATGCTTTTGTCGTAGGCGGCATTTTTCGCTTCTACTTTTACGTCCTCAAACGTAAACTGGGACAGCTTATCGTATTCGGTGATGGCAATATCGAAGAAAATATCGCACTTCATATCGATGTTTTTCAGGGTGATGTGCTCCGAATAGGACAAAGGTACCTCCTTGCGGCCTTTCAGGTCGAAAAACTGGGTCCAGGGCTTGACGTAGATGAGGCTGTGAGCCTGGCCTTTGATGTTTTCTACGGTAATGTACTCGTACTTCTGCGGGGTGTCGGGCCGCATTTTGAGCCACAGTACCCGCATAGCCTCGTTGACGTGGCAATTCCGCATCACGATGTTTTTGTTGTGAATGGCTTCGCTGCCGCAGGTGAGGGCGGCGTGGCAGAAGCCAAACTCGCAATCCTCGATCAGGATATTCACGTTTTCGCCGTTGTTGGGATCAGTGTCGGCCCACGGACCTTTGCCGCCTTTCAGCGCGATGGCGTCGTCGTTGACCGACATGTAGCAGCCTTTCACCAGCACATTGGTACAGGCGTCAATATCGATGGCGTCGGTGCTGGGCGCTTTGACGGGGGCGTGGGGCGACGCAATGTGCAGGTCGAGAATCTTGACGTTGGTACATTGGTAGTAGTGGCTGGTCCAGAAGCCCGCGTTGTGCAGACTGACGTCCTGCACCTGCACGTCGTCACAGTTCCAGATGAACACCAGCCGCGGCCGCGACACTTCGAGGTTGGTGCATTGCGGGTTCTCCTTGCGCCGCTGCCAGAACGCCTCCCAGTATTTCAGGCCGTTGCCGTCGAGGGTACCCTTGCCCGAAATCGTGAAGCCATCGACCCCGTAGGCGTTGACCAGCGCCGGGAAGTAGTCGAGGCTCTGCCCTTCCATGCGCGAGGGCCGGCTGGGGTAGTCCGCAATGTCGTCCGAGCCTTTCAGTTTGGCTCCTTCGCCTACGTACAAATGCGTTTTGGGCTTGAAAAACAGCGCGCCGCTCACAAAGGTACCCTTCGGAATCACCACCACACCACCACCCTGCCGCGCCGCCTCATCGATGGTGCGCTGAATGACCTGCGTCTGCACCAGGGTACTGTCCCGCTTGGCCCCGAAGTCGGTGATGACGTACTGCTTGCCCAGGCCGCTCAGTTGTACCTTGCTGTAATCCAGAAACCAGCCGGACATGGGGGTACCGTCCGGGAAAACGTTTTTTTGGTTTGGCTGGGCTTGGGTAGCGGTGGTGAGGATGGTAAGGGCTAGGAGAATGAGTATTTTGTATTTCATGGGTATTTCAAGTTGGAGTATGTTTGACCACCAGCGGATGCCGGACGAGCGCCTCCCGCGCGGTTACAGACCGGCGATTGCGGGACAATAGTACCATTTGCAAAAATATGCTTAATTTCAGATCAGATTATAATATAAAGAAAACCATGACTGTATTACAAAAACCGCTTACAAATTTACAATTGGAGTTGCTTCAATTGTATAGCCTGAATTTGCCAGAGGAAGAGTTGTTAGCCGTAAAGCGTTTGCTTGCCAGGCATTTTGCTGACAAGGCTTCATCTGAGTTTGAAAAACTCTGGGACGACAACGGCTGGTCCAATGACACCATGAATGATTGGCTAACCGAGTAGTCAGGATGCGCGTAGTGCTTGATACGAATAGCTTATTGGTATGTATTGGGAAACGCTCCCAGTATCGCCCGATTTTTGATGCTTTGCTGGAAGGCAGCATTCAGCTACTGATTACGAACGACATACTAAATGAGTATGTCGAAAAATTAGAAGAAAAGACAAACACTGCAGTGGCGGAGAATACGTCTAATTTTCTGCTACGTTCTCCCGACGTGGAAAGGGTCGACATCTATTTCAATTGGTCGATCATCACCACCGATGTCGACGACAACAAGTTTGTTGACTGCGCATTGAACGGGAGAGCCGACTATCTGGTAACGGACGATAAGCACTACAATCTTCTGAAAGATACAGGATTCCCGCTGGTCAATGTCATCAGGACAAGAGATTTTCTGGATTTGGTAGCAAAGTAATCCAGCCGAAAGGTTCAAGCGGACGCCGCGCGGTTAAAAACTTGGATTATTTTAAACCACCAGTCGCAGACTGGCGGTAGCGGGGTAAATATTTTATTTAAAACAAATTATTTATTTTTTTTCCAATAGCGAATAGTACTAATAGCGACCCTACAAATATATAATATATAATTTGTCCCCAAGTAAAAAACAGCGAAATTTTAAAAAAATTACCTTCAACTAACCATGCCTCATATCCATTGAAAAACTCCTCATAATTGAATATAAAATAATTTTTTTCTGCATTTGTTAGTTTCCAAATAACATAACCCATTGAGATTCCAATAAAAATATAGTATATATATTTTGTCACATTAAAGTTAATCTCATCCTTATTTATTTTTTTTTGCTTTTCAATATGTAGAGTGGGAGGTAGTTCATCTATCGTTAATTTTAGAACAAAATCATCAATCATATCCTTTTCATCGAATTCAAAATTTTTATACTGGTGCTTATTCTCATCTGTGATTCCACGTTCTCTTTTGTACTTACTTTTAATATAATCTAAAACATTTCCTTTAAATAATATTCTAACTGAAAAATAATCTTTTGGGTTTAATAACAAAAATGAAATATTTATCAAATTACTATTTAAATCTTGCTTTAATTCAATGTTTCTTCCTGTTGGTGAAACATCAGAAATGCTAGCATCCATTAACTCAAACTCTTCATCAATTGACAATTTAATAGGTTCAATTAAATCTCTAATGGGTTTATTTCCATTATTTTCGAGTGTAAATTGCACTATATATAAGTCTTGAATTTCCCTTTCCTTATAAATAATTTTCAAATCTTTTTTAATTTCAGGCTCCACATTTTCAAATAGCTTTGAGAAATAGTCTAAATAAGCAAATAGTGAATTCTTTTTAATAGATTTTTTATAAAAAATCCAGCCTATGATAACAGACAAGATGCCACCAAAAATAAAGCTTACTATACTGTCCATAAATAGTTAAGATAAAAACAATTTATTATTTCTTTTGCTGCCGCCAGTCTGCGACTGGTGGCTAAAAATAAATACAGTCTTTGACTGTACTGTTCACTGGATCAATTCACTAACAAACTGCTCTCTCGCTGCCGCCAGTTTGAAACTGGTGGCTAAAA
The DNA here is from genome assembly GCF_009296315.1 of Salmonirosea aquatica. Taxonomy (NCBI): domain Bacteria; kingdom Pseudomonadati; phylum Bacteroidota; class Cytophagia; order Cytophagales; family Spirosomataceae; genus Salmonirosea; species Salmonirosea aquatica. The sequence goes on from NZ_WHLY01000002.1 coordinate 2,553,547, forward strand.
ACAAATACAGTCTTAGACTGTAGCCCGCTACCGCCAGTCTGCGACCGCGCGGCGTCCGCTGGTGGTTCAATATAATCACAGTCTATGACTGTACATAACTTTAAATCAGCTCAATAGTCAGTAACCCTTTTTGGTCCGCATAGTCTCGGGCACTACTATACAAATACTCCCATGAATGCTCTACACAACCCGCTTTAACTAGATTTTCGTGAATTTAAGTGAGTTGGGGTACCTTAACTGATGTAATCACTCCTGGTTTCTATGGACTAAGCCGTTTTTCTTCAAATATACTTTTTTTGTGCCAAGTACTGGGTACCCTAGCAAGTCCAGCGTTCTGGCAAGCAACGGATTTCTTCTGTGTAGATAATCCTTATTGAATAGATTTGATAATAAGCCGTTTATCACATTTTGAGGTAGTTTCCTGATCAAATTACCCAACTTTCGGGAGCAAGAACGCGTGCTTTTCAGGCATGTCGCCGGCAAAAACGCAAACCATCCCCGATGAAAGCAATTGTGTATACTCACTACGGAGCCCCTGAGTCACTTACTCAGCAGGAGGTACCCACGCCCGTCCCCAAAGCCCATGAGGTACTAATACAAGTGGAGGCCGCCTCGGTCAATTCCTGGGATTGGGATTTGGTGACGGGCCGCCCCCGTATTTATCGGCTCATGTTCGGTCTGTTCAAGCCTAGGTACCCCATCATCGGCTCCGACATCGCCGGACGGGTGGAGGCGGCTGGAAAGGAGGTCACGCAATTCCGGCCGGGCGATGAGGTTTTTGGCGATATCTCCGGCAGCGGATTCGGAGCTTTCGCCGAGTATGCGTGCGCGCCTGCCCAGGTGCTGGCGCGCAAGGTACCCACTATGACTTTTGAGCAGGCCGCCGCTACCCCTCAGGCGGGGGTACTCGCTTTGCAGGGACTTCGGCAGGGGCAGCTCGCGGCCGGAAAGAAGGTGCTTATCAACGGGGCCGGTGGGGGCGTGGGTACCTTCGCGGTGCAGATGGCCAAAGTGGCCGGAGCGGAAGTAACGGGCGTCGACCGCGCCGACAAACTGGACCTGCTGCGCTCGCTCGGCGCGGATCATGTCATCGACTACCGGGAGCAGGACTTTACCAAAACCGGGCAAACCTACGACCTGATTCTGGACATGGTAACCCGCCATTCGGTTGCCGATTGTCGGCGAGCATTGAAGCCCGGGGGTCGCTACGTACTGATAGGCGGTTCAATCATGACTCTTCTACAGGCAGCTACCCTGGGAAGCTGGTCAAAGCCGGAAGGAAAGCAGATTGGCCTCCTGATGCATAAACCCAACCCAAAGGATCTGCACGAATTGAATCTACTTTTCGAGGCCGGTAGTGTTGTGCCAGTGATCGATAAAACCTATCCACTGCATGAAGTTTCGGAGGCAGTGCGCTATCTGGGCGAGGGAAATGCCCGTGGAAAAGTCGTCATAACGATTTAACCAACTCACTGCATCCCCCGCTCCCGCCAATTTGCAGCCCACTACTCAGATTCCGGCAAAATCCCCTCCTCTTCCAGAATCCTTTGCAGACAGAAAGCATACTCACCAAAGAGGGGTACCTCGTCGGTCCAGTTGTAGACTTCAAGGCGGTGGTTAGGGCGCATCAGAAGCGTTTTGCGGCTCGGGGTCAGAATCCAGGCAATGCCCTCCACGCCGAATTTCAGCAACTGCTCCGATTTTTGGAGGATGTAGTCCATATCTGAACCCACGGCCGGTTCAGCGGAGTAGTCTCTAGGATCTATTTTGATATCTACTTCAATGACGAAACGGGGTGGTACATCATTGTACTTCAAAGAGCGGGGGTCTTTCAGTTTACTTTTTTCTACGATGGCAATGTCATTGGCAAGGTTCTCCGCGCGGTCGAGATGAAGCCCGGCTTCGCTGGATTGCACCCAATAGTGGTTTTTGGGCAGGATGGTTTTCAAATAAAAGATCAGCGCCGACACAATGAGCGATTGAAAAACACTGCTTCCCATAATCTCGCTTTCATTTTTTAGTCCCAAAAGTATCTGGCGATAGCCCCGGCGGTAGTACTTCCGCCCGCCGAATTCTTCGTACAGCAGGGTTTCGGGAATTTGTCCGGTGATGGCTTCCATAGCGGTAGGTTGTTTTTCCAAATATACTTTTTTTCGGGCAAAGTACCCCTCAGGCTTTCCCGGACGGGGTACTTTGGTTGGTTGCACACCTTGCTTGGTATGTGAGCCTGCCTAAACCTCGATCACTACTCATAGACGGCCAGCGCCTCCTTCAATCGTCGTTTGATAATTTGTCGGAGCTTTTCGGGTTCGAGCACGATCAGGCCCTCGCCAAAGCCCAAGATCTCTTTTTCCAGCTCGTAGTTATGCTGCACTTTGAGTTGAATGACGACACCCTCGGCGTTTCGCTCCAGTACCTGCTGCGAATGGTGAAGCGGCTTGGTTTCGACATAAGGCGCATGAAGCTGGGCGACAAATAACTTCACTTTAATGGGCCGAAGGTTTCCACTCACCGTAACCCCGATGACGTCGCGGTAGTACTGTTCCGGGTCGATCAGTTGATTGGACAGGTATTCTTCGTAGGTGGGAGTAATGTCGATGATCCGGTCCAGCGCCAGATTTGTAATGTACCGTTGCTCCGTGCGCACGCCCACCGCAAACCAGCGATTTTTGAATTCTTTCAGCCACCACACGTGGAAGACGAAGGTCTGCGGGGCACGGGCCGAAAACGACTGGTAGGTCAGCTGAACTGCTTTCTTCTGCACCACGGCCTGGTACAAATCGTCGAGGAAATGAAGTCCTTTCAGGTTTTCGTTTTTCTCGAAATCAATGACGGGGGCCATTTTCCGGGCCGTCGAAAAAACGTGGTCTTCCAGCTTCTGCACCACTTCGTTGAGCGCCGTGAAGTGCGAAAAGCCCTTGAATTGCTTCAAAATCTCCACGGCTTCGTTCATTCGCGCCAGATCACCATCCGACAGCGGAATGTTCGTGATGCTGTAATGAGGGTCCTCGTAGGTGTAGTACTTCTTCTCACGGATGACGATGGGCGCAAAGTACCCCAGCTTATCGCTCCGCATCATCTGTATATCCGCCTGCACCGTGCGGCGGCTGATGCCTTTATCGATGCCCTCGTACTCATAAAGCGCTTCCGAAACCTTTTCGATCAGGTCGTCAAGGGTCCAGTTACGTTGCCGGTTGCGCAGACAGGCGTCGATGGTTTTGTAGCGGACGAGGGCGTTGCGGTTGGCGGGCATGGTCAGAAAGAAATGTTTTGCAGAAAAATAGAAAGTTTTTTCATCTGCGCAAAAACACTGCGCACTTAGCCCCAACCTTTGTAGCGACGAAAGCAACGTAGCCGAACCGGATGTGGGTTTCTGAATAGCCCCATAGTGTCGGAGTCGCTGACGGACGATATGCTGTCGGCTACGGATCGTTTATCGTCTCATGACCTGTGGGTTGGAGGTTCGAGTCCTCCTCTTGCTTCGGCAAGGTAGCTCAATCGGGTAGAGCAACAGACCAATGCGGGTTCGAATCCCGCTATCATCCTAAACAGATGATCCGTTGGAAGGCGAAGCAGGCCACTTCATAAAAAATGGCCACCAAGTAAAAAACCAGCAGATGCTACCCCGTAGCGTATCCGGCTTGCCGGGTACCCTATCATTGAGTCGACGCTCGTGGGCAGAGCGGGGTTAGCCGGGCCGGAAGGCCGCTTCTGGAAAAGCATTCAAGATCTGTATCGCCAACTACTTACACGTTGGCATCCGGTTCTGAACCCTTTTTCCGAATCCCTTTCCCGAAGGTTGTCGCCACCTGCCTCCGCGTAGGCTGAATGGGTAGCCTCTGGCTGGTTTATGTAGCAATTATTTTTTATCCATAATAACCATGAAAACTGTACGCATCCAGACCCAGGAAATTGGGTTATTGTTCAGAAACGGCGACTTCCATAAGGTACTTTTGCCGGGTAAGCACTGGATTTGGCCCAACGAAACGCTGTATTTCTACAAGCGGGGGGATTTACTGCAAAACCCGCCCCGTGATCTGACGGTACTGCTTTCGTACCCCGAAATTGCGGCCGAACTGGATGTGTTAGAGGTAAGAGATGGCGAAATCGCGTTGCAGTACGAGAACGAAATGTTCCGGGCGGTTCTCCAAAAAGGTCGCTGGGCCTACTGGAAAGGCGTTAAGAACTATCGGTACCAGATTCTGGACGTCACGCAATTGGCGATTCCGGCCGAAGTGGATCTTGCGTCCTTGATGCCGCAGCCGTTGAGTGCCTACGTGCGGACTACCACCGTCGAAGGTCACGACAAAGGGGTACTTTTCATCGACTGGAAATTCGATAGCGTGCTGGAACCCGGCGTGTACCATTGGTGGAAAAACAACACGCCCGTCCACGTGCTGAAAGTGGACACGCGCCGACAGCAAATGGAAATTTCGGGTCAGGAAATCCTGACGAAAGACAAAGCCACGATTCGGCTCAGCTTTTACGTGCAGTACCACGTCCGCGATGTCGTTAAGGCCCTGGTCGAGAACAAAGACTACGACAAGCAGCTGTACGTACAGATGCAGCTGGCCCTGCGGGCCTACATCGGCGGACTGACCCTGGACGAATTGCTGGACAAAAAGGCCGACATGGCCGAGGCCATTCTGCAGGTAACCGCCGCGAAAGCGGAGCAACTCGGCATCGAACTGAGTGGCGGCGGGGTACGCGACATTATCCTGCCGGGCGATATGCGCGACATCATGAACCAGGTATTGATGGCCGAAAAGAAAGCCCAGGCCAACATCATCATGCGTCGGGAAGAAACCGCCTCTACCCGCAGCCTGTTGAATACGGCCAAACTGATGGAGGACAACGAGATGCTGTGGAAGCTGAAGGAAATGGAGTACGTCGAAAAAATCGCCGAAAAAATCAACTCCATTTCGGTTTCCGGCAGCGGTCAGGTCATCGACCAGCTGAAGCAGATTTTTGTTTCGTCTAAAAACTAAAAAACCTGCCACCAAGCGCTCGAGGCAAAGGTACCCTGGTACCATTCTTTGGGTGCTTGGTGGTTAAACAATCTGATTATGGAAAATCCCGAAATTACTCTTGACGAGATATTGGTACTTGCGGCCATTCCCGACCACCTGCACGCCACTTTCCTGCGCGTAGCCAATGGGTTGGTCCAACGCGCCAACTACCCCAAAGAAAAAGCACTGGGCCTGCTGGCGCAGATGCTCCAGAATCCTAAAAAGTACGCCTATTCCAAAAACAAGGTCACTAATCTGGCCCGGGCTATTTATGACCTTAACAAACAGGGCATCGCCGTGCCGCTGAGCGAAGCCGGGGCAACCTACTTGCCGCCGGAGCCAACGCCCTACCCGCTTCAAGCCGACGGAAAGCAGGAAACAACGGCCTTTGACCTGCGGACGGAGCGCCTACCCTACGCCATTTTTGGCCGGGAGTATATCGAAGAAGGGGCCCTGCTGCAAATGGAAACGGCCGCGAGTCTGCCCATTTCGGTGGCCGGGGCGCTCATGCCCGACGCCCATCAGGGCTACGGCCTGCCCATTGGCGGGGTACTTGCCACGGAACCCAATACCGTAATTCCCTTCGCTGTGGGCGTCGATATCGCCTGCCGGATGTGCCTGTCTGTTTTCGACCTGTCGCCGGATTTCCTGAAGCGCGAACCACATTTACTAAAAAAGACGCTGGTCGAGAATACTAAGTTCGGCATGGGTGGCGAAGTGCGCGACAAGCACGACGAGAGCGTGATGGACTTGCCCGAATGGCAGGCTACCAAGATAATCCGTGACCTGAAAGACAAGGCCTATCGGCAGTTGGGTACCTCCGGCACGGGCAACCATTTTGCGGAGTGGGGCATTGTGGACGTATATGGCGAGCAGGCTACCAACGGCCTTGACCTGCCACCCGGGCAATATATGGCTTTGCTGTCGCATTCGGGTTCGCGGGGTTTTGGCGGGAATGTAGCCAACTACTACTCCAAACTGGCCATGCAGAAAACCCACCTGCCCAAACAGGCGGCGCACCTGGCCTGGCTCGACCTGAATACAGAGGAAGGTCAGGAGTACTGGATTGCGATGAATCTGGCGGGGGAGTATGCCTCGGCCAACCACCACGAAATCCACAACAAAATTGCCAAAGCCCTGCGCCAAAAACCGCTGACGATGATCGAAAACCACCACAACTTTGCCTGGAAGGAGCAACTGGCCGATGGCCGCGAGGTGATGGTGCACCGCAAGGGCGCTACCCCCGCCGGGCCCGATGTACTGGGTATTATCCCCGGCTCAATGACCAAACCCGGCTTTGTGGTACGGGGCCGGGGCCACGCTGATTCTATCAATTCGGCCTCGCACGGGGCCGGGCGGCTGATGTCACGGACCAAGGCACTCAACAGCATTACTCATGCACAGTTGAATAAAGCGTTACAGGAAGCCGATATTCAGCTCATCGGCGGCGACCTCGACGAGGCCCCGATGGTGTATAAAGACATCGAAACCGTCATCGCTGCGCAAAGTGAATTAGTGGAGGTACTGGCGAAGTTTACGCCCAAGATCGTGAGAATGGCGGATGCAAACCGGAAGGAGGGGCGGGAGGATTGAGGATAAGGCTACTATAGGTTTCTCCTCTAATCTGTTATGTTCAGTTACGCTTAGAAAGTAACATAGAGATTTTCTTATGTTACTTTTGGGGCTAAAAGTAAAATAAGGCCAGTGTACTTTGCCAAATCCATTTCATTTTAATTAACGCTTCTTTGGCGTTCTAACTATGGCAAGCTGCTGGATTAAACGTTTATAGTGAGCTTCCGGAAATTCGATTGGGAGATTATCTCTGCCTTTTAGATAAATTTTACCTTTTTCAATGTGCTCAACGTGGTCAAGGTTAACCAGTAACGATCGGGAAAGATTGTAAAAATTGGGAGCTGTGAAAAATTGAGCCATATAACCCAGGTTCATTGCATAAGCCCTTTCTTTCGACTCGCCTACCATATACATTTCGACATAAGCTCTATCCGCTTTTAAATAAAGTACGTCATCTTTCCGTATTTTTGAATACCCGCGCCCATTCTTAACTGGTAAATATAAACTATCCGATAAAAATGGATCGGCGGAGTTTGCAAACGAGGCCTGATAGTTATAGTAGGCTAGTTCAATTTGAATTACAAGCTCCTCATTCCGAAATGGTTTAAGCAAATACGCTGCCGGCTGTGTTTGCTTGGCACGATCAATAGTGGGTTTTTCAGAATACCCGGTCAGATATATGATGGGCGTAGGGGTTGTTGCCAAAATGTGATGGGCAATATCGATACCATCCTCGGGAGAATGTTCTAAACGGATATCAATCAAAATTATATCAGGAGGGGTATTCCTTATTGCAGTCAGGGTAGAAGATTTGTTACGGACAATATCGGTTACCACATGACCTCCTTTTTCCAATGTTTCTTTGATATCATGAGCGATCACGATATCGTCTTCGATGATCAGAATTTTAAGTGCTTTCATGTGTCTAAACTATACTGGCTTGCCTCGAAATTGAAAGGATTGAATGAGATTAAATTTCATATCGAATTGAAAATAGCCTTTGGTTTCCATCCTATAGGTACCAAACAATTGCTCTACCTGCATTTGAATTAAGCGCAATCCAAAAGATCTAACAGGCGGGTTTGTTCTGGTAAAACCAGGTCCGTTATCGGTAAAACCTAGATGAAATGTCTTCTGCACGATTTGGGCAGAAATTTGAAGTGCAGGCTTTGGATTATCTGGAAACGCATATTTACAGGCATTCGTAATCAATTCATTGATGATCAAACCAATCCGCATCATATGATCAACTGGTAGCTTCACGTTGGGTTCAATATGGTATGCGACTTCAACTTGCTCCTGATTAAATGCTCGCAGTACCAAATCTACCAGTTCAGCGACAAAATCGGCCACGTTGACATTAACCACATCTTCGCCATCATATAGTTTCCGTTGGAGCAAACTCATTACTTCGATCCGGCGTTGACTGTCCTCGACGGCATTCCTGGCACTATCATCATCGAGTCCATTCACCTGCAATCTTAAAAGACTTGATATCAGCTGCAAATTATTTTTTACGCGGTGATTTTGTTCCTGCACCAAGGTTTCATTCTGTTGGCTCAATCGCTCGTTCTTTTTGGAAGTACGGTACAAAACGATACTTGTTCCGACAGTAACTGAAAGTAATGCCAGCAGAATAAGTAAAGACCAGTTTTGTACTTGTAGTTTCTGTTTACTTAACAGCAGCTCTCTCTCCTTAGCTTCAATCAGTATTTTTTTCTTTTTTGCCTCATACTTTGCCTCATACGCAATAGTCAACCTGCTGACAGCACCATTTCGGTCAGCGGTCATTTGATCTCTCTCATTGGCGCGTACCTTTAGTGACTGCTCAAATGCCTTTTGCCACTTCCCTTTTTGCCTGTAATATTCCATGTATAGGCTATTGAAATCCATTTCTGCTTTAAATGCCCTGATTTTCATTGCATTATATAATGCATTTGCCTTTTGTAACAGTGGATAGGCTTTATCAGGCTGGTTAAATTGCAGATAGGTATAAGCAAGTTGCTGGCTGGTGGCGATCTGTCCAAAAGTATTGTTACGTGCTGCATGCATTTTCAATGCAACCTGATAATGATAGAATGCCCGGGGATTATGCTGGAACCCGTAAATCTTGCCTAACTGTCCGCTCATGCCTGCAATTGAAACCGAATCCTTCAATTCGTATGCTATTTTTGTAGCCAGTTTGCAATAGTAAAATACACTATCCTGTAACGGATGTGTACCGTACCTGGCCAAACTATCGTGACAAACAGCCATATAGCCCTCGCTCATTTCCTGATAAGCAGACATAAGGCTTTTCCTGGTTCCCAATCTGGCATAAGCCAATGATATACGGGCATATTCGAGCTGCTTGACCATGTTCAATTGTTCCCGTTCCAACCAGGACAGCCGCCCGTAAATCCTACTGACCTTGTCAAATTGATGCTTTTGTTCGACAATTTGTAGGGATTGTATGAAATAGCTCTTTGCCTTTAAATAGTTCTTGGCATCTACATTTATTTTGCCATACAGGTAATAGACTTCGGCCAAAAGCAGCGTGTCTTTCTTTGCCAGGGCTTCACGTTCCACCTCTTTGGCATAATTCAGCTTATCCTGCTGCAAAGGTATACCGGCCTGAGGCTGAGCAATTGATAGGTCCGACACAGCCAGAAGTACCAGAAGCCAGATGCTGCTCTTGAAATGTATCATCGATATTGAAAATGATCTTACCCGGAAGGAGTAAACTGTAAAAATAGAGCTTTTCACCATATCAACTACCAAATTTACTGATAATGAGAAATTTAACTCAAATCAGGCTGAACTGGGAGAGAGCTGAATCGATCGTTTTTGAAGCCAGGCTGGTGTCCGGAAAGTAGATAGTGATATTGGGAAAGAAGATTGCCAAGTCTGTATGCCCGCCTTGGCGTCTGTTTGTGATTTTATTTAACATTGAATGAGTATAACCAAGAGAAACAAAAACCACTGAGCATATAGGTGTAAAACTCATATGAAAATTAAGACCACACTTTATCCTTTCCACCTCATCTTACTGGCACTGGCCATAGGTTGCAGCAAGAAAGACGATGTTGTTGATCCACGGGATCAGTTCGTGGGTACGTATAATGTTACCGTAACCGAAGGGCCACCTATGATGCGGACATTGAAAACTACCATCAAGTTTAGTAAATCCCAGTACTCAGACCAGTTGATCTTGTCCGACTTTTTATCCCTGAATCCAACCTAATTTGTATGAAAACTATACGTACTATCCTTTTAGTGTCCATTGGCACAAGCATATGGACAAATCTTGCTGCCCAAACCAACTCAATGGCTTATTCTCTATCGGAATTAGAATTAGTCAGCGAATCTGATGTCGCGAAGAACAAAGTAGTAGCAGAAAAAAAGGCTACAAACTGTTGCCCATGGCAAATCCGAATATACCTCTCTACAGTTATGCAATTTTCACCGATAAAGGGCCATGGAATATTCGATTTATGCGTATAGGACAGGCCAATTATCAGACGCCAAGTAAAGCTGAATTTGATGCGATAGCTAAGTCGTTAGTGAATCGCGGTTATAAATATACTGGATCAGAGGAAGACGTCAAAGAGTATGAAAGTGCTAAATATTACATGAATATGAGTGTAGTGAAAGAAAATAATGGAGTCTCATACCGGATCAATGTATTTATGAATAATTGAGTGCCTCACCGTGGCCTATGTCGCCTCCTTGCGTATGTCCACAAGTTGAGATCGGTCCGGTTGACTGATTGTCAATGATCTGGTTTTTTAGTGTATTTTTTTATAACTCTATGATAAATAGTCTTCTACGAAGACTGCTTAGGAGCGAGCAAACGACTTTACAGGTTAATTCATCTATCAATAATTAGAATTTATCTTACTAGCCAAAAACATGAGAAAAATTAAACCTTTGCCACGAATGATTACTTGCTTGATTCTAATTTTGCCTCTTAGGATTAATTCTACTTTTGCACAATGCAGTGAATTTACTATTTCAGACTATGAAAAAATGGTTGATATGCCATTTTCTGACTTAGGTAATTTTGTTTCAAAAAAAGGGTATGTAGCATATAATGATGAATTTTTTGTTGTTGCTTGTAAAAACGGAGAAAATAGCGTGAGTTCATATTTTGGTATAAAAAATAAAACTATAAATCTATTAGGCTACTCTTCTTTTAAAAAAGATAGTTTTGTAGAAAAATTAATCTCAAATGGCTATACCATACAGCAAGATTATTCCACTTTAGTATATGGCAATGAAAGGTATCTGGTCGAGATAGTCGATGAGAATAGTCGGTTCAATATTCGTATGAGAAAAGTAAATTAAATAAAGGATATAAGTTTGGCAGTGTAGTCCGCTTCGCCATTCCATCTTTCGGGCTACAGGTTGCTCGCCGAGCTTTAATGTTTTCAGCCCAACTGAGCAGGGGGCTAAAGGTGCTACGCCCCTCCTGCCAGTTGGGTGGCAGGCCCATCAAGTGCTTGTTTGCCAGCGTCTCGGCGACAGACCACACGCCCCAAAAGTGTGGCTTTTTTTGCTCGTTGGGCGGGTCGTGGCTGACAAGTCAACCGCCCTAGTCAGGCAGGTTTAGGTTTGCGGGCCATCGAGCTCGACCCCAAGGATGCCCGCGCCTACTGCAACCGGGGGGCAGCTATAATGAGCTGGGCCGCCAAGGAGATGCCGTGCGCGACTACACCAGGGCCATTCAGATCGATCCTAAAAATGCCGTTGCAAAATCAAATTTAGAAAATATGAGGAAGATGGCGGGCAATCGCACACCCTGACTTGTGGTCCGCAATCTGCCAACGATGATGCTGAGGCCAATGGAGCTTTGGAAAGGCACAAGATGCCGCAAGTAATTCGGCTAGTCCATTGCCTGAGTGAGCTTTACCATCATTTCCTCATTCGACCTAAAAAAGAAGAAACATGAAAAGAATTATAAGTCTATATGTATTTCTGATCTGGACAACTCCGCTCAAAGCCCAGACAGCCGATAATTACATTAATTCAGGAAACATAAAATATGAAAGTGGCAACATTTCAGGCGCGATTCAAGACTACACCAGGGCCATCCAGCTCGATCCCAAGGATGCCAAAGCCTACCTCAACCGGGGTGACAGCTATTACGAGCTGGGCCGCCACAAGGAGGCCGTGCGCGACTACACCAGGGCCATCGAGCTCGACCCCAAAGACGCCATCGCCTACTTCAACCGGGGGGTCAGCTATTACAAGCAAGGCCACCACGAGGAGGCCGTGCGCGATTACACCAGGGCCATCGAGCTCGATCCCAAGGATGCCCGCGCCTACCTCAACCGGGGGAACCGCTATGATGAGTTGGGCCGCCGAGAGGAGGCCGTGCGCGACTACACCAGGGCCATCCAACTCAAGCCTGACTATGCCAGCGCCTACCTCAACCGGGGGGTCAGCTATCACAAGCAAGGCCGCCGAGAGGAGGCCGTGCGCGACTACACCAGGGCCATCGAGCTCGATCCCAAGGATGCCAGCGCCTACTTCAACCGGGGGAACGGCTATGATGAGTTGGGCCGCCACGAGGAGGCCGTGCGCGACTACACCAGGGCCATCCAACTCAAGCCTGACTATGCCAAAGCCTACCTCAAAGGCCATTCAGATCGATCCTAATAATTCCGTTGCAAAATCGAATTTGGAAATTTTGAGGAAGAAGATGGCAGGCAATCGCACACCCTGACTTGTGGTCCCCACCCGTTAACACCGATTTGCGACCGGTGTTGGGTCGTTTCGCGTTCGCAATACGATGAGAGTATTAGTATTGCAAATGCGAGGGCACAGCATCGCGCGGCGAACCGTCCCGATTGCAAATCGGGACGGGCAGAGAAAGCAAAGCCTTGACGATACAATAATGCGTTAAACTAAATCATAGGACAATGGAAAATTTAAAATCCTTTCTCAGTCTTTGCTTGGGAGGAGCTATTCTTTGGCACGGTATAATTGTTTTTTTATCTGAAACTAAGCTTGTTGATATTTTTCAAGTACAACCAGCCCCAGGATACACTTGGGATATTGCTGATCCTGGTATAGATGACTTTCATTGGATGAGTACGCCTGAGGGAGTTCTTCCCTCACCGCCTTCCCCAGAAATGAGTGAAACTCATTATTTCTGGGAGAAAAACAAAGTAACATGGCGACCTGGAATGTTTCATCCAGAATTTAATGTAGTGGCTATAGAAGAAACTGGTAAATGGCGACCTTTGCCGGGTTATAAGTTTGCAAACGATAAGAATGGTGATCTCAATACTGTTTGGCAATCGGGCCTACTTCATCCAAACTTCAAAGTAGTTTCTGTCCAGCAAGAAGGTAGTTGGAAACCTTTACCGGGATATAAATTTGTGAACAATGATAATCTTGAGACTACTTGGGAACCCGGGCAGGTATATCCCGGATATAATGCCTGGGCGACAGAAAAAGAGGGGCTTTGGATGCCCGTTGTTGGATATAAATTTGTCATTGAGAATGGCTTATGGACTGATGTAGTTTGGAATCCAGGTCAAAAATATGATGAATTGAAAGTTCAGTCAGGTGAACAAAAAGATTCATACATACCTTATCCTGGTTATAAATTTGTAAATCCCGGTGTTGATTTAGAAGTTGCTTGGACACCCGGACTGCCACATTCTAATCCTGATTATGCAAACTATGTTGCTAGTAATTCAGAAGGCTCATGGGAATTAAGAACACAACCGGTGGAGCCAACTGCATCAGACTATTTTATGGGCTGGTTCGTTAAAGGGCTTGCAAGCGCGGGTATCAAAAAGGTATTCGGCGATAATCCAGTATCCGACGTACTATTAAGGGAAAGTACTAAGGACGGCTTGCGAGGTATAGGCGAGGTGCTTAAGAAATAGTAATTTCCCCCGCTAACACCGATTTACAATCGGTGTTGAGTCGTTTCTCGTTTGCAACGCGAATACTCTCATGCGCAGATCCCAGTTAACCCCAATTTGTAATTGGGAGTTGCATCCCATAGCGTTTGTAACGCGAACCATACACCTAAAATAATGCAAACTAATCTCCTAGCCGGCCAAACGTTCCATACAGCAAGATTTCCGGAATTCGTCCAGTGATGGCTTCCCTACAAATCACCCCTACCTGTACTTACTCTCATCCAACCTGAAAAACCGAACGGCATTATTGAATAGAATATCCCTTTTCTGGTCAAAGGACAGATAGTTGGCATTTTCTATGACCCCGATGGAGGTTTCGAGTAGCTTGGGCCAAATCATCAGGTCAGTGCCGTACAGTATTCTCTTACCGAATCCGGCCTGCACGAGGCTCTTTATGTAATCATTTACTTCAGCCAACGGATAACTCCATATCATGCCGGCAATGTCCACATAAACGTAGGCATTGGCCCCCATCAGGGCAATCATTTCGTCTGCCATGGGGTAGCCGGCGTGCATGACCCACACTTTGAGCTTCGGGTGACGGGCCAGCAGATCTTCGAGCAGCAGCGGGTTGCCCATCGAGGCCCGGTACTTTGGATTCGTAATATTGATGGTTCCGTTGCCCCCGGTTCCCATGTGAATCCCAACCGGAATATTCAATTTTTCGGCGGCAGCAAAATACGCATCCAGACTCATATCACTGGGCGACATACCCTGGTACTGAGGCGCCACCTCGCCCATGACCTTATAGAAGCCTGACGAAAGCGAATCGGTAAACGCCACCACCGACATTTGTTCTGAATTGCTGATTCCGATGCTTGGTATGACCCGGTTGGGAGCGGCTGCCTTTTGCCAGTTGCGGATAATGGTAGCGTCTCCGCTGGCCACAATGGTCATATTGAGCCGGTTCATGGTTTCGATCAGAGAATCCTGAAATTCCTGATCTGATTTGGCGGCCTTCAAAGGGCTGGCACATTCTGTACTGAAAAAGGCCGGCGCTTTTTCGTTGGGATCCCCTCCCGGCATGTTGCTCAAAAACCACGGACACAAATCTCCGATCTGTGAGGTTACTTTCATGGCATGTACGTGCACATCAATAATCGGCAGATGTTTTTGGGGGGTAGTTTGTCCGTAACCGGAAGCTGAAACACACCAAAAAAAGATGCTGCCAAAAAGGGCTTTGTAAATTGAATTCATGGGCTATACTATTTAAAAGTGATTCTATAAGTTGACACAACAAAGTTCAAAATCCGGCAGCATTGCATTATAACTTTTGATTTTCAAAAGGATCGGCTGTTCTCTCAAATATACCTTTTTAAAAATACATACTCCAGCCCCACGCCCAACAAGGTGCCTACGAAATAACAGACCAGATCACTCCAAAGAAACCCAAAGCCCAATACGAGTCCACCCAGTCGGGTACTTCGTAGGGTATTGATCCAGTCGGCCTGGTACAGTTGGCTTAATTCGATGCAGTAGCATACCAGTACGCACAGCGCCGCCACCCGCAGGAAAGGGGCTTTTGGCCAAATAAGCCAATCATGAAATAGATCATCAGGGCATAGAGCCCATCACCCAGATAGGGGTAGATCAGGGAAGGGATAAAAGAAGATCGGGAAGCAAGGCCCAGGCCGATGGTAGCTATGATCAACAAAAAATAGTGAATTCTATTTCGGATAATAGGCATCCGTCTCACTTCAAAGCTGCCTGTAAAAAACCAATCACCTTGTCGCGATACTCGGGAATATCGAACATCTTGCCAAAGTGCGGGGCGTTGGGGACAATGATCAGTTCATTTTTCACACCTACGGACGTGAGCCAGCCACTCAGGAGTTTCGACTGGCGATTGGGTACCATGTCGTCTTTTTCACCGTGAAAAATCAGGAAGGGCGGATCATTTTTGTCTACGTACGTAACCGGACTAGCCGCCTTAGCCAAATCGGGCCGGGCGATAGGGGTAGCGCCCAAGAGAATGGCCTCCGGAGCTTTGGGGTCTTCGCTGCTGGGCATAGAGGCCAGTTCGGCGGGGCCGTAGTAGTCTACCACGGCTTTGATGTTGAACTGCTGCGGTTTGCCGTTCATGAAAAATGCCGATACCTTATTGTTATTGGCCAGTCCCTGCAGGGAGGCCAGATGCCCACCCGCCGAGAAGCCCATGAGGGCAATCCGGTTGACGTCCAGCTGGTACTTTTCAGCGTTCTTAGTAAGAAAACTCAGCGCCTGATTGCAGTCCTGAATCAGGGCCGGAAACTGGGCCTGCGAAGCAAAGCGGTAGTCAACGGAGGCTACGGCCATGCCGTTGTTGATCAGAGCCGAAACGGTGTTTCCCATATAGCCGATGTCGGCGTACTTGTCGTTCACCAGCCAGCCGCCGCCATGTATAAACACTACCAGCGGAATTTTCCCCTGCGTTTTGGCCGGTAGGTAGATATCCAGCAAATGTTTTTTCAGGGTATCGCTGTTGTAGGGAATATTGCCATGTAATACCGTTCCTTCCGGAAAGAGAGCTAGTACCCGGTTGGTATTTTGCGCGAATGCGCTACTCAGCGTACAAATTGTCAAAGCTAATTTCAGGAAGGAAAGCTTCATGGTTCTACCATTCATTAGGGTGATCGTAAAGGTTGTGAGTCCGTGCTTTTCCGTTTGCAGCCCTACGGAAGTCCCTCTATTCTGGCCAATCATGACCCTTCGCCAGAGAGCGTTTTTTTTCGATCAGCAAGAAAGTCCGACATCGATTTTTTTAATTCATCATGGTACCGCTCTTTGTCAGCGTGATACAAGGCTGACAAATCGTTCCGTACCTGTCGCATGAAATCAACCGCTTTAAATTTCTTTTTGATCTCCATTTCCATAAACTATTTCTTTAGGTGTCCTGATATCAATAATCTGATAACCAAATTTAAGGTTTATCGAATTATATTGTTTAATTCGAAAGAAGTTAACCATGTGTTTAAAATTCCAGCTAATCAGGCTATCCACTTTTAGAATGGTAGCCATAGCAATGTGTTGGGCGTCGCTCTCGAACTTTGGAGTTAATACCCCTTCGTTTATATAATGACCGGCAAGTATTTCGGCCTCTTCGGTTAAAGAAACCAACTCTAAAAACGGATCGGGAATTGTATTGGTCAATTGGCGTACTCGATCCGGGGCAGGCATTAATTCTCGCAGGGTTAAATCGGTCAAAACGATAGAGAACCTTCCTTGCCTGGCTTGTTCGAAAAAAGGTTTAGTCCATTCTTCAAATTCTTCATCTTCGTGTCCTCCCCAAACTGATGTATCAACGTAAAATTTCATAGGATTAATCTAACCATCAGTTTTCACCTACCCCATGCCTCCACCAGCTTCGTAAACAATTCTTGCATCAGCAGGGTCCGGTGGCCGGGGGTACCTGAGCCGATGGTGCGGTCGCCGATCTGCACGATGGGTAGCGCCCACTTGGTGGTGCTGGTGGTGAAGCACTCGTCGGCGTGGAGGACTTCGTCGAAGAGGACGGGACGTACCTGTATTTCGAAATGCGGAGCGGCCAGCTCTAGCATGGCCCGGCGCGTGATGCCATTCAGGACGTTGCGATCGGGCGTGATGAGCGTATCGCCTTTGAAGATGAAGACGTTGCTACGGGTAAGCTCGCTGATTTCGCCGTTCTTATGGAAAAGCAAATCCGTAGCACCTTGCCGCTTAAGCTCGGCGGCCTGCAAAATCATGTGCAGGTAGTTGGTGGTTTTTATTTCGGGCAAATCGCGCACATAGTCGTAGGGCAGCACCTTGATGCCCTCGCGCATGGCGGTGGGATTGTCTTTGGGCAGCGGCTCGCAGCGGATCAGGAAATTGGGCTGCGAGACGGTCACGCTGTCGGCAGCGTAGCCTCCCGTGAGGACGAAGCGGAAGGCCACCTCGGCCACTCCGGCGCGTTTGTACAGATCCGTTAGTACGTCCGCGGTTTCGGACTGCGTCAGGGGCAGGGGTAGGTGCAGCGATCGGGCCGAGTTGGCGAAGCGTGCCCAGTAATCGTCCCAGCGGAAAGGTACCCCCTGGTAGGTGCGGAAGTAGTCGAACATGCCGTAGCCACGCAACAGGCCGAGGTCGTTGGTTTCGAGCAGGGGCGTTTCATTCGGCAGAATTTCACCGTTGAAATAAAGAGAATAAGGCATGAGCGGATTGTAGTTGATGCGAGTTCCTGACAAAATTCGCAAGAATATCCGACAAAAATGGCCCCCTATTTCATAAATTCCGCCACGTTTTCCTTCGTCACCAACTGGAACGGCACGAGGATTTCCTTTTCGTAGGGTTGCTTGTTGATGATTTTCAAAGCTGTTTCGATAGCCTGCGATCCCTGCTGCTGGGCGTTTTGGAAAACAGTGGCATCCAGGGTACCTTTCTGCACGGCTTGCAGGGCGTCGGGAATGGCGTCGATGCTGACGACTACGATTTTGTCTTTCAGACCCGCGTCGGTCAGGGCTTTGAGGGCACCCATTCCCATTTCATCATTCTGAGCAAAAACCGCATTGATCTGTCCGCCATATGATTGAATCCAGTTTTCCATCAGGGACATGGATTTGGCACGGTCCCACTCGCCGGTCTGGCTGGCGAGGAGCTTAAGGCCAGGGTACTGCTTCAGGATTTCGCGGGCGCCCTGCTCGCGTTTGATTTGGGCGGCCTGCCCCATGTAGCCGTGAATCATGATCACGTTACCCTTGCCGCCGAGTCGGTCGGCAATGTACTTCATGGCGATGCGAGCCGATTCGACATCGTCGGAACCCACAAAAGCGGTGGGTTGGGTGGCGGTTTCAGAGTTGACGTTGATGATGGGAATACCTGCCGCCTGCGCTTTGGTAACGGCCGGCGAACTCGCCTCTACCTCGCAGGGATTCATGACGATCGCATCCACGCCCTGCGCGATGAAGCTTTCCACCTGCTCGATCTGCTTGAGCGCCGAGCGCTCGGCGTCGACGGTGATGAGTTCTACCCCGGCTTCCTGCGCTTTTTTCTCCATCTCGTCGCTCACGTTGACGATGAATTCGTTCTGCATGCTCAGCATGGTCACGCCGATCACGGGCTTGTCGTTTTCGGAGCGGTTGCAGCTGATCAGGGTAGCGGCCAGGATGAAGAGGGAAAGGAGGTACTTTATCATTTCGTGAAAACAGTTTCTTCGGAAAAGATAGGTAGGAGGGTGATTTTACTTACCTTATCCAAATCCAGCGGTAGTTCATCCTACGATTATAGAGTAACGCCCCTGTCTATTTTGTACAAATCGCAAAGCAATTTATCCCTCATCTGATTTCGAAAAAATCCTCCTCAAAGCCCTACCGACAGTCGCAGGCCCGGAGTCAGGTTTTTGAATGTACCGTTGAAATATACTTCGGGCGCAACTCTGAGGTGGGGCGTCAGGTCGATCGCTCCGGTAACCCGCCAGGTACGGGGCTCGTAGTAGGTACCCCTTCGCTGCACCAGGTACCCCACCGTGAGTTGCCCGGTTTGTACCACGGGCTTGCGGCCAATGGTACCCTTCTCCGATTTTTTGAAGAATGATAATCCCGCCAGCACAAAGCCGTTTTGGTAGGCCTTGAAACCACCCTCTGCATTTTGTCCGAAAAAGTACTGATGCTGGTACCCTACGGTAGGTTTGATGGGCGACTTTTCCAGGTAGAGCGTGGCTCCCAAGTCGAGAGAGGTCATCCAATGGCCCCGGATGTACCCCAGCCCCACGCGCGGATTGAAGATCAGCATATCCGAGCCAAAATTGACCAGCTGTACCTGCCGGTTGCCCAGGTAACGGCCGTAGACTTCGGGCGAGCGGTCAAGGACTACGGGATCGGTTCGCTTTTCCATGCTGGTCAGGAGGTAGGTCGTTTTCTCACGAATCTCGTCCAAAAGCAGCGGTATGTCTCTGAGGTCATTGGCCAGCAGGTACAGTTCGGCCTGCTGGTCGGCTTTGTTCATCGTGATGTGCAGGGTATCTTGTACCGTTTTCAGGCGGACCAGTTCCTTATCCACAACCGTGAAGTCAGGGGTACCCTGCGGGTATTTCTTCCAACGCAGTTGGGGCTCGTCATCGTCATCATTCAAAACATACTGCACTGATGTTCCATCGGTATCCTCGGGCAGCTTTTCGATCACTGGGCTGTACTCCGCCCAAAATTGACGTACCAGCAAATCGGGCCGCTGCACGAGTTTCAGCTGGGAGTACTTTTTGCCTATCAGCAGAAGAATATTTCCTTTTGACAATTTTACCTCGAACGAGGTAGCATCCAGCAAGCTGGGGTACTCTTTCTTGAAAGCCTCCGCATCCAGTTTTGTGTCAAAATTGGGGTCAGGAAAGTCATTTTGGGCCAAAAGGGGGTCCCTGACGCTCCCCAGCAAGAGAGCGATGCATACGAGTATTCTGTTCATGAGATTACGATTAAATGGATATTTTAAAAGACTGGTTGTTAGTTCTGAATGGGTATGGACAGCGGTGACAAGTGGTCGGACTGCGTCGTCACGCGGGAAGCTGAGGGCAAGCCAATCCGGAAAGCTATGCGGGTACGGGCTTTGGCTTCCTGCTGTTTGCGCTCTCGAATTTCATTGATGTGCACGACCCGATACGTAGGTTTCCCGGAAAAAACCGGCGCAACTTCGGGCATCGGAGCGTCGACTCCTGTGAGGGTGTCCGGCCTAGCAAACTCTTTGATCGCCAAGCTTACCGGTTCTTTTTCAGGAAGTGGGGAACGTAGGGGCACTTCCTGCGCTGCTTTTTCGGGGCTCGGCGAGGGGTACCTTGGGGGGGTACCTTTCTCTTGTGACACCTCCTTCTGTGGGGACATAGACTGGGGTCGAGATTTTTTACTTTCGACGGCACTGGGTATTTCCTGAGGTACCCTGGCTATCCGTTCCGTACTTTTCGGGACGGGAGTTTTTTCTGCTTGCCGCGCCCATTTTTGATTTTCTACCTCACTTTCGACATAAATCCACCAAATTCCACCAAACATTCCGGCCAGGAGTACGGCCGCTGCCGCCCATCCCCATACGCGCGATTTTTTCCGGGGGGCTGCCTTGCGGGGAATGGCCGTTTGCAGGTGCTGCCAGAAGGCATCCTTATCAAAATCGCGGGGCGGCTGATCGGCTAGATAGTCCGCGTTGCTCCGGAAAAGGTCATCCAGTTCGTTATCGTTCATAGCTGTATCCGTTCTTGACTAGTAATTTTTGTAAAGCGACCCGCGCCTTGCTGAGTTGTGACTTGGACGTATTTTCGCTGATGTTCAGCAGGGTACCTATTTCCTGATGCGTGTATCCTTCCAGCGCGTGAAGGCAAAATACCGTCCGGTACCCGTCGGGCAGGCACAAAATCAGCTCGTGAATCCCTTCGGCGTGCAGATCGCCCTCTGCATTGGAGGCTTGCGAAACAGCAGCAGTAGTTTCGGATGAATCCAGTTCCGCAAAAAGCCATTTCTCCGACTTGGTTTTGCGCAGATGCATGAGGGCTTCATTGACCACGATTCGTTTCAGCCACACTTCCAGTTCATCGGGGCTGCGGTATTCAAAATCGACAATCGCCCGGAATATTTTCAGAAAACCATTCATGAGTACCTCTTCGGTTTCCAGCGGATTCGGCACGTAGCGGCAACACAGGCGGTAGAGCCGATGGGCATAGTGATCGTACAGACGCTTTTGGGCGAAAGGGTTTTCCCGTTGGCATTGACGGACGATCTCTTTCAATAGATAATTCCCAACTGGTTATACATTATTTTGATTCTTCCGGGGTCGAGTGCGTTTGTGAAAATTGACTACTCGCTTCGCAATGATTCTACCGGATTTCTGACTGCCGCTTTCACACTTTGAAAACTTACTGTAAATAGTGCAATCCCGACGGCCAGCAAACCTGCCAGTACGAAGACCCACCAACCAGTGTCGATACGGTACGCGAAACCTTGCAACCACACATCCGTGGCGTACCAGGCGATAGGACTGGCGACGAGGATGGCGATTACGACCAATTTCAGGAAATCTTTCGAGAGTAAGGCTACGATACTATTCACGCTGGCTCCCAACACTTTTCGGATACCAATTTCCTTGGTGCGCTGCTCGGCGGTGAGGGCGGCCAGGCCGAACAGGCCCAGGCAGGCGATCAGGATAATGAGCCCGGTCAACCAGCTTAGTAGTGTTTTTGCTTTCTCCTCGCTTTGGTACTGCTGATCGAAAGCAACATCCAGAAATTGCGCTTCGAAGGGATAATCGGGAATGAGGTTTTTCCAAATGGATTTAATAACGGCCAGCCTTTCCGGCTTCACCCGTATCAGAACATTCAGCGGACGGTCGGATTGGTAGTACAGCATGAGCGGCTCGACGGGCTTGTGCAGCGATTCAAAGTGGTAGTCGGCCACCACACCCGCGACGCGTTGAGTCGCGAGTATTTCGTCCGGGGGAGCAACGAGCGGAATCACGTGGCCCACGACTTTATCTTGGGGCCAGCCCATCCATTTTACAAAACTCTCGTTGACAATAACTTCTAGTTCTTTTTCAGCACTCTGGGCGGGCTTCAGATTACGCCCGGCGATTAGTTTGATTTTTAGCAAATCGAGGTAGTCCTCATCTACCCGGGCGAATTTGACGAATCGCTCGCTTTTCTGGCCCGCGCTTTCTTTGATCACACCGACCAACCCATCCTCCGAAATAGGACTTAGCCCCAGCGATACGGCTTCGATCCGGCTGTCCTTGGCCAGCGTGGCTTTTAAGGCCCGCATTTTTTGCGCGATCGTCTCTTCGGGGGGAACGCCGATCACCAGGACTTGTTCTTTCGAAAATCCCGGATCTTTGCTGCGCAGGAAATCCGTTTGCCGGGTGATGACCAGGGTACTGACGATCAGCACGACGGAAATTGTGAATTGAACCACCACCAAGGCCTTTCGGACGTACTGCTTTGCTGTGGTACCTGACTTTCCTTTGATGATGAACGAGGTGGGTTTCGTAGCTAAAAACAGCGCGGGATACAAACCCGCTACAATACTGGCCAAACCGATGACGCCCACCCCAAGACCGACAAACTGCCACCCTGGAAACGCTAGCGAAATGCCCGTAAATTGCTCAAATAGAGAACGGAATAATAAAATCAGCAGGAGTGAAAAACTGGCTCCGATGCCGATAATCAGCCAGGCTTCTCCCATAAACTGACCGATCAATTGCTCTTTCCTGGCTCCCACCACCGTTCGCACGCCGGCTTCCTTCCGACGCTGGGTCGCCTGCGCCGTGTGCAGATTGACAAAATTGATGTAGGCCACAAAGAGAATAAAGGCCGCCACCACCAGAAAAATAGCGAGGTAGGTACGGTTTCCCTTTGGGTTATCGTCGTACCATCCTTCCACAAAATGCAGGTCGGCCAAGGCTTGTACCTGATGTTCGACCTGGAAATCGTAGCCTAATGCTTTCACGCGCGGCTTTACCTGATTCCGGTCGAAGTCGGCCAGCTTTTTGCCAAAATCTTCAGCATTTTGTGGCTTTTGGAACAACAGGTAGGTATAACAGGACGTGTCAAAAACATCTTCTTCGGTAGAAGGATCGTCTTTCCAACTGAGCAACGCGCTGAATTTCAAATCCGTATTGGCGGGAAGATTCTCCAAAACCCCCGTGACGGTGTACGGCTGATCGTTGATTTTTAGTGTTTTGCCCAGCGGCTCGCTGGTGCCAAAATATTTTTGAGCCAGGCGTTGGGTGAGAACCACGCTATTGGGCGCCGCCAACGCCGCCTTGCTGCCCGAAACCAAACGATAGGAGAATACGTCGAAAACGCTGCTATCGGCAAAGTACACATCTTCCTGATTGACTACCTCATCACCCAACTGAATGGTAGCTACCGCCATCGACTTGAAGCGAACGCTGTTCACAATTTCGGGATAGGCACCCTGGAGGCGCGGGCCCACGTCGAAGCCCGACGTGGCCACGCCGTCGTCCGAGTCCGCGGTTTTGAAACGGGTGACAACACGATAAATGGACTCGACATGCTCGTTGTACTGGTCAAAACTGAACTCATGCCAAAGGTACGTTCCAATCAACAGGCTACACGCCATACCCAGAGCCAACCCAACGATGTTGATGCAGGAAAGCATTTTGTTTCGCAGCAGATTGCGCCAGGCAATTATAAAATAGTTTTTCAGCATCGGGAAGTAGGGTTTAGCAAGTTGCCGTAGGCTAAAGTTAGTCAGACAAGCCATTCCTGTCCGTGACTTGTATTTTCAATCAAGAGGAAACCCCTTGGCAAAAGGTTGGAAACTTCCTTCTTGGATTGCTTTCCATTTCAGAAATGCCAAAAATCCCCGCAGGGTTGCCCGCGGGGATTTTATTTTATCAAAAAAAGGAAGAAACGATGAACGATGCTGTGAAGCTACTGTGTATTGACAGGCTGGTACCTTGCCCGCACGAACATGAAGATACCATAACACAACAAACCCAGCGCCACCACACCCAGAATCCAGGAGCCATACTCTTGTTCCAGAAAACTGAATGCGGAATCGGAGCCACCCGCTTCGCTGGAATCGGACTGGATGGCGGCTTTTAGAAACAGGTACCCTATCAGCAACCATACGATACCCCGGGCGATGTAGCCCACTTTCCCGGTCTTGAGCAAGGTTTCCTTCACCCGCTTATCGACCTTCGACTCTTGGATTTTCTTGCGGTGCTTATCCGAGATTGAATAATAGATTTGGTATACGCCCACGGCCATTACCCCCACGGCCACGATGCCTACCAGCCACTGGCCGAAGGGTTGTTCGAGCAGTTTCTGGGCAATCGTTTCACGTGTATCCTTACCTTCTCCGCTGGATCCACCAAACAGCAGTTTGGCCGCATAATACGTCGATGCGCCGTACATCAGGCCGCTGAAAGCATACCTGGCCCTTACGGCCAGGCCTTTGGCGTCATTCCCTTTATCTTCGGTATCCAGAAAAGCTTCGACAAATCGCCAGATACTATAGCATAGTAGTCCGATGGCCGTAAGTCCCAATAAAACCTGCCCAAAAGGCTGTTTCTGAAGCCATTTGAGCGCCTGCGATTTACCTCCCTTATCATCACCGGTACCCAGTTCGAAGGCAGCCATGAAGGTGAGGGTACCTATTAAAGAATATACGATGCCTTTGGCCACGAGGCCAGTGCGGGCCGCGCCTTCGATCCACTGCCGTTGGGATGGAGTGCTTAGTAAAGAGTCAGTCATAGTAGCAATGTAGATAGGTTGAGAAGCGTGTGGAGAAAAGCCGGACCGGCTTTATGTCCCGGTCGTTACTAAAACCATTCCACCGGCTTTTGCTAACAGAAAGATTTTGCCCACAGCAGGAAGCCCGAAGGTACCCTCTACCCTTTGACGATGGGCTGGTACCGGGCCCGGGCAAACTGGAATATTCCGTAGCAGACCAGGCCAAGGCCTACCACGGCCAGTGTCAGGGAGCCGTATTCGTACTCCAGGTAGTTCAATGCCGTGTCGGTATCCCCCGCCTGGCTGGAATCGGCATGCAGGGCGGCCTGCAAAAGAAAGTACCCCACAATAAGCCATACGATGGCCCGGGCGACATACCCCACGATTCCCGATCGAACCAGGATTTCCTTGGCCTGGGTATCTATTTTCTTCTCCTCGATGATTTGCCGGTAGGTACCGGATAGGGCAAGGTAGATCTGGAAAACGCCAATACCCGCTGTGCCCACGGCCAGGCCGCCCAGTATCCAACGCCCGAAGGGTAGCTCCAGGAGCTGCTGCGCAAGATTCTGTCGGGTATCTTCATTCATCGTATCCGTCAATTCTTTTTTTTCGCTGCCCTGGCTGAATAAAAGCCTGGCGGCAAAGTAGGTCAGGGCAGCATACACCACGCCATAGGAAAGGTAGGATACCCGCAGTGCCAGTCCGTGAATACTGGTACCTTTTTGATCCGTATCCAGAATAGCTTCGACGAATCGCCATACCGTATAACAGAGCAGTCCCAAGGTAATGAAGGCCAGCAGAATTTGACCGAAAATCTGCTCCTGAATCCAGGCAAGTACCTGGGAAACCTTCCCTTGCTGGCTTTGATCCCCGAAATCAAGGGCGGCAGCACAAGTCAGCAGCCCAATCAGGGAATAGACTATGCCAATAGCGACAAGACCCGTCTGTCCCGTAATTTCAATCCATTTTTGGGTTGAAGGTCTCGCCATGCTTTATCAGAATATACGGGCAGTAAAAACGCTATAACTTAATGGTGAAGTGCAGGCTCGTAACTTTGAAGCGTTTAGTAAGGTACAGGCGGTGGGCATCGGTACGGGCATCATTGACACCCGAATCCAGGTGTACTTCGTCGAAATTCTCCTGACGGGCGTAATCGAGTATCCAGTCGATCAGTTGCCCGGCGTAGCCCTTACCCCGGTATTCGGGTAAGGTAGACAGATCATCGATGTAAAGGTACCTCCCCCGAAACAAGTTATAGCCTAACTCAAACACAGCTACTGCCGCGGCTTCGCCCTGTTCTTCAATGAATACCATGGTTCGGTTGTCGGCCAGCGTCTGCCGGACGGCTTCGGGGTATACCGCATCCGTAAGATGCGGGCGCAGGGCCTGTACTGCGCGGCTGCATTTGAGTATGTCCGTGTCGGTGATAGCCTGTTGGACAGCTGGCTTCCTATCATTTTTCATAGTGCAGCGAATTACCCTTTATTACCCGCCAGCGTGAGATTGAGCAGGCTGTGGCCCATTTTATCCCGCTTGGTCAACAGGTACCGCTCGTTGTGAGGGTTGGAGGCTATTTCGATGGCAATGGAATCTACAATTTCCAGCCCGTAACCCATCAATCCTACGCGTTTTTTGGGGTTATTGGAGATCAATTTTATTTTAGATATGCCTAAATCACGCAAAATCTGCGCCCCCACACCGTAGTCACGCGCATCCATGGGCAAGCCCAGTTCCAGATTCGCCTCCACGGTATCCCGTCCCATTTCCTGCAATTTATAGGCTTTCAGCTTATTGAGTAGGCCAATGCCACGCCCCTCCTGATTCATATATACGACGACTCCCTTCCCGGCCTTATCCACCATGTCCATAGCGGCGTGGAGCTGACCGCCGCAATCGCAGCGGCAGGAGCCGAATATGTCGCCTGTCACACAGGAAGAGTGCACGCGCACCAACACGGGTTCGTCTTTTTCCCAGGTGCCTTTCACCAGCGCCAGGTGCAGATCGTTGGTATTGAGCTGACGGTAGGCGATCAGGTCGAAGTGCCCCCATTCGGTGGGCATGTCTACCCCGATTTCACGTTTGATGAGGGTTTCCTGCTGCAAACGGTACTCGATCAGATCCTTAATGGTAACGAGCTTCATCCCCAGTCGGTCGGCAATCACCCGCAGTTCGGGAAGACGCGCCATGGCACCGTCCTCATTGAGTACTTCCACCAGCACACCCGAGGGAGCCAACCCGGCCAGGCGCGCAAAGTCCAGCGAAGCTTCAGTGTGCCCGGTGCGCCGCAACACACCACCCTGCTTAGCCTTCAGGGGGAAAATGTGACCGGGGCGACCCAAATCTTCGGGCTTGGTGGCGGAATCTACAAGGGCACGAATGGTTTTAGCTCGGTCGGAGGCCGAAATTCCCGTTGTGCAGCCATTACCCAGCAGATCCACCGATACCGTAAAGGCCGTTTCGTGCGTCGCTGTGTTGTGGCCTACCATCATTTCCAGTCCCAGCTCCTGGCACCGTTCCTCGGTGAGGGAGACACAAATCAGCCCCCGGCCTTCGCGGGCCATGAGGTTGACCATTTCGGGGGTGATCAGCTCGGAAGCGCCAATCATATCGCCTTCATTTTCACGATCTTCGTCATCTACCACAATGATTAGGCGACCCGCTTTGATGTCTTCAATGGCTTCTTCAATCGAGTCGAGGTGGATTTTGTTACTATTGTTGTTCATTAGTTCACTTGATGAAAAATAGTTTAGACGTTCAGGGCGTTTTAGCTCGTAAAGGTATCTCCTTCGGGCAGAAAGTCTTACTTTTGATAGTTGAGAAACAAAGGTTTGGCCCGTTCCGTTTCGTCAAGGCGCATTTGGGAACACATTCACTTACTTTTTCGGCGGGTTTTGAAGCACTATTTACTTGAAGTACGAATGGCATATCGTAGGATCAATATCCTGTGGGTTGGGCTGCTGTGGTTGGGCATCGGAGAGTTGGCTACGGTGAGGGGGCAGGATTTGTGCCAGACCGGGGGAGGAGGTTTTACAATCAACTTTGATACTGGTACTGCGCCTATCACAGGCTGCGCTCCTTTCCTGGTAACAGTGGCCAATACCGTAGCAGGCGCTAACAATATAGCCTATAATTTTGATTACAAAGGCGAAGCAAATCCATCCACGACAACAAACCGAACATTTACCTATACCAAACCGGGCACCTATCGTATACTGCAGGTAGGAAGTAGCGGCGCTACGGGCATAACCGCCTGCCGGGAAGTAATCGTCCGCGACAACACGCCCCCCAAGGTAACCTACTCCTCGTGCCCGGGCGGCAAGATCAAACTTACCTTTGCCGACGATAGTACCACCAAACAGTACGATCAGATTACAGTTGACTGGTTTGATGGCTCGCCTTTGGTCTATGTGAATACACGTGGTTCTCTGGAAATAGAGCATACTTTTTTCGGCAGTGGCACACGTCCCGTCCAATATAAGGGTACCTATACTACTAATCCGGGTTCCTGCTCGGGAAGCGCTTCCACCATTCTGTCGGTAGTAGTAAATGGCAGCAAACTGGAGGCCGTAGTTATCAGTGAGCTAGATGCCCGGGCTGACGGCACGGTGGGCCTTACTTTTGGGGGTATCGAAGGGGTTGAGTCAGAGGTTCTGGTCAAGACCGGGGCGGGAACCTATGCGCCAATCAATGTCAAAAGTTCTAAAGGGGGCCAACAACAGCTCACCCTACCCGGGCTGGACCCCAAGCAGGTGCATTGCATTAAAATCAGGTCAACGGATGCCTGCGGCAATTTTAGCGAATCCAATGAGGTATGTACCATCGTAATGAATGGTACAGCCGAAAATGAACGAAATCTTGTCACGTGGACGAAATATCCCCTTCCATCGGGATTCAAGCGGTACGAGCTGCTGCGAAATGGAATACGTGTGAAAAGCTTCGATGATATCGACGAAGTTTCGTACGTAGATAACAACCTGCAGTGCGGTCTTTCGTACCGCTATCAGATCATAGCCATAACGGATAAAGCCCAATCGAATGCGGTACCTGTGGAAGTAACGGTAAAATCGGATATCAAACCCGATGCTGTCAGCCAGGCGATTGTAAGCGTGGAACAGGATGGCAGCGTTTCGCTGATTGCTTTTCCGCCCGCGCAGGGAACTACCCCTAGCTTCAAAATGATTTTTGAACGGGCGGATGGCCCAAACGCCGGCTTCACGGAAATAGGTGAAACCCAAAATGGAAACCGTTATACCGATGGCACGGCCCTCACGTCGCAGCAATCGTATTGCTACCGGATTCTGTATGAAAATGCCTGCGGCAACCGCTCTGACCCCAGTGAACCCATTTGTACGGTGTATCTGAAAAATGCAGGTAGTAACATTCAGTGGACCAGCGAAGCCCCCTTTACCGACGATGTAGACTCGTATTTCGTAATAAAACTGAATAAAGGAGGGGCTTCGACTGAAACGGGCGTAGGCTCCAACACGACCTACAATCCCCAGTTTGACGATCCCAACGAGCAGGAATTCAACTACCAGGTCCGGGTTCGCTCCAAAAACGGAGCCTTCCTGAGTTACTCCAATGTGATTCTTTTCCGTCGGGAAGCTGCCCTTTTCATGCCTGACGCGTTTTCGCCCAATGACGACGGCATGAATGATTTTTTTAAACCCAGCGGGACATTTTACGATAATTTCCAGTTAGTAGTTTACAACCGCTGGGGGCAGTCCATTTTCCAAACTACCGACGCCGCTACGGGATGGGACGGCATGATTCAGGGCAACCGTGCTCCCCAGGGGCAGTATGTGTACAAAGTGATCATCACCGACAGCACGGGTGTCGAATTTGTCAAGAGCGGGACCGTTCTGCTTTTACGGTAAAGGTCTTATCTTTGTCGGTGGTGCTACGCACTGTCGGACGTTACAAAAGTATCGAAGTAGAATAGGTTTCTTTTCCTGTACAATCTTAGAGCCCGCACTTCTTCTTTTACGTAGCATTAATAACCGTTGGCTATCTGCTTAAGAATACACTAAACACCAAGAGACTATGTTTGGAAATATGGGAGACATGATGGGTATGATGGGTAAAATGAAAGACCTACAGGCCCGCATGAAAGAGGCTCAGGAACAGCTGAGCGGCATCACCGAGTCGGCAGAATCGGGCGCCGGACTGGTACGGGTCACCGTCAACGGCCAGAAAAAAGTAGTAGGCCTGGAAATTGACAACGACCTGATTAAGCCCGATGACAAGGAAATGCTACAGGATTTGCTGGTCGCTGCCATCAATAAGGCCATGGAAAATATTGAGCCCAAAATAAAGGAACACCTGCAGAAATCAACCGAAGGCCTACTACCCAATATTCCGGGTATGGACCTGGGTAATCTGATGAAGTAAAAGAATTTAGTTCAAGTCCCCTCCTCACCACCGTCGTAAGGGCACACCACCGCACGACGTACTGTTTCCGGTTTCAAAGCCGGATCTATTTGATGAAACATGTAGCCATTGTTATCCTGAACTATAATGGGCAATTATATCTCGAAAAGTTTCTACCGTTCGTACGGCAGTACTCGGAGGGCTGCGAAATATGGGTAGCCGATAATGCCTCTACCGATCAATCGCTGGCCTGGCTAAGCCAGGTACCCGACATACGGGTTCTGGTGATTCCTGATAACAAAGGGTATGCTGGCGGCTATAATTACGCCCTCGCCCACATCCAGGCTGACTACTTCATCCTACTGAACTCCGACGTAGAGGTTACACCGGGCTGGGTGACATCGGTACTAGATTACATGGATGTTCACCCCGACGTCGCGGCTTGCCAGCCCAAAATCAAAGACTTTCGTAACCGAAGCCGCTTCGAATACGCCGGAGCGGCCGGAGGGTACATGGATTACCTGGGGTACCCTTACAGCCGGGGGCGCTTATTTGATACCTGCGAAGAAGACCACGGTCAATACGATGCTACGGTAGATGTGTTTTGGGCCACAGGAGCCTGCCTGTTCATCAGGTCTGATGCTTTTCAGGAATCAGGGGGATTCGACGAGCGTTTTTTTGCGCACATGGAAGAAATAGACCTCTGCTGGCGGTTGCTTAACCGGGGCTGGCGCATTGTGTGCTGCGGGAATAGCGAGGTATACCATGTGGGTGGGGGTACCTTGCACAAATCCAATCCGCGCAAGACTTTCCTGAACTACCGCAACAATCTGATGATGATTTATAAAAACATGCCTGCCGGGCAAACGACTAAGGTGATCCTGGTGCGGCTGATGCTGGACGGAATTTCCAGTATCCGATTCATGATGGCGGGCGCATGGCCTGACGTGGGCGCAATCCTGCGCGCTCATTTTGCTTTTTATGGATTCATTCCCCGGCTCAAAAAAATCAAAAAAAACCCAAAAAGTCGGGTCAAACTCTATACCAGAAGTGTGGTTTGGGAGTATTTTGTGAAAGGCAATCGGTATTTTTCCAAACTACCCCACTGAATGGTACTGCCAGACCTTCTCACCACTCCCAAATCGTAGGACTCTGGTGACGTCGCAGATGCTTGCGTACCTCCATCCAGAACGCAAGTACCAAATAGAGGATGATCGGCGAACCGAAGGTCAGAAAGGACGCATAAATAAAGTAAAGCCGAATGCTGCTCGCCGAGAAATTCAGCTTCTCCCCCAACCTGGCGCATACCCCAAACACCTGGTTTTCGACAAAATAACGAATCCGTTCCATACGGTTTTAATTTTATTTGAGGTTCAAATTAACCATTCAAACGCTTGAAAGCAAATTGGATTTATAAACTCCAACTCGATTGTACCGTCTGTTTATAGCGGTCTTAACGCGCGCATAATCAAATTGTTTGGTCAGACTCATTGTTTTCCAAACAATTTTTGTTTCTTTGCGAATAAAGAGTTAGTGAATTTTTTAACCTTATTATTCCATTATCATGCAGACAGGTACTGTGAAATTTTTCAATGAAGCCAAGGGGTACGGTTTCATCGTTGAAGACGACACAAACAGAGACATTTTTGTACACGTGACGGGGCTAGGCGGCCTCACGATCCGTGAGAACGACCGCGTCGAGTACGAAGTCGTTGAGGGCAAAAAAGGACTGAACGCTGTGCAAGTAAGTAAGATATAGTTTTTACTTTTTCCGGCAGTAAAACACAAAAAGACCGCGGCGCTGCTGCGGTCTTTTTGTTGAGCCATACCTACGAAATCCAGCTCTCTACCTCTTCTTTTTTAGGCATAGGGGCGTCTATCTTCAGTTTTTTGCGCATACCACCCAAATCATTGAAAACTTTATTGGGATTAGCGGCTTTGAGCAATTCAATCGTATGGAAACCCATTTTCTGTAAAGCAGGTACCCACACTACAGGTACCCCTACGGCTTCGTAATCAGCGTCGGTAGCTACCTCTACTTTCTTTTCAGGACGCATCTGTGGGAAGAAAATCACTTCCTGAATGCTGGAATTATTAGTCAGCAGCATGGCCAGGCGGTCGATGCCGATGCCAATGCCCGAGGTAGGTGGCATGCCGTATTCGAGGGCCCGCAGGAAGTCGTCATCCATGGCCATAGCCTCATCATCGCCGCGTTCTTTCAGTTTCAACTGCTCCTCGAAACGTTCCTTTTGGTCGATAGGGTCGTTCAACTCCGAGTAGGCGTTGGCGATTTCCTTACCATTTACGAACAATTCGAATCGCTCCACCGCGCCGGCTTTGCTGCGGTGTTTTTTGGTCAGTGGCGACATCTCCACCGGATGATCGATAATATACGTTGGCTGAATGATGTGTTCCTCTACTTTCTCGCCAAACACCTCGTCAATGAGCTTGGCCTTACCCATTGTCTCGTTCACATCCATTCCCCAGGCGCGGCATTGGTCCCGGATGGCCGCTTCGTCCATGGTTTCCACGTCCAGCCCGGTATACTGTCGGATGGCATCCGTAATGCTCAGGCGTGGATAAGGACCGGCAAAATTCAGTTCAGTTTCGCCAAAAATTGTTTTGGTGGTACCGTTTACGGCAACGGCTACTTTCTCCAATAATTCCTCGATCATCCGCATCATCCATTCGTAGTCTTTATAGGCTACGTATAGCTCGACGGTCGTAAACTCGGGGTTGTGGGTACGGTCCATGCCCTCATTGCGGAACAGCTTGCCGAATTCGTACACCCCCTCAAATCCACCCACAATCAGCCGCTTGAGGTGCAACTCCGTGGCAATGCGCAAGTACTGTTTCATATCCAGCGCGTTGTGGTGCGTCTCGAACGGGCGCGCGGCGGCCCCGCCATGAATGGCCTGCAACACGGGCGTTTCCACCTCCAGCCAGCCCTTTTCATCAAAATAGCTTCGCATAGTAGTGATGATACGCGAGCGTTTCCGGAATACCTCCCGAACCTGTGGGTTCACGATTAAATCCACATAGCGCTGACGGTACCTTAATTCTGGATCGGTGAATCCGTCGTAGATATTACCTTCCTCGTCGCGCTTCACAACGGGTAGCGGGCGCAACGACTTGCTCAATACTGTGAATTCCTGCACATGAACCGAAATTTCGCCCGTCTGTGTGGTGAATACGAAGCCTTTGATGCCGATGATATCGCCAATGTCAAGCAGTTTTTTGAAAACCGTGTTATATAGCGTCTTATCATCGTCCGGACAAAGGTCGTCGCGACGGAAGTAGAGCTGGATCGTGTCGGTGCTGTCCTGCAATTCGGCAAAGGACGCGCTGCCCATGATGCGGAAATTCATCAGCCGTCCGGCCAACGTCACGCTTTTATAGTCCAGCTTGTTGTTCTCGTAGTTTTTATGAATATCCGCCGCCGTGGCGTTCACCGGGTACTCTTCGGCGGGGTAGGGGTCGATCCCCAGTTTCATCAGTTCCTCGCGCTTCTGGCGGCGTAGAATTTCCTGTTCGCTCAGCATGTATTCAGTTGACAGTTGATGGTGGACAGTTGACAGTGATTGTTAATCGGCCACTAGGTACCCGGCAAAATTAGGGAAAATTTGCGGGAACTGCTTTTCAAACCCGTTGGTCAAGAATCCAGTGGTTTTATTTTTTACATAAATCCTTGATGCATCATATTCTGAGGTATATATTTGTTTTTCCTGTTTATAATTGTGTTTCTTGAATGTCGGCCCAAGAGGCCCATAGGGCCAGTTTTCCTGGTGTCCTATTTGATCGAAAGCCTGCTATTACCCTTTTAACGCCTTATTTTGAACAATTCTCAACTTTACAAAGGTACCCTTACGACCATAATCCTTAAACTATTGGAAGAAAATGGTCGGATGTACGGCTACGAAATGACCCAAAAGGTTAAGGAGTTAACTGCCGAAGAAGTAAGCATCAACGAAGGTGCCCTGTACCCGGCCCTGCACAAACTGGAAGCTGACGGCCTGCTAACGGTCGAGGTGGTACCTACCGGAAATCGCCTCCGCAAGTACTACTCCATCACGCCTAAAGGCCAAACTGAAACCGTCAACCGCCTGGCTGAGCTGGAAGAGTTCCTGCGGCATATGCAGATTCTGCTAGGTCCGAAACTTAGTCTGGGATAAGCTAGAAAAGCCGTTTTCCAGTAGCTTATTGATTTATTATAAAATAAAAATTCTCATGCCTAACCCACTCCCCCTCACTGACGAACAAATTGACGCACTTTTTGAATTTGTAAAGAAAAAGTACGTGGACTACTACGACGTGCAGTTGGAACTTGTCGATCACCTGGCCAGCGAAATAGAGCAACGGCAGGCCGCTTCACCGGACATTACGTTTGATGCTGCTTTACAGCGTGTGTATCAGGGTTTCGGGATTTTTGGGTTTACGGAAGTAATAGAGGAAAAAGCCAAAGCGATCAATCAAATGAACAGGCTCTTGTTCTGGAAAGCGATCAAAAGGCTTTTTGTGCTTCCCAATGTTATCGGTTCACTAGTCCTGTCTTTGGTTCTGTTCATAGCCTTTGACCAGCTGACGCCTTCTACTTTCCTCGCTGCCAATGGAGTACTGGCCTTGCTGGCTGCCTTATTATCCGTGTACTATTTTTTCAAAAAAAATCCTCGCAAGGAGTATAAATTGTTGGGTATCCAATACAACGGTGTCCTGCATTTTGGGGCGACTCTTAACCTCTATCTAACCTACTACATCGGCTATGTGTGGTTGTTACCCAGTCTGGAAGGTACGTGGCTGTTAATGATCCCTTTCTCATGCTGGCTGGGCTGGATCAATTTTACAGCCGGAGCGGTAGCTTATGAAAAGTTGCTACACGAACAGCGCAAACTTTATCCCTTGGCTTTTGCCTAAAACTATCTGCCATTACGTTCCGGCACAACATTTTTGCATTCGGGCTGTTTAGCATTAGCAATTCTCCACTACCCATTTCCTTTTATCTAAATGCCCGAATTACCCGAAGTCGAAGGCTACCGGCAGTACCTGGAAGCTACCTGCCTGCACCAGCCCATCGAAGCCCTTGACGTAGAAGACACCAAACTCCTTACCACCGACCCGATTACCCTGGCCGAAACCTTAAGTGGGGTTTCCTTCACAGGTACCCGACGCGTGGGTAAAAATCTGTTCGTTTTTACGGATAAACCGGGTGTAATAGTGCGGATGCATTTTGGGATGTCGGGCAGCCTGGAGTACTACCATAGTTCGCTGGATCGCCCGCGTCATGCGCGCATCGTATTTTATTTCCGGGGCGGATTCAATCTGGGTTTTATCTGTCCGCGCAAATTTGAGCGCGTAGGCCTGGTAGAGGATGTAGATGCTTTTTTGAAAAGCAAGAAAATCGGGAAAGATGCCCTGGAACTGACCGTGGAAGAATTGGCAGCTGCCTTGGTCAACCGAAAATCAGTCATCAAATCCACCTTACTTGACCAGAGCGTGGCCGCAGGCGTTGGCAACTGGATCGCCGACGAACTGCTCTTTCAGGCCCGCATCCATCCCGAAAAACCTGCCAATGAACTGTCCACTACCGAGGTTGAAGCACTGCGTGAAGCCATACAGCAAGTACTGCTAACGGCTATCGAAAAGGAAGCACGCTACGCGCATTTCCCCGAATCTTTCCTGATCCACGCGCGAGCCTGGGACACCTCACCCTACGCCAATTCCGAACAGCATCTGCTCTGTCCGCGCTGCGGCTCCGAACTGGAAATCATGCGAGTGGGCGGGCGCACGACCTACTTTTGTCCGGTTTGTCAGCAACGGTAGAATGGGTCGGTGAACTAATTTCAAATAAAACGCTATATTCGTACTAAAAAGAAGCCCATGAATATAGAAAAAATAAAAAAGGAAGTAATCTCAAAAATCTCTGAACTGGAAGACGAGAAATTGCTGGATACCGTAAGGAAGTTACTTGAAGACCCTCGACCTACCAAGCCACGGGAGCCTGGCTGGGGCAAAGGTATCATTACCTACGTTTCGGAAGATTTCGATGATTTTATCCCACCCGGTTTTGATGGCACCGAACAGGATGAATTATCTCATTGACACACATATTCTGATTTGGCATGCTGAGGAGAGCCACAAATTGAATCCTGATGTGTTGGAAAAAATAATCAATCCATCAAATATAATTTACGTCAGCCATGCCTCATTCTGGGAAATGACTATAAAATCAATGACAGGAAAACTCCGTTTTTCGACGCCCGTATCGGAGTTTCAGCAGCTCAGTATAAACAATGACTTCCTGGACCTGGGTTTCTTTTTCAAACATTACTCACGCCTTGAAACGCTTCCTCTTTATCACAACGATCCTTTTGACCGCATGTTAATCGCTCAAGCAATTAGCGAAGACCTTACATTGATCACCCAGGACAGGAAATTTGCTTCATATGAATCACTTGTACCGATTCTTTGGAATTAATCAGTTCTTTTACCCCATGAAGCTAGTTTCAATTCCGTTCAGGGGTTCGTTTCTACTAACTGCTTTCCTCCACTTCTTTCTCGTGACAGGTACCTCCGCCCAACTCCGTCCCCGCGCTCAGGGTATAAAAATCGGCGTGCTTCCCATCGGCACGTACAACGCCATTACTGACGTAGCCGGTGTGAAGGTAGGGCAGGTAACTTTAGTACAAGGGCAGGACGTGCGCACGGGCGTGACAGCCATTCTACCGCACGACGGCAACGTATTCCAGCAGAAAGTCCCGGCGGCGGTATACGTAGGCAATGGCTTCGGCAAGCTGGCGGGGTCTACGCAAGTGGAGGAGCTAGGTACCCTCGAAACACCCATTATATTGACCAATACCCTTAGCGTTCCGACGGCCGCCGATGCATTGATTGACTGGACCTTGCAACAGGCTGGCAACGAAAAAGTACGCTCGGTGAATCCACTGGTAGGCGAAACCAACGATGGCGGGTTAAACGATATCCGGGGACGCCACGTAAAAAAAGAACACGTGCTGCAAGCAATTCAAAAAGCCCAAAGCGGTGCCGTAGCCGAAGGGAACGTGGGTGCTGGTACGGGTACCGTGGCCTTTGGCTGGAAGGGAGGGATAGGTACTTCCTCGCGCAAATTGCCCGAAAAACTTGGCGGCTACACCGTGGGGGTACTGGTACAAACCAACTTTGGCGGAGTCTTGCAAATCAACGGGGTACCCGTAGGTGAAGAGCTCGGGCAATATTCGTTTAAGGAAACGCTGGACAAATCGTCGGACGGCTCTTGCATGATGATCGTAGCGACGGACGCGCCCCTCGACGCGCGTAACCTGAAACGCCTGGCCAAACGCGCTATCATGGGTCTGGCCCGAACGGGCGGCATCGCTTCCAACGGCAGCGGCGACTACGTCGTCGCTTTTTCAACGGCCTATCGCATTCCTTATGAAGCTACCCAACCCACGTCAGCCGTGACCTTGCTGCATAACGACTATGTGTCGCCGCTGTTTTTGGCCGCCATTGAAGCTACCGAAGAAGCCATCGTCAACTCTCTTTTCATGGCCGAAACTACTTCGGGTACCCAGGGACATACCATACAGGCATTGCCCAGGGAGAAAGTACTGGATCTGATGAAAAAATATGGCCGGATAAAATGAAAGGTACCTTAAACCAGGTACTTAGAAAATTGCGTATCTTGGTAGCTTATACGTTCACCAACCCTAATTTCCATGAAAATCCTTTCTATCTCACTCGTTTTAGTAGCCGCCTTCCTGGGCTTGAGCAGTTTTCAGCCTGCTGGCTCGGTGTCCCAGATGGTTGCCGACTGGCAGCGCGCCAAAGCCTTCACGCAGGAGTACCTTGACACTATGCCCGCCGACGGGCTCGACTACAAACCTACCCCCGAAATCCGGTCGTTCCGGGAGCAGATGCTACACCTGGCCAATGGCAATTTCAATTTTGCGTCCGCTGCGTCGGGTAAAGCCAATCCGTACCAAGGCAAGAATTTGGAAAAAGAAGATTTCACCACCAAGGAATCTCTGACGAAAATAGTGAACGAAAGCTACGACTTCATGCTTGCTTCGCTGGATGGTCTTTCTGATGCCGACATGGACGCATCCGTCAAACTTTTCGGCCGCGACATGACCCGCGGGCTTGCTTACGCCAAGGCCTTCGAGCACCAGACCCATCACCGCGGACAGGCCACGATTTATATTCGGATGAAGGGCGTCAAGCCACCGAACGAGAAGCTGTTCTAAGTTTTCTCGATTTGTCCATTAGGGCAGGCGGCATATTTGCCGCTCGCTTTTTTTGTATTGGAGAGCTGCCTACATTTTTCCAGCAAAATAGCTGGAAACCCTTCCATTTATCAATTGACCACCATCTTCACATCAGCCACCGATCGAACCACGCGAAGGCATCGGCCTGCATGGCCGCATCGAACTTGTGTTCTCCGTCGTAGAACTTAGCCTGATATGCATCGTCGGCCCCGGCGATCTGATATACTTCGCGCAGAATTTCGTCGCTTTTCTTCATTTCGGATAGCGTGTAGAGTTGATCCTGATTGTTGTTCAACACCAGAGTAGGTAGGGGTACCCTCAGGCCCAGGATTTCGGGAAATTCAAAGAAATTGGGCAGAAGCGGCGTATAGATCATCCAGGTGTGGGTGTAGGCCTTATGCAGCAGGAAATCATTCCAGGTAGACATGAAGCCCACAGGAACCGCGCACTTGATGCGCGCGTCGAGGCCACCCAGGTACACTGTCCGCAAGCCCCCACCCGATAGGCCCATGCAACCCAGACGTTGGCTGTCTACTCCGGGCCTCTGACTTAGAATGGTCAGTGCCATCTGATCCTCGGCCAGTGTGACACCCGGCCAGGTGGTACCTGCGCAGAAAAGTGATTTGGACATCACGTGTTCATGGTCGGCAGCCCAGTCGTTATAAGCGGCGATCTCTTCGGGGGTACGGATATCGACATCCTGCCTATCGGAGTCTTTCAAGGTACCCCAGGGAATACCCGATACATCCTCATAATGCACACGTCGGCTACCAAATGTGAAAGTGTCCGGCACCAGCACCACGTAGCCGCGCTTCGCTACTTCGTTGGCCCACGCCCGTCCCTCGTAGTAGTGGGCCTGATGTGCCTCCATGAGCGGGTGCTGTGCATCGGAGGTGCGGGTGATTTTGTCTTTGCCAAAGTATTTGTTTCCCCCGTGGTCGTGCAGGCCCAGAATAGCCGGTAGCTTTTTGTTCGAGCCTTCGGGCTTCAGTAGAATTGCCTGGGTAGGTCGCCCGTAGGGTAGTTGCCACGACAATTCCTCGATTTCGACGCCGTCGTAGGTATACTTTCTTTCTACCGTTACCTTGGGTAGAGGACCCAGGGCGGGTTTCGCCACGAGTTCCAGCGCTTTGGCCGTCGCTTCTTTTCGCCAGGTCGCCAGTTTCTTATTCCGATTGGCCCGTAGCGATAACGCGGGCGGGTCACCTCGCAGCCCGGCTGCCCAGGCACCGTACTGACCAATAATACTTTGGGAGTTGTCAGGCAGGTGCATAGCAGATGTTTTTGAGGATTTATAATCTGATATTTCGAAAGGTGCTAAGGAACCCACAAAAGGCGCGGCAGCGACCAATCCGATGGAGGATTTTACAAAATCGCGGCGCGAAGTGGGGTTGTTGTCTTTTTTCATCGAAGTCTTTCTCTAAAAAGTGAAATCTCCGGAAATCTATTGGGGAAAGATTAATGCTATCTTCAAAAAAAGTACAAACCAGCGGCCTTTAGCCTTTTGGGCGGTTCGAACCATAAAAAAAAGCCTCAGATTTTTCTGAGGCTTTTACTGTAGCGGGAGCTGGACTCGAACCAGCGACCTTTGGGTTATGAGCCCAACGAGCTACCAACTGCTCCATCCCGCGCCATTGAATTGGACTGCAAATATAGCGGTCTGTTTCATTTAAAAAAACTATCTTTGCAAAAAAAACATTTTTCTGGTATTCAAAATACCTGATCACCTATGTCAGAAACTACTCCTGAAATCACGCTGCCCGCATTCCGGGCGGGTTTTGTGAGCATTATTGGTCGGCCCAACGTGGGCAAATCCACGCTCATGAACATATTGGTAGGCGAAAAGCTCTCCATTATTACCTCTAAGGCCCAAACCACCCGGCACCGCATTATGGGTATCCTCAACGGTACCCATGAAGGTACCCCCTTCCAGTTAATCTACTCTGATACGCCCGGTGTAGTGACACCCGCTTACAAGCTGCACGACTCCATGATGACCTTCGTGAAAGGCTCACTGGAAGATGCCGACGTAGTGTTGTTCGTAACCGAAATTGGGGAAAAAAGCGCTGAGCACGATGTGGTTCCGTTGCTAAAGCGTACTGACTCCCCCATCGTAGTGGTACTGAATAAAATTGACCTGTCTGATCAGGCTACTGTAGATGCGAAAATGGAAGAGTGGCAGCAAGCCTTGCAACCCGCCGCCATCATCCCCATATCGGCCCTCCACAACGCCAACGTAGAAACGCTGTTTCATACCGTGGTGACTCGTCTGCCGGAGCACCCACCCTATTTTGCCGAAGACGAACTTACTGACAAGCCCGAGCGTTTCTTTGCTTCGGAAATCATCCGGGAAAAGATTTTTCTCAACTACCGCCAGGAAATCCCGTATAGCAGTGAAGTGGTGGTGACGGAATTCAAGGAAAAAGAAGACATTATCGTAATCCGGGCCGAAATCATGGTGGAACGCAAGAGTCAGCGGGGCATCCTGATTGGCGATAAAGGCTCCATGATGAAAAAGGTAGGTATTCAGGCCCGGCAGGATCTGGAAGCTTTCTTCGGCAAGAAAGTATTCCTGGAAACATTTGTAAAAGTAGAGCCCAACTGGCGAAGCAAAGACGACAAGTTGCGGCAGTTTGGGTATAACGAGAAATAATTGTGACGGCGCGGCCGCGCGTCGTACCGGCGCCAAGACGGCAGTCCGCGCTGGGGTTGAAGGATTGAGTGAATATTAATTGGTTATTTTTCATTCTCTCATTCGATCAAGCTATCATTCAAAATTGACACATGGCAAATATAGTATCTATTGTAGGGCGCCCGAATGTGGGTAAATCTACACTTTTTAACCGTCTCATCGAAGAACGGAAGGCGATTATGGACAATCAGAGCGGCGTGACCCGCGACCGCCACTATGGCTACGCCGAATGGAACGGCCAACATTTCACCGTCATCGATACGGGCGGCTACGTGGTGGGTTCGGATGATATTTTTGAAGGCGCTATCCGCGATCAGGTGCAGCTGGCCATCGAAGAATCGACGGTGGTACTTTTCATGGTGGACTGCATGAGCGGATTGACCGAACTCGACAAGGAATTTGCCAACGTGCTGCGTCGCTATAAAAAACCAGTATTCCTGGTTGCCAACAAAGCCGAATCGATCGAGCGGTACCAGTCGTCCGGCGAGTTTTATGAGCTGGGTATGGGCGAGCTGATTTATCCCATCTCCTCCCAAACGGGCTACGGAACGGGCGATTTGCTCGACGAAGTTGTGAAGTATTTTGATACCCCCGGCGTTGAAAACCCCGAGGAGGGCATCCCGCGCATTGCGATTGTAGGTAGGCCAAACGTGGGCAAGTCATCTTTCCTGAATGTACTGACGGGTACTGAACGCAGCATCGTAACCAACATTGCGGGTACCACCCGCGATGCTATCCATACGCCCTACAAGGCTTTCGGGCGCGAATATATCCTGATCGATACGGCCGGGATGCGGCGAAAGGCCAAGGTCAAGGAAGATATTGAATTTTATTCTACGATCCGCTCTGTCAAAGCGGTGGAAGAATCGGATGTGTGCATCATGATGCTGGATGCCGAAAATGGGCTGGAAGGCCAGGACATGACGCTCATCGGACAAGCCGACAAGGCCAAAAAGGGCATTGTCATCATGGTCAATAAGTGGGATTTGATCGAGAAGGATTCCAAGACGGCAGATCAGCTGAAAAAGGAGATGCTGGAACGCCTGGCTCCGATGAACTATATGCCGATTATCTTCGCCTCAGTTCTTGAAAAGCAGCGCATTTTCCAGGTGATGGAGAAGGCGATGGAAGTATATGAAAACAAGAGCCGTAAGATTAC
Source organism: Salmonirosea aquatica (assembly GCF_009296315.1). NCBI lineage: Bacteria > Pseudomonadati > Bacteroidota > Cytophagia > Cytophagales > Spirosomataceae > Salmonirosea > Salmonirosea aquatica. The sequence goes on from NZ_WHLY01000002.1 coordinate 2,595,682, forward strand.
GACTTCGAAGCTCAACGACGTCATGCAGGAGGAAATCAAGAAGTACCCTCCCCCGGCGCAGCGGGGCCGGCACATCAATATCAAGTATATGATTCAGTTGCCGACGCCCTCACCTACGTTTGTGTTTTTCTGCAACTACCCCAAGCTCATCAAGGAACCCTACATGCGGTACCTCGAGAACCGCATGCGCGAGCATTTTGATTTTACGGGGGTACCTATCACTCTATTTTTCCGGGAGAAGTAGGGAAAATATCCGGCTTCCGGCGATTCAGTCTTTGTATGGGCCTGATGCGCCGGCCGGCCAGGTGTTCGAAGTAGTTCTGTAGCACGTCCCGATCGGCTTCGGCCCAGTCAAGGGCGGGTAGCTCATCGGGTGTGAGCCAAAAAATCTGTTCGTGTTCAGTGAGTATAATTTCGTCGGTAACGAGCTGGCATATAAAGGGTACCAGCTGGATCATACGCCCGATATCATCACGGTTTGTTACGGGCAACCGATCCTCAACCACTACTTCCACGCTCAATTCTTCGCGTATTTCCCGCACAAGGCATTCTACCTCGCTTTCACCTTCTTCAAGTTTTCCGCCCGGAAATTCCCACTTCATGGGTAGAGAGCCATGGGCGCTCCGCTGAGCGGCAAGTACCTTGCCTCCACGCTCAATAATGGCGCAGGGTACCTTTACAAGTGGTTTTTTTATTAAATCCGACACTAACACGATCCTTTCCTGATTTTTGTGCTGCAAAAGTACGATAAGTACGTGTTAGGATAACGTTAAGTTTTGGGGAAACGGTAAAAACGGTGAATGGTTAAAAGTAAGCGATCGGTCAACAATAAAATACTCGAGCAAAAAACTGCTGATCCTTTGGCTTTTACCAAAATTTTCAACTAGAACAATTCCCCGGTCCGGTGACGGGGTAGGATACCCAGGTGCCGATAGGCCTTTTCAGTGGCCTCCCGACCGCGTGCAGTCCGCTTAAGGTACCCCTCCTGAATCAGAAACGGCTCATATACCTCTTCGATCGTCTCGGCTTCCTCGCTGCAGGCTGTGGCTATGGTGGATAAGCCCACAGGACCGCCCTTGAATTTTTCGATGATGGTTGTCAAGATACGGTTGTCCATTTCGTCGAGTCCATTCTGATCCACATCCAGAGCCGTCAAAGCCATCTCGGCAATGGGAACGGTAATATGCCCCCTGCCTTTTACCTGGGCAAAATCGCGGGTACGCCGTAGCAAATTGTTGGCGATCCGGGGGTACCCCGGCTCCGGCGGGCTATTTCGTAGGCAGCTTCTTCATCGATGGGTGAGCCCAACAGATCGGCTGATCGCAGGACGATGGTCGTCAGCAGCTTAGCATCGTAGTATTCCAGGCGGGCGTTGATCCCAAACCGGGCCCGCAGGGGTGAGGTGAGCAAGCCGGCGCGGGTGGTGGCACCTACCAGCGTGAAGGGGTTGAGGCCAATCTGCACGGAGCGGGCATTAGGGCCACTATCGAGCATGATGTCGATCTTGTAATCTTCCATGGCCGAATACAGGTACTCCTCCACGATGGGGTTCAGGCGGTGGATTTCGTCAATGAACAGCACGTCGTGGGGTTGCAGATTCGTCAACAGCCCGGCCAGGTCGCTGGGTTTGTCCATCACCGGGCCCGAAGTGACCTTGATGTTCGCGCCCAACTCGTTGGCCACAATGTGTGAGAGCGTGGTTTTGCCCAGGCCGGGCGGGCCATGCAGCAGTACGTGGTCCAGCGCATCGCCGCGCTGCCGGGCCGCCTTCACGAAAATCTTTAGGTTTTCCAGAATCTTTTCCTGCCCCGTAAAATCTTCAAACGAGAGGGGACGCAACGCCCGTTCAATCTCTTTTTCCGTTGAAGACATACCTTCGCCCTCACCGCTTATATAATCCTTGCGCATAGTATTTTCGATCATTCATGAAGTTCAAAAATACGGATTTTTGGCGGTAAAGTGATGACTGTGGAGAAGTGTTGAATGCCTCATGGCCGAACTAACGAAAGAAGCCGGGCTGAAAAGTCCGGCTTCTTCAAATAATCATCTTCTTAGGTACCTCAGATTTTCAGATTCTCTTCCGCCGTATCGACGCCTGCTTTGGTAGCATCCGCCAGATCGTCCACTTTGTCGTTGTACCGGTTGCGGACAAATTCTTTGGTTTGGTTGGCCTCGTGCTTATACTGGTCAAACTTGTCCTGTGCCTTATCAGCCAATTCGTTTGTTGATATACCCACTTGTGATTTTACATCTTCGATGAGTCCGGTTATTTGGGTTTTTGCTTCATCCCATTGGTCCTTCATACCATTCATCGTATCGGACAGTTGCTCGCGGGTTTCCTTACCCGAGCGGGGGGCGGTCAGATAGCCGATTGCTATACCGGCTGCTAGTCCTCTCAGAAAATTTTTCATGATTTCTATATTCGTTTAAAAGTGTTTTTATTAATCCAGTGCCTATTACTTCATTAAAATTTTGCCAGCTGGATAACACTATTTAAACATCCTGATTATCAAACCAATACAAATACAGAAACAAACCTTGCCTGCGCTTAATTCAGAAAAATGGGGCACAATCACCTCATTTTTCCTGGAATTGAGCCATAGATCAATAGAACACCTCTGTTGGTTTCTTTTCCAATTGTTGAATGTAAGGAAGGTAGGCCTGTTCGGTTTCATTCCGTAAGAAAGGATTCCCGCGCAAGTGCAGTTTTTCCAGATAGCGTGCCTCAGACAATTGTACGGGAAAAGTATTGAGATTGTTACCAGACAAATCCAATTCCCGGAGATTTTGCAGGGCGAGTATTTCGGGAGGTAACGTGCTGAACCAGTTATAGCCCAAATCCAGTAGCTGAAGCTTTTCCAGGCGCGGCATCCGATCGGGTAGAGTACTCAGGTGATTGTGATGGATGTAAAACATTTGCAAATGTTTCAGCCGGTCAATACGCTTCGGCAAGGTAGTAATCTGATTGTGAGCCACGGCCAACTGGTTTAACTTTCGGAGCCTGGTTACGGGTTTTGGCAGCTCGGCGAAAGTATTATAGTACAGGTCCAGCACTTCGAGGCCGCGCAACTTACGGATTCCGCCAGGTAGAGAAGTCAGCTCGCAACCGTACAGATTAAGGTCGTGAAGCGAACGCAATTTACGGAAACTCCGGTTGCTGAATTTCAATTCCTTATTCCCACCCATCCACAGGCTTTCGAGTTCTTTGCAATTCCGGGCCGCATCCGGCACATCCGTCAGGCGATTGGTATGGACATTCAAGATTTTAAGCGAGCGGTTTACAGTCAGTTTTAGTGTCTCCTGACTGAGCATATTTTCACGTAAATCTAGGTTTTTCAACCGGGGCAGCCGCGCCATATCCAGGTCCAGAGCCGTCAACTTGTTTTGGTGCAAGTCCAGCACTTCCAGATTAGGGAAACGATAAATGGCGTCGTAAGGTACCTCCGTCAGATCAAGCTGATGGAGATGCAGCGACTTAATCTTCAAGGTATCCAGCGTGGTGCGGGCGGCTTCGAGGGTACTGATCAGGCTATCGCCGGTACGTACCGTCCGGGGTTGAGGTGGGCGGCCCATGGCCAGTATCCTGTAGAATCTCACTTTTTTACCTCCCAATCCTTTCAACTGCCAGTCTTGCAAAAGGGGCGGCAAAGCGCTTTCGATCAGGTTCTGCAGCGAATCCCGGCCTTCCTTTACCCTGGCTAAATCATACAGCACATAGTCAATAGAACCTGATTCATTGACATATACCCCGTACGTCAGCAGGTAATTTGTTAAGGTAGTTTTACTCAGCGCTTTTCGGATCAGCGTATCCAGATTTTGGCCAATTTGGATTGCCCCCGCTATACCATTGGTACTCGTATAGGCGGTGGCTAGTTGGTCTTCGGTTATTCCCTCATGTTTGAGACCTTCGTGTGACAGTACTTTCGGTTGTGCATAAAGAAGGGGCCCGAAAGTAAGGAGCGATACCAGTAAGAGAAGCGTTTTCATAGTTCGGCCCGTTTAGGTGAATAATATTTCTGTAAATATAACTAAATGAATAGTTATTGCAAGAAATAGTAATTCCTGTATCCAGAAATTGGGAATGCCTGAATATGCGTACCGGTGAAAAGCCTTAAACCTTTATTCCCTTCAATAGCTCCCCAAGCACCCGATCAGGCGTAATCCCTTCGGCTTCGGCCTTGAAATTCAGGGCGATGCGATGTCGAAGGATGGGGTAGGCCAGCGCGTGAATATCGTCGGGTACCACGGAGAAACGGGCGTTCAACACCGCGTTGGCTTTGGCGCATAGTACCAGCGCTTGTCCCGCGCGGGGTCCCGCGCCCCAGTCGCACCATTTCCGCACAAAGTCAGACGGACTCTCCGCCGGACGTGTTGCGCGCACCAGACGATTGATGTAGCTTATCAGCTCGTCGCTGATGTGAACCTGCCGGGTCAGCAGTTGCAAATCCAGAATATCGCGATCGGTCAGGATGGTTTCCAGAGTAGGCTTCGCGGTACCCGTAGTGCTTTTCAATACGTGGAGTTCCTCCTGTTCCGAGGGGTAGTCCAATTTGACGTACAACAGAAAGCGGTCCAATTGGGCCTCAGGCAAGGGGTAGGTACCTGCCTGTTCGATAGGGTTCTGCGTGGCGATGATCAGGAAGGGGCGCGGTAGGGCATAGTCGGTACCCGCGTAGGTTACTTTGCCCTCCTGCATCGCTTCCAGCAGTGCAGCCTGGGTTTTGGGCGGGGTACGGTTGATTTCATCGGCCAGCACGACGTGCGCGAAGAGTGGTCCTTGGTTGAATTTGAAAAACTTCCGGCCCGTTTCGTGGTCCTCTTCCAGAATCTCCGTGCCTACAATGTCGCCCGGCATGAGGTCGGGAGTGAACTGTACGCGCTTGAAACTCATTTCCAACGTTCGGGCCAGGGTACTTACCATCAGGGTTTTGGCCAGCCCCGGTACCCCCTCTAGCAGACAATGGCCGCCTGCCAGCAGCGTAATCAGGATTTCGCTAACCGCCTCCTGCTGCCCGACGATGACTTTGGCAATTTCCTCACGCAGGGCCGGAATTTTGGCAACGAGTGTTTTGAAATGGGCTAATTCCTGGGTAGTGGTGGTAGTATTCAATTTTGATTCAGTAACCGGGTCGCCGGCGCGATGAGAGACAGGTGCGGCTGTCCAGTGATCGATTAGATGTACATTAAAAGAGTTGAATTATTCGTCCAATAGCCTCCGGTGGTAGTTGACCTGTCCGAGGTGATAGGACAGGTGCATCGCTAGATGCACCAGCAGGTACTCGGTCGAAACTTTTTGCTCGAAACGTTGCACCGGACATTCTGCCTGCAATTGCTCGGCAGTTAGCTGCCCAAGGGTGGTGTCGACAATTTTGGCAGTCTCCGTAATTTGCTGGATAAGCTCCGGCCGGGGAACATTTTTTGCCGAAAATTCCAGGTCTCTATCTCTGATATAGCCCGTCGCGCCAAAATCTGCCCCAATAAATGTGTTCAGATTACCTACCAGATGGAGACAAAGATTTCCCGCCGAATTGGCGATATTTTTCTCGACGTACCAGATTTTTTCCTCCTGCTGGTATTGTTCGATCTCGGATTTCAGTTTGGCCAAATCCCGGCTAAACAGGGTTTTTAAGGTATCGATTAGCATACGGTTTTGATTGAGAGGGCTCGCCGGATTTGTACCAAATGGTTCTGATTATGCCAGAGTACTTTGTCGAATTCATCTTTCAGGGTCCGTAATCCAGTCTGACTGTGGATGAACTCCCTTTTTTCCGATCCATCGTAGTGCCGTTCAGCCAGGTAGATCACTGAATCTCTATTTGCCATAAAGAGCGATTTGCTAATTTCCAGCGGAAAGTGCGCATAATCCAAATTCTGCCACCAGAGATCCTGATCGAAGGCCCAGATTACCTGCCGCGGTTCTGCAATCACTCTCTTGATTCTTTCGTGCAAAACGCTCTCAGCATCAGCCAGGTGAACTAGTATTTCCCGGATGCTCCATTTGCCGGGCTCATAAGATTGCAGCAAATCATCGGAATTCAGGTCATAAAATTTCAAAGTCTCTGACTTTGAATCAATCAATGCATCAACGAGGCTCATTATATACTCACTATTTTAGCAGTAATACCACCCTTTATAAGTAACCAGTTCATTCATTAGGCGGTCAGCGCGTACATGATAATATTGACTCCAAACTTGGTATTGTCTTCCGCCAGGAAACGCTTGTTCCGGAAATCGTAGTCCCACTCGCAGCCGTAGTCTTTGTTGCTGTACAGTACCCCGATGCGTCCGTTGACTGTGACTGCTTTGAGGTAGTCATGCACCAGATCGTCGCCCCAGCCGTTGAGCTCGAAAGAAGTTGTAGGGGGACCGTCTTTAAATTTGAAAAAGTTGAAATAAATAGGATGGTCATTGGGAATTTTCTGCAAGGCTTTCGGGCCGAAAGTACGGTCCATTTCCTGTTCAAAAGACTTGGCAAACAGACCGTCGATATCGTGGTTGCAGTCGTCCACGAACACGAATCCGCCGTTGGAAACATACTGCCTGAACGACTCCCGCTCCACTGCCGAAAACTCCACGAGCTTATGCCCGCTGAGGTAGCAAAACGGACTCTTAAAAATTTCGGGGCTACCTAGTTTTACCGTTTTTTCCTGCTCTTCCACCGGCAGGGTTGTGTATTCTACCAGCGAATGCAGGATATTGGAGGGCATCCGCTGATCGGTGTCCCAATCGCCGGAGGTATACTGTAAACGGGTAAAAACAAAAGGTTTCATGCTGGGCTGATCGCCGTTGGCTGATTGTTAGCTTGCGGCTTCATAACCGTTGGAAAATGGTGAGGTAGGTACCTTGTAGCATACCTAGCCAGCCAGTATCTTTTGCAACGCATCCATGTTCATTTTTTTATCAAAAATCGCCCGCACCGGAATCTCGAAACCCGGCACGGCCAAGGCTTTGAGCGTATCGTTTGCGTCATCATATAGTACCGCTACTTTGGCGAATGCCATAGTTCCCTCATCCAATTCATACTGTTCCACTGCCTTGCGGATCGGATCAATGATCCAGTACTCACGCACGCCGTGGGCAGCATAATCTTCAAACTTGACGCCCCGGTCGCGGCCCGTCGTGCTTCGGGAAAGTACCTCCACGATCAAGTCAGGTACCGGGTGCTCCATCTGGTCATCTGTAAAAGAAGCCGCTGTTTCGGCGTTCCAGTAGCAGATATCGGGTTCATAGTCGTTGCGGGTAAGGCCAATAAGGGCTTTTTCAGAATCCACGGCACCCAGGTCATTTTTGTGGACATAGACCCGCAACAGCATTAGCAAATTCTGCGTCGCATCCAGATGACGCCGTTTTACAGGCGAGTGCATAATGACCTCGCCGTTGATGAACTCAGCCTTCACATCGTCGCATAACCACTTCCGAAATGCCTGACGACGCGCAGACTCATTGGCTAAAATTGCCTGTGCCCGCTCAATAACGAGCAGGGCATCAGGCGCTTCCAGAAGATCGTTAATACGGGATTGAAGCATGGAATTTTGGGGTTAAAGATCAATGGGTTAAAAGGTCAACGGTTTTCTGGATGGCAAAAAAATCTTTACCATTAACCCTTCACCTTTTAACCCCAAAAATAAATATTTCTTCTCAGCACCAATCCGCTACACGGCATCCGACAAGCTGGTAAACGTGAATTCTCGGATTTTCATTGGCGGGATCAGGTAATTCTGGTCCGATTCGGTGCTAACGGTGCGTTCGGGCTTGCCGAGGGCTTCCAGGTTGTTGAGCATAATTATCGGACTTTCATTGAAACGGAAGTTTTTGACAGGGTACTTGATGACACCATCTTCGATGAAGAAGGTACCGTCGCGGGTTAGGCCGGTGAGCAGCAGCGTTTGTGGGTCCACGGTACGGATGTACCATAGCTTCGTAACCAGAATTCCGCGCTTGGTGCTTTTGATCATGTCTTCCAGCGACGAGGTACCCCCGGCCATGATGAGGTTGTTGGGAAAAGGCGTGGCTTTCACTCCTTTGTTTTGCGCCCAATACCGCGAGTAGGCCAGATTCTTGACTACCCCTTTTTCGATCCAGTTGGTTTTTTCCTGCGCGCGTCCATCACCCGACCAAGGCGAGGCGGGTAGTTCAGGGTTGGCGGGATCGGAGTAGATCGTCACACGTTCGTCCACGATTTTCTCACCCAGCTTGGTCTTACCGCCCGGCTTGCTCAAAAACGAACGGCCTTCGTCGGCCGAGCGCGCATCGAGGCTGAAAAATATGTTTTCCAATAATACCGATGCGGCGGTCGGTTCCAGAATCACCGTGTACTTGCCGGGTTCCAGCGCCCGTGCTTCTACCGAACCAAGGCATTTCTGGACGGCGATTTGAGTCGCCGTCTGCGTATCGAGTTTGTCGAAATCGCTGAATCCGCGAATGACATAACCTGAGCCTTTGCCATCTTCCGTGCGCACCGTCAGCGAAAAGTTGACGTTCGTACTGGGGTGATAGGCAAAAAGTCCTTTGGAATTCATCATTGCTGAGTACCCCCGCACATCTTCCAGAAAGCCCGCCCCTACCAGTTTTTTATCACGTGTTTGCTTTAGGCTTACGGCTACGGCCTCCGCCCGTCTGTCGGGGTTTATATTGGCCGTAGATTCAAAGAACCCCTTGGATTTCCCGTAGGTCTGTGGTCCCAGCACACCTACGTACTCAGGATTTTCGGGAGCCAGTTGCGCGAGTTCTTCCGAACGACGGACCACTTTTTCCAGGGATGCGTCATCGAATTCGTCAATTGTAGCGGTACCTACCTTCTTGCCAAAAGCCGATTGTACCGCCAGATTCTGGTTGATTAACCCACCACTGGTTGATACTTCGTTGCGGGCGTAACGGATATTACCGCGTTGTTCGCCTAAAATATTCGCTTCGCATTCGTCGGCTTTGGAGAAAGCGAGGACTTTTTGCAGAATGGCCTTGGCCTCTGCTTCGGTTAGGATGATGGACATGGCTACTTATATTTTTCTGGCTGTATTGATTACGTTCACTCCATTGAAGCGGGTCGTCGAACTGCCGTGCGATACCGCGCTCGACTGGCTGGGCTGGCCTTTGCCGTCGAAGAACGAGCCGCCCAATCGGTAGTCGCGATCGTCACAGATCTTGGCGCATGAGTTCCAGAATTCCTGCGTGTTCGACTGGTAGGCTACGTCCTTGAGCATTCCGCCGATTTTTCCATCCTTAATTTCGTAGAAAAGTTGTCCGCCAAACTGGAAGTTGTAGCGCTGCTGATCGATGGAGAACGAACCGTCGCCGATGATATAGACTCCTTTTTCTACATCCTTGATCATGTCATCAACTGACAAAGGCGTTTTCCCCGGTGCGAGCGACACGTTAGCCATACGCTGAAACTGCACTGAACTCCAGCTGTCGGCGTAGCAGCAGCCCTGCGATTCATTTTCGCCAATGATGTGCACCTGGTCGCGGATAGCCTGATAGTTAACCAAGGTACCATCTTTCACCAAGTCCCAACGCTTGGTTTTTACGCCTTCGTCGTCCCAACCGACCGCACCCAGCGAACCAGGTTGTACTTTATCGGCAAAGAGCGTCACCTGAGGACTACCGTACTTGAAATCGCCCGCTTTCCACTTGTCCAGGGTAGCGAATGAAGTTCCGGCAAAGTTGGCCTCATAACCTAGCACCCGATCCAGTTCGAGTGGGTGGCCCACCGACTCGTGAATCGTGAGCCACAGGTGCGAAGGGTCAAGCACCAGATCGTACTTTCCGGCTTCGACCGACTTGGCAGTGAGTTTTTCTTTGGCTTGTTTGGAGGCGGCGGTCACGTCTTCCAGCATATCGTACCCTTTATTGTAGCGGGTCGTAATCCCCTTGATGCTGTCGGTCGGATTGGCCTGCAGGTACTCGTAGCCCATGCCCATCGGCGCGCTGAGCGACTGCCGGGTTTCGAACTTACCACTCTTGGGGTCAATGGCCGTGACGTTAAAAATAGGCCACATCCGGTGAATATCCTGATCGATGTAGGAGCCATCGGTTGAAGCGAAGTACTTCTGCTCATTGACCTGGAAAAGTACGGAATTGACGTAATTGGCCCCGTTTTTCATCGCGGCGTCATTCACCGTAAGCAGCAGATCCACCTTTTCCTTAATGGGTACCTCAAAGGCATTTTTAGTAATGGGCGCCTTCCAGCTCACCTCACCAAAACCTTTCTGCGGAGCCAGTTGTACGGGTTCCTTCATCAATTTGGCATTGGCCTTGGCAATCGCCACGGCTTCTTCGGCAGCTTTGGCGGTCTGGGCTTCGCTTTTGGCATCGACTACCGCAGCAAAGCCCCAGCAACCGTCGGCAATTACCCGTACACCCACACCGTATGACTCGGTGTTGACCAAGTTCTGTACCTTATCTTCGCGCGTCACGACAAACTGGTTGAGGTACCTGCCGATGCGGATATCGGCGTAGGTTGCGCCCTTGGACTTGGCGGCGTTGAGGGCGGCGTCGGCTAGGCGTTTTTTTACGGCGACATCCAGCGCTTTGTCAAGCAAAGCTTCGGGCGTCACCGCGCGGCCCAGTACCGGAATCGTCGGCAGCATGAGGGCGCCCGCGCTCATGCCGGTCAATTGCATAAAGTCTCTTCGATTCATGGCTTCTGAAATTTGAGGGTCTTTTTAAATAATACAGAATTTACTTGGGGTGAATGCAAGTCAGGAATTTAGGGAAAATTACGCTGCCAAGCACTCGTTGCTGGATGTACGGACGGAATTTCAGATAAATGGTGAGCATACGAAAAAGACGGGGTATATCATCTGCCATATACCCCGTCCCTGACCTCTATACCGCGTCCGACAAGCTCGAAAACGTAAAGTCGCGAATCTTCAACGGCGGTACCAGATTGCCGCTGATGCGCTGGGGTACCCCCATCGCTTCCAGGTTATTGAGCATGATGACCGGGCTTTCGTTGAAGCGGAAGTTTTTGACGGGGTACTTGATGACGCCGTTTTCAATATAGAAGGTACCATCGCGGGTGAGGCCTGTGTAGAGTAGCGTTTGCGGGTCCACGGCGCGGATGTACCAGAACCGCGTGACCAGGATACCTTTATCGGTGTTTTTGATCATATCCGCCAGCGACTGCGTGCCGCCCGCCATAATAAAGCCCGAAGGCGGGGGTACCCCTGCCACGCCCTTGGTCTGCGACCAGTAGCGCGAGTAGTACATATTTTTTACCACGCCATTTTCTATCCAGGACACCTTCCCTTGTGGGCGGCCGTCGCTACCGCCGCCGCCGAAGCGTCCCCCACCGCCGCCGCCGAAGGGAGATCCGGGTATTTCGAGGTTCATCGGGTCGGAGTAGATGTTGACACGCTCATCGAATAATTTTTCGCCCAGTCGGGTTTCGCCGCCTTTTTTACTCAAAAAAGAACGGCCCTCGTCGGCGTTGCGGGCGTCCATGCTACCCATCATGTTTTGCAGTAAGTCCACAGCCGCGGCAGGTTCCAGGATCACCGTATACTTGCCGGGTTCCAGCGCGCGGGCATTGACCGAAGCCAATGCTTTCTGCATGGCTACCTCGGTGGCGGATTTAGTGCTGAGTTTGGATACGTCGTTGACGTCGCGGATGGCGTAGCCCGAGCCCAGCCCATCAGCCGTACGGACGGTGATGGAGAAATCTACGGAAGTCGAAGGATTATAGCCAAACAACCCTTTGCTGTTGCCAATGGCACTGAAACCAGCGGAATCCTCAAGGTACCCCGCTGCTACCAGATTTTTCTTGCGGCAGGGATCGAGGCTATCGAATGCCGCCTGAGCCCGGTAGTCGGGCGTAATGTTGGCTGTGGACTGCGCAAAGCTTTTCGGTTCCAGGTAGGTTTGGGGACCGAGCATGGGAACATACTCGGGATTTTCGGGTGCCAATTGCGCGATTTCCTCGGCCCGGCGTACGGTTTTTTCCAGCGAAGCATCATCGAACTCGTTGATCGTGGCCGTACCCGATTTCTTGCCGAACACTGCCGTACCGGCCAGCGACAGGTTGTTGGTTTCGCCGCTGGTACTTACTGAGTTGCGGGCGTAGCGGATGTTGCCCGTCCGGTTGCCACTCAGGCCCACACTCATTTCGTCGGCCTTGGAGTACGACAGGACTTTATCTATAATTTTCTTTGCTTCTGCTCTAGTTAAGGTAGCCATTTTTATTCAGTTGACAATTGACAGTTGAAAGTGGACAGCGTGCCGTAGACGGCTTAAATCGATTTGTTTGAGACTGGATAATTTTAGTAGAACAATGATAAAGTATGAAGTGGCTTTTCGAACAAAAAACTGTTAATTGTCCACTGTCAACCGCGCGGGCGGCCCCGTATCCACTCTCTGCTAAATTTTCCTTCCCGTATTGATCACATTAACCCCATTGAAGCGCGTGGTGGCGCTACCGTGCGATACCGCGCTGACCTGCGAGGGCTGGCCTTTGCCGTCGAAGAACGAGCCGAAGGTACGGTAGTCGTCCTGGTCGCACAGCTGGGCGCACGAATTCCAGAATTCCTGGGTGTTGGACTGGTAGGCCACGTCGTCGAGCATACCCACGATTTCGCCGTTCTTGACTTCATAGAACAGTTGTCCGCCAAACTGGAAGTTGTAGCGCTGCTGGTCGATGGAGTAGGAACCACGGCCAATGATATAGATACCTTTATCCACGCCTTTGATCATATCCATCACACTGCGCTTCTCGGTACCTGCTTTCAGCGACACATTGGGCATCCGTTGAAACTGTACCGAATCCCAGCTATCGGCGTAGCAGCAGCCCTGCGACTCCTTCTCACCGATGATATGTACCTGGTCGCGGATGGCTTCGTAGTTGACCAGCACACCGTCCTTGATCAAATTCCACTCCTTGCTGGGTACCCCTTCGTCGTCGTACCCTACCTTGCCGAGCGTGTGCGGCTGGGTTTTGTCGGCCACGATATTGACGAGTTTGCTACCGTAATTAAAATCACCCGCTTTCCATTTGTCCAGGGTAGCAAAGGAGGTTCCGGCATAGTTGGCTTCGTAGCCGAGTACGCGATCCAATTCGAGTGGATGGCCGACGGACTCATGAATGGTCAGCCCCAGGTGGTTGGGATCGAGCACGAGGTCGTACTTACCCGCCGTGACCGATTTGGCCCCGATCTTTTCCTTGGCTTGCTTCGCCGCATTGGTGGCGTCTTCCACCATGTCGTACGAATTCCGGTAGCCTACCAGGCCGTTTGGACCAGGAATTTTTTCGGAAGCCAGGCCGTCGAGGTACTCGTAGCCCATGCCCATCGGCGAACTGATGGCGTCGCGGGTTTTGAACTTTCCGGCCGCTTTGTCAATAGCCGTCACGGTGAATGTGGGCCAGATCCGGTGGATGTCCTGATCGATGTAAGAGCCGTCCGTTGAGGCAAAATACTTTTGCTCATTCACAAAAAACAAATTGGAAGTCACGAAGCCCGCGCCGTTTTTCAGCGCTTCACCATTTACTTTCATCAACAGGTCGATCTTTTCCTTGACTGGAATCCCGAAGGCATTTTTGGTCAATGGCGTTTTCCAGGCGACCTCACCTACTCCCTTTTGCGGGGCCAGAATCACGGGCTCGGTCTGGATTTTGGAATTGGCCTTGGCAATAGCCACAGCGGTTTCGGCGCACTTAGCAATGCCGTCGGGCGTCAGGTCACTGGTCGCCGAGAATCCCCAGGTACCGTTGGCAATTACACGCACCCCGATGCCGTATGACTCAGCATTGGTGACGTTCTGTACCTTCATCTCACGGGTAAAGAGGAATTGCTGCAGGTACCGGCCAATGCGCACGTCGGCGTAGCTGGCGCCCTTACTGCGGGCCGCGTTGAGGGCAATATCGGCCATCCGTTTCTTTGCGGCGGCATCAGCGCCAGGCTCCAGCAAATGTTCTACGGGTACGTCCCGGCCCATGACCAGGCCGAAAGGAAGCGTAGCCGCGCCCATCGCCAAGCCGGAGAGTTGCATGAATTTTCTACGTTGCATTTATTTTACTATTAGATTCTGAATATTGAATTTTACTTGAATACGCTGACTGGCAGCTGTGAAAAACACACGTATCTGCAAAAAAGCCGGAAAATGCTTCGCAAAGGCAAATCAACATTACATCCTAAAAATTAGGAAAAAAACCTGATTTACTTCTCAAAGATCAACCAAATCAGCAATGGAAAGACGAAAATAGGGAGAAATGCCCAAAGGACGATATAAGCCGAAAAATTTTTGTCAAACAAACTATTGCTTTGACTTCTTTTTGTAAGTACAGGCCACTTGATCCGAAATTTCGTAGTATGATTTGAAGTTGCTGGCTTTCGGATCCATGCAGCCCTTCAAGGGCAGAAGTTCAATTTTGCGGAAATCGATGGCATGGCTTTCGCTTTGCAGAGCGATGTAGCCCGATTTGAGCGGCTTATTGGCCAGTTTGCGCCAGGCAGCCGCGCTTTCCGGGGTGAAGTGCGCCGCTTCAAAACTATTATTTGCCGGGCTGGTAAAACCTCCGCCGATGCGGGTGTGCGTGTAGGTCAGGACAGTGTCGCCCTCAATGAGGTGGTAGATGATCGAGTCGCCATAGACAATGGCTTCGCCCTTCACCCATACATCGCCGTTGTAGGTTTTGGAGCTGGCGTCGATACAGTGGGCCATGTCGAGCTTGCCGTTGATGTCGGCGATGGTACCCGGCGAGCATAGGTTGCCCGTGTGGCGCTCGCCACTGCCGAGTCCGCCCAGGAGTTGCATTTCCAGTGAGACGGGGAAGGTCTGGTCCTTGCCCAGGTTCCAGGCGGGTTCGGAGTGCAGCATCACGCCGCTGTTGCGGACATTCCAACTGTCGCCGCCCGGCAATTGTTCGCCCAGAAAACGGTACTCAAAACGCAGCCGATAATGTGAGAACGGCTCTTTGTAATACAAATGCCCATATCGCCCGTCGAAGCGGTCGTAACCGTCGTACATGACGCGGATCATCCCGTCTTCGGCTCGGAAGGTGTTTTTGTAATTATCATTCATCGCGTAGCCAGCGATTTTGACATCCCAGCCCGTGAGATCTTTACCGTTGAAGAGTTGAATCCAATCGGAGGATTTGGGGGCTTTGGACTGGGCATGAGTGGTTCCGATGGTAAGGGTGCCTAAGAAGAAAGCAAAAGCGATGGCTTGGTAGCGTGTTCTCATGAAGTGAATGGCGAATTTGAATCTGTCCGGAATTTAATAGGAGAAGTCACCTTTCATGGAATACTACTTTTTCGGCTCTTTCATGTCCGATAACTTTGCCAAGGGTAGGTACCCGCGGTAACGCTCGCCATTGACCGAATTGTTAGGATAATTCTTCATCCCCAAGCCAAGCAACAGACAGGTACCCGACGCCGTCCCTTATCGTGTAGGAGCTATTTTCTCCCCATATATTCTTGTTTACACAACTGTTATTAGGGTTTTACAGGTAAATTGCGGGTCAGGAGGCCTGTCAATCAAAAATTTCCTGATCCGTATAGGTACAGTGCAAAACATCCCTTAAATCTTATTTTTTCAAGTGTTTTAGAACGTAAAATCTCCGATTTCAAAATACCAATGGCTCACCTCGCTACCGATTTACTGAAACTCAACAATCTCCAGCTGGCCGGCAAGGTGGTCAGCGAGGAGCTGTGGCTGGGTATTCACGGCAGTCGCCGTTCGGGGGTAGGTGTGGAGTTCGAGCAGTACCGGCACTACCAGCCTGGCGACGATCCCAAGCGTATCGACTGGAAACTCTACGCCCGCACCGACAAGCATCAGGTACGCGAATCGGCCACCGAAAGTAGCCTGCACATCCGGTTTCTGCTGGACCTATCGGGCTCCATGAACTTTACCGAGGGTACCTTGAGTCGCCTGGATTACGCCCGGATTCTGCTGGCATCGCTGGCCTATCTCGGCTATCGGCAAGGCGACGCCATGAGCCTGTACACCTTACACGGGGGTACTCTGCAGACGGTGGCGGTTTCGGGCAAGCAGGCTTTTCAGAAAATATTGTTTGGCCTGGAAACGGCGCAGGCCAGTGGCGAATGGCAAAACAACGCAGTTGCCTTTCCCGAATTTTACGCCCGGCGCAAGGAAATGCTGGTGTTTGTTTCGGACTTGCTGCAAGCGGACGAAGAATGGATCAAGTTGATCAGAAGCATTGCCAATCCACGGCGTGAGATCGTTATTTTCCAAATCCTGGGCGACCAGGAACTGGACTTCGACCTGAAAGGATTCTATCGGTTCAAGGATTTGGAAACCGGCCGTGAGGTGGAACTGGAAGCCGCGGCCGTGCGGGAGACTTTCAGAAAAAATGCCGCCCAGTACCTCGAAAGTATGGAGGAAGCCCTGCGCCTGCCGCACGTGCATCTGGTACGGGCCCGGCTCAGCGACCCGATCGCGGTCGTTTTGCGGGATTTCCTGGCGAAGCGAAAGGTATGAGGTACCTTTATTCAGGTTTGATTGTAACAATTTTACCGTCTCGCATCACGACAAGCTCGGTACCTTTCTGCTTCTTAAACTCAATGAGTTTTTCGTAGGTCTTTTTAAGACCGAACGAAATTTTTTCTCGCAGTTCTTTCTGTTCTTCAACTGTGGTCATAACAGTATTTTAGCTCGTTGAATTTTGTTTTATTTATTACGGTGAGCTTCCCATCGACTGTCTTCTGTGCTAAAAGATGAGGCTCGCCAGCCGAATTATCATATATCAGGGCTCCATCCACATCAGGTAGGTATATCTCAAACAAGTTTTTGATACCTCGTCGGTAACGCCTTTCGATTACTTCCGGTTCAATAGTATGTCCACCTTCGGTCACTCTGATTCTTACCCGTTGTTTGGCTAATTCTACATTTTGCAGCCATAAGAAAAGCAAAGTAGTCGTGTATCCCTTATTTTTAGCCTCCTCAATTTTTAGTCGATAGCTCCTTGTCGCGAGGGTGGTTTCAAAGGCGAAGCTTTCGTTTCTATTTACAAGATCGTCAATTCTATTCAACATAATCCGTCCAGCCTCAAGAGCGACTTTCTGGGGTTGGAAAGGTGAAAGCCCTCGGGCTATTTCGTCGGCGTTGACGAATTCCTTGCAATCAAGAATCTCGGGTAGAATGGTACGGGTAGAATGGTAAATGAAGCTGTGGTTTTACCCGCACCATTGCAGCCTGCGATGATGTAGAGGTTTTTGTCAGGCATAGACGGTGGAATTGGGAAAGATTCATTCAAAGGTGTGGCACACCAACAATTCTGGTATTTTAGTTATTTCCCATACTGATAATCATAATCCTGCCCACCATAATAAACCAACTTTTTCTCCATTTCAGTAAAGTCGAATTTTGTGAGCGAAATGACTGTACGTTTTGTGAAATCAATTTTTCCTATCCAACAAATTTGTAGATTTTTTTAGAATACAAGAAACTCTAAATCTACTGCCTACCCCCCCATTCTCCAAATTTTCAACCGGCCTTTTGGTACTTTTACTATCTTCACAATCTGGAAGTGCTCCATAATCCAATATTAGTACTTAAATTAGGATGCTAAGTGATCAATTGGTTTAAATAATGCAATTTCTTCAACCTTTATTTCTATGGGGTATCCTGGCCGTAGCGATCCCGATCGCCCTGCACTTCTGGCATCGGAAGAAAGGTACGGTTATCGCCTGGGCCGCTACGCGCTTTCTTTTCGAGAAAAGCCAGCAACCGCAGCGAGGCTTCCGGCTGGACCAGATCCTGCTGCTGATTTTGCGTTGCGTACTATTGATTTTGGTGGCCCTGCTGCTGAGTGAGCCTGTCCTGAAGATGTTGGGGAAACAAGGTTATTTACAAACGATCCACCTCGTGCAGCCCGACGCCTTCGTAGTGGATAACTACCGTTTTGAACTGGAAGAAGCCCGCCAAAACGGCGAACCCATTTATTGGCTCACCCCTACCCCGCAACCCGCCAATGAGCTCGCGCCGCCGGCTGATCCCACGCCTTGGAACGCGGTAATGTTGCAAAATGCAATCAATCGGGTAGCCCCGGCGGGCGAAGTACTGCATCTGTACATGAAAAATGAGCGAAAACCCGGCCAACTGCCTTTTATTCAAACGCCGACTGATTTTCACCTTCACACTACACCCGATACGCTTGGAAATCCGATTCGTGCCTACCGGCTCGTTGCAAACCAGCAAAAACTGTATGTCGATACCGACAATATTCTACGCGCCAGCGACGCTGATGCTTCCGTTCGATTTGCCAGTCAGCCCGTGGGCGAAGGGCCTGTAAATGTTAGTATCGACCTGAAAGATCCGCTGGAACGAAAGACTGCTCTAGCCGCTTTGCAAGCCTTCGCCGAGGTGTACCGCCTGGAAATCAATTGGATAGAAAAAGGTACCCAGGCTGCACCAGATATAGTCGTTACTGATCAGTTGCCGCTCGCGCTACAGCCCGCAACCCTATACCTTGTGACCAATCAGGCAGGTCTTTCGGCGTATCCGAATGTTTTCCATTTGCCAGAAAAACTCACCCCGCAAACGTCGCCGCTGGTGGCCCGTGGGCAGCTACCCGAATGGCTGGGACAGCGGATTCTGGCGCATTGGGGGATCGGGGGCAATACCGTGCCGATGAGCAGGGCCGAATTAGGTACCTTATTCAAACCCGTCCAAGCATCCGGTGCGCCTTCGGCGCAGACACAACGCCTCATTTTCGCCGCTCTGCTCGTGGTTTGTATCTTTGAACGCATTCTTTCGCTACTCCGCAACGCATGAACCCTCTTCAAAAACTCATCGCTTCGGTACGAAATCAGCTGTACGCCAACGCGCTGCTCCGGTGCATGCTGCTGGGCGCGGCGGCTTTTGTGTCGGCCTCCGCGCTGACAAGTTTGTTAGCCGTTCAATTAGGAGCGCTGGTAGTGGCCCTGGGGGCGGGTGTTTTTATTACAAAAATCTATGCCCCCAAAAAGCCGGAGGCCGTTTCGCTGATTCATCAGAAAGTACAGGGAACCGAGTACAGTCTGGCCTTACTGGAGAAAGAAAACCCGAATTGGGCAGAACAGCTCCAGCTGGAAAGGCTCTACGACCGAATTGAGAATGAGGCAGCCCCGCGCGTATTTTTTGCCCAACTTTGGCCGTATGGTCTGCTGGTAGTGCTGGCTTTTCTATTTCGTCTTGCTGTACCTCTTCTGGGGCAAAATTCCGGTATCTCAAAAGAATCTGAAACTTTACTACCTGCGAAACATGAAAAGAAAATACTTCCCCCACCCAGCCTGCAAACGGCCCGAATACGGATTCAACCGCCAGCTTACTCGGGGTTGCACGCCACCGAATCATCCGATTTGAACGTGACCGCCCTGAACGGTTCGCGGCTAACGTGGCAGGTACAGCTCAGTCAGGCCGATGGGGTAACGTTGCGGCTCTCCGATGGCAAGAACTCGGGGTTGGTATTTAAGAAAAACGGCGATTCATACGAATACAGTGACCGGTTGGTCCATTCGGGAATCTATAATCTGAAGGCTTACCGGGCCGATTCGCTGGTGTATCAGTCGGAATTCTACCGGCTGGAAGCACAGCCCGACCAACCGCCTAAAATTACCCCGGCCAGCAAGGAATTATATCGCTATCATCTGCTGAATGATCCCAAGAAAATTTCCGTTTCGGCTAAAATCTCCGATGATTTCCGGGTGCAAAATGCGTTCATCGTGGCCACGCTGGCGCGGGGTTCGGGTGAGAACGTGAAGTTCCGGGAAGTGCGGCTACCCCTGAGTCCGGCTACATTCAAAGAAGCGAACCTGACCAAGGTACTGGATCTGAAAGCCCTGGACTTTACGCCCGGCGACGAGCTGTACTACTACTGGGCCGCCGTGGACAACCGCCAGCCGGAGGCGAATTTCACCAAATCGGATACCTACTTTATCGTGTACCGGGACACGACACAGATGGAGGAAGCCCAACTGGCCACGATGGCTGTCAACCGCATGCCGGAGTACTTCCGCTCGCAGCGGCAAATTATTATCGACACGGAAAAACTCATTGCCAAACGTAAAAAACTACCGCCCAAAGAATTCAATAGTACCTCCAACGAAATCGGCTTCGACCAGAAAGTACTGCGGCTGCGCTACGGACAGTTTATGGGCGAAGAGTTTGAAACCAATATCGGCGGAGCAAACCCGGCCGAAGACCACGGTGGCGATGCGCCGGGCAGTGCGTCGCTGGAAGGTTTCATGCATAAACACGACACCGAAGAAGAACATGCCGCCGTTGCCGAGGTTCCCGACCACGACCACAATCATGGTACCCCTGTACCGGCCGGACAGCAAGACCCGCTGGCCGCGCTCATGGAGCAATATGTGCATTCGCACGACGATGGGGAGGTGAATACATTTCACGAACAATCCACACGCAGCCTGTTAAAAATGGCGCTGGAGCAGATGTGGCAATCGGAACTGCACCTGCGGCTGTATGAACCCGAAAAAGCCCTGCCCTTTGAAAACAAAGCCCTGGAATACCTCAAGACCGCCCAGCAAAAAGCCCGTACCTATGTCAAGAAAAGTGGTTTCGACCCACCGCCGCTGAAAATCAAAGAAACCCGCCTGACGGGTGAACTCGACAAAATCAACCCACGCTACCAACAGGAACGCCATTACGAACAGGAGCAGTTGGCCATCAAAGCCAGTCGCGTACTGGGGTATCTTGAGCTGCCCAAGCTCTCCGCCGCGCAGCAGCGCGACGTGCAGCAGGTAGGTACCCAACTGGCCGAAACGACCATCAATAGCGGCCTGAAAAACTGGGCCGTACTGGGCGATTTGCAAAAATTGGCGAGTGGCAAAAAACTCAATGACAAGGAACGACAGCGGACCCAGGCTTTTTTATTAACTCTGGCCAATCCAACCTGGCAAACGGGTTCTGACTATCGCAGCCAACCAAAACTGGAAGCCGCTTTCTGGCGACAACTTTTATGATTTCTTTTGATTTTTCCTTCAACTCTTCCGATCCTTTCCATTGGCTGACTGCGATTTTGCTGGCTGCCTTTCCAGTCGTGGTTTTCGGGATTTTGTGGAGGAACAAAACGTTGACGCCCCGGCGAAAATGGCTTCGGGGTGGACTGAATCTGTTTTTATGGCTGGTGTTGCTAGGGTACCTTTTACAACCAACCTGGACCAAAACGTCCGATTCGGCCCGGGCGTTGTTGGTAGGGGCCGAGGTACCTTCTGCCATGGCCCGCCGCTGGCAGGATAGCCTGGGGTTGAATGAACGGTTCGGATCGCAGGAGTTTCTGAAAAAAAAACTGGCCGCCCATTTTGATTCGGTAACACTGCTGGGGCAGGATTTTACGCCCGATCTGCTGGCGCAGCTCACGTCAGGTACTGTGGAATGGCAGCCCTATTTCTCCGAAAATCAAATCCAGAATCTTGCCTGGCAGGGTACCCTGCGGCTGGGCGAAATGCAGCGCATCACAGGTAGCGTACAATCAACCAAAAAGCAATGGGCAAAAATCAAATTTGCCGGTGAAACGCTGGATAGTACGCAGCTTGCGGAAGGGTCGAATTCCTTTTCACTCCAATTCCCGGCCTTCACCGAAGGGCGCACGGCTACGGAACTCTTTGTGAATGATAAATTTGTAGATACGCTACGTTTTTTTGTCCGCTCACGTCCCGTACTTTCCTACCAGTTTATTCTGGACAGCCCCGATTTTGAGAGCCGTACCCTGGCCGAATGGCTGGGCCGCCAAGGCAATGCCGTAACCGTGACGACGGCCGTTTCCAAAGGCATCCAGCAAAGCACAACCATCAACGGGGGAATGGCCCAAGGTACCCTGCCTGACCTCATCGTCACCGATCCTGGCAACGCCTCCAACTCATTGGTCAAGAAAGCTCTCGCGGCCGGAAAAAGTATTCTTTTCATAGGATTAACCCAGGCCGAAAGCAATCTCACCACCATCAACCGGGCCTTGGGAACAGGTTTTTCTATCAAGCGAACGACTTCCGAAACCGCCGCGCAGGTAGCTCCCAATCTGACGGCCTTGCCCTACGCTTTCAACGAGTCACTTCCTCAGTTGACGGTCCCCGGCTACCCAGTGGCTGTCTGGAACAAGGTAGGGAAAGTGGGCGTTAGCCTGCTGAACGAAACCTTCCCCCTCAAACTCAGCGGTGATAGTGTAGCGTACGCGCGAATCTGGAATACCGTTCTGGCGCAGGTACAGCCGCCATCCGGTAGCGGTGTGCTTGCCGATGCGCCGTTGTTCAAAGGCCTCGCAGGGCGGTTTTCCCTGAATATGGATGCTGAAATTCCGACCCGCTTTCCAGTTGGTCAGGATACTGTGGTCTTGCAAACTTCTCCGCTGAACCAGCAGGTAGCTGAAACAAATTATTTATTCGGGCAATCGGGTTGGATAGGGGCAGGAGACTCCGCAGAAGTATTTGTGGAAGATTCGACCTCCACGCTCTTCCTGACCCGGCGGATGGCCCATTATATAAAAGCATTGCGGGCGGCAGGCTTTTCGGCAGGTCCCCCCATGCCAAACCGCAACGTCAGGAAAAAGTCAACGATTGGGTATGGCTTACGTTGTTTGTGCTCAGTTGCACGGCGCTTTGGATAGAGCCGAAGTTGAGCTAACGCATACAGCCTTCAAAGAATCAGGGAATTTTCTCAAACACAAACAGATCCACAAACGTCCATTCCCCATCCTTCTGGCTACCTCGACGAATCACGAGTTGGGAAGGCGAACGCCGTTCATAAATGATACGCACCGAAGCATCCTCTTTTTCGAAAAGCGCTTCATTCTTTTTAGCCGACTGGAAAATGTAATGGTCGTGCTTGTCTTTCTCTTCCACCCCTACCATACCCGGCTTGAAATGTTTCACCATCGCCACGGGTCCCTTGTCAGTTTGTTCAAACACAAACAGCTCGTACATGGTGGGCTTGTTGTCCTTCATCATCCGAATGTACCCGATGATGTTGTCCGCGGCCGGAGCCGTCCAGCCCGCCTCGATGGGCCCGCCGCTGAAGGTACCCAGCCAATGGCCTTCCAGGAAAGCCAGGTCTTTGAGGGTACCTTGCTGGGCGCGGATGGAAGGTGAGCCCAGAACGAGAGTAAAGCTCAAAAGGATTAAACGGAGCATTATTTTGGAATTCATAAGGTTCGGAATATGGTGAATTTGGATTGGCAAATTAATGGATTTAATAGGAGTAGTACGGTACAAACACAAATTGTAGGTCTGAGTATTCGATTCGATGCTCAACCTTCATCTAAATCATCCGTACTTCATTTATTAAAAATTTCATTCAAATGGAATTCTAAAAAGGATTGTCGGGGTAAAAACTTGTCTGGAAGATAAAGAGACCTACCCTCTAATTTGCCGAACTGCTCCTGGTAATAAGCCTCCTTCGAGTATTTTTTCAATTTGTTAGCGATTATTATTCGATAATCCGTATCGATTCCTATATACCCTTTGTCAAAAGCAGCATCATAAAGTGCTGACAAACAAATACCATTTTCAGGGTTGATTCTCTCTTGTTTATTTTTTGACCAAGGGACAATGTGGCTGGCTCGAAGCATATCAGGCAAATTGATCCCACTTACAGCGCAGCGAGTGTTGTACATTCCTAACACCACTGATCGAAAAAAGCTTTGATTAACCCGCATCTTCACCAGTTGTAAACGGGTTTCTCCAGTTTTTGACGCCAATCTATCTTCGTTGATTTTAAACTTCTGTTCAATAGGAATATCCTGCTTTTTTGCCAAAAGCAATTCACTCTCATAAACCAGATCATTCCAATTGCCATTGAATTCGTTCCAGATTTTCTCGTCAAGCTTACTGGCGTTTGAAAGACCTTTGACACCTCTTGCTTTGTGATAGGGATCGAAACTTGCCAGATTTTGCATCTTACGACCAACCGCGCCAGGGGATCTGCCAAGGATTTTTGCTAATTCATGCAATTTTGGATTGCGGCCGTGAATCGTGCCATAAGGAATTTTACAGTACAAATTAAAGGCTAATATGGTCTGCTCACGCGTCCAAAGATCTTGCGCCATTTACAAAAGGAAATGAATTCAGGCTAAAAATTAATTTCAAGTGGCATTCGTACATTACGGTTGTGTAAGAAGCGCACCTGGATACTGATAAAAAAGCTGGGAAAGCCTTTTCCTACTAACTCTCTACCTTTTTCAATACGGATTAGCCTTAGAGAAACTAGAATTTCCTCCGTCCCACCGTGCTGCTCAGCACCGTCGTCTTACCCGATTGGTAATAGTCGCACATCGTCCGCAACACGCACTCGGAGCATTTGGGATCGTACCAGGTGCAAACGCGCTGCCCGTGCCAGTAGAAATGCTTGTGGAAATTGAAGAGTACCGTGGCATCTCGGGGTAAGTACCTGAGCAACAGGTCATGTGCTTTGGCGGCGCTCACCTTTGGGCCGATGAGCCCCAAGCGCTGGGTGACGCGGTGTACGTGCGTGTCGACGGGAAGTAAGGGCTTTTTGAAGTTGAAGAGCAGCAAAAGCGTCGCCGTCTTGGGGCCGACGCCTGGCAGGTCGGTCAGCCATTTCATGGCCGCCTCCGTGGAAAGTTCGTGCAAAAAATCAATTGTGGCAGTACCCTTTTCCTGAAAAAGACGGATGAGTACCTGCTGAATGTAGGGAGCTTTGATCTCAGGATAAGTAGCCGTGCCGATGGCGTCGATAAGATCGGGCAGCGGGGCATCGCGGACAGCCTCCCAGGTCGGAAAGCGTTCACGCATGGTGCGGTAGGCTGTCACTTCGTTGGCATGGGTGGTGCGGTGCGACAGGATGGTACCGATCAGCTCATGCATGGGATCGGCACGGCCGTATATTTCCTGTACTCCGTAGTGTGCATTCAGCCGTTCGTGGGCCTGCATTGTTTTGGCGGCTAAGTCGGGCAGTGAGGTCATACGTACTGGGCTGGGAATGGGGCTGGCTAAACAGATAAATTGCATAAAAACCTGTTCCAGCCAGACATAGTACCCCAGTCGGGGCCGACACAGCAAGCGTCACAAGAAAGTATTTCAACACGCTTAGCTTTACTCGATAAGACAGGCTGAAAACCAATCAAAATAGCGGCAGAATCACTTTGAAGTCGCTGCCGACGCCGGGCTGTGAGGTGACCTCGATGGTACCTTTGTGAAGCGTCAGGATACGTTTCACCAGCGCCAGTCCAATGCCATACCCTTTACGATCCTGCGTAGTGGTAATACGGTAGAAGGTGTCGAATAGCAACGGAATGTGTTCGGCATCAATCCCTACCCCCTGATCCTGAAAATGCAGCAACAATCGGTTGCTTTCAATTTCTATGCGGACAACCGCCTGCTGATTGGACGAGTATTTGCAGGCATTTTCCATGAGGTTGATGAACGCGGTGCGGAGTAGCCCCTCATCTCCCCTGATAAGAAGTTGCTCTTCGTTCTCGGGCTCCTGATCGTACCGGATTTCTACCTCGTAGCCGGGGTATTTGTGGGTGACGTGGGCCTGGGCCTGCCACAGGATTTCGTCGGCTCGCACTTTGCGCAGAGCGGTCTGGCCGGCGTCGGTCCGGGCCAGCTCCAGTAAATTATTTACCAATTCGCTCAGTTCTTTCACTTCATCCAGTACCCTCGATAAGGTTTCCTGGTAGGCCGCGCCGGTACGCTCTTTCATTAAGGCTACTTCTACTTCACCCATCATGACCGCCAGCGGGGTGCGAAGCTCGTGTGAGGCGTGAGAGACAAAGCTCCGTTGCACCGTAAAAGCCAATTCGAGGCGGCTGAGCATCTGGTTGAAAGTCATCGAAAGTTGGGCCAGTTCGTCTTTTCCATTCCCTACCCGCAGACGGTCGTGCAGATTACCCGCCGATATATTGTTGACCTGGTCGATGATTTCCGAAACGGGCCGCAGGGCGTCCTTAGAGAAAATCCATCCCGCTCCACTTACCAGAATAAGGCTAAGCAGCCAGCCAAGGGCCAGTATATCCCGTAGGCGGTTGAGCTTATTGAGGCCGATCAGGTCGGTGGCGTAGGCCACCACTACCCAGCGTGGTTCACCTACCTCGTGCACGTGCCGTAGCATCACGACTTCCCTGTTGCCTTGCCGGAACTGCTGCTCCTGCCCCTGCCGCACCTGCTCCAGTATTTGTTTGGAAATCGGAAACAGGTCTTTCCCACTGTCAAATATCACCGAATCCTGGCTATCGTAGATCGTGATTTCTTCTCCCAGCAATATAGCGCTGTTGGCCTCCTCAATCTGTTTAATTTCTGCTTCGGTAATGCCATTGACATCTTCCAGCAGACGTATAATAGTCGTTGCCCGTTCGGTGAGGTACGAAAAAAATTGCTGCTCGCGGTACTGGTCGTAGAAAAAGTAGATAGCCACACAGAAAAACAGCATAATGGAAGCCACCAGCAGCGTGAACAGCATCGTAAGGCGGGCCTTGATGTTCATTCTTCTTTGAGGATATACCCCATGCCAACTACCGTGTGGATCAGCCGGACGGAGAATTCTTTATCTACTTTCTTTCGTAAAAAATTGATATATACATCGATGACATTCGTACCCGTATCGAAGTGAATGTCCCATACTTTTTCGGCAATATCAATCCGGGATACCACCCGGTTACGGTTGCGCATCAGGTATTCCAGCAAGGCGAATTCCTTGGCGGTGAGGTCGATATGCTTGCCGCCACGCCTGGCTATTTTTTCATCTAGATTCAGTTCCAGGTCGGCCACCGTAAGCAGATGGTTGGGGCCATCGGTGCGGGTACCCCGCCGTGCCAGTACCTTGAGCCGGGCAATGAATTCACGAAACTCGAAGGGTTTTACCAGGTAGTCGTCGGCGCCCGAGTCGAAGCCCTGTAATTTGTCCTCTACCGTACCTAGGGCGGTCAGCATCAGGATGGGCGTAGTTAGGCCGTCCTGCCGGAGCAGCATAGCCAGATCGAGGCCGTTGAGGTAGGGCAGGTTTACATCCAGTACCAGCACATCGTAGGCATTGGAGTTAGCCATGGCTTTTCCCATGCGTCCATCATAGGCAATATCCACTTCCCAGGCTTGCTCTTCCAGTCCACGCTTAATAAAGCCAGCCAATTTGGGTTCATCTTCAACGACAAGTACTTTCATTTTAGTAGAGTTGTATAAGGCAGAAAACCGGCACCCGTCGGTGCCTGCTGCTACCTTTTCATGGTAAAATTTCGAAAAATTACTGGGACAAACGACCGAAATATAACATAACATGGGGACATCCTGACAGCAGCGACCTCAATGCCGTTAAAACCTCCCTACCCAGGCCCCACCTTGGGGATTCCCTAAGGTATTAATACCTTACCACAACAATAACCCTGCCTATAACTGGAAAAAGGATCGTCCCGGTGCGTTAAGGTACCCTTACCTAGAAAAGAAGATTTCACCAATAGGCTACCTCATTGGAAGGTACCCACCGATAAAGGTACGTCCCGCCCACTTCATTTATTGGCTTTTGGATTGTATTTAATGTTGGCAAAAAAGCGCGTCAGGCCATCCTGATCGTTCTGATCCTCCATCCAGTTCACCATAGCCTGCCGGAACTTCACCATGGTGGACTTATTGGCCGGGTTGGTAGCCAGGTTTGTGAGTTCGTAAGGGTCTTTGTCCAAGTCATACAATTCCTCAGCGGGTCGGTGCTGGTAGTCGTGCACAAGTTTGGCGGCCTTTGGGTCGGTCTTCGCCTTCTCGAGCCAGCTTTCCCAGTAGTCCCGGCCGTCTTGCGGCTTGGCGTTGGTGATGTGGGTGGTGTAGGTGCGGTCTGGTTCGAGGTTCATGATGTACTTCAGGCCGCGCGTCCGGATGCTGCGAATGGGGTAGTAGTTGAAATTCCCGTAGCGCGTATCGGCCGTGTAGGTGGTAAAAATCGTATCGCGATGGGCGTTTTTTTGACCAAGCAGCACGGGCAGAAAACTCCGGCCATCCAATCCGTCCGGTACTTGTCCGCCGCTGGCTTCCAGCAGAGTGGGCAGAATATCCAGCAAAGGTACCATGGCATCAGTGGTCGCGTTGGGTGCCACCCGGCCCGGCCAGCGCACCAGCATAGGTACCCGAATGCCCTGATCGTAAAGATTCCACTTGCCGTGGGGCCACTGCGGACCGTTGTCGGTGGTATAAATAAACAGTGTGTTATCGCCATAGCCATACTTCTTCATGGACGCCAGGCACTGGCCCAGCGTCTTGTCCATGTCAGTAACGTCGGTAAAATACTTCGCCCGTACCTCACGGGTCACGTCCGTATCGATCATGAAGGGCGGCAGATCCACGGTTTTGGGGTCATAGCCTTCCAAATTAGGCCAGGGTACGTGGGGGTTGTCGGTGGCTACCACCAGAAACAGCGGCTTCTGGTTGGGTTTGGCCGAGGCAGCCAGTACCGAATCGATTACCTGATAGTCCTGGTCTCTCTTTTTCAGGTACACGTAGGGGTACGCCGAGCGGGGCCAGACATGGTCCTTGCCGGCCAGGATGGTCTGGTACCCCAGCGTCTGCATGTATACGGGCAGGGTCTTTATGCCGGCGTTGATTTTGCTATGGTTAGGATGCGCCCCGTTACGGGCGGGCATCAGTCCGGTGTTGAGCACCGCCCGGGAAGGTACACAGTTGGGCGTGTTGCAGAACGCGTGGGTGAAGCGCAGGCTTTCCTTCGCCAGTGCATCCAGATTCGGCGTTCGCACGACTTTGGCCCCGGCAAAGCCGGAATCCTCATAGCCGTGATCATCGGAAATAAACAGAATGATGTGGGGGAGTGCCGCATTGGGGCGAGTGGATGATTGCTTTTCGAATGGCCCGTCCGAGGGCTTAACAGGCATAAAGGCTAGCAGACCTAAAACGACAAGGGCCGCACCAGCGGACCCGAGTAGTGTAAAAAAACGAAAATTCATACAACACTTTTTATGATAAATGGGTCTGGATTCTTCTTTCGGGACTCAATAAAGTAGTCCAGCCAGCCAAGGTACCAACCGACATCGTACTAAAAAGCGGCCCACAAAGTCGATCTACTTCCAGGAGTTTGGGATGCAAACAGGTGAATGCTGAACCGGGATGTAGAAAAAGAATACCTCCCGGCTTTGAATGTACAGCCTAAGAAGTTGTACAATATCGGCTAATGATAAATACAAAATAAAAGGTACCCTACTCAATTCCCCGTCCAATCCGGCCAGCGGCCGGGGGTGTACGGAGCATTGTTCAGTTCTAGCGTCTTTTCCAATGTACCTATTTCCTGATCCATTTTCTTCATATCCTCCAGCAGCGCCGTAAACTGTTTGGCGGCCAGGGTGTAGGAATCCTTATAGGTTTGGGTCACCGGGGCCAGGGTACTATTCATGCTGGAGGTGAAGTCCGCGATGCGGCTACCGATGCCCGGCAGGGTTTCAAACTGCCGCTGCGCCCGGGTATCGTCGCCATTCAGGTCCGTTTTCAGGCGTTGGAGTTCCTGGTTGAGTCGGTAGGCAGTTTCCAATAGGGGCTTGGCGGGTGCGGGCATATCCAGAATGGCCGTACCGATGGCGCTGAGTCGGGTATCCATCTGCCGCAGCAGGTCGCTGGCGGCCGTGACGGCCTTACGCAGTTCGGCGGCTTTGCTGTTGAAGGCCGCGTTCTCGGTGGGGTTGAGCGGCAGGCTGCTCTGGTCCAGCAGGGTACAGTCAAAAGTAACCGGACCGGCCAGTTCAGTAAGGGTACCATCTTCGTACTTTGCCAGCGAGACGGTGTACTGACCCGGCGGCGCGAGGTACCCTGTTTCGGCGCTGCCGAAAAGCTGGTCGGGCTGGGGCGTGTAGCGGTTCTGTACCGGAGCGGGGGTACCGTAGCGAAAATCCCACACCAGCCGTTTCAGGCCTTTTTTGGCGGGCGCTTTTAAATGCCGCACTACCTTGCCCGCCTGATCTTTAACCGTAAAGAGCAGGTAAGGATCGGGTTGATTGTCTTCCAGGCGCAGGCTGTCGAGGCTGGGGTAGTATACGCTCTGTTTGCGATCCAGCATGGTCTTTTCAGCTTCCTGGCGCTTGTCTTTCAAGGTTTTGATATCGTCTTTGAGGTAGTAGGTAAACACCGCGCCCACGGGTGGATTGGGCGTGGAAAAGTAGCTGCTGCCGAGGTGCCCCTTGTCGCGCAGACCCAGTGGGAAGCGCTCCACGTACATCAGGCTTTTTTTGATCGGGAATAGCCGGGCCGTTTGATCGAGTTCTTCTTTTTTGAGTTTGCGTAGCAGCGAATAATCGTCCAGAATATAAAAACCCCGGCCGAAGGTAGCCAGCACGAGGTCATTCTCCCGGCGCTGAATCTCAATGTCCCGCACGGCCGCCGTGGGTAGCCCACCCTTCAATTGGAGCCAGTTTTGTCCGCCGCTGTTGCTGAAAAATACGCCAAACTCGGTACCTACAAATAGCAGATCAGGATCGACATGGTCTTCGGCGATCGTGTATACGCTGCCGCGCGCGGGTAGGTCGGCCTGAATGGCCTTCCAGCTTTTGCCGCTGTCCGTAGTTTTCAATACATAAGGCTTGAAGTCGCTGTCACGGTGGTTGTTGAAGCATACGTAGGCCGTGTTTTTATCGTGCAGCGAAGCGATGATCTGGTGCACGTAGGTTTGCTTGGGTACCCCCGGCAGGTTGTCGAACTTCTGCCAGTTTTTCCCTCCGTCCGTCGTCCGCTGAATCAGGCCGTCGTCGGTACCCACCCACAACAGATCGGGGTCTAATTTGGATTCGGCAATGGTGGTGAGCTGCCCGTAGATATCGGTACTGCCGTTTTTGGCAATGGCATCCACCGACCACACGCGGCCCATCACTTCCATCTTGTTGCGGTCCGTCTGCCGGCTCAGATCTGGACTGATGATGGTCCACGAATTGCCCCGGTCGTCAGTACGGTACACGCGGTTGGAGCCGCTGTATAGGCGGGAATTGCTGTGTTGACTGATCAACAATGGCGCGTCCCAGTTCCAGCGCACGGCTTCCTGCCCTTCCAGTTCCACAGGCCGGATGGACAGGTACTCCCCGCTTTTGCGGTCGAACCGCTGCAAGCCGCCGTATTGACTCTGGGCGTAGATGAGGTCCGAGTTGGACTGATCCACCTGAGTTTCGAAGCCATCACCGATGGAAGTCACGTACCAGTCGGCGTTGGTGATGCCGTTGGCCGAAGTCGTGCGACTGGGGCCGCCAAGGCTTAGGTTATCCTGGGTACCTCCGTGCACCCCGTAGAACGGGTAGGCATTGTCGGTCGCTACCTTGTAGAATTGCGTGACCGGTAGGTTGGATTTGAAGTCCCAGGTTTTGGCAAAATCGTAGCTTTCATATACCCCTCCGTCGCAACCTACCATAAGGTGATCGCCATCCTTGGGGTCGATCCAGATGCAGTGGTTATCGACGTGTTTGTTGAGTTCACCCAGATTACTGACGGTCTTGCCCCCATCCTGACTGACTTTATAGTAGGTGTCGGTAATGAAAATACGGTCCACGTTGGTGGGGTCGCAGGTGATTTCCTGGTAGTAATTGCCCGATGAAAAATAGGGGTTCCGCTTCTCCCAGCTCGCGCCCTGATCCATAGAGCGGTAGATACCTCCCTTGTCGTCGGGAGCCTCGACAACAGTATATAGCACGTTCGGATTAACCGGACTAATCGCCAGGCCGATGCGGCCGATGTCGCCGCCGGGCAGGCCGCCTTCCAGTTTTTTCCAGGTAGTGCCGCCATCGGTGGATTTATACAGGGCCGATTCCGGCCCGCCGCCGATGTAGGTGTACACCTTCCGCATGCGCTGGTGAAAGGCCGCGTAGAGCACATTGGGATCGCGGGGATCCATGACCAGGTCGTTGCAGCCTGTGTAATCGCTGACCGATTTTACGTTAGTCCAGGTAGCTCCGCCGTCGGTGGATTTGAAGACGCCCCGGTCACCGCCCTCGCTCCATACCGGCCCGTAGGCCCCTACATAGACAATATCCGGATTGGTGGGATGCACAATGACTTCAGAGATATGCTCCGAATTTTTCAACCCCATATTTTTCCAGGTTTTCCCGGCATCCTCACTTTTGTAGATCCCATCGCCGTAGGATACCGAGCGCTGGTTGTTATTTTCACCGCTACCTACCCACACGATACTTGGGTTGGTAGGTGCCAGCGTGACGCAGCCGATGGAATACGAGCCCTGGCTGTCGAACAGCGGCCTGAAGGTAACACCGTGGTTGGACGTTTTCCAGACTCCCCCCGCCGAGGTGGCTACGTAGTACTCACTATTGTTTTGTGGATTGATGGCAAAATCGGAAATACGGCCGGAAGTGACCGCCGGACCGATGGACCGAAATTTTAAGCCCGAAAAGGTTTCGGTAGAAAAAGCATCGGGCTTTTTTTCGGGTGTTGCCGCCTTTTTCTGGCCCAAAACGAGCAGTGAAGTGAGGGAAAGCAACAGGCAGAGGGAAAGTCGGGAGAAGTGTTGCATCGGGTAAATAGTTGAGGGTTTGGAAATTCAGCAGTTTGGTACAGGGTACCTGTCGCGCGGACAGTGATACAAGAGCAATCTCTGTCTTTCCAAATATACAAATTTATTCAGGCTGTAAAATAAGACTTTTAACCACTGTTGAAATCCGGTAAAGTACCTACCCTCATGCAAAAAGCCCGGTTCGTCAAAGTGAACCGGGCTTTTTGCGCAGATGTTGATTTAACCTACCCCTTCACGTAGGTAGTACCATACGGGGCCCGCTGCGGGCGCGACAGCATGGCGTTGGCCTCTTTATCATTGATAAATTGCTCCTTTTTGGGGTCCCATTTTAACTTACGGCCCAGCTTCATAGCGGTATGCGCCAAAAGACAGGCCGAGCAGGAACGCTGGGCGATTTCAACGTGGCTGATCGTCTGTTTGTCGTTCTGGATGCATTCCAGCCAGTTGCGGTGCTGCTCGGGGCTTTCGTACAGGTGAATTTCGTTGGGTCCAATCACCGAACCCAGGATTTTCTTATCACTGGCCTTGAAGGCCTCATTCTCTTTGGCAGACTCGGCCATGCCGGGGTCGGAAGCCGTAACGCCCACATTACCGCGCGACACGAAAATCCAGCCATCGGTACCTTCGAATTTTATGCCATTGGGATTATCGCCGCCGATTTCCATGACCACGCCATTGGCATATTTGGAAAGAACCAGGAAGCTGCCATGCACATCCCACAGGCCCGAGCCGGGCAGTGGGAAGGCAGCAAAACCATCGATTTCGACCGGCCCGGTCAACTCGGTATCCATGCCCCAGTGGGCGATGTCGAGGTGGTGCGATCCCCAACCCGTGATCATGCCCGCGCCGAACTGCTCCAGCCGGAGCCAGCCGCCACGGCCCGAAAGACTGTCTTGTGGATGCACACGATCCAGCGTATAAGGTACCTCCGGGGTGGATCCCAGCCACATATTGTAATTGAGATTGGGGGGTACGGGCATCGGATTAGGGTTGCCGCCGGGAGGATCACCGGGTAGTCCGATGTAAACCTTTTTCAGCTCCCCAATGCGGCCGTTTCGAACCAGCTCGCAGGTACGCTTGAACTGCGGCCAGGGATCCATAGACCGCTGCTGACTCCCTAGCTGAAATTTAATGCCTTTTTTCTGCACCATGTCGCTCAGCATACGCCCTTCCTGAATGGTCAGCGAGGTAGGCTTCTGCATGTAGACGTGCTTACCGGCCACGGCCGCTTCCATGGCGGGTTGGGCATGCCAGTGGTCGGGCGTGCTGATGATGACAGCGTCGATGTCTTTCCGGGCCAGAAGTTCTTTGTAGTCGTCGTACATCTGCACGTCCACGTAGTTCTCCTTACCCGTTTTGTCGGCGTATTTTTTCTCGATCCACTTTTTGCCCATCGCCAGCCGGTTTTTGTCCAGGTCGGCGACAGCCATCACGTGAGCGACTTCGTTTTTCATGGTTTCGGGCAGATCGTGTCCACTGGAAATGCGGCCAAAGCCGATCTGACCGATATGGATCTTGTTACTGGGCGCATTCTTGCCAAATACGCTCGCCGGCACGATCGTCGGAAACATGGATGCCGCGATGATTCCGGCCGTCCCGGTGGCGGTGGACTTCAGGAAAGCGCGACGATTTTGATGGGTACCTTTCATTGTATTTTTGGTTAAAATTTAGGAAATAGCTACTGACTCAGGTTAGTGGGTAGCTAATGGTAGTTACGTATTTTGAATTCAATAAAGGCAACTCAATGGAATCAAAAATCCAATTGCTAGCTGCCAAAATCCCTGGGTTTCACTTAAAAACCTATCGAATTTCCCCCATCGACGGGCAGTGAAATGCCCGTGATGAACTTGGCGGCATTCGATGCCAGAAAAACTGCCGCCCAGCCGATGTCGTCGGGCTTGCCCCAGGTACCCATCGGCGTGCGATCCATGGCTTTGTCGCGGCGGGCCGGGTCGCCATTCATGGCGGTGAGCATCATGGGGGTTTCTATAAAACCCGGCGCGATGCCGTTTATCCTCACATGATGTGGAGAAAATTCGGTCGCCAGGGCTTTCACCATACCCGCCACCGCCGATTTGGACGACGAGTAGGCTACCACGCGATCAATGCCGTACAAGGCTGCCATCGAGGTAATCATGATGATGGAGCCTGATTTCCGTTCAATCATGCGTTTACCACATTCGCGGGTGATGGCAAACACGGCGTGGAGATTGGTTTGTAAGATCCGGTCAAAGTCGGCGTCGGTCGTTTCCACGGCGTGCTTTTTCATGTTGATGCCCGCATTGTTGACCAGCACATCGAGCGGACCGTGGGTCTCTTCAATATCGGCCACTAATTTAGGAATGGTACCTAACTCCGTAATATCATGGACGAAATAAACGGCTTGCGACCCCAATTTTTCGACCGCTTCCTGTAGAACGGACTCGCGCCGCCCGGTCAATACGACTTTGGCACCAGCCTGCACGAGACACTCGGCAATATGAAAACCAATGCCACTGCCGCCCCCCGTGACGAGGGCCAATTTGTTTTCGAGAGAAAAAACGGAAAGCGGTGAGGTACCTTCGGATGAAATAGAATCTGGCATTGAATAGCTATAGTTTTATTAAAATGATTTTTACCGCAATTGGTAGGTAGCCGTTATCTTCTTGATTTCTTCCAGCGTTCGTTCCGGTTTTTGGTAGGGCGCAGGAATGGGCATTTTGGAAAACTCCTGGAAATACAGCACGCAGGCATCGCGCCACCACAGGGCTTCGCGCCGCTGCGCCGCCAGCCGCCCGGCCACATCGGCAAAAAGTTCGGGATCGACTTCTGGTTTTACCGTAGCCCAATCTTTCTGCATCTGAGCCACTGATTGGGTACCTTCGTAGTAGCGGTGGCAGAGTTCGTCCCACAGGGTACGTCCCGTAGACAATTTTTTGTCCCAGGCCACATGATGAAACCACAGCAGGTAGGGTAGCGGGCAGGTGTCGGGATCGCCCCATTGCGCCTGTACTTCGGGAGCGTACTGCGCCAGCGCGTTGCTGCCCGTTTTGGTGCGGTCAAAGCCGATTCCGTCGGCCGCCGCGCGGTGGTAGTACACGGCGGTCCAGTCGGGACGGGCGCTTTTGGCCAGCCAGGGTTGGGGCCCAAAGTGCAGGCTCTCGCCCATGATGTGGTGTAGCCCCAGCGGCGTGGTAAAGTTCACGTAATTCTCGCGGGAATTGAGCAGCAAATCGGTGATGGTAGCAAGCGCTTTGGGTTCCTGGGTCAAAGTCATTTTAGTCCATTCCTGCGCGATGGCTTCCGAAGACAAGGTGTGATCCCAGGCCAGGCGACCGAAGGCATACCAATTGGCCTGGCTCATCGTATGACCTGTCCAGTTGCGGTCAGAACCCGTATTGGCTACGCCCGCCATCGCGGTTTTGTCGTACCTATGCAGGGTACCATCCACCACTTTCGCCACCGTCGAGCCTTTTCCTTTGATGTAGGTATCCGAATCCAGACATTCCTTAAAGAGCGGTGCCAGATACACGAAATTGGTAGAAAAGCCCAGGTACTCCTGCGTGATTTGGAATTCCATCGCCAGCGGCGTTTTGGGCATAGCGCCAAAAAGCGGCGAGAAAGGCTCACGAGGTTGAAAATCGATGGGGCCGTTCTTGACCTGCACCATCGCGTTAGGTTTGAAGGTACCATCCAGCGGTTTGAACTCTTCATAGGCCGTCTTGAAACGATCACCATTGGGGTCGGCTTTGTACACAAAAGCCCGCCAGATCACCACGCCCCCGAAAGGAGCCAGCGCCTCGGCCAGCATGTTGGCGCCGTCGGCATGGTTGCGCCCGTAGTCCTGTGGGCCGGGTTGCCCCTCGGAATTGGCCTTGACCAAAAACCCGCCGAAATCGGGAATGGCGGCATATATTTCTTTGGTCTTATCCGCCCACCACTGCCGTACTTTCGGGTCCAGCGGGTCGGAGGTACCTAGCCCACCCAGTATGCGGGGAGCCGCGAAATTGATCGACATGAATACCTTGATTCCGTAGGGCCGGAAGACATTGGCCAGGGCTTGTACCTTGGGCAGGTACTCGGGCGTAAGAAATCGCGCGCTGGCGTTGACATTATTGACCACCGTGCTGTTGATGCCGATGGAGGCGTTGGCGCGGGCGTAATCCATGTAGCGGGGATCAAGGTTTTCGGGCAATTCGAACCACTTCCACAGCGAAGCGCCCGCGTAGCCGCGCTCGATGCTGCCGTTGGTATTGTCCCAATGGTTGAGCATGCGGAGCTGGATTTTGGGGCTTGTCGTTTCGGCCAGTTCGCCTAGGGGTTGTCCGGTCTGAATATGCCGTAAAAAGGCGAAGCTACCGTACAGTACCCCTTTGTCGGTTTTGGCCGCAATGACAAAATCAGATCCTTTCTTATACAGATGGTACCCTTCGTCGTTGGCCAATTTCTCAGTCGGGTCGATTTTCAAAATGATGTTCCCCGCCGAACCGGAGGCCGTCGGTTGAATCGCTACGGATTTTCCCAGTAATCCCTGCAGACCAAGTTGCAACTCGGCGGTCGCGGACTGCATGATGGGTGAGGCGGGGCCGGATACAATGGTTTTTATGGCCCCGGCGTATTGCTTGCGTTGCGCTTCATTTTTGATCAAATCGTATTTGAGCCACAAACGGTACCCGTCATCGGCTGATGCCGAAAATCCGAAGCAGGTACCCAGCACCAGCAGAATTACTTGCAACGACCGCTTGATGCCCATTTCCAGTCCGCGTAATTCCGCCAAGGCCTTTAACCGCCCGATGCCCGAGTAGCCGGGGTAGGTTCTTTTGTTCAAATCGTCCAGCATCTGGAAGCCGTGGTCAGGTCGCATGGGTAGTTGGGTAGGTACCTCGTCCTCGTCTTTCCGTCGTTGCTCTTCCTGCACCAGCGCTTTCACCACTTCGTACATATCCACGTCGCCGTTCAGGTGCGGGGCTTCGTGAAAATTGCGGGTACCTGACTCGCGGCGCGTGGTGCGTAGGTGTACGAAATGGATACGGTCGCCGAAGCGTTCGATTATTTTTACCAGACCATTATCGGCTCGCACACCCAGCGAGCCCGTGCAAAAAGTAATGCCGTTGGCGCGGACCGGGCTGGCAGCCATCAATTGTTCCAAATCGTTTTCGGTACTGACCACGCGGGGAAGGCCCAGCAGCGGACGCGGCGGATCGTCGGGATGAATGCACAGGTTGATACCCAACTGCGAAGCCGTAGGCGCTACCTCTTTGATAAAATAGTATAGGTTTTCGCGTAGCTGCTGATCGCCAATGTTTCTGTACTCATCCAGCAAATCTTGAAAAACGTCCAGATCGAAGGCCTCCTCCGATCCGGGTAAGCCCAAAAGGACGGTATCGGTCAGTTTGGCGAGTTCGTCCGGCGTCATACTCTGGAATTTATGGAAAGCCGATTCCTGAATTTCGGGCTCGTAGTCGGCAGCGGCATTGGGCCGTTTCAAGATGTAGAGGTCGAACAGCGCGAAATCTTCCCAGACAAATCGCAGCGTCTTCTGGCCTTCGGGCAGGGTATAATCCAGGGCGGTGCGCGACCAGTCGAGGACGGGCATGAAATTGTAGCATACCGTTTTGATGCCACACACCGCCAGATTCATCAGCGACTGCTTGTATTTCTTGATGTACTGGTCGCGGTCGGGCAGGCCCTTCTTGATATGCTCATGGACGGGTAGGCTCTCCACCACCAGCCATTTCAGCGGATTGTAACGGTGGTTGTCGGTTTCGATGAGCCGGATTCTTTCTTCAATGGCGGGTACCGACCACACTTCTCCCACCGGAATCTGGTGCAGGGCGCTCACCACGCCACTGCATCCGGCCTGCCGGAGGTCCATCAGTGACACGGGGTCGTTCGGCCCAAACCAGCGCATGGTATGGATCATTGGCCGTTGGAACTGAGGGGTGATTCATCGACTTTCACGTCGCCCACGACGTACTGCATGCCATCCAGAAAGAATTTTAGCAGCGCGGGGTGCTCGGTATAACTCTGGGCATTGTGCGAGGGCGAAGCATAGAAAACGTGACCCTTGCCGTAGCGTTTGATCCAGGAAATGTATTTTTTGGGTTCGGGATTTTCGCCCTTCAAACCCTTGATTTCGCTGGTGTTGATGTACAGTAGCGGATGAAAGTTTTGTTTGGCGTAGGCCACATTGAACATGTAGGCTTCATCCACGTGAGTGAATCCCTCGCCATTGAAGGCTTCCAGCATGGGGCTGTCAGGATCAGCCAGACGCACGGTAAGGGGTTGCTGAGTGGGGTGGTAGTCGAAACTACCGCCCATCATTTCGCTGAACTCCGCCGATTTGTTCTGCATCACGATGCCGCCGTGCAGCGCCATGAGTCCGCCGCCTTTCTTCACAAAATTCAGCAGGTTTTCTTCCAATTCCTTCGCTTTGGCGGTAGCTTCGGCTTCCGACAGCGACTTGTTTTCGCTCAGTTTGTCATAAAACAAATCCCGACGTGGGTTGATGGAGCAGTTGTTGTTCAATACCACAGCATCGAATTGTTTAAGGTTGTTTTTCTCGAAGATCGCGATGTCGTTGCTCGGTACCACCTCGAAAGCGCCGCTTTTCTGGCCCAAGATTTCTACCATGGCGGCGGTGTGAGGTACCACCCAGTGGTTGAAGCCCGTGAAGAGCGAAAAAAGCAGAATTTTGTGCTTTTTCTTGGTCGGGAAGGTCGTTTTAGCCGGGGCCAGTTTTTCTATTTTTTCTTTCCAGGCGTCGGTGACGTCGAATTTTTCCAGACTCTGCGCATGGGAGAAAGGAGTTATTAAAAGAGCGCAGACAAACGCTATGAACAGATTTCTTTTTTTCATTGTGTATCTTACTATTT
Organism: Salmonirosea aquatica; assembly: GCF_009296315.1. NCBI lineage: Bacteria > Pseudomonadati > Bacteroidota > Cytophagia > Cytophagales > Spirosomataceae > Salmonirosea > Salmonirosea aquatica. The sequence goes on from NZ_WHLY01000002.1 coordinate 2,634,930, forward strand.
ATAAACAAAGTGAATGATTCAATAAACTAAGCTGCAACCTATAAAGTACCGCTGGATAAAATTCTCATTGCTTTTCTTTCCATCCATTTTTTAACGGAAAGCACCTGTTAAACCGTATCCTCTCCCAAAGTAGACGACTTTTTTACCAAAGGACCTATGGGTTCAGGATAAAGGCTGGTACGGAATCCTCTTGGGAGCCGTGCAATTCTAAGGCCTTTGCTGGTATCTTTGTTATTCACCTACCCCTAGCCGATGAATGCTTTATCCAAAGGCTTTCTGTTGTTTTTTTGCGCCATTACGCCTGAGCTGCTAGCCCAGCAGGTTATCCGTGGGCCCTACCTTCAGCAACCCACCACCGACGGCATCACCATCCGCTGGCGAACCGACGTATCCACCAGCAGCCGGGTGCAATACTATGCGGCATCCGATTCGACAAAGGTTTTCGATCAAACCGGCGACGCATCCACGACTGAGCACGTTGTGACGCTGGCCCGGCTCCCGGCCGATACGAAATTCTTTTACCGGGTAGGTACCCAAGAACGAACTCTCATTCAAAGTCCCAACCATTTTTTCAGAACGGCACCGCTCGCCGACACCAAACGACCCATCCGGTTCTGGGCAATGGGCGATTTCGGGGCAGCCAATACGGCTACTTACACCCAGAATCAGCAGGCCGTACGGGATCAGTTTCTGGCCCGGAAGGGCGGCGACGCAGTGGATTTGTGGCTATGGCTGGGCGATAACGCCTACTGCTGCGGTACCCAGGATGAATACCAAACCCAGATCTTTGATTTTTATGACAGCCGGATTCTGGGCAACATGGCCATTTTGCCCAGCCCCGGCAACCATGAGTACTACGCTACCCCCACGGCTACCGCCCAGCAGGATCGCAACATCCCTTACTACGATATGGTCACGGTACCCACCCAGGGCGAAGCAGGTGGGGTACCTTCGGGAACCGAAGCCTACTACGCAGTCAACTATGGCAACGTTCATTTTATTTCGCTGGATTCGTATGGTTTCGACGAAGGAAAATATCCGTTGTACGACAAAAACAGTGCGCAGTACCGGTGGCTCGAAAAAGACCTGGCCGCCAACCAGGCGTTGTGGACGATCGTATTTTTCCATCATCCGCCCTATACCAAACGCTCCCACGACTCCGATGTGGAGGAAGCTTTGGTAGAATTACGCCAAACCCTGATACCTCTTTTTGATCGATATAAAGTAGATCTGGTATTGAACGGCCATAGTCACGTATACGAGCGGTCGTACCTGATGAAAGGCCATACCGGGTATTCGCCCACCTTTGATAAAAAACAGCATGTCGTTCAGGATACCAAAGCCAGCTATACCAAAGGTACCCCACCCATCGTGAACAAAGACGAAGGTACCCTGTACATGGTTATCGGATCGGCGGGACGACTGGACTGGAACGGGCAGCTGCAACCCCATCCGTCGTCGGTGTATTCCAACTACCAACTGGGCGGTTTGGGCCTTTTTACGGTGGTCGAAAACCGGCTTGATGCGGAGTGGCTGGCCGCAAACGGGCAAATCCTCGACCGTTTCACCATGTTCAAGCATGTGAATAAGCGTACCGAAAAGCAACTCGATTACGGCGAAAGCGTGGAATTGACGGCTTCGTGGAAAGGTACCTATCGCTGGTCGACGGGCGCAACCCAGGTACCCTCCATAGCAATAATGCCGCAGCGCGATATGGTCATTACCGTACAGGATTCGCTGGGGTACCTGGCCGACACTTTCCAGCTGTCGGTAACACCACCGCTCGCCATCCTGCCGTCGTCTGCGGGCTTAATGATATACCCCAACCCCAGTACCAATTACTTTATAATAGAGAATACCGACGGACAAGTCCGGAACCTCAATGTTAGAATCACCGACCTGTCGGGTAGAATTGTAAAAGAGGAAATTATGCGTATCACAGGCAAACAGGAGATCGATCTTCACGCATTACCCGCCGGAAGCTATCTGATTGAAGTAAAACACGGCGAACACCTAGTCCGGAAAAGAGTGGTGAAGTACTGAAGAATCGCTGCCCCTATTTTCCCAGAAAAGCCGCCAGTCCGGCCAGATCATCCGTACCGATGTAGTCTACCCCGAGTTCTTGCAAAGTACGGTACCCTAACTCGGTGTTGGGCGTGGCCCACAGGCGCACAAGTTTTTTCTGGGCATGTTGTAATTCAACGAAGGTCTTGATTTTCTGCCGGGCAGTTTCGTTCAATGGTTCCTTTCCGTCCCAGTGGCTTCCAAAATCCATGATACTACTGCTTACCAGTTTTACGCGGGGCGAGGCTTCTTTAGGGTACACCTCGTTTTTACGGCCATCGAACGTGAAGAGTTCGTCTTGTCCTGCCATTTGCGCGGGATCGGGCATTTCACCACTGATCACGATACGTACGTGCTGCAGTTGCTTACGGTAGGGTGCAAATTCTTTTTGGAGCGCAGCCAGGGTAGCAGGGCCGGTATTTTTGATGTCGATGAGCCATTGCAGCTCCTGACGGTTGGCATAAGGCCAGCCATTGTGTTGGCTTATTTCTTGCAGCAGTGGTTCCAGATATAAAGCTTTGAGCGTACGATCGGGGCTGATATCCTTGAAATTATGGGCTACATACAGTTCGCCGTCTTTTAGGAAAACATCGGCTTCAATAGAACCGAAACCCAGTTCGTAGGCGGCACGGAAAGGCCGTTTCTGTTCATAATCGTTGTGGGAATGCGCATTGGCCAGGGTATAGGTCTTGGGCTGGGCATATCCAAAACCAACCCCGCCCAGGCAGGCCAGGATTAGGAATAGCAGCATTTTGGGAAAGCCAGCTGAGGCGCGAATTGAAAAAGACATAGGGGTAGGTGGCTTAGTTCCAGAAACAAAAAGTTGGATAAAAACAGAGAATGCGCAACGAGTTTGTTTTCCAAAGCCTAAATTACAAATTTGAAAGCGATCATCCCCTCATGCGTTCAAAAAGAGAAATATTTTTCACTTCACCTGCATCCTAAGCAACCTCTCTTTTGATTCCACCGTATTATCACAAAATGACCCCGCATGTCCGAGCATAACTCCGCCGCTATCCTTGACCTGCTCGACGGCTGCCTGCAAGGCGACCGCCGTAGTCAGGAACTGCTATACAAGCAGTTTTATGGATATGCCATGGGACTATGCCTCCGCTACGCACGAAGTCGCGACGAGGCCGCAGAGATATTGAACGACGGTTTTTTTAAAATATTCACGAAGCTGGAGACTTTCGACCCTGAGCGTCCTTTCAAGACCTGGCTGGGTAGGGTGATGATCAATACGGCGCTGGACCAGTACCGCCGTGAGGCCAAGCATCAGGTACACGAAGACATTCATCTGGCCGAGAATACAGTGGCGGTCAGTGAAAATGCGCTTAGCCACCTGGCCTACGAAGAGCTGATTACTATGGTGCAGCAACTGCCGCCCGCCTATCGTACGGTATTTAGTCTGGCGGTTTTGGATGGGTACTCGCATGAGGATATAGCCAAAGAACTGGATATATCGGTGGGTGCTTCCAAATCGAACCTTTCGAGGGCGCGTGAAAAATTGAAAGTGATGATAGTAAAAAAAAGCATGGACGAGTATGAAAGAGTGGTCCGATGAAGAACTGGACAAGCTCTTCCAGAAGTCTGCCGAAGAGCTTGATCCCCCGTACGAACCCGCCGATTGGCAGAATCTGCGCCGCCGCCTCGACGAGGCCGATGGCATAACGCCGGGTGGTGGATGGCTGAAGAAGACACTGCCCTGGCTGGTCCTGGAGTTGCTTCTCTTGATCGGAGGGCTTGGCGTGTACTACGGAATCGGAGATAATGAGGGGAATGGGGCTTCTTCGGTTTCGGGTACACGCCCCGCCGATCGCTTACCAGCAGAGGTACCCAGCACGCCCCGCGCGGAAGCGCCGCATGTACCTGCCGAAGGTACAGTTTCGGAATTGGAAAAACGAGACCAGGAAACAAACAGCCAGTCAGCCGACTCGCCGGAAGTTCGTAAGAAAGACCAGGCGCGAACAGGCACTGAAGTAGCAGATATTGAATCTAAAGCAGCCAAAGACCTAAAAGAATTGCCCCGGAACCTTGCAAGCGTAAGCGGAGTGCGCGAACAATCCAACCAATCCGAACAGGAAAGGGGTGAGGGGGCAATTCTTTTACCCAAAACTACTCCGAACGCAAAATTGGAAATATCGGCCGATCCGAACCGGCGAAGAAGCCACGTGGGGCCATCTGCCACCTTCGGACGGGAAGAGGCCGCAAGACAGGTACCTTCCCAAGAAAGGCTCCAACCGATGCCCGGCCAGGAAGAGAATAACCCCGCAGGCGAAAGCCAGACCGAGCGTGCCTCCCGGGAGCGTTGGCTTCGGGTAGCTCCCCTGGATTCTCGAGAAAACTACCAGGAAAGTAGAGGCCTCACCTACCCCAGGGTAGCTTTTACCAGTCCCCCGGACAGCCTGTCAGGGCAGAACGCGGCGGAAACCCCGACAATCCAGATTCCCAAGTGGTCGATACGGCTGGGTATATCGCCCGATTTGAGCGCCGTGCGGATGTCCGATATGATGCATCCTATGCAGCCGGGACCTTCGGCTTCGCTGCTGGTGGAGCGCAGTATCAGCAATAAATGGACGTTGCAGACGGGAATTGTCCGGAGCCTGAAGAAGTATAGTGCGCCGTTCAGTGATTACCATCCCGACAAGCACCTATACCAAACGACCCTTCCGGTGAGTGTGGACGGCACCTGTACCGTGTTCGAGGTACCTCTAAATGTGCGGTTTGATGTCTTTCAAAGCCAAAAGACGCGGTGGTTCGCGGGAGCGGGGGTATCGTCGTATAAGATGCAGAAAGAGAATTACATCTACAACTACGCTACCTACGTGCATAACGCCGCCAAGGGATGGGGACCGAACGGTACGGGCTGGTACCTGCTGAGCCACGCCAATGCCTCGATGGGTTACGAACGCCGCCTCAGTAGCCGCCTTTCGTTGGTAGCCGAACCCTATTTGCGGATTCCCCTGCGGGGTGTCGGTTTCGGCAAGGTCAATCTGTTCACGGGAGGGGTCTGGTTATCAGCGCGCTATACACCCATATTCAGGAAATAATTTTTACGTTTTGCCACTTTTTCCCCTTATCACGCCGGGGAATCTGAATAAGTGAGTACAAGCAATTTTTAATTTAACCTCTAATTAAACGTACTATGGAAACGCAGGAAAAGAAGATCGTGAGCCGGGGAGAGTTTTTGCGCAGTCTGGGAATGAGCAGTTCGGCCCTGATGGCGTTTTACTGCATGGGTACCCTCACCGCGTGCAGTAGCAAGGATGATGACCCCACCCCGGGCGGCAATACGGGCGGCAACAACACCAACGCCGTGACCGGGACCACCACAGGGAGCAATATTGATTTTACCATAGACCTTACTGCGTATAAGGAGAAAAACCTAAAAACTGAGGGCGAATTCGCGGTTATCGGGGATGCGATTGTGATTGCCTTATCGAATCAGAAGTACGTGGCTTTGTCTAAAAAATGCACCCACGAAGGTTTCACCGTCGGCTATCGCAAAGCCGAGAACGACATCCGCTGCGCCAACCACGGCTCGGAGTTTAAGCTGGACGGCTCGGTGCAGATGGGCCCGGCAGCTTCGCCACTCACCGTTTTCAAAACCACCCTGAGTGCGGATGGTAATTCTCTGACCGTAAAAGCCTAGTGCCCGCCTGCCTATGAATGTCCTGCGCCTGTCCCTCTGCCTCTTACTTGTCCCGGCCACCGCGCTGGCTCAGGAAGACTTGCTGGGTGAATTGGAAAAGAAGGCTGATGAAAGTCCGCTGCCAATCACTGCTACCTTTAAATCGACCCGGATTATCAACGGACAGTCCGTCGAAACCGTAAAGCGCAACCACCTCGATTTCCGCATCTCGCACCGCTTTGGGCGGCTCAATTCGGGAGCTTACGAGTTTTTCGGACTCGATCAGGCCACCATGCGGCTAGGTTTCGAGTACGGCCTGACCGACGATCTGATGGTAGGGGTAGGACGGAGCGGCGAGCAAAAGGCATTTGATTTTTTTGGCAAATATAAGCTACTGAAACAGACTCCCGGGCGGATTCCGGTTTCCATGACGCTGTTCGGGAGTACCGTGATCCGCACCCAGGAATCGTTCGTGCCCGGCGAAACATACAGTTCCACCGACCGCCTCACCTATACCGGACAGCTGCTCATCGCCCGGAAATTCAGCGAGCGGCTTTCTCTACAGCTTTCGCCTACCTGCCTCTACCGCAACAAACCCGAACTGGACGGAGACGGGCGCATCCTGATGGCGCTGGGCGTGGGTGGACGGCTGAAAGTAAGCCGACGGGTTTCGATCAATGCCGACTATTTCTATGCGTTCCGCGAAAAAAACGACGAGCTTCCCTACTACAATTCGCTGGCCGTGGGGGTAGATATCGAAACCGGCGGCCATGTGTTTCAGCTGCATTTTACCAATTCGCTGGGCATGATCGAGAAGCAGTTTATTGGCGAAACGACCGGTTCTTGGGGAAAAGGCGACATTCACTACGGATTCAACATTTCCCGGACGTTCAGTTTCAATAAAAAGAAAAAAGACGCCGTCCCGAATTGAGGCAGCTCCCAATTCAGGCGGCTTTCGATCGCCTGACAATCCCCTGACTTATGGAAAAGATCAATAAAATATTCCTGCTTCTGGCCGGTCTGACTCTCTCTGTGCCCGTAGAAGCCTGGGCGCAGGGTACCCTGTACGCCACCTCGGGCGGACAAACCAGCTTTCATTCCAGCACGCCCGCCGAGGATATCAATGCTGTCAATAAAAAAACGCAGGCTATTCTTAACACCACTTCGGGCGAGATAGCCGTCCTGATGAACATGCGGGACTTTGATTTTCCCAATGAGCTTATGGAGGAGCATTTCAACGAGAACTACATGGAATCGGCCAAGTACCCGAAAGCCACCTTCAAGGGAAAGCTGGATCAGACAGTGGACGTGACTAAAAACGGTAGTCATGAACTAACAGCCACGGGTACCTTTACGGTACACGGTGTGAGCCAGCCCCGTACCCTCAAAGGTACCCTGATGGTCAAGGACGGAAGCCTATTCCTCGACTCAGACTTTGAGGTGGCCCTTGCGGATCATAAGATCGAGGTACCTAAGATAGTCTTCGTTAAAATCGCGCAGATCATCAAGGTTAAAGCGAACTATATTTTAACCCCCTACAAGAAGTAAAAAGGCCCGAAAGTGGGGTACCGCCTCCTCCTTCCTTTTTTTCTGGCTGTTCCTCTTCCGCTTTGATTCTTGTATTTGGCATCTCCCTTATTTTCGGTTAAATTTAAAGCCGAAAAAAGGAGCAGAACCCATGAAACCAAATACTCACGACGAGCTCATTACGGGCAGTTTGCTGCGCCAGTCGGTCATGGAGCGGCTCGATATTCCCACCGAACAACCCCACATTGAGCTGGACGACGAGCTTCTGGAGCTAATTTTCGACCTCTACGATGACGACCGCGATTTTCCCTATCAGAAAATCCGAAAATTCTCCATTGGCGAAATCCTGACCTACCTACAGGCCACGCACCGCTACTACCTCACCAAAAAACTGCCCGAAATAGAGCAATCGCTGCTGCATATTTTCAGTCGCTACGGCAAAACCCACGAGCTACTGGCCGAGCTCTGCCTGTTTTTTAACGACTATAAAACCGACCTGATCGAGCACGTGAAAATGGAAGAGCGGGAGTTTTTCCCCTACATCAAGCGACTCGTAAAGGCCGCGCAGAGCGAACTGACCACTGACGAAATCACCGAGCTACTCAGCACGGCCTCCATCGCCCAGTTCACCGACCACCACGACTCCATCGAGGACGAATTGAAGGAAGTCAGCGCCATCATCCGGCGCTACTCCGAGTACGAAGCCACGCCCCTACCCTATCGCATCTTCCTCAACCAGGTCGAACTCTTCGAACTCGAACTTCGCAAGCATGCCATCATCGAAGACCACGTGCTGGTACCTATGGCGATGGAACTGGAGGCGAAGCTGCGGGGCGAGTAACCGATCAGCTAGTCCATTTGAGTCATTACCGTAAGGGCTCGGAGACGCAAGGAAAAACCTGGCAACTTCGGGCCTCTGCTTTTTTGAAGGTAATGCTGGAATTAATAGAAATACGGTTCTGTTATGGGGAAGTATCTCCGAAGAATCTTTGGAAAACCTGCCAAGTATACCCGCTGATTTTTGTCTTTTGGCTTAGTCGACCGATTCTCCTGATCAGTTCGAAACAATCATAAACTCAACGTATGGTAATTGATATTTTACAAGAACTCCGCCAGAATGAAAGCCTGACCTCGGTACCTGAGTCCGAGTTGCAGTGGCTCGTGGATCATTCAGAAATCGTCACGCTCGAAGAGGGAGAGTACCTTTATAAAAAGGGTGATCCCGTGGACCATCTGCTGATCGTACTGGCTGGCCGTCTTCGGATGTTCATCGACCGCAATGGTCAGCATCGCGAATTAGGCTTCAATGAAGTAGGGTACATCGGCGGGCTACTGCCCTACTCCCGCATGAAGACGGGCGCCGCCAGTGGAGTAGCCGTGGAAAAAACCACAGCCCTGCGCCTACCCCGTGCCGAGTTCAGGGAAATGATTTCGTCCCAATACCAACTCGTAGAGAGTTTTGTGCATTTGATGCTGGACCGAACCCGCGACTACACCAAGCTGGACCAGCAGAACGAAAAGATGATCTCGCTGGGTAAGCTCTCGGCGGGCCTTGCCCACGAACTCAACAACCCGGCGGCGGCGGTAGTGCGCAGTGCATCGGCTCTTAAAAAGCACCTCGGCTTTGTGCCCGAAAAATTCAAGAGTGTCATTTCCATCCAGGCCACCGGGGCACAGGTAGACCGCGTGAACGAAATCCTGGGCGATGTGCTGAAACGGGGTACCCCTGATTTGACTTTAATAGAAAAATCGGCGCTGGAAGATGATCTGTACGACTGGCTGGAAGAGCATGAGGTGGACAACGGCTTCGAAATTGCGGAATGTTTTGCCGAGTATGGCGTTACAACGGACGATTTGGAAGGCGTGAGCAAACAGGTACTGGCCAAGGATTTGTCCGCGGTACTCGACTGGCTCAACAACGTGCTCACGACCGAAAAGATGGTGAACGAAATAGCGGAGGCATCCGAACGTATAGGCAATTTGGTGAAGTCCATTAAGGACTACTCGCACATGGACGGCGGCGCGGACAAAAAAATGGTGGTACTACGCGATGGAGTGGAAAGTACGTTGCGGATTTTGCAGCACAAACTCAAAACCAAACACATCAAGGTACAACTGGACATTCCTGACAGTCTGCCTAAGGTATGCATGAGTCCGGGGGAAATGAATCAGGTGTGGACCAACCTCATCGACAATGCCATCGACGCCCTGCCCGAAGCCGGAGAAATTCGCATTGAATCAGAACAGGATCGCGAATTTGTCATCACCAAGGTAATCGATAACGGCAGCGGTATTCCCCAGGATGTCATCGATCAGATTTTCGATCCGTTTTTCACGACGAAGGAGATTGGAAAAGGTAGTGGCCTGGGTCTGGAGATAGCCCAAAATATCATCAAGCGCCACCGCGGTCAGATCAAGGTATCCTCAAAACCTGGCCATACCGAATTCAATGTCTGCCTGCCGATTGAGTAGAAGGCTAATTGCTGTTAGCCGATGACTTATATTTACTCTTGAAAAAGTGGGTGAACACCTGATTTCAGTGAGCCATCAATCTATATTTATTACTCAAAACCATCAAAAAGCCATAGGCCAACGGCAGTCAGCCCTTGGCTTTCAAACAAGTCCACCGCAATGAAGCAACCCATTATTATAGCCGTAGACGACGATGCCCAGGTACTACGCGCCCTAACCCGCGATCTGCGCAGCCAGTACCGCAAGGAATATAAGGTCATGAATACCGATTCGGCGAAGGAGGCACTGGACGCGCTAAAAGATCTCAAACAGAAAAACGAAACCGTGGCGATGTTCGTGTCGGACCAGCGGATGCCCGAAATGCTGGGCGTGGACTACCTCAGCGAAGCCAAAAAAATATTCCCCCACGCCAAGCGGGTGTTGCTGACCGCCTATTCGGACACGGATGCGGCCATTAAGGCCATCAATGACGTGCAGCTGGACTATTACCTGATGAAGCCCTGGGACCCGCCCGAAGAAAAAATGTACCCCGTGCTGACGGACCTGCTGGAAGACTGGCAGATGAATAACATTCCGGAGTTCGAGGGAATTCGGGTGGTGGGGTACCAATTCTCTCCCAAATCACACGAAATCAAAGATTTTCTGTCGGGAAACCTGCATCCCTACCAATGGTATGACATCGAGACGAGCGACAAAGCAAAAGAGCTCATGGCACTCAATAATCTGGAAGCCAAAGACGCGCCCTTTGTTTTTTTTGAAGACGGCAGTTTTCTGGTACAGCCCGAACTGCGGAGTATCTCTGAAAAACTGGGGCTAAGTCTGCAAACCACCCACGAACTCTACGATGTGGTCATTATCGGGGCCGGGCCCGCGGGGCTTTCAGCTGCAGTGTATGGTGGCTCGGAGGGATTGAAGACTTTGCTGATCGAAAAACGTGCCCCCGGCGGACAGGCGGGTACCTCTTCCCGCATCGAAAACTACCTGGGTTTTCCCTCGGGCCTGAGCGGAGCCGAACTCTCGCGCCGGGCCATTACGCAGGCCACGCGCTTCGGGGTAGATTTTCTGTCGCCCGAGGAAGTGGTAGGTATTGAAATAAAGGATAATTATAAAATACTCACCCTCGGCAATGGCAATACGGTCAATACCAAAAGCATCGTCATCACGACCGGTGTCAACTATCGCAAACTCGAAACCAATGGGGTAGGTGATTTTACGGGCGCGGGGGTCTACTACGGAGCCGCCACTACCGAAGCCAACGCCTGCCGCGACCGCGAAGTGTACGTGGTAGGGGGAGGTAATTCGGCGGGTCAGGGTGCCATGTACCTGTCGCAATTTGCCAAAAACGTCTATATCCTGATCCGTAAGCCCGACTTATCGGAAACCATGTCGCACTACCTCATCGACCAGATCAACGGTACCGATAACATCCACCTGGTACCCTGTTCCGAGATTGCGGAAGCCAAGGGCGACGGACATTTGCAGGAGCTCGTGATCCAGGATCTGAATAACACGTTCACCCGCACCGTGCCGGCCGACGCGCTGTTCATTTTTATCGGAGCCAAGCCCTATACCGAATGGATTCAGACAGATATGCTGAAAGACAAGCGCGGCTTCATCGAAACAGGTCGGGCGCTGGTCAACTACCCCGACTACCGGAAAATCTGGAAAAAGCAACGCGAGCCCTATACCCTCGAAACCTGCGTGCCGGGCGTATTTGCGGCGGGTGATGTGCGGGCTTCAGCTATGAACCGCGTGGCATCCGCCGTAGGCGAAGGAGCCATGGCGATCAGTTTCGTGCATAAGTACCTGGCCGAGATGTAGGGTACCGGCCTGAGGTGCTGGCCGGCAACATTGCCTGATGCGAGGCAGTCATTTTTGAGTACAGTTCGTTTTTCACTCTTTTCTTCACTTTAACTCCCCTTCAGAAAAAATGCTTTGCAACCACCTTGCTTCAATAGAAGAACTAAAAACGGCCTCGAAACGAGAGTGTGAGGAATGCGTCAAAACGGGCAGCCGATGGGTACACCTGCGGACCTGCCAAACCTGCGGCGTCACGCTTTGCTGCGACTCTTCCCCCAACCGCCATGCTACCGCGCATTTTCACGCTACGGGCCATCCAGTCGTTGCCTCGGCCGAGCCGGGCGAGCATTGGCTCTGGTGCTACGCCGACGAGCAATTCGCAGAATATTAATAGTGGCAGGCTCTGGCTGCCGTTGATCCAAAACATATCCTCTATTACCAACTCTCCACTCAATAAGGATGATCATTTACGAAACCAACAAACATTTCCTGGGCGATATAGCCCACCTCAGTCGCAGCTGGACCATGCAGCGCATGGTCAGGAGTACGGCCGGGGTGGCGGTCGTTACCACGCTATTCTGCATAGCCGTTATGGAGTTTGAGCTGGCTATTCACGCGCCTTCCACCATTTTTTCCCTGCTTGGTATTGTGCTGAGCGTCCTGCTGGTGTTCCGCACCAACACTGCTTACGACCGCTGGTGGGAAGGCCGCAAGCAGTGGGGAGCCCTGGTCAACAACTGCCGCAATCTGGCGATTGCGGCCCACGTCATTTTTCCCGAGGGCGATAGGCAGAGCCGGTACCAGATGGCAACGATGATTTCCAATTTCTGCATTGCGCTCAAAGAGCACCTGCGCTCGGGCACGAAAGTTGACGAACTGATTCACCTGAGCCCCGCCGAAAGATCCCGTTACAGTGAGCGCAAGCACATTCCGAACTACATTACCACGCTCATTCATCAGCAGGTTCAGGTGATGTACCGGAGTGGAGCCATTACCGGGGACGACACCCGTAATATAAAGCCCCATACCCAAGCCCTGCTCGACATCGCCGGAGGATGCGAGCGAATCAAGAAAACCCCCATTCCTTTTTCATATAGCGTGTATATTAAAGTCCTTATTTTGGGCTATGCTTCCATGCTTCCCTTTGGTCTCATTCGCGATTTTGGGTACTTCACCATCCCGCTGGTTACGTTCATTTTTTTCACGTTTATCGGAATCGAAATGATGGCGAGCGAAATAGAAGACCCCTTTGGCCTCGACTGCAACGACCTGCCCACGGGCGACATCGCCCACACGATTAAGAAAAATGTCTTTGAAATTCTGGAAGTGGAGCTGGAAAAAGAAGCGCCTGAGAAAAAGGAATTGTACGAGAAGGTGTTCTGAGGAATCGGCTGTCGGCTTTTCTAGCCCAGACTTTCTCTAAATTGACTTTACAAGAAAATTCAATCAATATCAAGGGTAACCGCTTTCTATAAAATATGAAAAACGACTTGAGTACCCTCCTCGAAAATAACCAGCAGTGGGTTGCCGAAAAACTAAAGCTTGACCCGAAGTTTTTTATAAAAGGATCCCAGGGTCAGCACCCGAAGTACCTCTGGATCGGTTGTTCCGACAGCCGGGTACCTCCCGACGAAATCACCAAGACTTCGCCCGGCGAGATATTTGTCCACCGCAACATTGCCAATCTTATCGTACAAACGGACATGAATATGCTTAGCGTGTTGCAGTACGCCGTGGAGGTACTTAAGGTAGAACACGTAATCGTGTGCGGACACTACGGTTGTGGGGGCGTAAATGCCGCCATGGGTACTCATCAGTACGGCCTGATTGACAACTGGATCCGGCAGATCAAGGATACCCAGAACTACTATTGGCAGCAACTGGCCGATCTGGACGAAGCCGCCCGTTTTGATCGACTGGTTGAGCTAAACGTAATCGAGCAGGTATATAATCTGGGCAAAACCAATATCGTGCAGAACGCCTGGAAGGAAGGCAACTGCCCCTCCCTGCACGGCTGGGTGTATGACCTGAAGACGGGCCATATCAAACAGCAAACCTCCAGCATCAACGACGAGGAAACGCTGAAAGAGGTATGCAAATTTGAGATGGGGGTGATCGGGCGATAAGACTCATTCAAAATGAAGGCTCTCCTGCTATTGGGCGGCTTTTTGCTCTTTTTTAGGTCTATTGGTATGGAGTGCTCTCGCCAAAAAGCCCGGGTACCCTTACGCATTTCCCGCAATTACTATCTTAGCCGCCTGGGTAATGATGCCGGTCCGGGCAATGAGGAATTGCCTTTCCGAACCCTCGCTGCTTTATTAAAAATTGAATTCTTGCCCGGTGACACTCTTTTTCTGCGGGGTGGCGACCTATTCACAGGTACCCTGAAACTCACACTGAGTGGTGCTGAAAAACACCCCGTCATCATCACCAGCTACGGACAGGGCCGGGCAACCATTGACGGTGGTAACCGTGTGGCGTTGGAAATTTCGGGGAGTTGGTTTAAGATTAATGAGCTGATAGCCAAAGGTACGGGAAGAAAAACGGGTAATACGACCGACGGCGTACGCATCGTAAATGCTCATCACGTTACGGTTGAGAACCTGGAAACCAGTGGCTTCCAAAAAAGCGGCATTGTGGTCTCCAGTTCTGCTTACGTAACTTTGAAAAGTATTCATGCGTGGGAAAATGGTGCTATCGGGATTTCCCTGTACGAGTGTCGGGATTGCCGGATTCTGGACTGTCTGGCTGAGAATAATCCCGGCGATCCCACCAACTTCACCAACCACAGCGGCAATGGCATCCTTGTGGGCGAGTCGAGCCAGGTCCTGATCGATTACTGCGTAGCTACTAACAACGGCTGGGATATGCCTCGCGTGGGCAATGGGCCGGTAGGTATATGGGCCTACCAAAGCGACAGTGTCCTGATCCAGCATTGTATTGCTTATCGCAACAAAACTTCCAGAGGCGGCAAGGATGGCGGTGGCTTTGATTTCGATGGTGGTATGACCAATTCCGTCATCCAATATTGTCTTTCTTACGAAAACGAAGGCGCGGGTTACGGGCTCTTCCAGTACTACGGAGCCCGCCCCTGGCACAACAATACCGTCCGTTATTGCATCAGCATCAACGATGGCCTCAAAACCCAGGGGGCCGGGGGTATCCTGGTCTGGAATGGGGGACCTACCAGTGAGGAGTTTACTAACTCCTACGTTTATAACAATGTGATTTATAATGAAAATAGACCCGCCATAGCCTTCGACGACGCCAGCTCGAACCAGAATTTTGTTTTTGCCAATACCATCTTTTTGGGGAAAGACGAAATTATCGCTGGCCCTACTTCCGGGGAGCGTTTTGTGGGAAATATCTGGTGGAGCATTGGTACCTCAGTTATCCGTTTTCGGGGATATCAGTCTCTCGTAGACTGGGCCAAAGCTACCGGGCAGGAAAAATTGAATGGGCACATGGCCGGTTTGCAAATCAATCCCCGGTTAAAAGGTCTCACGCTGACCACCCTAACCGATCCACACCAATTGGCTACCCTGACCGGCTTTCAATTGCAGCCAACTTCTCCCCTCAGAAACAAAGGCTTGGATTTAAGGAAATGGTTTGGTCGGGAGCTACCAAAAAATGATTTTTATGGCAATCCGATCCCACTTGGTACAGGATTGGAGCCCGGGATCTTTGAGTATCCTGAGTGAGGCTCGTCCTGACCGAACCTCTTCTCCTCGCTAGTTAAGGTCTTTTCCTTTTCAGCTTCCTTTTCACCCAGGGGTACCCCATGTACACCACCTCCGTGGCCCCAATGCCGACACCCGCGCCAAAAAGCACATCGGCCAGCCAGTGCCGATTGTTGAGAATCCGCAGGGTACCCACAGTGGCCGCTACCCCATACCCCCCACGCTATACCAGACGCTTCGATAGCCATATTCTTCGTGTAGCAATGTGGCCGAAGCAAAGGCGCTGCTGGTGTGGCCCGAGGGGAAGGCGTCGTTCGTGGTGCCGTCCGGTCGGGGGTACTTAGAGATTCCTTTTAAAATGTAGGTAACACCGCCCTGCGCCAGTCCGGAGATAACCGCCAGCAAGACCTGCTCGCCAAACGGATGCTTTCCCTTTACACCCGCTGCTCCAAGGCCCAAACTTAACGCAGCCGGTGCGAAGAGTAGGTAATCATCGGCATGCGTGCGGAAATCGGGATGATGCATGACCACCCGCTGCTGTAGCTGACGGCTGATTTTTCCCTGCACCAGCAACCCACTCGTAGCCAGAGCTGCAGGAATAATGAACGGCTTGACACGAAAGGATTCCAGGGTAGGAGCATGTCCTACCGAATCCAAACCTGCACCCCCCGGCTGACTTTGCACGGAGAAAGTGCAACTCCACACCAGCAAGAAAAATGTACTGAACCGCTTTTTCATAAACCAAGGTTTGCGCTAAAAGTAAGCATTACCATTCACTCAACCCCGTTTTTTACGCGACGATATAGGTAATTAATACGCTAACACTTTCATGATGAGAAGAAGCAGCGGAAAAGGTAATTGAGAAATGCTGCTTTTTGGCAGGGGTGTATATCTTCTATGATGCTTGTAATGAAAACACCGAAGGTACCCTCCTGTGGCGGTGGGAGTATTTTCACAAAGAAGGCAAGCTTGCCTGAAAATCCAGTCAAAGAATAGCTTCCCGGATTCGGAGCAATCTTTCCAGTAGTCCTTCCAACTGATCCAGCGGCAACATATTGGCGGCGTCCGATTTGGCCTCGGCTGGATTGTAGTGCGTTTCCATAAACAGGCCGTCGGCCCCTACCGCGATGGCCGCTTTGGCAATGGTTTCAATGAGCCTGGGTTTACCACCCGTGACACCACTGGCTTGGTTGGGCTGTTGCAGCGAGTGGGTGCAATCCATCACCACAGGTACCCCGAACGACTGCATTTCGGGCAGGTTGCGGTAGTCCACCACTAGGTCGCCATAGCCGAAAGAATTGCCCCGGTCGGTCAGAATTACCTGTGCACTGGGGTTGGTGTCCTGGATTTTTTCTACGGCAAACTTCATGGAAGCTCCCGACAGAAACTGGCCTTTCTTCACATTGACTGCCTTGCCCGTTTGGGCGGCCGCCACCAGCAAGTCGGTCTGACGGCACAGGAAGGCCGGAATTTGCAGCACATCCACGTACTCAGCGGCTAGGGCCGCTTCGGCTGATTCATGAATGTCCGTTACTGTTGGGACGCCGAAGGTGGTACCTACCTCTTTTAATATAGCGAGTGCTTTTTCGTCCCCAATACCCGTAAAAGAATCTAATTTGGTACGGTTGGCCTTTCGGTAAGAACCCTTAAAAATATAAGGAATTTTAAGTCGGTCGGTAAGCTCCGTAATGCGTTCGGCGATACGCAAAGCCATATCGCGGCCCTCAATGGCACAGGGGCCAGCCATCAGGAAGAAATTGCCCGAATCGATGTATTTCAGAGTAGGAATAGACAGCATAATGAATCGTGATTGCGGTAGGAAATCATGATTCAAAGGTACGTTACTCCCTTACGATCTCCATCCGTCTCCTTGCGACGATTTCACAAAATTTTGTAAGCTGCTGATTTTCTGAGCGTTCATTTGCCACTTAAAGATTTGATCCGGGTAGTAAGGACTAAAAAATTGTTTGACAAAGTGGTTTGAAAGCGCTTTCTTTGTGGCGTTTTTAACCAAAAAGCGTACATAAAATGTCAGAAATCGCAGAAAGAGTTAAGCAGATCATCGTCGAGAAACTCGGCGTTGAAGAGTCGGAAGTAACGACCGAAGCCAGCTTCACCAATGATTTGGGAGCCGACTCTCTTGATACCGTTGAGTTGATCATGGAATTTGAGAAGGAATTCAATATCTCCATTCCCGACGATCAGGCTGAAAACATCGGCACGGTAGGGCAGGCGGTAGCCTATCTGGAAGAAAACGTGAAGTAATCCAAGCTTACTGTCCGTATCATCTTCATCATCAATCTATTTTATGAGTTTCAAGCGCGTAGTAGTTACTGGTATTGGCGCCCTTACGCCGATCGGGAATGATGCTCCCACTTTTTGGAAAAACCTGGTGGCCGGGGTCAGCGGTGCTGCACCCATCACCCGATTCGACGCCGAGAAGTTCCGCACCCGATTCGCCTGTGAGATCAAGGGGCTGGATATGAATGACTACATTCCGCGGCAGGAGGCTCGCAAAATGGATCCCTTCACCCAATATGCGGTTATCGCAACCGATGAGGCGATGAAAGACGCCGGCTTTGACCTCGAAAAGCTTGATCTGGACAAAGCCGGCGTCATCTGGGGTTCGGGCATCGGTGGTCTGAAAACCTTCGAAGATGAGGTGGTGAACTTTTCTGAAGGTGGCCGTACCCCCCGCTTTAATCCTTTCTTTATTCCCAAAATGATTGCCGACAGCGCTTCGGGCGTCTTGTCCATCCGCTACGGTTTTCGGGGCCCTAACTTTATTACGGTTTCGGCCTGCGCTTCTTCTACCAATGCGCTCATCGATGCATTCTACTACATTCGTTTGGGTGTAATGAAGCTGTGCATCAGCGGAGGGTCGGAAGCTGCTATTACCAATGCCGGCGTTGGCGGCTTCAACGCCCTGAAGGCACTTTCTGAGCGCAACGATTCGCCCGAAACGGCCTCCCGTCCTTATGATAAGGATCGCGATGGCTTTGTATTGGGTGAGGGAGGGGCCGCCCTGATTCTGGAAGAATACGAACATGCCAAGGCGCGTGGGGCCAAAATCTACGCCGAGATCATCGGCGCGGGTATGTCTTCCGATGCCTACCATATCACAGCGCCTCATCCCGAGGGGGTAGGTGCCTACCAGGTAATGAAAAATGCCGTGGAGGATGCGGGTATTCGGCCCGAAGAGGTAGATTATATCAACACGCATGGTACCTCCACACCGCTGGGCGATCCGCAGGAAATCAAAGCCATAGAACGGTACTTCGGTGAGCATGCCTACGCGATGGGCATCAGTTCTACCAAATCCATGACGGGCCACCTACTGGGTGGAGCTGGGGCCATCGAGGCCGCAGCCTGTATTATGGCCATACAGGATCAGGTGATTCCCCCTACCATCAACCACTTTACGGATGACCCCGAAATTGATTCCCGGTTGAACCTTACTTTTAATGAAGCCCAAAAACGTACTGTCAACGTAGCACTGAGTAATACCTTCGGCTTCGGAGGGCACAATGCTTCGGTAATATTCAAGAAATTCGAAGAGTAACAATAATAAACTTCTATTCATCTTGCCCAAGCGAATCCTGTTACCGATTTTATCGCTTTTTAAGCCGGAGAGCAGCGCTGCCGAGAAGAATTTCAAGAAATCCATCGAGCATATTCTTGGGGAGAAGCCCGTAAATCTGGGTGTGTATCAATTGGCTTTCCGCCATACTTCGGCTTCCCGCGAAACCGCTATTCAGGGCTTTCGTGAGTCGAACGAGCGGCTGGAGTACCTAGGCGATGCCGTGTTGGGCATGGTCGTAGCTGAGTTCCTTTTTACCAAGTACCCCTACAAAGACGAAGGCTTCCTGACCGAAATCCGCTCCCGGATCGTCAACCGCGAAACCCTCAACCAAATCTCCCGCAAGTTGGGCCTGGATCGCCTGATCGAATATGACGGCAATCGCAAGGGCATGTCGTCGCGCTCCTCCATGTACGGTGATGCTCTCGAAGCATTCGTGGGGGCTATCTACCTCGATAAGGGCTTCAGGTTTACCCGCAAGTTCATCATCAAAAAACTATTGGCCCATTACGATCTGGAAGACATCATCCAGAACAATGTCAACTTCAAAAGTCTGATTATCGAGTGGGCGCAGCGCGAAGGCAAGGAAATCCGGTTTGAAGTACTGGAAGAGCGAGGTAACCGCCACCACCGCGAGTTTATCTCTCAATTGCTGGTAGAAGACGAAACATTTGCTATCGGCAACGGCTTCACCAAGAAAAAAGCCGAACAGGCCGCCGCCGAAAAAGCCTGCGAGCAGCTGGCGTTGCGGTAGGGTACCCATCCTTTGGTGCATTCTCGGATAGCTTACTCCCTCCTAGTTACTTCCTATTGCGTTCAATAGTAGCACGTTGATATATTACACCCATAGGTACAGCAATCGGTGGTTCGATTAAGGTACCTTCGCTTCCCGCGTCTGTACACCGTGTGGCAACTTTTCCCGAAAGTATTGAAATGGCTGTGGAATCTCAGCCCAGCCATTTTTTCTATCCATATTTTATGGCTCAATGACAAATTGTCTATTATTAGACTGATTTCAAATATTTTTCAGCCAAAGTGGCATTAATTGTTCATTAAGGTGCAATGGTACAATTGTTGAAAATATACTTAGTACAAGTCGAAACTGACATAAACTAAGTATCAACACAAAACCTACATTAGCTATGAATGCCTTAACGAAAAGTAAAAACAACAATCAGTATCAGTACCCTAGCCTCATCAACAGCTTTTTCAGCAAAGACCTGATGGATGAGTTCTTCACGCCGACCTTCAATGGTACCGCTCCTGCCGTAAACATCAGGGAAGATGAGGACGGCTATTACATCGAAGTAGCTGCCCCCGGCATGCAGAAATCAGACTTTAAACTGAACCTTGACCACAATCGGCTTACTATTTCTGCCGAGAAGAAAGAGGAGAGTGAGTTCGTTAATTATGAAAATCAGGACGGTGATGGGTCGTAAGGCAACGAAGATGGAAAAGTTGAGCAGAAGCAGAACCGCAAAAAAGGTAGGTATACCCGTCGCGAATTTAGCTATTCTTCGTTCCAGCGTACCTTCACATTGCCTACCACGGTAGACGGTGAGAAAATAAACGCCTCGTATACGGATGGAGTACTGCACGTGGAACTTCCCAAGCGGGAAGAGGCTAAAGTGAAACCTAGCCGTACCATTGAAATTGCCTAATGGGAACGGGTGAAACGAACAAAGGCGGTTTTTGCAAACAGAAACCGCCTTTGTTCGTTTATGGAGAAAAGATAAGCCTCTCATTGTCATTCGGTATAATTCTTTTTCTTTAAAATATCTTTGTTAAAATTTGTTAAATGAAAAGCGTCCGGGAATGAATACCGGGAAAGCGTGCGTTTCAATCATACATTATAAAACCCTGATAAATACTTATGAATACCAACTGGAAAGCTATTGTACTGGTGGGCCTGCTCTCGAGCGCCACCACGATCGCGGGCTTCAAACTGCTGGATTCCGGCAGTGAACGCGATGTAATTTTAAAAGAAGCCCCTACTGAATCCCTTGCCAAGTTCACCTCAACGGGCCTGCCCGCTGGTACCCCGGGTGACTTTACCTATGCTGCCGAAACGGCCACCCCTACGGTGGTACATATCAAGTCTAAGCTGATGCGCGAAACCCGCGATATGAGCGCCCAACTGCCTGAATTCTTCCGTGATTTCTTCGGTGATGGTATGGGCGGTCAGGGGCGTGGCCAAATGCGGGAGGCCGAAGCTTCGGGCTCAGGCGTAATTATTAGCACGGATGGCTATATTGTTACGAACAATCACGTGGTGGAAGGCTCCACCGAACTGGAAGTGACACTTTCAAACCACAGGAAAGTAATTGCCAAAGTAGTGGGTACCGATCCTTCCACGGATATCGCCGTTATTAAAGTAGCCGAAACCAACCTGCCCGCTATCACTTTTGGAAACTCCGACGCCGCCAAGGTGGGCGAATGGGTAGTAGCCGTAGGAAATCCCTTTAATTTGGAATCGACCGTTACGGCGGGAATCGTGAGCGCCAAAGGCCGTGGCCTGGGCATCATTAGCCAGGAGTACCTTCGTAAATACGGCAATAGCGGTAACTACGACGGAGACTCACCTCTGGAATCTTTCATTCAGACGGATGCTGTAGTAAACCCTGGCAACAGTGGTGGCGCTTTGGTTAATTTGAAAGGTGAACTGATTGGTATCAACACGGCTATTGCCAGCCCTACGGGTAGCTTTGCCGGGTACGCTTTTGCGGTACCTGCTGGTATTGTGAAGAAAGTATCGAGCGATCTTATCAAGTACGGTAACGTACAGCGGGGGTACCTTGGAATTGCCCTGGATGATTTGGATAGCCGCAAGGCCGAAGAGTACGGTGTGAAGGTAAACGAAGGCGTTTATGTTCGTGATTTCACAGAAGGTAGCGCCGGAGAAGCTGCCGGTATTAAAAAAGGTGACGTTGTCGTAAAAGTGGACGGCCGCACGGTCAATTCAATTCCTGAGTTGCAGCAGTCCATCGGTCTGCACCGCCCTGGCGACAAAGTTGCTATTACCGTAAATCGTAACGGTTCTGAAAAAGACTTCGATGTGACACTTCGTAACCGTACCGGTGGATCTGATGTGATCAAACGCGATGAAAGTAAGGCTACCTTGAGTGCTTTGGGAGCTAGTTTCGACAACCTCACTACCCCTGAGAAGCAACGTCTGGCCCGCTATCGGATTGAAGGTGGTGTAAAAGTAATGTCTATCGACGGTGGCAAGCTTCAGCGTGCTGGTGTGAGCGAAGGGTTTATCATCACCAAGGTGAATGGTAAGCAGGTTCGTTCGGTGAAAGAATTGCAGGACGCCCTTTCAGGTAAGACCGACTCGATGGTACAATTCGAAGGATTGTACCCTGATTCACCCAGCGATGTTTATACTTTCGGATTTAGAATGTAATTTCTAAGGTTTGTGACCATCAAAAAGCCCGCTACGGAAATCCGTAGCGGGCTTTTTGATGGTTTATCGTATCTCCAGATGAATAGACACCCGTGTTTTCTATTCAAAATAATTCAGCACCCGATGGCCGCTGTTCTCCAGAAGTTTATCTTGCTTAAATAATTCCAAATCGGCCATTACCATGTCATTTACCAGAGCTTTCAGATCGTACTTTGGTTTCCAACCCAGTTTGGTTTGAGACTTGGTCGGGTCGCCGATCAGCAGTTCCACCTCGGTAGGCCGGAAGTACCGCTCATCGATCGCCACTACTTCCTTGCCTTCGGCAAGCTGGTATTCTGGATTACTGCTTTTGACCACGACTCCCTTCTCATCAACGCCTTCACCTTTAAACTCCAGCTCTACACCTACCTCCGCAAAAGCCATGCGTACGAACTCCCTGATCCGGGTGGTTTGGCCAGTAGCAATCACATAGTCCTCGGCTTTTTCCTGTTGCAGGATCAACCACATGGCTTCAACGTAGTCCTTGGCATGACCCCAGTCGCGTTGGGCGTCCATATTCCCCAAATACACCTTATCTTGTAAACCCAGCGCAATGCGGGCTACGGCCCGGGTAATTTTGCGGGTTACAAACGTTTCGCCCCGTAGAGGTGATTCATGGTTGAATAAAATCCCATTCACTGCGAACATATCATACGCCTCACGGTAGTTGACCGTAATCCAGTAACCGTACAATTTCGCCACGGCATAGGGCGAGCGCGGGTAGAAAGGCGTAGTTTCGGATTGAGGTACTTCCTGTACCAGTCCATAAAGTTCAGAAGTAGAAGCCTGGTAAATCTTGGTCTTTTTGGCCAGTCCCAGGAGGCGAACGGCTTCCAGAATCCGGAGCGTTCCGATACCATCTACGTTGGCAGTGTATTCAGGCTCCTCAAAACTCACCTGTACGTGCGACATAGCCCCAAGGTTATAAATTTCGTCGGGCTGCACATCCTGAATGATCCGAATGATATTGGTTGAGTCGCTCAGATCACCATAATGCAGGTGAAAACGAATATTTTTTTCGTGAGGATCTTCGTAGATGTGATCAATGCGTTGCGTATTGAACAAAGATGTCCGGCGTTTTATACCATGTACCTCATACCCTTTGCTCAGGAGCAGTTCGGCGAGGTAGGCGCCATCTTGTCCGGTAATTCCGGTAACCAATGCTTTTTTCATAGTTCTGAGGGATGCTACCGCACCTTTGGTGAAAAGATCAAGCTACAAAAATAGGGAATGTGTCGAAAAATCGGCTCTACTTTTCTATAAAATCGGGATCAGGTTACTTAAGTGTATCCGCTGAGGCTCTAATTTCCAGTCCTTTTTTAATTTCCACCCGTTCGGGCAGGATAACCGCCGATGGATATTGCTGACGCATTTGGGCAAGGTACTCTTCCGCGTCGGCCCGGTACATGAAGTCGCCGGCCTTAACCCGGTACGAGGGCTGGGAATAACTCACGTATGGATTCAACTCCGGGAAAAGTTGATAGACAAACGACTTTGCATTATCAGCATCCTGCCGGGTGTTTCCAACGTACAGTTGAATCCGAAATCCGCTTATATACCGAATGGCGCGATTCTGCTCAGCCATGGTATCCAACACAGCCTCCAACCGTTTATTGATGTAGAGGGGTTCTTCCGTTTTGGAAGGTCGGTAGCGTGGCGGTGGATCCTTCTTTTCCGTTTCTTTCGGTTTCTCAATGACAGGTTCTACGTAAGTATAGTGGGGCCTCACTTTGCTCAGTTCTGCTTCATAACGGTCTTTTGAAGCATTTGATACCGTCTTTTTTGTACATCCTGATCCCGCCACGATTCCTGTTACCAGAAAGATCAGAATACTATACTTGTCAGCTATCATGGAGTAGACTATTCAGGATTATGGCACAAACATAACCAAAAAACGAATAAATGCGCCCATTTAGCACATGTGGTCGAGGATTGGCTACCTTTGCATTTTTTCGACTCACGCATGGAAATTCAGCAAAACGTCTCACTGCGTCCTTACAACACCTTCGGCTTCGATGTCCGGGCTCGTTATTTTGTTTCCATTACCTCGGTGGAACAGCTGCAGGAACTGTTGCGCGATCCGCAATGGGAAGCGCTTCCCAAATGGATTTTGGGTGATGGCAGCAATGTGCTGCTTACTCAGGATGTGAATGCACTGGTCATTCAGATCGCCATCAAGGGAATAGAACAAGTCCGTGAAGATACTCAACATGTATGGCTACGGGCAGGGGCCGGCGAGAGCTGGCATCAGTTTGTACTATACTGCGTCGAAAACGAGTTTGCCGGTGTAGAAAACCTCTCCCTGATTCCCGGTACCGTGGGCGCGGCACCGATGCAAAACATTGGCGCCTACGGGGTAGAAATCAAAGACGTATTTGAAGAACTGGAAGCCGTAGAAATCGCAACCGGTACCATTCAAATATTTGACGGCCCTGCCTGTGCCTTCGGATACCGGGAAAGCGTATTCAAGCGGAGTATGAAAGACCGCTACATCATTACTTCGGTGACGCTCCGTTTACAGAAAATACCTGATTTTCATGTCACATATGGCGATATTCAAAAAACCTTGGAAGCCATGGACATCCGCGAACTTTCACTACGCGCAGTTAGTGATGCGGTGATACAAATTCGTCAGAGCAAATTACCCGATCCGGCGCAGATTGGTAACGCGGGAAGTTTTTTTAAGAATCCCGAAATTCCCCGAGCGGCTTTTGAGGTACTTAAGGCCCAATACCCAAACCTGCCTGGCTACCCCGTGAACGGAGAGATAGTAAAGGTACCCGCCGGGTGGCTCATTGAGCAGGCCGGCTGGAAAGGCCACCGCGAAGGGTCTGTGGGGGTTCACGACCGGCAGGCGCTGGTGCTAGTACATTACGGTACTGGCGCCGGCCAGCAAATCAAAGCGTTAGCCTACAAAATACAGAATTCGGTAGAAGATAAATTCGGCATACAACTGTCCCCGGAAGTAAATTTCATGTAGGCAGATAGCTCACCATTACCGAAAATCATTCGAAGCATAGCGAAGCGGCTCCGAGCAAACCCGCATCATTGGCCAAAGTAGCCCGTTTGACCACCAGATTTTTCAAGTAGTGGGGCGTGAGCCAGTAGTCGAGCTGGCGCTTTACCGAAGGCATAATAAAGTCAAAAGACGCCGAAATACCGCCTCCGATCAGGATGGTCGTGATATCCAGGATCCGAATCATGGCTACCAGGCCATCGCCGAGCATGGCACCCATTTCGTCAAAAACACGCATAGCCAGCTCATCGTTTTCAGCGGCGGCGGCCACCAGACCTGTTGTAGAGATGGTACCGTCTTTGGGTAGTTGAGTTTCACCTTTGTAGGCAGCTCTCATTTCATTGGCCATGTGCAGCAATTCAACCTTTCCGATATTACGCTCCAGAACGCGGCCATGTCGGGAAGGTACGTGACCTGGCTCCATGGCATTGCCGCCTCCACCTTTGAATACTTTCTTATCAATGATAGCCGCGCCGCCGATGCCGGTACCCAGCGTAACAAAAATATAGTCCTCGGGAAGTTTTTCTTCGCCAAAGTAGTATTCACCCAATGCGGCCGCATTGGCATCATTCTCCAGATAAAAGGTATGGCCGGGAAAACGGGTGCTCAGTTCGGGAATAATACGGATACCATCGATTTCGGGTATGGCAGTGATCTCGATCAGGGTGCTGCGGTCACGGGTAATCAGGCCAGGTACCCCGATTCCGGTACGTTTGACGTGGGGGTGCTCCAGTAGCTGCAGGGCAATGGCATCGCCCAGACGCTCGACAAAGTGGCCCGATTTGCGCCAGCTGGCGGTGTCATGGCTGTAAAAGTTTGAAATCCTTCCATCAGTAGCGTCTACGATTCCCATTTTTACGTTGGTGCCGCCTACGTCTATGCCGAGGTACTGTTCCATGAATAATTATAAATGATGAGGTAAAGGTTGGTACTGTTTCAAACCGGAAAGTTAGGCATTTATACTCCAATCCGCCTAATTTTACCCAATATCCCCGGCTTGGGGACGCAGGATAATTTCTTCGACCACCGCTGAAGACGACAGATGATAAGCCGACCAGATGCTCTCGGCGATGTCTTGGGCCTTCATAAAACGCGATTCGGGCAATTCTGTCCCTGCCCAACTTTCAGTAAGAGTAGCCCCCGGCAACAGGGCAGTCACTTTGATGCCCAGCGGCTTGAGTTCTTCACGAAAGACCTTGGTCATCCCATATAGCGCAAATTTGGAGACGCTGTAAGAGCCTCCGTTCGGATAGGCCATGATACTGGCCGTAGAACAAATGTTAAAGATATGTCCTTCCTGCCGGGCGATCATGCCCGGCAACAAACCCCTTGTTACGTGGTAGGCACTGTAAACATTGGTTTCGATGGAACGTTCGAGTATGCCAGCGGGTTCTGTGTGCAGTTGACCGGGTACGAATACACCCGTGTTATTGACCAGCAGCGCCACGGGGCGATTGAGGGAGTTGACGTAGTCCACGAAGTGATCGGTGTCGGAACGCACCGACAGATCGGCCTGATGAATCAAAAGTGAAGAATTAGCATAACGCGCCTGGGCGGCCTCACGAAAACTTTCCAGCGTGTCCCTTTGCCGGGCGCAGGTAACCACGTCGAAGCCCCCTTCCAAAAAACGCTCGGCGGCAGCCCGGCCAATTCCCTTGGTAGCACCGGTAATGACGGCTAGTGGATTCATTTTTTACTTTGGGTCAATTTTTTCTAATTTTCAGCCGAAATTATCGAATACCGCTCAGATAGCATGGCCACCATCGGAAAATACTTCATTTTTTTAGGAACGCTCTTTACCCGGCGCGAAAGGATGAGGGTCTATTGGCGGCGGTTCATAGAAGAATGCGTGGGGATTGGCGTTAGCTCGGTATTGATCGTTTCCATCGTTTCTATTTTTATTGGCGCGGTATCCTGCATCCAAACGGCCTACAATCTGGTCAGTCCTATCATTCCGGTTTCTACCGTTGCCCTGGTGGTGCGCGACATGGTGATTCTGGAACTGGCCCCTACCATTACCTGCATTGTGCTGGCCGGGAAAGTCGGCTCCAATATTGCCGGGGAGCTAGGTACCATGCGGATCACGGAGCAGGTGGATGCCCTGGAAGTAATGGGGATCAATTCTGCTTCCTACCTGATCCTGCCTAAGGTACTGGCCGCGATGGTTATGTTTCCGATGCTGGTGGTACTGGCGGCTTTCCTGGGGATTCTGGGCGGATACCTGGCAGGTACCCTCACCGGCGCCGTCTCACCGCGCGACTATGTGTACGGCATCCGCGACTCATTCGTACCCTTCAATATCTTCTTCATGTGTGTGAAACCTTTTGTCTTCGGCTTTTTGATAGCCACGGTTTCGGCCTATAAAGGGTACTTTACCAAAGGTGGGGCCCTGGAGGTAGGGCAGTCGAGCACACAAGCCGTAACCAATAGCTGCATTGCCGTGCTGGCGGCGGATTACCTTCTTGCCCAACTTTTCCTGTAAAGCCATGATTGAGATAAAAGATATCGTCAAGTCATTCGGCGACAATGATGTATTAAAGGGAATCAGCTGTGAGCTACGGCAGGGCGAAACCAATCTGATCATCGGCGGCAGCGGTACGGGTAAAAGTGTGCTTCTTAAATGTACCATTGGGCTTGTCAGGCCCGATTCGGGCAGCATCCTGTACAATGGCCGCAGTTTTTACCAGAGTGACAAGGAAGGACAGCAGGCGATCCGCCGCGAAATGGGGGTCTTGTTTCAGGGAGGGGCTTTATTCGATTCTCAGACGGTCCATCAGAACGTCCAGTTTCCTTTGGATATGCTTACCTCGATGCCTCCGGATGAAAAGAACGACCGGGTGGCGTTTTGCCTGCAGCGGGTAGGTCTGGAGAATACGGGCAAATTGATGCCTTCCGAAATTAGCGGCGGGATGAAAAAGCGGGTGGCCATCGCCCGTGCCATCGTCATGAACCCCAAGTACCTCTTCTGTGACGAGCCCAACTCGGGTCTTGATCCGCTCACCGGTGTGAAAATTGACGAGTTAATTCGGGAGATTACCGACGAGTATAAGATTACCACGGTAGTCATCACGCACGACATGAATTCGGTGATGGAGATCGGCGACAATGTGATCTTTCTTTACAAAGGTCGAAAACTATGGGAAGGCGATAATAACGCCATCCTGCATACCGATGTCAAGGAATTGAAGGAATTCATTTTTGCCAACAAGCTTTTGCGCGAAATGCGCGACTGAAGGTACCTAGGCTGATTTTCCCAGGTACCTTCTGAATCGTACAGGCAGTGTGTCGCGTTCGATGAGCAGTACTATGGCCGCAAACAAAAAGAATGTCATCAACCCCACTCCCAAGTCTATCCAAAAACCGGCTCTGGGCAGAAAAGAAGCCCCAAATACCACTGTGCCTCCCAATAACACATAGCCTAATGCTGAACCTACCCGGTAGGGAACAGGATAGAATTTCTGTCCGAATGCGTAGCACAATGCCGTCATGATGACCGACGAGCTCGCAAAGGCCAGCGCGCAACCCAGATACCCCATGATGGGCACCAGCACGATGTTGAGCAACGCCGTAATACAAGCGCCCATCACGGTAAGGTAGGTACCGTACTGGGTCTTATCAGTCAGTTTGAACCAGGTTGCCAGGTTATAATAAATCCCCAGGAACAGGAAACCCAATAATAGCCAGGGTACCACGGGCAGGCCCTCGTGATAGATTTTGCGGCGCAGGAAAATCTCCGCCAGCGTGGGCAAGTTCAGGCAGATTCCTACTCCCATGAGTACACAAATGATTATAAACCATTTCATCACATCGGCGAACACCTCCGGGGCGTTTTTGTCCTCGGCTTTCGAAAAGAAAAAAGGTTCGGCAGCGTATTTGAAAGCCTGAATGGCCAGATTCATAAAAATGGACAGCTTAAAGGTCTGGCTGTAAATCCCGATGGCATCCCGCGTGGTGCGGCCCGGATAAAATCCGTCAGGCAACAGAAATTGTAGAGCCATCCGGTCAAAAAGCAAGTTGGTGACCCCGGCAATATTCATGATCATAATGGGAAAGGCATATACCCACACCGGTCGGAAGATCTTCCAGTTCCACACGAATTGGAAATCCATCAGTTCCTGTCGCATAAACCAGAAGAAGGTTAGATTGGCAATCAGGTTGGCCAGCACGATGTAGGCCGCCGGCACATCAGGGATGTAAATCAGCGCTACCAGGGGTCGTAGCGAAGATAGGTACTCCCCATCATAAATAGCCCGACAGAAAACCAGGAAGAATACATTGAGGCCAATGA
The DNA here is from genome assembly GCF_009296315.1 of Salmonirosea aquatica. Taxonomy (NCBI): domain Bacteria; kingdom Pseudomonadati; phylum Bacteroidota; class Cytophagia; order Cytophagales; family Spirosomataceae; genus Salmonirosea; species Salmonirosea aquatica. The sequence continues at coordinate 2,664,433 of NZ_WHLY01000002.1, forward strand.
CCAGCAGAATATTGATGATTCGTACTCGTACGAATTTTTTGGCCTTGCCCTCCAGTCGAAGCCGCGCAAAAGGAATGGCCATGATTCCGTCCGTAGCCATTATGATCGCCATCCATCGTACCAAAGTTACTTCCTCGGGATACTCGATCAGGCGGGCCACGGGTTCGGCAAAAAGGATGAGCAGGGTCGAAATCACTATGCTGACCACGATCACCGCACTTAAAATAAGATTGTAGTAAGCCTGTTTGTCTCCTTCTTTCCTAGCAAAGCGAAAGAAGGACGTTTCCATCCCGAAGGTATAGATGATAAAAAAGAAACCGGCGTACGCGTACAGTTGCGCCTGTACGGCCAACAGTGCCGGATCGAACTGGGTATACAGGAACACCAGCAGATAGTTCAGCAACCGCCCCAGCATGGTGCTGACTCCATATGTCGCGGTTTCACCAGCCAGTTTTTTAAGTACGCTCATAGTCTTTACTTCAACAAACACCACCACTTTCCGGCTGGCTGGGGCAAATATAGGAGTTGTGGATAGCAATGTACAAAAAAGCCCTTTTCTGATACTCAGAAAAGGGCTCTACTAAGAGACTGATTGCTTATTTCTTATCCAAAGCCATGATGATGTCTTTCATGGTTTGCTCAAGCCGTTTCCAGTCTTCTTCCGACTGTAAATCCACAGTGGCAAATTTATCCCGGTAATCGGCTGAAACTGCCAGATGGTACATTCCGCCAATCAAAATGGCCAGCATGGGGCTGGTATTGGGATAATTGGGTAATTCACCTATTTTTTCATACATCTTCATACTAGAGTCGTTGCGGGCATCGGTCATTACGGGCTTGCCCGCTCCAATTTCCCAGCGAATCAGGTCACGCGTAGCCTTACGCTCCCGCAAATCGGCTAATCCTTTCGTAAGTACATCGGCCCACATCTTGGCCCGATCTTCGGGGGCAGGAATCGGAAGGTTTTCAATATACTCCAGGCTGGAAGTAGAGGTGTACTGTCCGGTTTTTACATATTGTTCCATCAGGCCGTCGACTCCTCCGAAATACCGGTAGATGAGCACTTTGTTAACACCTGCTTCGCGGGCGATCAGATTGACCCCCACTTTTTCGGTGCCGTATTTTTCAATCACCTCACCAACGGCTTTCAGAATCTTGCCTTTGGTACGTTCGCGATCACGCTTTTTTACTTTTGCCTGTGTAGCCATTTTACTTTTTAGTTTTAGGGGTGTATAGAATGAATAATTGGAGCAAATTAGAAGGGAATATTATTTACAAAATATCAATATTGTACCACTTGCCAGTGCCGAGTTACTCAGCAACAAAGCGGTTATAAAGTGGTTATATAAATTAGCTAAAAGGCTTGCTTAATGTCTAAGCAGTAAACGGGAAGTCGTAAGACTTACGGCGTGTTACGGGAATATTATCAATTCGGTGTCCAATATACGGAAAATGTTAACTTGTATAATTAATTTTAGAAAAAAAGTTACTAAAATTAACCAGGTTAAAAAAAAGTCACACTTTCCGGATGTGGATTAGATCTTCAGCGTTGCGTTATCCCTATCCTTCTTTGCGACTTTTCAAGTGGAAGTTTAAACTTGTCGCATAAGGTCATAAAAAAAGTCCCATCCATAGGGAATGAGACTTTACCTTCTGTTGGCGGGCAAGGATTCGAACCCTGACTAAGAGAACCAAAATCTCCTGTGCTACCTTTACACCACCTGCCAATCCTGAAATGGTGGTGCAAAAGTAAGGGGAATGGTATTCTGTGTCAAGTAATACCTGAAAAAAATTACAGACCTGCGGTTTCCACCTCGCTGGCTATCTTTCGCACCAAACCCTGTAGTACTTTTCCGGGTCCACACTCAACGAAAGAAGTAGCACCGTCGGCTACCATTCTCTCGACGGATTGGGTCCAGCGAACGGGGGCCGTGAGTTGGGCAATCAGATTGGTCTTGATCGAGTCAATATCGGTTGAGGGACAAGCCGTAACGTTTTGGTAAATCGGGCAACGGGGAGGTTGTAAGCGGGTTTGCTCAATGGCCTTCGCTAATTCCTCGCGGGCAGGCTCCATGAGGGGCGAATGAAACGCGCCGCCGACCGGCAATGGTAGTGCGCGCTTAGCACCGGCCTCTTTCAATTTTTCGCATGCGATCCGGATACCCTCCATGGTACCCGAAATAACAACCTGGCCCGGACAATTATAGTTGGCCGGAACGATGATTTCGTCTTTAATCGAAGCGCACACCTCTTCTATGACTTCATCAGGAAGCCCCAGAATGGCCGCCATCGTAGAAGGCTGTATTTCACAGGCTTTCTGCATGGCATCAGCGCGCTGAGCTACCAGTTTCAGGCCATCCTCAAAAGATAGTCCTCCCGCCGCCACCAGGGCGGAGAATTCACCCAGAGAGTGGCCTGCTACCATGGCGGGGTCAAAATTGGGCGTCACGGTAGCCAGTACCACGGAATGCAGAAATATGGCGGGTTGGGTTACGTTAGTCTGTTTGAGTTCTTCATCCGTACCTTCAAACATGATCCGGGTAAGCTCGAAGTCCAGGATTTTATTGGCCTGTTCGAAGAGATGCTGAGCCTGAGATGAAGATTGGTATAAGTCCGCACCCATACCTTTGAATTGAGATCCCTGGCCGGGAAAAACGTATGCCTTCATATTACGTGTTAATTGTGACGGGGTCCGTTACGCCGGAGCGGCCCGTACGATGATAGGATAAGTGAATAGATCGAATGTTAACTGTCCCATTTTTGGAAACGATACGAGCTAACAAGGCCAATAAAGCATTATTCTCCTATTCTATCAAATACCCCCCCAAATTGGTTCACAGAAAACGAGCGCGTAATTGGGGGGTAGGCAGGCGGCATTCCGTACGTTTGCCAAACCAGCGGTACCTATTTTGGGCTATGCGGGTATAGAGCCAATCGCGCCAGGCACGGGGTATTATTCTGAAACCATACAGGAGCGACCACCCTCCGCCCAGTAGTTTCATTACTTCCACCGCGGCCTCCGATTTCTGGTAGGGTTTCCCGTTCACTAATAGAATAAAACTGTCGTAGTCCTGCGCGAGAAGACCCAAACGTTGGAGTACTACTTTGCCGGCTTCGGATTGCAGGGAGGCAAATTTTAGCCTCCCTTTCTTGTCCCGATCAATCAAGAAATTGACGGCGCTATTGCACAGATTACACACGCCATCAAAATATACCACATTCATCAGCGCAGCAATTGAATCCAGCCTTTCAGGATCAGGGGTTGCCCCGGCCTGACGACCGATTCGAAGGTCACGCTGGCTTCATAGTAGTACTGGCCAGCAGCGGCGTCCTGTCCGCCGGTGGTCTTGCCGTTCCAGTTAATGTCCAGATCGGTCGTTTCAAACACTTTTACCCCCCAGCGATTGTAGACTCTGAACGTAACAGTTTCTATAAAGGTAGGGCAGTTCAGTGGCTTGAAAGTATCGTTTTTCCCATCGCCATTCGGAGTAAACACATTGGGCAGGGCAAACTGGGGACAGTTGTCCTTGCATACCAGGTTACTCGGCGCACTTTCATTGCCATAGCGGTTCACCGCCGTCACGTAGTAGCATCCCGCAAAGGAACTGAGGCCGGAGTGAGCATACGTAGTTGCCGGGGGGTAGGTGGAGGCAACACGGACGTGAGCAACGCCGGGGTTTCATCGGCATAACGGGCGTAGTATATATTGTAGCTCACTACATTAGGGTCACAATCGTTACCCTGTGCATTTTTGGCCGGATACACCCACGACAGATTATTGGTAAAAGTTGTCTGATTGCAATATTCGTCGGGCGCTATCTGGCTGCAATCCAGCGTATCCAGGCTCAACACGGGCGGACAGGGCTTGATGGTATCAAGTGGTGCCACGCAAATCTTCTGCGAGAAGTTCAGCAGGATGGCGGGTTTGATCCGCTCGTTACCGTAGGTACCTACCGTCTCTACCCGATAGCAGTACACCGAGTCGGCGGACAGTGTCACATTCACGGTACCATCGGCAGTATATTTATCGGTACCGTCGTCGAGGTAGGTGAATGTCTGGGGACCTTGCACGGCTACTTCGGCAATCTGGTTGTAAGTACCTGGCCTACCCGGATTTTCCCGGTAAACCCTATGACGCTGGTTGGTATTCATCCAGGGTACGTTAGCCTCCCATTGCAGCCTGACCTGCCGCGATTGGGCCTGTCCCTGCTCCAGACGGACGCTGCTGGCGGGTTCACTGGTATCCAGCTTGACGAGGGTACCATTCTGCGTGAAATAGTATTCCAGCTGATAGCGGTACGCATTAGCTGTCGTATTCAGATCCTTATCCACAAACAGTGTGTCGGGCTGGCCGGGCTGCAAGGTTGTGTTTATTGTAGCCACAAGCGTAAAGTTAGTACCGGTAAGGCCCGTGGCGCGGAAAAGCCGGTATTGCGAAGGCCCTTCCAAAGTAGCCGGATCTACGCCGATTGGGCGCGTCCATTTCACGGTGATGATCCCGCTGGTGGTGCTGGTCGAATCTACGGTCACGTTGGTAATGACAGGTACCAGTAGGGGCAGATCCAGACAGAATTCTGCCGAAGGCAAGCTACTGCCCCCGCCGTTGAGGTAGCCCGGTTCGTCGATGTTGGCACCGGGCCGCGGGAATTCCACTACGAGGCGGTAGCTATATTTCACGCCACGCCGCAGTCCCTGCGCATTGTTATTGTCCACAAAGGCATTCGTGCCTACGGGTACGCGGCCTACTTCTATATAGCCCAGGCCGGGAGGTAGGCCGGGCTGACAGGCATCGGCCTGGTAGTCAGAACATCCTTCTTTTCGATAGATAACTACCTGAGCACCGGGGACCTGGCACTGGTAATTATTCCAGGTGAGACGGAAGGCCCGGCCCGAAGCATCCGCGGTAGGAGTAGCCTGCAGGTTTTGTGGGCGGGGACCGTACACCCGTATTCGGAAGGTCTTGATATCCACGAGTTTCCGGAAGAGCGACGGATTTGGAAAATTCGGCCCGGCGTTATCTTCCACCTTGAAAAGTACATCGTAAGGCTCTAACCGGATGTGGTCACAACTGGTCTGCCAACGGAATACACCTCCTGCCTCACCCAGCGGATTGGGCTGATTGGCGATAAATTGGGCTACCTGCGGATCAATCAGGTCAGTACGGTACACCCCACCGCTGGTGGTCAGAATCAGACGGTCTCCGTTCTTGTCAGTCGCTTTAATCACCTGCTGAATGAGGGTACCCGCCTCCACGCACAGATCGGGGATCGAGTCGAGCTTAGGCCGATCGTTGCGGGCCTCTACGACGATAATCTGCATATCCCGTACAATCTCCCCAATTTTGATTCCGTTACGCCATTCTTCCACGACAAAAGCCACGTTGTAGTAGCCCGGAATCGATGGCGAATCCCAGCTAAGGTCGCCTGTTATGGCATCGATCCCAAAAGTCGCCGGAATTTGTCCGTCCTCCGTCATGCCCGGCGACGTGGAGCCTGGCAGCTGAACCCGGTTAGGGTCCATGTATTGCACATTCGTACCGCCCGGACGACCCGGCACGCCTTGCTGCGGCACCACCAGGCGGTACGCCAGGCTATCGCCGTCGGCATCGTAGGCATTCGGGTTGTGAATGTATTTTTGTCCCACCGCAGCCAGGTCAATCGGAGCATTCAGCAACACCGGCGTACGGTTCTGGCCCAGGCTGGCATTGATGACGAGGGTACTTTTTACATAAAAGCTAAGCTCCTGCGTAGGGGGCGGGCCAATGTTCAGCACATTGTTATTGCGCTTATCGAGGTTGGTGGAAATCTCGAACCGTCCGGGCGCGGGAAAGGTATAGGTAAACGTATATTCGTTCCGCGTGGTGTTGTTCCCAATATCGGTGATGGGCATTTTGCGGGGTACCTTGAAGGGACCGACGCTCCCAATGAAGAACTCGACATCCACCTGCGCATCAGCGGCCGGTTTCCCATTTTGAATATCAAAATAGCCGGTGAAGGTGATTTCATAGGTCAGCGAGGTGCTTGATATCCGCTTGGCCGTAATCTCGCCGGCTCGCACGTGCGTGGCTCGGGCCTCGTATACAGACAGAATCAGGGATAGGAAAAAAAATATCGAGCGTATTAGTGGGCGCATGAATTAGGGCTGCTTAACTGAATCAATATTACCTTGAACGAAAAAGAAAGAAAAAAATATGTACTCGTCCGTTTTTTCAAAAGTGAATGTACCCATTTTTTCCGAATTCGGAATTTTCATCAGAGCTACAAATCAAAACAAATATTTCAAACAGACGGTTAGCATTCAAAATCTTAAAATCATTATAAATTGATCGCTTTCGTGCAAAATAGAAAGCCTTTTATTGTGTCGGATACGTTTGTCCCGTACCTTTGAAAGGTTATAGTACCATCTAATTTTTGCACTCAATTCTAACGCGTTTTGCTATGTCGTGGCTAACACAAACGTTATCAAGTTCCATCGGTAAAAAGTTAATTATGGCTCTTACGGGCCTTTTTCTATGCACTTTTCTCATTGTACACGTAACGGGTAATCTGCAGCTTTTCAAGCCCGATCAGGGGCTATCGTTCAATACGTATACGGTTTTCATGACCACCAATCCGTTCATCAAAACAATCTCGTACGGTCTGTATGCATTCATTCTGATTCATGCGTTCGACGGCCTTTACCTGGCTTACAAAAACCGTCAGGCGCGTGGAAAAAAAGGGTACGCTACGGTCAATAATCAAAGTACCTGGGCCAGCCGGAACATGGGCATTCTGGGTACCATTCTGTTGGTGTACCTGGTGGTACATATGGGCGATTTCTGGTACGAATACAAGTTTGGCCACCTACCTTTCAAAGAGTACACCATCGACTTGTCCGAAGGTACCATCCTTCAAACCAGGCAGATGCCCGATGGTTTTATCCTCAACAGCAAGATGGAGGAACGTCTGAGCGACGACAATCAGAGCAAGACCGTCATTGTGAAAGACCTCTACCGCGAAGCGGAGTCTTCTTTTTCCAACCCCCTGCTGGTGCTGTTCTACGTACTGAGTATGGCGGCGGTGTCCTTTCACCTGGTGCACGGATTCCGTTCGGCCTGGCAAACGCTAGGGGCCAATCACCCTAAGTACAATCCGCTCTTTAATTTTCTGGGAGTATGGCTATTTGCCATCATCATTCCGATAGCCTTTGCGGCTATGCCGGTATATTTTTACTTAAAACAACTCTAGTCAGTTGAAAATTGAAAATGAAAATTGAAAATGAAATTAATAGTCTCACTTTCAATTTTCATTTTTCAACTTTCAATTTGCTTTTCCAAACAAGAGCAATATGTCAACTTCACCAAAATTGGATTCTAAAATCCCGGCCGGGCCACTGGAAAGTAAGTGGACCAAGTATAAATCGTCCGTACCCCTGGTAAACCCGTCCAATAAGCGGCGCATCGAAGTGATAGTGGTAGGTACCGGCCTGGCCGGGGCTTCAGCGGCGGCTTCCCTGGCTGAAATGGGTTATCAGGTCAAAGCCTTCTGTTTCCAGGATTCTCCCCGTCGGGCCCACTCCATCGCGGCCCAGGGCGGCATCAATGCGGCCAAGAACTATCAGAACGACGGCGACTCCATCTACCGGCTTTTTTATGATACCGTCAAAGGGGGCGACTACCGCTCGCGGGAAGCGAATGTGTACCGTCTGTCCGAAGTATCGGGTAGCATCATTGACCAATGTGTGGCCCAGGGGGTACCCTTTGCCCGGGAGTATGGCGGCTTGCTTTCCAACCGCTCCTTTGGTGGAGTGCAGGTGCAGCGGACGTTTTACGCTGCCGGCCAAACTGGCCAACAACTTTTGCTCGGTGCCTATTCGGCCCTGCAACGGCAGGTAGGTATCGGAGCCGTACAGCTGTATACGCGCCACGAAATGCTGGATGTGGTAAAAATTGATGGTAAATGCCGGGGGATCATCGCCCGCAACCTGGTCACGGGCGAGATCGAACGCCATTCGGGGCACGCGGTGTTGCTTTGTTCAGGCGGCTACGGCAACGTATTTTACCTATCGACCAACGCCATGGGCTGCAATGTAACGGCGGCGTGGCGCGCGCACCGACGCGGCGCTTTTTTTGGCAACCCCTGCTTTACCCAAATCCACCCTACCTGTATTCCCGTATCGGGCGAACATCAGTCGAAACTCACCCTGATGTCGGAATCGCTCCGGAACGACGGGCGTATTTGGGTACCCAAAAAACAAGACGATAACCGCCCGGCCAATCAAATTCCCGAAGCCGAGCGCGATTACTACCTGGAACGCCGCTATCCCGCCTTCGGCAACCTGGTGCCCCGCGACATTGCCTCGCGTGCCGCCAAGGAGCGTTGCGACGCAGGCTATGGGGTAGGACCTTCCAAAATGGCAGTTTATCTCGACTATGCTTCGGCCATCAACCGCTACGGCCACGCGGAAGCCAATAAAAACAACATAGACAACCCCTCGGAAGAACAAATCAGGGAACTGGGCAAGGAGGTCGTAAAAGAAAAATACGGCAACCTGTTCGATATGTACAAGCAGATTACCGGCGAAGATCCCTATGAGGTACCTATGCGGATTTATCCGGCGGTACACTACACCATGGGCGGTTTGTGGGTAGATTACAATCTGATGACCACCGTGCCGGGCCTGTATGCTCTGGGCGAAGCCAACTTCTCCGACCACGGAGCCAACCGCCTGGGCGCTTCGGCGCTGATGCAGGGGCTGGCTGACGGCTACTTTGTAGTACCCTACACCATCGGCGCCTACCTGGCCGGAGAAATCCGTACCGGTGCCATCCCGACCGACCATGAGGCATTTGTGCAGGCGGAGAAGGATGTGAAAGACAAAATCTCCAAGCTATTATCGGTACAGGGAAAAACCTCTCCCGAACATTTCCACCGCGAGTTGGGTAAAATCATGTGGGACAAGTGCGGTATGGCCCGTAATGCCAAAGACCTGCAGGATGCCATTATGGAAATCAGGGCTCTGCGCAAGCGGTTTTGGGAAGATGTACGGGTGATGGGGTCGGCCGATGAACTGAATCCCGAACTGGACAAAGCCAGCCGGGTAGCCGACTTTATGGAACTGGGCGAACTCATGTGCCAGGATGCTCTGGACCGTAACGAATCATGCGGCGGTCACTTCCGCGAGGAGTACCAAACCGAAGAGGGTGAAGCCCTGCGCGACGACGAAAACTACATGTACGTGTCGGCCTGGGAATATAAAGGCGACAGTGATTGGGAGCTTCACAAGGAAGAACTCGAATATGAAAACATCAAGATCGCGCAACGGAGTTATAAGTAAAGAGTTTATGAGTTTATGCGTTGAAGGTTGAGTGAGAATTCCGCAGAATACCAAGAGGAATAAGTTACGTTAACTTTTGACGCCGTGGGGCGCCCCGCGTTAACCTTTTACCCCCAAAAAAATGTCAGCAGAAAACATGAACCTCACGCTGAAAGTGTGGAGACAAAAAAATAAAAATTCCGAGGGTGGATTTGAGTCCTATTCCCTCCAAAACATATCGCCGGACATGTCCTTCCTGGAAATGATCGACGTACTGAACGAGCAGCTCGTGCACGATAATAAGGAACCCATCGCTTTTGATCATGACTGTCGCGAGGGAATCTGCGGAATGTGCTCAATGCACATCAACGGCCGCCCGCACGGACCACTCAAAGGGGTAGCTACCTGCCAGCTGCACATGCGTTCGTTCAACGACGGCGACACAATTGTGGTGGAACCCTGGCGGGCGGCAGCCTTTCCGGTAGTTAAAGACCTGGTTGTGGACCGCTCTGCCTTCGACCGGATTATTTCGGCTGGCGGCTTCGTATCCGTTAATACGGGTAATGCCCAGGACGCCAATAGCCTTCCCATCGCGAAGGAGGACGCCGACGAAGCCTTCATGGCGGCGGCCTGTATTGGTTGTGGGGCGTGTGTAGCGGCTTGCAAGAACGCCTCGGCGATGCTCTTTACCTCGGCCAAAATTTCGCAATTGGCTCTCCTGCCCCAAGGGCAGGCCGAACGCAAGATCCGCGCCGAAAAGATGGTAGCTCAAATGGATTCCGAAGGCTTTGGGGCCTGTACCAATACCGGCGCTTGCTCGGCCGAATGTCCCAAGGAGATTTCCATGGAAAATATCGCTCGCATGAACCGCGAGTACCTGGGTGCGAAGATTACATCGAGCCGGGTATAGGTAGGAGATAGGTATTCAGCGAATTGCTGCTGGTTAATACTTTATTCTGAACTAATTAAAACAGAAAAGCCGACCAAAATTGGTCGGCTTTTCTGTTTTACTCAATATTAAAAGCGAACAGCCCTGAGCCAATGGCTTAAAAATTATTTTTTCGCCGTCGAATCTTTTTTGGCTTCGCCGGCTTTGCTTTTTTCTTTGTATTCGTTATTCAGGCCATCCAGTATTTTCTGGGTCACATTAAGATCTGAATTGGCAAACAAAATACCGCCACCTTTCGAGTAGCCCAGTACGTACTCATACTCGTTATCCTTGTTGTACTTCTCGATGTATTTATAAATCAAATCGTACAGTTCATTGTTCTTATCCGCTTCCTGCTGTGCCAAGGTTTGCGCCTGGCGGTCGCGGTAAGCGATCAGATCCTGTTGCTTCTTTCCCAGCTGCGCCTCAGTGGCACGTGCCTGGTCGAGCGTCATGGTTTGGGCTTTCTGTTGGAAAAACTGAATTTCGTTTTCCAGTGAACGTCCCCGGTTGGCCAGGTCGTTTTCTAATTGGTAACGCTTGCTTTCGAGTTCCTTGCGGGTATCGTCAAAAAAAGCGTAGTTTTTCAAAAGGGTATCCACTTGCACATACACGATGCGGCGACCCTGTACGCCCGTGGAGTCAGCGCCCGAAAAAGAAGAGGACTTGCCGCCCGAGAAGTGCAAAAAGAATAGCACGAGCACGGCTACAGTCAGGATAGCATTCCAGATAAGGGAGGTATTGTTGTTCACGTTGTTGAATAATGAATGAAAAATAAGATACCGGGGAATAGCCTATTCCCCAAGGAGCCGCAAAGATAGTAATTTGTAAATCAAGCCCTATACAGCGGGTCAAAATTTGCGGGAGTGCAGTTCTGGCTCTACTCCGGCCGTTCCTTTCCCAAAAAGCTGACGTACGTAGTAGCCTGCCATCCCGGCGAATCCCGCCACGAATCCGCTTACCAGCGATACTATTATAAGCAGTACCACACCGTTGGGCAGGAAGAACAATTCCGCCATCCGGTTAGACATACTGCCCTGGGTACTGTTATGAATGAATGTGGTGTAGGCCAGCCATACCGTCGATACCGCCGCCAGGCTGACCGCATAGGCGCTGCCAGGATGATGGGAACGCCACAGACACACTACGAAAGGTACCAGCACGATCATCCACCAGGGCAGAAATAGTTGTAATACGGCGGTGGCCACCAGAATAATGAGATAATTATAAACAACACGCATAGCTTATTTCTTGGTTAAAGTCCAGGTAGTGGTCAGGCGGGGACTCTGCTCCTCCGGCGATTTTAGATAAATCAACTCGTTGAGTTCTCCTTTTTCCCACTTTCCAAGCATGTTCATATACAATGGGCTGGAAGGATTGCCCGATTGCCCGCCCGGATAAAGCCCATAAGCCCGGGGTTCCGGCCCCAGCTCCACCACCATGCGCCACGAAGGACCGTGGTGGTGCGTGGTGGCGTTGACAATGCTTCCGCCTCCACCATTTTTGATCGGGGGGCATTGAAGGGTTTAAGGGCGCGACTCAGGTGAAGAATCTCCGTGTCCTTCACTGTAGCCCACTGCCAGGCGGGACTCATGGGGCCGTGGTGGACGGTAAGTGAATCCAGGGTAGCTTTGAAGCTCTGATGGATAATATCAGCCATGGTTTCCCGCACAGGCGTTTTGGCATTGTCTACCCAGTGAATATCAGGTTGATTCAAAATAAGGTATAGGGTACGGTCCCGGGTGGGGTACCTGAATGCCAGAGAATCGGAATAAAATTCGTCTTTCCATATGGCCGTATTCAACGCGACGATCCATTCTTCAAAGATCGTGGGCGCTATCTCGTTTGGATTGTTCATCAAGTTCCAGCTCTCCAATTTCTGAAAGGCCGCTTTTTGGGAAGCCGTGAGGGGTACCCCTTTAAGGTAGGTAAGCAAGGTGGGCAGGATAGTTCTGGCCATGACGCTGAAATTATCGTTCTGTAGCATGCGCAGACTATCGGCCGTGGCCTGTTGCATAGCGGCGAGCCGCTCATTGATCCGGATGGCCCGTTCTGATGGAGCAAAACGCCAGTTAATATAGTAGGGGTAGGTAGGATCGGTGGAAGACTGATTGGCCGAACTCACGAATCCGCGTGGGGGGTTTTTTACGTGCGGATTCTGCGCGGCCGGTATCCAGCCCTGCCAGTCATTGGCTGGCTCGCTTCCGTCCAGGAGGTACTTTCCCTGTTCGTTCCACTTCAAGGGAAATTTGCCATTGACTGTGATGGCTATATTCTTGCTATTGTCGGCAAATACGAAATTCTGCGCCGGGCCTACATAGTACGTTAGGGCCCGCCGGTAGTCGTCGTAGTTCCGGGCTATGTTCAATTCGTAGAAAGCCCGGAAGCTATTACCCGGCTCATGACCGATCCAGCGCACGGCCAGCGCGGGTCCGGAGCGTCCTTCATTTTCCTGATATACAACTGGCCCGTGGTGGGTGTACACCACATCTTCCCGAACCGGCTCATCGCTTCCCTTCACCGTAATAATTTCCTCCCGCTTGCGAGTCTTACGCCATTGGTTGTCGTACCAGTACTCGGCTCGCGAGGTATCCCGAAATTTGATCTGGTAGTAGTCGAGCACGTCGGCACCGACATTGGTTACGCCCCAGGCCACGTTTTTGTTAAATCCGATTACTACGCCGGGTATACCTGGCAATGAAACGCCGTATACATTCATATCGGGAGTGTGTAGCTGTACCTGGTACCAGATGGAGGGCAGTGTCAGTTCCAGATGGGGGTCATTGGCCAGAATGGGGTACCCTGTGGCCGATTTTTCGGCACTGATCGCCCAGTTGTTACTTCCTAGGCCTTCATAAATCGGTTCGGCAAAGGGAGTAGACTTTTGATTTTTTTCCGTGAAACCCACCGCTGCCGTCTCCACCTCTACCGGAGGGGCCGGAATTGGCAGAGGAGTAAAGTTCCAGGGGGTACCTGCCGGAATAATCGGACTTTCCATCAGCATGGGGTAGTCGGGAAATACCTGCTCCATGGTTTCTTTGCCCAGGGATTTCAGCAGATTGGACATGGCTACCTCATCGCCGCCACCGGCGAGCGTCAAAGTCATTTGTTCCAGCATGTACATGCATTTGAGCGGAGTCCAGGCTTCGGGTTCATAGCCCAGCAGTTTATACTCGATGGGTAGGCTGCGGGCTGGAAGCTGATCGATGTAGGCATTGATCCCGGCCGTATAGCCTAGCAGAGCCTCGCGGCTAATGGGATCACTCATGGCCATCTTTAGGTTTACCTCAGCCCCGTAGCCCATGCCCATACGGCGGCTTCGGCGATCCATGGCCACGGTACGGGCACCCAATACCTCTGAGAGCCGACCCGCCGCCGCCCGCGTCTGCAAGTCCATCTGCCACAGCCGGTCGCGGGCGGTTAGGTACCCCTGAGCATAATACAGATCGTAGTTATTTTGTGCAAAAATGTGCGGGACGCCCACGTCGTCGAACCGGATAGTAACGTCTTCACGCAGGCTATCGAGGGCAAAGTCGGGATCGTTGATGCGAGAAAACAAAGGAATATCCCCATTCTGCCAAAATCCGGTATAGGGACTTATGAAAGGACCCAGGGCAGGCACTGGTCCCCAGGGGCTACTTAAGGCATACACAAATCCAACGACGAGCAGCACGCTGGCGATTGCTTTTACAAACTTCATAGGTGGGTAAGGGTTTACTAGGCAGAGGTACTTTATAAGTAGGGAATACGAGCTTGCTACTCTTTTCAATACTAACTGAGATGAGAAAGATCAGGAAACAGCACGAAGCAACGCCGCAATGCGATCCGGATCACTGTACATGATGCTATGTTCATCCGGGATTTCCCCCGCCATCGAAATACCATCTGGGAAATAGGTCTGCTGGCCCGGCCGGAAGGCCTTCCCTGTCAGGTGCAACGCATGAATACCGATGCCCGCCAGAAGTGGCCCACTATCAGCCGACACACCGCCGCCGGCCATGATTTCGATTCTATCACCCGCCCGTTGAACGAGTTGCGCTAACAAGGGTACCCCTTGCGGAGCTGTAGATTGCTGCCCCGAGGTCAAAATCCGCTCGGCCCCAGTTTCGATGATAGCTTCCAGTGCTTTTAGTGGATCGGGCGTGAGGTCGAAGGCCCGGTGAAATGTTACACCCATAGGGTGGGCATACTGCACTAAAGTGCGGGTACGATTCACATCTACGGTTCCGTCCGACAGGAGGATACCCAACACTACGCCATCGGCTCCCATTGAACGTGCGATATCAATATCCCGGCGCATGACCTCCAGTTCCTTTTCATCATACACAAAATCGCCCCCACGGGGGCGGATCATGACGTAGAGAGCAATACTGATGTGTTCACGTACGGCAGCAATAAGGCCCGCACTTGGGGTGGTACCTCCCTCCCCCAGGCCACCACATAGCTCCACGCGGACGGCACCCGCTTCCTGCGCGTTCAGGCAGGATTCGAGGGAATAGGCACATACTTCGACAGTCATTCGGAACAGGTATGGGAAATCAGGGGTGAATATTACAAAAATTCAGTGGGTTCGTCGGCGTAGTTGGCCTGTTTTGGACAAAGGTTGCCACAAAATTAAGGTTTCTATTATTTTTTAATTCATTGAAAGTCAATACTATATAGTACAATAGAAAAAAAAAAAACAGAAACAAAAATTTTTTATTAAAAATACTGTTAAAAATTACCGAGAGAAGCAAATCTTTTTACTTTTGCACTCCAAAAAAAGAATCCAACAATTTAATCCTATTTTACATTATGTACTGGACACTAGAACTTGCATCATATCTGGAAGATGCCCCCTGGCCAGCTACCAAGGACGAACTCATTGACTTTGCCATTCGTACCGGAGCCCCACTGGAGGTAGTTGAAAACCTGCAGGAATTGGAGGACGACGGCCAACCCTACGAAAGCATCGAAGAAATATGGCCCGATTATCCCACGAAAGAAGATTTCTTCTTCAACGAAGACGAATATTGATTCAGCACGAAGGCGCCTGCGGGCGCCTTTTTTGTTAGGCCGTTTCTGCTGATTTCGCTTTATTCAACGGCTTCGCTTCGTACTTTTTGGGTGCATATAGAAACCCGAAGGCTTCGGCTCCATCCCGCTCGTGTACTTTATGGTGGATGTAGTGTGCCTTCATGATACGCTTCATGTAGGCACTGCGGGGAGAGTACCTGACCTTGATACGGCGATGCACGATGATATCATGAAAAATGAAATAGGCTACACCGTATAGCGATATACCGAAACCAATCCACATCAAGAACCGCCACGCAGGTACCTCTGAACCTACTATGATTAATACCGTGGCGGTAATACCGAAAATAATACCAAACCAGTCATTACGCTCCCACCAGTGCTTGTGGTGCACATGGTGCGACTCGTGCCAGCGCCACATAATGCCATGCATGATGTACTTGTGCGTGAACCAGGCGAAGCCTTCCATAAAAGCGAAGGTACCCAGCATGAGTAATATATTAACTGCTAAATCCATGCGTTATAGCTAAGGAATTGTGAAAGACCCTGATAGCTTTCCACTAGACAAGGTCAGAAAAAAAACGTTTTGGAAGGGATAATTGTTAGAAAAAAAAGTTAGGTACATTACTTTTTTAAAAAGACGAAAGTCCCTATATTTAGCAAACATATCTTCCATCTAATTTCTACGATTGATGGACCTGCGAACGCTTAAAGAGCTGGTTAAGCAAGGTGAGGGTGATAACCTGGAATTCAAACTGAAATCCAATCACCCCGAAAAAATTGTCCGCGAAATGGTCGCTTTCGCTAACTCCGGAGGGGGAAAGCTGCTCATCGGTATCGGCGACGACAAAACCATCAAGGGCCTGAAATACGCCGACGAAGACGAATACATCCTGGAGCGGGCCATCCAGAAGTACTGCTCGCCTCCTATCCCCTACCGTACCGAACGTGTGCCGCTCACCAATGAGCGCGATGTGCTGGTGTTTCACATCCATCGCAGCACCGAAAAGCCACATGCCGTGCTCGACATGTTTGGCAAAAAAAATCATACGTACGGGTAAAGGACAAGTCGGTACAGGCTAGCCCCGAGATGCGTGAAATTATGAAACGAACGCGCCGCAATCGCGACGTGCGCTTCAGCTACGGTGAAAAGGAAAGGCAATTGATGCAGCTTCTCGACAAGCAGCAGAGCGTCACCGTGGATTCGTTCGCCAGCACCGTGGGCATTCCCCGAAACATGGCCTCCCGCACGTTGGTGCTACTGGTACTGGCCAATGTCCTGGAGGTACATCCCGGTGAGGTGATGGATCGTTTTACGATGGCGATGATGTAGGGGGTACCTTGGGGATTGTCTCTTACTTTATCCGTTGCACTGCATAAACAACAAGATACTGTCTTTTACTTCACCTTCCCCCGCCGCTGCATGGCTTCGCGCCAGGTGGTGAGGATGATGCCTTCCTTTTCGATGTAGGCTTTTAACTTGGGGTCTAGCATGGCCAGCAGGTCGCCTTCGCGCGTTTGGGTGGAGCCGGAAATAATGGGAAAAACCTCCGTTGGGTCGGTACAGTGCATGATGACCATCGTCAGGCCGGGCTTCAGGTTTTTCAGTCCTTCGATGTACTTCTGGGTTTTGAAGTTTTGCAGGTTTTCTTTCGTGGCCGGGGTACCTTCGGGGAGTTTCCAACCGTAACTGACATTATGCAAGTCATCAAGCACGGGTAGTCCGGCCTGCCAGAGTTGTTTACCGATGGTCTGGGTCATGGCAAACATGGCATCGTTCATACGCTCATCCACCCGAATGGCCGTGTTATGGCCGCCGGGAAACATGACTGGGATTTTTTCCTCCATACCTACCTTAACATAACGCTCGATGAAGGCCGGCGTGGCAAACAAGGTACCCATGTGCGAATCCAGGTGGGTAGGTTCAAAACCCATCGTGCGAGCCCGTTCCAGTTGGGCGCGGATTTCGGCTTCTACTTCGTCGGCAGTAGCGTGTTTCACCACATCGGCCACACTGGGCCACATCGCTCCTTCGGCATCCACCAGGCCCTTCACGGTGGGCTTACCGGCCAATGGTCCCCAGCGATACTCTTTCCATTCGGAAGTGAGTGTAAGGTGGAGACCGGCGTCGATCTCGGGGTACTTTTTAAGGATATGTACAAACCCCGGCACCCAGCCGCACGGCATCATTACGCTCACCGAAGTGGCCACCCCGTCGTGGATGGCCTTGAGGGCGCCTTCGTTGGAGTCGTAGGACATGCCTGCGTCGTCCACGTGCATAATGATTACCTTTTTGCCCGCCGGGTACCCTAGCTGCTCGGCGAAGGTTTTGGTTTGGGCGGAAGCGGCGTGAATCATGAAGAAGGCGAGTAAGCAGAACACAATCGGTTTCATGGATTTTCGAGATTAGGTAGCTGTAAAAGGGAAAAAAGGCCAGGTAATACTGTGCCCTTATTCTTACTTTTCAAATCAAGAAATGGGCTACCTGATAAAGCCACCAATCCTATTTAAAGTATATATCCCTTGAATTTCAGTCCTTTCCCAGTAATACGCCTCGATAGGAGTAAAGTTTGCCACTCTTCGAAACGGTGTTGAGCGACACCCGTACCTTAGCCTGAGTGAAGGTAAGTTCGTCTGGACTGACCTCGTATCCGGCGGCTCCATATTGTTGCTCGATCTGGGCTACCCGCGCGGCTATGTCCAAAGTAGTTATTACTCTTTCATTTTTTGAGACAATAAGCCTGGCTCCCTGCTCTGCTGCCTCCACTTTCCAGGTATCCTGTTCGCGCACGGCATCACCATACAAGTCGAAAACCAGCAGGTAATCATACCCTTGAATGCGGGTACCATACATTCCATCGCCTCCGGCAAGAGCGTACCGGATATTATCGGCTTGCCCGGATTTCCGTGTTTTTGCGCTCACGGTTTCACGCAGCTGTTTTTCCATGATACCCGCAATGGCAGATTGATTCTTGTCTTCGGGAACGGAAGCAAAAAAGGGACTCAGGGTACCTATCTCTTTTCGGTCGCGGAAATAGCGTATTCCCGAGATCAGCCGATCATAGTCATCGGCAGGTAGGGTGGCTTTCCCTGTAAGTTTTCCACTGCTATCCAGGAGTTTGTATTTTTCCAAAAGCCCGCCGAAACGTTTCGCCTGATTCTGACGGGAGTAACTGAAAATACTCCACGGACCTACCGCCAGCAGAAAACTGGCCACGCAGAGCGAAAGCGGAATCCAGCGGATGTCGTCTTTTTTACTAATTAAAAAATAGAGCGTGAGGCCCGTGAGCCATACGGCCAGCGCCGCCACGAGGTAACGGTTTTCGGTGACGCCGTATTCCGAAATACGGCGGAAAATAGCTACGCCCAGCAGTACGATCAGCGGAAAAAGAGCCAGGTGAAAACGGTTGGTGAAAATCCGGATCCACCGTTCCTCGGCGCTGTCGCGGATGGGATATAGCAAAAGCAGGGCGAAAATCCCGGCCACTGAAAACGCCATAACGAGGTAAGCTACGCCGCCCTGGGGTAGCTGCCATTGGACAAGGATCTTGGCGGTATAGACGTATAAAATCAGCAGGTACACAACTTCCAGCGGCAGGAGTACATACTGCGTGAATAGCTTGACACCAGCCGAGTAGCCTTTCTGCGCTTCCAGGTTTTCGAGATGGGCCGGAAAGCCATTCAGAAAAAAAAGCGAGTGCAGAAACCCGCCAATGAATACCAGTAGGTACAATTCAACCTTATAGGAAAAATCAAAGGAAAACAGAAATCGGACGGTTTCGACCGCCACAAGCACTCCAATGTACAGGGTACCCGCATAGAGCGTGGCGGTGAGGAACTGCAGCAGCATAGTTTTGTTGAACCGCCAGAAACCATTGGGTTCGTCATAACCCACGAAGGGTGCAAACGATACCACCAGGTGCGCACTCACCAGAAACATCCCGAAGCGGTAATAATCGCGTTGAATGGGAACGGGGCTGATGGTGAAGAAGTAAGCCACTAGCAGAGCCAGTAGTCCCAGGGCACCCGCCGCCAACCACAGCCGACTCCACTTCCGCCGCTCGGCTACCAGATGCAGGCTCAGCAAGAGAGGTAGAGCTACAAACACGACCAACAGGGGACGAATGTACATGGGCCGCGCAAACGCAAAGTGGTCGGGTAGTGAAATCAACCTGTAAAGCAGGTACGCCTTCAGAGCGGCCACCAGTACTACCAACGGAAACCGCCGGACCACCTGCTCAATGCCATAGGTCAGTGTTTTGAGGGAAGGTATACGAAGAATGGTCGGAAATCGGGATCGATCGGCCATAGGCTTGGGGCTTTTACAGTTTTTCAAATCAGTGTGAACAGCCAAAAATAGATAAATTCGGCTAACTCTGTTTGGTATCGAAAAGCAATAGCCGTATATCTTTGACGTTATTGGCTACGGAATTCCAAACTTCGCCCGCATGAAATTCACTCCCGTTCTTTTCGCTATTTTACTAATTGCCCTGGTACCCTGCGCTCAGGCGCAGCAGCTCGGTCTTAGTCGCCTTTTTTATCCCAATGGTACCCTGAGTGCCAGCTATATCGTACCGACTAACTCGGCTACTACGCAGAATTTCGGGCTGACACGCACCAGTTTTCTGGGGATCGTACCCATCCAAAGCGAAGTACAGGGGAGTTTCAGTTTAAAAAAGAAATTCGACCTGCGGGCGGTACATACAGTACTCATTGGCCAATATTCGCAATTGCAGCCTACCCTGGACGAGAAAAATTTTCCCGACAACGGCTATAAAACCATTTCGCTGGGTGCGATTCGAATGCAGGCAAGTGTGAAAGACAAATTGTGGGTATACGGTGCGGCGATCGGTATGACCGAGTCAAACGAAACGTTTTTTACGCCGCAACCTTTCCTATGGGGCGGGGCCGCCCGGATGCGGATTATTGGGCTACGGAGCCAGATCGTGTATGGGTCTATTTTGGCCTATAACCAAAAATTACGCGTCATTCCCGTGTTCGGAATCAATCAGCGGCTGGGCAAGCAGTGGCGCGCGACCGCACTCCTACCGTTCATGGCCGACGTCAACTACCATCCGACCAAATGGTTCAGCATGGACATGCTGGCGGGTGTCAACGGCTATAGCGGTGGTTTTCAGATACAAACCGCCGAGGAAAAAATACTGCGCCGCCAGAACTACCAGCACGTCAAATTAGGCCTATCCGCCAACCTACATCTGTTGACCGTATTCAATATTTCTGCCGAAGCGGGCGTGGCAGGTTTCCGGCAGTTGCGGACTTTTAATAGCGCGCGGGAAAATCTCACTTCTACCCACCCGCCTTTTGCTCCCTACGTGGGCGTAAGCGTAAGGTACCTCACGTCGCGCTCCAATTTTTCTTCTAAATTTATGGGAAAATTAGGCTTGGGCGAAAAAGGGGTGGTGAATTGGTAGAAGGTACCTCTGGTTTCTTATCAGGCCAGATTTTTCCAGGGACCAGCATCATATACCTCGACTCCCTTCGCCGCGAGCAGCGACTTGGCCCGGCTACTGCGCATACCCGAAGCGCAACATACCACCACCGGTTTGTCCCAGCTTTGTATCTGACTCATTTTAGCAGATAAGGCATCCAGCGGAATATTTTTTGCGTTTGGAACATGTCCTCCGGCAAATTCTCCGGGGGTCCGTACATCCACAATGATAGCTCCGGCTGCAACTTTCTCTTTTAAATCGTTGGTGTTGGTACCTCCGAATAGGGATTTCAATAGATTCCTCATGGGGCTGGTTTGTTTAGTGTTTCTACAAAACTACCCCGCTCATTCAGTCCGTTCAGTGACATTTGTTACACTAAGCCACGCCCCCGTTGACGCTCAACGTGTGGCCATTGACGTATGACGCTTCGTCGGAGGCTAGGTAGAGGTAGGCGTGAGCAATGTCTTCAGGTACCCCCATGCGTCGGAGTGGTATGGCGGCAATGGATTGGTCACGCACTTCTTCGGGAATCTGATCGGTCATGTCGGTCAGGATGAAGCCCGGCGCTACGGCGTTGGCCGTAATATTGTGCTTACCGAGTTCCTTCGCCCAGGTTTTGACCATGCCGATAATGGCTGCCTTGGTGGCCGAGTAGTTGGTTTGGCCGAAGTTGCCCGTTATACCTACCACCGATGAGGTACATATGATGCGGCCGTATTTTCTTTCAACCATATAAGGTACCACGGCTTTGGTGCAGTTGAATACGCCCGTCAGATTCACGTCCAGTACCTGTTGCCATTCTTCGTGCGACATTTTCAGCAGGGAGCGGTCACGGGTAATGCCGGCATTGTTGATGAGGATATCAATTTTTCCATACTGCTGAACGACTTTCTGAGCGGCCGTCTCCAGGATACCTGGATCGGTGACGCTCAGTTTCATGAATTCGGCCGGAAAGCCCTGATCGCGTAGCGCGCGGGCCGTTTCTTCGCCCGCATCCAGCATATCCCACAAAATCACCCGGGCGCCTTCCTGGGCAAAAAGCAAAGCCGTGGCCTTTCCAATGCCGCGGGCACCTCCGGTGATGATGGCCACCTTATCCTGTAATCGGTTCATGCTTTGAAAATAACGGGATTTTGAATTTCAGGAAAAAGGTGATTTCTCAAAAAGCAGCGTGATGAGCTCCGCCACGCAGACCGGCTTATCGGAACCTTCCCGTTCGAACACGCATTCGGTGGTAGCACGTACCCCGCCCGATTCCTGTTCTTCCACTTCCTTCAAAGTCATGCGCATCCGCACCCGACTGCCCGAAGGTACCGGCGCCATGAAGCGTACCTTGTTGGTGCCGTAGTTGATCCCTACCTTGACCGAATTGATCTTATACAGATCGGACATGAGTTTGGGAGCGAGCGAAAGGGTCAGGAAGCCATGGGCCACGGTAGTTTTGTAGGGGGATTGCACCGCCGCTTTCTTACGGTCGATGTGAATCCACTGGTGATCGCCGGTGGCGTCGGCGAAGTCGTTGATCTGGCCCTGCGAGATGGTTTCCCATGGGCTTACGCCGATTTCTCGGCCCAGGTGTTCCCGGAATTGCGCGATATTCTGGTAGGTTTTCATAAGGGACGGATATAGGATGATTTTGATGAAGTCAGCGCTCTTATTACAAAAAACAGATTACAACCCAATATACGCATTTTGCCTACTCTGGAGAAGTTTTTCCGTTTCAAACCACTACTACGGCTTTCCCCACCACTTTCCGATCCATCATATCGCGGAGCGCTTGGGCGGCGTCAGCCAAGGGGTAGGTTTTGTACAGATGCTGTTGCAGTTTTCCCTGGGTTATCCAGGTCAGTAGCTCCTGAAAGTTCTTCTGGCTTTCGCGGGGTTCGTTTTTGGCAAAGGCCCCCCAGAAAACACCCACCAACTGACAACCTTTCAGGAGTACCAGATTAAGGGGTACTTTCGGGATCTCTCCCCCGGCGAATCCTACCACCAGGTAGCGCCCTTTCCAGGCGATGGAGCGCAGGGCCGGTTCGGTATAGCGGTCGCCTACGGGGTCGTAGATGACGTGGGCGCCGTTGCCTTCGGTAAGTTCTTTCATGGTTTCCCGGAGGTCTTCAGTAGCATAGTTGATGGTCGCTTTTGCCCCCATTTTTCGACAAACCGCCAGTTTCTCGTCGCTCGATGCCGCCGCAATGACGTGGGCACCCATGAGCACACCCAGCTGCACGGCAGCCAGGCCTACGCCTCCTGCGGCACCCAGTACCAAAAGCGTTTCTCCGGCCAGGAGTTGGGCGCGGTTTTTCAGGGCATGGTAGGAGGTACCATAAGTGTACATCACGCTTGCCGCCGTAACGAAATCCATGCCCGCCGGGATGGGCAAGGTAGTAGTGGCATCGGCCACGACTTCCTCGGCAAATCCGCCCCAACCCGTCAGCGAAAGTACAGTATCGCCCACGTTAAGATGCTTTACGCCCTCACCTACTTCTTTGACCATGCCCGATACCTCGCCGCCCGGCGAAAACGGGAGTGGGGGCTTGAACTGGTACTTGTTCTGAATGATGAGCGTGTCGGGGAAGTTGACGCCGCAGGCTTTTACGGTAATCAGCACCTGCCCTTTGCCGGGCGTCGGCGAAGGTACCTCAGTCAAAATCAGGTTTTCAGGTGAACCAAATTGGGTACAGAGAAGGGCTTTCATGGGATTCAAAGGATTAGTAAAAAACTTATTTTGGAGTTTGCCAATAGGCAACTGGCCTCAAAACTAAAACCTACCCCGCTCCACGGCTTTTGCCGCCTTAGCCGACAACGAATTAATCCCAAACAGCAATCCGCCAAAACGCTCATCCTGGGTAAGACCTTTTTTCCAACGGGCGTAGATTTGCTGGATTACCACTGTATTCTTGAAAAGCCCGAACACATAGTAATAGAGAATATTCGACAAATCACGCCCGCTTCGCTCGGCGTAGCGATCGGCAAATTGCTGCCGGGTCAGGTTGCCGGGTAGCCAGGTGAGGTTAAAACTCCGCTCGAAAGGTCCATCATCCGCCTCGGCCCAATAGGAAAGGGCAGTACCTACGTCCATGAGCGGATCGCCTACGGTACACATTTCCCAGTCGAGCACGGCGAGGATGTCGGCCAGGTTATCGGGATTTAGCACGAGATTGTCGTACTTATAATCGTTGTGAATCAGGGTAGGTGCATTCTCTTCGGGCATCGTGTCACTGAGCCATTGGTAGAGTTGCCCCATAACAGGCAGGTCATCGGTTTGGGCGGCGAGGTACCTTTTGTACCAACCTTCCACCTGCCGACGTACGTAGCCTTCGGGCTTGCCCAGCGTGTCGAGGCCGGGGGTGGCAATGTCGATCGCGTGCAGTTGCACCAGATTATCGATCAAAGCCTCCGAGGTACCCCGCAATTGTTGGGGTGTAAGCCCAAACTGCGGGGCATTTTGCGCCCGCAGGATAATGCCCTGCACGCGTTCCATAATATAAAAGGGAGAGCCTATCACCTGCGTATCTTCACACCGTAGAATCGGCCGGGGAATTTTGGTGAAGCCA
Source organism: Salmonirosea aquatica (assembly GCF_009296315.1). Lineage (NCBI taxonomy): Bacteria > Pseudomonadati > Bacteroidota > Cytophagia > Cytophagales > Spirosomataceae > Salmonirosea > Salmonirosea aquatica. The sequence continues at coordinate 2,688,675 of NZ_WHLY01000002.1, forward strand.
GTGCTCTGGATCATCTTCAGTACCTGGTACTCACGCATGACATTATGACCGCCCTTGATGTGTTCAGCCCCGAAGGGCGGACGGCGCAGTACATACTCCTGCTGATTTTCAGTTTTAAGCCAATAGGTTAGGTTGGAGTAGCCGCCGGGGAACTGCCGCATTTCTACTACCGGCAATTTGAAAATATCCGATCGCAACAGGTACCCATTCAGAGAAACCAGATCAATTTCCTCGCCCGCCCGGATGGGCGCGGGGCTATCGGTAACGATATGCATCTTGCTCATTTTTTCCTTTTTACGTCCAGCCCGTAGCCTTTCAGGATGTTCCGGGCCAGAGCGGATTTATGTACTTCGTCGGCCCCGTCGTAGATACGGGCGGCCCGTTCGTGGGTGTACCAGTAAGAAAGCAGAATATCGCTCGTCATACCCAACGCGCCGTGCACCTGAATGGCGCGGTCGACGACGCGGAGCATCATATTGGCCGTAAAAAACTTGATCATGGATACCTCATCGCGAACGGCAGCGGCTCCCTGCTCGTCGATGTGCCGGGCCGTGCGCAGCACCAGCAGCCGGGCGGCGTCAATTTCTGCCCGACTGTCGGCAATGAACCCCTGAACAAACTGCTTGTCGCCCAGCACGGTACCTTCTTCCAGTTCGCGACTGACGGCATAGCGGCACATCAACTCAAAACTTCGCTCGGCAATACCAATGAACCGCATACAGTGGTGAATGCGTCCCGGTCCCAGCCGTTCCTGCGCCAGCAAAAACCCCGCTCCTTCCGGCCCGATCAAATTCGCTTGAGGTACCCTTACGTTTTCATAACGCATTTCGGCATGACTCGCCCAACTGTCACCCGCATGGCCCATGATCGGAATATTCCGCACTAGCGTAACGCCCGGGGTACCCATGGGTACCAGAATCTGACTGGCCTGTTTGTGGCGGGCTGCTTCGGGATTGGTCACGGCCATGACGATGATAAAAGCCGCGCCGTCGGCCGAACTGGTAAACCATTTATGCCCATTGATGATATAATCTTCACCATCTTTCACGGCAGTGGTACCCATGCGAGTGGGGTTAGAGCCGGCAAATTCGGGTTCGGTCATACTGAAACAACTCCGGACGGTACCCTCCATGAGCGGTCTAAGGTACCTTTCTTTCAAAGGCTCGGGGGCGTATTGGTGCATCAATTCGGTATTGCCAATGTCGGGTGCTTGCGTATTGAACACAAAGTGGGCGAAGGGCGAACGCGCCAGTACTTCGCTGATTTGCCCGAACTCGCAAAGCGTCAAAGCCAGTCCACCGTCTGCTTCCGGCAGGTGCAGGCCCCACAGCCCGGCTTGTTTTACGAGTTTTCTCTTTTCCAATAATACAGGCTCTATGTAGGAAAAATCACGCGTCAGATTTTCGGTCGTTTCGAGGGGATAAAGTTCGGTTTCGACAAATTCCTGAATGCGGGGGAGTAAGGTACGTAGGCGTTCAGTGGCAAAAAGGGTTTCCATTAAGTTATTGGCGGTAAGATGCTGGAATTTTGACAAAGGCCTTATTACGGTCACTTCATGCTAAAAATAGCACATTAGCCTGACCTTCTCCCAAAATTTAAGAACTTTGCCACATCCAGTTGAAAATGGTAAGTTGAAAATGCGCAATCGTCATTTTCAACATTCAACCTTCCAATGATCGCAGTGACTCTAGACCAACTATTTGAAGGCTTTACCAAGTTGCGCGTTCTCGTGGTGGGCGACGTCATGCTCGATTCGTACGTGTGGGGGAAAGTAGAGCGGATTTCGCCCGAAGCGCCCGTACCTGTGGTCAACGTGGGACGGCGTGAGTACCGTTTGGGTGGTGCGGGCAACGTGTTGCTTAATGTGCAGGCCCTGGGCGCAGAGGCGATTGCCTGCACCGTTATTGGCAACGACGGGCCGGGTGATATTCTACAACACCAGCTTACCGAGCGGAACCTGAGTTGTGAGGGCCTTATCCGCAGCGAGGACCGCATCACCACCATCAAAGAGCGAATTATTGCCGGTTCGCAGCAGGTCGTGCGCATCGACACCGAGACGGATGCCGCTATTTCCAGCACGGAACGTGCCCAACTTGTGGCCAAAGCCAAAGAACTCATTCCAGATTGTCAGGTCGTTATTTTTGAGGATTACGACAAGGGGGTACTTAGCCCCGAAGCCATTGCCGACATTACGGCATTTGCCAACCAGCACCAAGTACCCACGGTGGTTGACCCAAAAAAACGCAACTTCCTGGCCTATCAGCAGGTGACGCTCTTCAAACCCAATCTGAAAGAACTGCGGGAAGGCCTGAAGGTAGATTTCGATGTGCGCGATGGCGCTGCATTGCGAGCCGTGGTGCAGCAACTTACCCAAACACTCAATGCCTCCGGGGCGCTGATCACGCTTTCGGAACACGGCATTTATATTGATTATCAGAACGAAACGTGCCATCTGCCCGCCCATGTCCGCAGCATCGCCGATGTATCCGGGGCGGGCGATACCGTCATCAGCATCGCGGCCTGCTGCGTGGCACTCGGGGTACCCCCACGAACGATCGCGGCTTTGTCTAACCTGGGCGGCGGTCTGGTTTGTGAGCAGGTAGGTGTGGTACCGATCGACCGCGAATTGTTGCGGGCCGAGGCCATGCGGGAGGGATTGGTAGAGTAACGTGGCGCTGCGCGGGTAAGAGGACAGCTCCTGCGTCTTTATAGAAAACATCCTGTGTTTCGAAAAATTCAACTCTTCCTGGCTATGACATTTTCTTTCCAGCGCGCCAAAACTACCCCATTCTCTCCAAAAATACTGAGCTGGTTGCTGCTGATGGGGGTAGGTATACTGATTGGGAGCTGTTCTTCCAAAAATCAAACGAGTACCTCCAAAGACAAGAGGCCGTTGGTGGTTTTCGTCACCGGCGACCACGAGTACAGCGGCGAATCCACGCTGCCCATCGTAGCGGCCGAGCTGGAAAAAAACTACGGGATGCGTACCCTAGTCCTGAAAGCTTCGCCCAATCAGAACAGTGAAGAAAATATTCCCGGCCTGGAAGCCCTGCGAGATGCCGATTTGGCGGTCTTTTTCCTCCGCTGGCGTAGGCTTCCAAAAGACCAGGTGGCCTACATCGATGAGTACCTCAACTCCGGCAAGCCCGTGATGGGCTTTCGTACCAGTACCCATGCCTTCAACTATCCTAAAGGACACGAACTGGAAGCCTGGAATGCGTTCGGCGAACGCGCCTTTGGCGCGCCTCCGGGTTGGGGTGGAGCCGCCAAGCACTCCCACTACGGACACGAAAGTACCACCGACGTTTCCATCATTCCCGAAGCGGCCCAGCACCCCATTCTCACCGGGGTCGATCCCAACTTTCATGTAGCCTCGTGGCTCTACCGGGTACTGCCCGACTACCCCGTGAAGGGAACTACCTGGCTGCTAATGGGTAAATCGGTCAATCCTAATTCCCAACCCGCCGTGGATCAGCCCGTAGCCTGGACCTGGCAAAACCCAGCGGGTGCGCGGGTCTTTATGACCACCCTGGGCCATCCCGAAGACTTTCAGGTAGAAGCTTTTCAGCGCCTGGTGGTCAACGCCATTCACTGGGAGCTGGGCAAGCCCGTTCCTAAAAACTGGAAAGGGAAAATGGACATCCAGGTACCCTACCGGGGTATCGTGAATTAAAATAGGGGATACCTTCTATTCCTCAGATAGAGCTTCTTTGCGCTTTTTTTGGGTATTGAACCAGGCCGCCCACAGCATGGCAAATAGACCCATTGGTACCAGGGCATTACTTACGCCCTGACCAGCCGAAAGACTACGGACGATTATCCAGGCAATCGCCAGGGTGCCTGCGATCAGAAACCATAGTACCCATTTTTGTTCAAAAATAGAGGGCTTTCGCACCAGGGTACCCTGATGCTCACGGGCATAGCGCGCCAGGGTACCTTCGAAAGATTCACAAAAATTCCCGAATGGTTCAGCGTTGCAGAAATTGGCATTCGCGATCAGTTTGAATCTGCTTTTGTCCGCCATTTTAAGGCGTAGGGTTACACCATTATAGTATTCTACCTGGTAAGACACCACCTCCCCAAACTGAAAGTGTTTTTCTTCCCCGTCAAGATGGAGGAGTAAGTAGGTATCGTCGAGTTCCGCGGTACCTTTTTTCTTCGTGAACATCTTGGTGTATTCAAAATCATAGTGCTTCATGGAGTAAGGATTTTCAGGTTGGATGCTTTTTAAATCTAATCCCAGTTCTGCACTCAGGCAAGACAGTATAGGATGGTTAGAAGCTAGCTTAGTCTAGCTTTGCACTTTGTGAATGATCTTTGTGACAAATCAAATGAATAATTACCTGATATGCTATCCTTAATCTCTTACCAATCAGCCTATGTAAATAAAAACCTACCTGTAAAAAACAACCGGCAGTGTGTCACCACCGCCGGTTGAGTCTTCGACATTATCGCATTTTTCCTGGAAGATTCATGCGGCATGTCCTGTTCCATTTCCAAAAAACAAAACTTTCAAAACTATGAACGAATCGCGAATTCTACAATTCTGTGCATCGAAGCGGCAGTGGCCACATCTGGCTCTGGTTCCGGTTCTCCTGCTCCTCTTACTACTTATGCCTTCGGGCTTTACGGCAGCCCGGGCGGCGGCTCCCTCTGACTCAGATGCCTCCCTAGCCGCTATTACGGGTAAGGTCACCGATGATGCCGGCATAGCCCTGCCGGGGGTAAGCGTGGTGCTGAAAGGCTCCACCACAGGTACCACTACCAACGCGGAGGGTATGTACTCTCTGAACACACCGGGCAGCGATGGTACCCTCGTGTTCTCCTACGTGGGCTTTCTGACTGTGGAAGAAGCCATCAACGGTCGCTCGACGATCAACATCAAAATGGCCACCGACACCAAATCCCTTTCCGAAGTAGTGGTCGTGGGCTACGGTAGCCAGACCAAAAAAGAAATCACCGGAGCGGTACAGACTGTGAGTGCGGCGGAAATCAAGGATATTCCCGTTTCGCAGATCGGTCAGAAATTACAGGGCCGCCTGGCCGGGGTGCAAATCAACCAGACCACCGGGAAGCCGGGACAGGGCATGAACATCCGAATTCGGGGTCAATTGTCAGTTTCAGGGGGTAGTGACCCTCTGTATGTGATCGATGGCTTCCCGATTACAGGTAGCATTGGTGCGCTCAATCCCGACGAGATCGAAGATATCACGATTCTGAAAGATGCCGCTTCTACTTCGCTATATGGATCAAGGGCGGCTAACGGGGTGGTACTTATCACCACGAAAAAAGGGAAGAGTGGCCAGACCAACGTAAGCTTCAATACGTACGTAGGCGTTCAGAACGTACCTAAAAAAGGGCGCATCGAAATGATGGATGCTGTAGAGTTCGCCCAATTCAAGAAAGAATCCTATGAAGATTCGGGGTTACCCGTGCCTGAGGCGTTTCAAAATCCCTCGCAGTACGAAGGCAAAAACAATGACTGGTACGATGCCCTACTCCGCAAAGCCCCGATTCAGAGCTATAACCTGACGATTACTTCCAACAAGGAAAAAGTCAACACGGCCATTGTAGCCGGGGTATTCAACCAGCAGGGAGTTGTTATCAATAATGAATACAAGCGGTATTCGCTGCGGATGAACCTGGACTATGCCCTCTCTGACAAGGTAAGAATTGGCTTCAACATTGCTCCTTCCTACGTATATGACAATACGCCCCGTACGGATGGTACCCGGGGTACGGGAATTCTCTTCAATGCCCTGCATACCTGGCCGATCATGCCTATTTATGACGATAACGGAGAACTAACCCTATTCAATAAGTTTCCTGCCAATACGGGTAATATCTATGCATACGCTAACTGGGTAAGGTCAGCTGAGGAGTTGATCAATGAAACCAAGGAAACCAATATCCTGACCAATGGCTACGTGGAGTACCGCCCTATCAAAGGATTGCTACTTAAATCGACCATTAACGCCGAATTGCTCAGTTCCAAGTTTTTCTTTTTCAACCCCTCCACGGCTACCAGCGGTATTAATGTGCCTATACCTACCACAGCGGTATCCATTCGCCAGAATACGGACAACTTCACCTGGCTGAACGAAAACCTGGCTACGTACTCCCATAGTTTTGGAGAGCACAACTTTGAGTTGCTGGGCGGATTCACCAACCAGCATTTCCGGCAGGACAGATTCCGTATTCAAGCTGATACCTACGCCGATGACCGTCTGCCCACCATACAAGGCGCGATCAACATTAACCGTAGTGGCAATGATGGTAATTCTGGAACCAGTAGCGGCGTGAATGAGTGGAGCCTGACCTCGTTTCTGTCGCGACTTACCTATAATTACAAAGGCAAGTATCTGTTGACCGCCGCCATCCGCACCGACGGTTCTTCGCGCTTTGGTTCTCAAAACCGCTGGGGTACCTTCCCCTCCGTGTCATTGGGCTGGGTGGTTTCCGATGAAGCATTCATGCAGGAGCTACCCAAGGTTTCCTTCCTTAAGCTCAGGTCGAGCCTAGGAATTACGGGTAATAACAACATCGGTAACTACACGCAATACGCCCTGATCAATAATACGGTCAATGCCGCCTTTGGCAACAACGTAGCGTCGGGGGCCGTCGTGACTTCGCTGTCTAACAACAATCTGGGCTGGGAAACTACCAAGCAACTAGATGCCGGCCTGGATGTAGGGTTCTTCAATGACCGCATTCAGTTGACCTACGACTACTACACCAAGCGCACTACTAACCTGCTCTACAACGTACAGGTACCTCAGGAGTCGGGTTTCAGCACATTTGCTGACAACATTGGCGAGATCAAGTTCTGGGGCCACGAGTTTTCACTTACTACCCGGAACACTACCGGGCGCCTGCAATGGACCACGAATGCCAATATTTCCTTCAACCGGAATAAGGTGCTCGCACTGGCCGACGGCATCGACCGCGTGTATGGCGATTACCACATTACCAAAGTGGGTTATCCCTTCGGCCAGTTCTATGGAATTGAAGCCGATGGAGTATACATGAACGCTGAAGATCTCAAAAATTCACCGCAGGTACCCGGCCGCTCCGTTGTGGGTAGCATCAAGCTTAAAGATGCCAATGGGGACGGCATTATTACCTATGGTGGCGATAACGACGACCGCGTGATCATGGGTAATCCTTTCCCGAAGTTTATCTATGGCATCACCAATACTCTTCGTTATGGTGATTTTGACTTTTCCATTGTAGGCTCCGGCTCACAGGGCAATCAGCTGCTGGTACGTCACCTGTACAGTACTGCTAACCTGGATGGGGTTTTCAATCTGCTAAAGGAGGTGAAATATCGCTTCCGGTCGGAGGATAACCCAGGAAAAGGCTTTTTCGGTACGACCGTGGGTGGCGGTAACGTAACGGGTATCGAGCGCGACTGGATGAACAGTCGCTTTGTAACGGACGCTTCCTTCTTTACGATCAAGAATATCACGCTGGGCTATACGATTGGAGCAGTCAATAAGTTCTTCAAGAGCGCCCGTCTGTATGCTTCTGTGCAGCAGGCCTATATCTTCACCAAGTACTGGGGCGGTCCTAACCCCGAAACCAGTGCCCAAAACAATGGGCAGGGCGATGGTGGTAACCTGAGTCCGGGTGTTGATCTGTCCAACTATCCAGTCCCACGTACCTGGACCATTGGTGTTAATCTAAATTTCTAATTATGAGTAAAATAACTCTCATGATTTATACCTCATAACTATACTTCCTATGAAAAGATCACTTATATTTTTCTGTACCATTGGCTTGCTCGTGTCGGCCTGCGACAGCAAGTTTCTGGAAATATACCCCGAAACTTCACTCAGTTCGGCTACCTTTTTCAAGACCGAAGCCGATTTCCAGCAGGCTGTCAACGCCGCTTACGTACCACTACGCAGCATCGTCAACGACCGTGCTTGGCTGCTGGGCGAAATGCATTCGGACAACACGTACTATGCCCGTAACCCGCTCTTTGGCGCCACGGAACAACAGGAAGATATCGCCGACTTTGCGATTCCTACCGCCAATGGCGTTACCTCTAATACGCACGTGCTGAACCAATACCGGTTAGATTATCAGATCATCGCCCGTACCAATCAGATATTGGCGGTCATTGATGACGTCGATTTCAACGCTGAATCAAAAAGCAATCTGAAAGGGCAGGCTTTGTTTCTGAGAGCATACGCCTACTTCGAGCTGGTACGCTACTTCAACAAAGCGCCTTTGCATTTGACCCCAGTAACGGTTCGGCAGGAAGCTGCTTTGCCGCTGGCTACGGCCGCTGAATTATACGCACAGATTGAGAAAGATGCCTTGGAAGCCACCACTTCGCTTTTACCCAAATCCAAGCAGGAGCCGGGCCGGGCCACCTCCGGGGCCGCTAAAACCTTGCTGGCGGATGTGTATATCAATCAGAAAAAATGGGCGCAAGCGGAACCCTTGCTGAAAGATGTAGTGAATAGCGGCGAGTATTCGCTCATGCCCAACTACGCCGACGCCTTTTCGACCTCGACGGGTAATAAGAATAATAAGGAGTCGGTATTCGAAGTACAGTTTATCGAAGGTTCGGCGGGTTTGAACGGAAGCTTCCTTTACAATTTTCTGCCCCGCCCTATGTCGTCCGAAGAACTGGTAAAAATCACCGGTACGTCGAATCCGCAGCCTCAGACCGGTGAGGGTAATAATATTCCTACTCCGGATATCATCGCGGCTTACGAGCCGGGCGACACGCGTAAGGATGCATCGATTGCTTATGTTACATTGAGTGGAAGCCAGCGTAAGGACAAGGTGTACCCTTATATCAAGAAGTACGCTAAAACGCACGCCCTCAATGGCAACCATGGTATGAACTGGCCGATTTACCGGTATTCAGAAACATTGCTGCTTTTGGCCGAGGCACTGAACGAGCAGGGGAAAACCTCCGATGCCGCGCCCTACCTCAATCAAGTGCGAAACAGGGCTGGTTTGGCTAACACTACGGCTTCTTCGCAAGCTGATATGCGGGAAGCGATTTTTAAAGAAAGAAGAGTGGAACTGGCCTTTGAAAACAAACGCTGGTTCGATCTGGTAAGAACGGGCCGGGCTGTAGACGTCATTACTGCGTATGGCCAACGCATCAAATCAAATCCAGAAGCTTATTATTATCCGGTGTCGGAAGGATCGAAGCCCCGTGGCAACGCCTTCACCAACCTAGACCTGTATTACGCGCTACCCGCCGACGAGTCGGCACTAAGCCCCAATTTCTGATGATTTCGCCCGGCAGGGATAGTTTCATACACGATTCTATCCTTGTCGGGCGTACAGATTGCCCTAGTCAACGCAAGTAAGTATCCGGTTTGATACGCTTTTTTATAATCCATACCAGAAAAAGTAAACCAACGTATAAGTATATAAAGCCATTTCCTGCGTCATATAAAATAGAGTATCTCCGTATTTGAAGCATTTCTCAGCATTTAAACAAAATAACAAACTCATGTTCAACAAGAATTCGTCTGCCACTTCCGTCTTCGTCAAGCCCCTGCTGGGATTGGGACTTCTGGTGGGACTGGGTGCCTTTTACGCAAAAGTCGACCCGTTCGCTCCCACCCATGTCCGCCCCGATAACTCCAAAGTGGATAAGTTAAAGCTACAGCCTGGTTTCAAAGCCGAGCACTTGTACAGTCCATCCGAAAACGGGCAGGGTTCGTGGGTTTCGATGTGCTTTGACGACAAGGGGCGACTCATCACTTCCGATCAGTACGGTGGCCTGTATCGTCTTACGCTCCCGGCCCTCGGTTCGGGTTCTACCGCCCCCACCAAGGTGGAGCACCTCAAGGTAGGTACCCCTGGCGACACGCTGGGCATGGGAACAGCCCATGGGTTGCTCTACGCTTTTAACAGCCTGTACGTCATGGTGAATAACCGCGTGACGAAGGATTTGCCCGTCCACAGTGGATTTTACCGTCTACAGGATACCAACGGCGACGATCAGTACGACAAGGTGAGCCTGCTCAAAGAACTGGAAGGAAACGGCGAACACGGTCCCCACAGCATTAAGTTGTCGCCCGACGGAAAATCATTGTATGTGATTTCAGGAAATCACACCGACGCCCCTCAGATGGACAACTACCTGTTGCCTAAAACCTGGAAACAGGATAACCTTTTCCCGCTCATCAAAGACCCACGTGGCCACGCCAATGACCGGATGGCTCCCGGTGGCTGGGTTGCCAATGTACAGCCCGACGGCAGCGACTGGGTACTGTACAGTGCGGGCTATCGGAATGCTTTCGATATGGCGTTCAATGATACCGGAGATTTGTTTGTCTATGACGCCGACATGGAATGGGACATTGGTACTCCCTGGTACCGCCCTACCCGGATCTGCCATGCTACCAGTGGCAGTGAGTTTGGCTGGCGGACGGGTAACAGCAAGTGGTCACCCGCCCTACCCGACAACCTGCCCCCCATTATTAACATCGGGCAAGGCTCCCCGACCAGTATGCTTTTTGCGAGCAATGCCAAGTTCCCAGCCAAGTATAAAAACACCCTGCTGGCTTTTGACTGGAGCTTTGGCATTGTGCACGCCATTCACCTCAAGCCCAGCGGCTCTACCTTTTCTGCCGACCGCGAAGAATTTCTTTCCGGGGTACCCCTACCCCTTACCGATGGTGTGATCGGACCCGACGGAGCTCTGTATTTTATGACTGGCGGTCGCCGCCTGGAATCAGACCTATACCGGGTGAGTTATGCGGGTAATGACGCACTGGTTTCTTCCGTGGCGGTAACACCCGTCAACAAAGAAAACGAACTGCGCCGGAGTCTGGAAAAATACCATACCGGCCCCAACAGCGCCGCTATTGCCGCGGCCTGGCCTCAGCTGAACAACCCCGATCGTTTTATCCGCTACGCTGCCCGCATTGCCGTCGAACACCAGCCGCTGAGCGAATGGAAGGACAAGGCTACCAGTGAAAAAGACCCCATCACGGCCATTCAGGCAGCGATTGCCCTGGCGCGCACCGATAGTGTCGATAGCGACATCAAGAGCAAACTGAACGCCAATCTTTTGAGAATCAATCTTAAAAGCCTGACTGAGCCCCAGCAAATTGACCTGATCCGGGCTTACGAGCTGGTAACGTTGCGGCTGGGTGAACCTGATGCCGCCCAGAAAAAGCAAATTGTCGCCGCGCTCAACCCGAGCTACCCTTCCAACTCAGGGGAGCTTAACCGCTCACTCGCCCGCATCCTGATAACCCTCGAAGCGCCTGGCGTAATCGAGAAAACCCTGGCTTTGATGGACAAAAAAGAGGATACCAGTATGATGCCCGGCGGAATGACGGCGACTTCGTCGGCCGACCTCATCATGCGGAACCCACAGTACGGACTGGACATTGCCAAGACTTTGGAAAAGATGCCTCCTCCCCAGCAAACGTACCTTGCCACCATGCTGAGTGCCGCCAAAACGGGCTGGACACCTGCCACACAGGAAAAATACATGAAGTGGTTTAACAAAGCCTTTACCTATCAGGCTGGAAGAAGCTACATTGGTTTTATCGACAAAGCCCGTAAAATGGCCCTGGCCAATGCGCCCGAAAACAAGCGCGTCGCCTACGATAAAATGTCGGGTGGCGAGTTGCTTACGAAAAACGGTAACGACCTCGTACAGAGTGTCTACCCAAAAGGCCCTGGTAAACGGTGGGAGGTACCTACCGCCGTAGCCGTAGTGGAAGACCACCTGACTGGCCGGAACTTCCAGCAGGGCAAGGATATGTACAATGCCATTACCTGCGGCCGCTGCCACGCCATCAACGGGCAAGGTGGCAACATTGGTCCGGATTTGACGCAACTGGCTACGCGATTTACGACGAAGGATATCCTGGAATCGATCATCGAACCTAACAAAGTAATCTCGGACCAGTACGCGGCTACACAGATTACCCTGAAAAACGGAGAATCCATTGTGGGTCGCATCACCAACGAAGACAACGCGTCCTATACGGTTTCGCAGAATCCTTTTGCCCCCGACATGGTGGTGAAGATTCCGAAGAAAGACGTAGCGGCGAGCAAGTACTCGACGGTTTCCATCATGCTACCCGGCCTGATCAACAGCCTGAATGAAGAAGAGCTCAAAGATCTTATCGCCTACCTGAAATCAGGGGGCAACGAAAAGAACGCGATGTTTTCCGCCCAGTCGTCCAAAAGTCAGGGCGGTAAATAAGTGATAATGAAAGGACAGGAAGCTCAGTGGGTTTCCTGTCCTTTTTTCTTTGTATGGCCCCCAATAAGGGTAAAGTTAAGTTTACGGGTCTTGGCAAGTGCCGGGATCTGCCCACCAAACGATTTAGCTATTCTCCCCATGAAAAAAAATAATCTTTCCTTCACCTTTCTCGCCTGTGGCTTGTCTCTCCTCGTGCTAGGTATGAATGCCTGCGTAGGTCAGAAAAAAACCAAGGATGGCTTTGTGTCCATTTTTGACGGCAAAACCCTGAATGGATGGAAGGGTGATCCTACCTACTGGCGGGTCGAAGATGGTGCCCTGACGGGTGAAATCACGCCCTCGACGCTTTTGAAAACCAATTCCTTCATTATCTGGCAGGGCGGTGAGCCCGGGGATTTTGAGTTGAAAGGTGAATTCAAGATCACTGAGGCGGGCAACTCCGGCATCAACTACCGCAGCGACCAGTTGACCGATATACCCTATGCCCTGCGCGGATACCAAGCCGATATTGACGGTAAGATTAACTATACGGGCCAAAACTACGAGGAACGCAAGCGTACTACTCTGGCTTACCGTGGCGAAATCTCGGAGATTAATCCCTATACCGGCGACGCCGATCCGACGGCGGTTCGCACCAAAGTAGCCAAAAACAACTGGACCAACCGGACCGTTACCGGCTCACTGGGTACTTCGGATGAGTTGAAAAGCTCCATCAAGAAAGAAGACTGGAACACTTTTCATATTGTTGCCAAAGGAAACCGCCTGCAGCATTATATCAACGGCAAACTCATGAGCGATGTTACCGATAACGATACCGTCAATGGCATGAAAAAAGGGTTGCTCGGGGTACAGGTACACGTGGGTCCGCCTATGAAAGTACAGTACCGTGATTTAAGGATAAAACAGTAAGACAGGAGGCTACTGATTTTGGGCTGGTAGCTATGCCTGGAATTCATAACACCCAAGTAAGGCCAACCGCCGGTAGCTATCAGCTAATAGCTCGAAAAACGACAAATGACAAAAATTGGATTTAACGTGTTAGCCTGGTCGGCCGTTGTATCAGACGATCTGATGCCCTTGGCCGACCGGTTGAAAAAGATTGGATACGACGGAGTGGAATGCTTTGTGGGAGCTGCTGAAGACCCCACCGCCTATCACCGCTTTGGTAAGCACGTCCGAGATCTGGACATGGAGATGACGGGCGTTACCGTAGTAAGTCCCGACACCAATCCCATCAGCGAATCGGCTTCAGTCCGGGAAAAAGCGCTGGAACGTATCAAATGGACCATCGACCGTACCCATGATCTGGGGGCTCGCATCCTATGTGGGCCGTTCCATTCGGCCCATGCGCATTTTTCCAAGCGTCCGGCCCAGGATGAGGAATACGGCTGGGCAGCAGAAGTACTGCACGCAGCCGGCGTGTACGCCGCGCAGGCCGATGTGACACTGGCGCTTGAAGCCCTCAACCGCTTCGAATGCTACCTCTGCAATACCGCCGAACAACTGAGCCGGCTGGTCAAGATGGCGGGTCATCCCAACGTTCGGGCAATGTTTGATACGCACCATGCCAATGTGGAAGAGAAAAGCTATGCCGGGGCCATTAAAACGCTGGCTCCGATTTTGGCGCATGTCCACATCAGCGAAAACGACCGGGGTACCCCGGGTGGTAGTCACCTACCCTGGGACACTATCTTTGGTACCCTCGCCGAAATCGAGTACAATAAGTGGCTCACTATCGAAGCCTTCTCCCGCAATGATCCCGACTTTGCCAACTCCATCGGGGTTTGGCGGGAATACAACGAACCCTGGGACATCGCCGAGCAGGGATTCACTTTTATCCAGAGCATGTGCCAGAAGCATGGTCTTTGATCTTCGTAAAATTCATTTTCCGTGAAAAATCGTCCAAGCCCTTTCCTTCCCTTTTGTCTGCTTATCCTTCTGGGTATTTCGGCCTGCGCTCAGTCAGATCCCTCACGCGATGTGGCTGACTACCGGGTGGTATACAAGGGTACCCAAGGGCCTGGCCTGGGGAAAAACATTGTATTCATTGCTTCCGATCACGAATACCGGGGCGAAGAAAGCCTGCCGGCACTGGCCCGCATTATGGCCAAACATTATGGCTTCACCTGTACCGTCATCTTTGCTCTGGACGAGGAAGGTAACATTCTGCCCGGAGGATCCAATCTCAAAGGTCTGGAAGCGCTCGATAACGCCGACCTGATGGTGCTGTTTACGCGATTCTCCGATTTTAGTGATGAGCAGATGCAGCACTTTGACGGGTACCTGAAACGCGGCGGCCCTATTGTGGCCCTCCGTACCTCCACGCATGCTTTCAATATTAAAGACAACCCCAAGTGGCAACATTACGACTACCGCTACAACGGTCCTAAAACGGCGTGGAAGGATGGCTTTGGCGAAAATGTTTTGGGCGAAACCTGGGTTGGCCACTATGGTACCAATCACAAGCAGTCGTCGCGGCTCACCATTGATGAGGCACAGAAAAACCACCCGATTTTCCGGGGTGTGAAAGACATATGGGTCCAATCGGGAGCCTATACCGCCGAACCCAAAGGTACCATTCTGGCTTATGATCAACCCCTGAACGGCATGACACCTGACTCACCCGCCGATGATACCAAAAAGCCTGTTCCGGTAGCCTGGACCAAAACCTATCAGATCGAAAACGGCAAAAGCGGGCGATCCTTTACCACTACGCACGGCGCGTCGGAAGATATTCTCAATGAAGGTTTCCGGCGCATGCTCATCAACGCGGCTTTCTGGGCGATGGGAATGGAAAAGAGTATTAAGCCCAATAACAACATTGCCTTTGTGGGGCCTTACCAACCCACCACATTCAATTTCGAGGGCTATAAGGCCAAGGTCAAACCGGCCGATCTGGCGGGCTGGGATTCGCTGATTATGCCCGGTGAAGTGGTGAAGAAAAAAGGGAAATAACATGGCGGCCCGCCTATCATCTGTATGACTTTATTCTTAGAAACTATATCCAACAAACTATAAACTACCTACCTAATGGACTCCATACTTCCTTTTCGTTTTGGTTCCGAAGTATACA
Organism: Salmonirosea aquatica; assembly: GCF_009296315.1. Taxonomy (NCBI): domain Bacteria; kingdom Pseudomonadati; phylum Bacteroidota; class Cytophagia; order Cytophagales; family Spirosomataceae; genus Salmonirosea; species Salmonirosea aquatica. The sequence continues at coordinate 2,703,953 of NZ_WHLY01000002.1, forward strand.
CTTGGTATATGAGTGGCAACGGCACTACCTACGCCGGGCGCCTGGACCATATGATTGATATCATTGCCAAAGCCGGCTTTGCCGGCATACAGCCCATTTTTTCCTGGATGGGTACCCTGCGTGACCCACACCTCCTGGCCGAAAAGCTGAAAGAGCACAACCTGGAACTGGCGGCGCTCTCCCTGGCCCTGGAATGGAACGGCCCCGAAGAAACCGAAGCCGAGCGCGCCGAAGCCGACCAAGCGGTTGAATTGTTGCGCTATTTTCCGGGAGCCATCCTCTGCACAGTACAGATTCCGACGGGTCGCCACGATCTATCCGACCGTCAGCGCAACTTGGTCAATAATGTCAATAGCGTTTCGGCTCGGGCTTCCTACAAAGGTATTCCCTGCAGTTTTCATCCCAATTCACCCCACAGTTCGATCATTCGTACTGCCGAAGATTATCGGATCGTGCTGGGAGGGCTGGATACGTCTGTCACGGGTTGGACGCCCGATGTGGGTCATATTATCAATGGGGGCATGGATCCGCTCGAAAAAATGCAGGAGTACGCCTCTTTGATCAATCATGTGCACTACAAGGATTGGAATGGCGATCCGGAATTCTCCCTTATGGGTATGGGTGAAGTAAATCTGCTGGCCATTACCCAATGGCTTAAAGATCAGCAGTACAAGGGCTGGATCGTCTGTGAAGACGAAGGCAAAGAAGCTCTCGAAGACCCTGACTACGTGACCCTCCACGATGGTCGCTGGATCACCCACGAACTGATCCCCGCGTTGAAGTGAATTTTTTAGCTATTGGCTGCTAGCTGTTGGCCAATAGCTACCATTTACTGATTCACGAAATTCAATTTGCTATACCGAAGAAGCTATAAGCCAATAGCTATCAGCTTTAAACTATGCCACTCATTAAGTCCAACGGAATAAACTTCCACTACGTAGAGCGCGGCTCGGGCGAGCCACTCCTGCTGATTATGGGCATTACGGCCGATGGATCGGTATGGGAGCCACACGCCGCGAACTGGGAAAAACACTACCGATGTATCCTCGGCGATAACCGGGGTGTAGGCTTCTCCGACAAACCCGACGGACCCTACACCACCGCTGAAATGGCCGACGACTACGCCGGGCTGTTGAATCACCTGGAGCTGGAAAATGTCCGCGTGGTAGGCGTTTCGATGGGTAGTACCATTGCAATGCAGCTGGCCCTCCGGCATCCCAACAAAGTAAAGTCCATGGTATTGATGTGTCCCTGGGCGCGTTGCGATGCCATGGCGAAGGGCATATTCCAGCACATGATGGACTGCAAGGCGCGGTTTACACCGGAGGAATTCAGCCGCTACATTCAGCTCCTGATATTTTCCAAGTCCAGCTGGGACAATGACGAAAAAAGAAAGGAGCTGGAAGACGGACAAAAAGAGAATCCGGCCTTCCCCCAACCGCTGCACGGATTGCAGGGACAAGCTGCGGCCTGTATCAGTCATAATGTCCTGGATCAGCTACCTACCCTGCGGGTACCTACGCTGGTGATTGGGGGAAAGGAAGATATTTTCACTCCTCCCTGGATGGGGCAGGAAATAGCCGAGGCCATACCGGGTGCCGAAATATATCTGTACGAAAAGTTGGGCCACGCTTTCCATTTTGAGGCGACCCAGGATTTTAACGCCAGAATACTCGACTGGCTCAACAAGCATTAATTCGAACGGAAAAGTACATGGGAGATATTGACGGACTGGATAAAGTAGGAAACCCCGCGCAAATGGGCGGGATAGAGACTTCCGTACTGGACAACGGTCCCGGACGCGGTACCCGCATTGCCTGGATCAATACGGGTACCGGCCTGCGTTACAAGGTACTCCTGGACCGGGCGATGGATATTGCCGATGCCTTTTGTAATCAACACAGCCTGGCCTGGCTGAGTCATGTGGGAGTCACTTCTCCTCAGCCATTTTCAGATAAGGGCATCGACTGGATACGTACCTTTGGCGGTGGCCTGTTGGTTACCTGCGGGCTTTCGCACGTGGGCGGCCCTGAGTCAGACCAGTATGGCGACCGGGGCTTGCATGGATTGATCAGCCATTGTCAGGCAGAAATAGAATCCATCATCCAGCCTGATCCGGCAATGGGCCGGATGGAAATGAGTATTACCGGACGCATCCGCGAAACCAAGGTGTTCGGGCCCAGTCTGGAACTGCGACGGACTATTTCAGGTACCCTCGGACAGCCGCAGATCCGCATTCACGACGAGGTAATCAACCGGGGCAATACTTCGGCACCGCACATGCTTTTGTACCATTTCAACCTCGGCTGGCCATTGGCTGATGAGGGTACGGATATCCTGTGGAAAGGTACCTGGCAGCCGCGCCTCGACCCGAGTCAACATCAGATTTTCCGGGAAGGAAATAACTTCCGGAAATGTCCGGCCCCGCTGGATGCCCATTCGGGTGGAGGCGAAGAAGTAGCCATCATCGATCCCGTGGCTGATGAGTCAGGTACCTCCGTGTGCGGACTGCATAATGAAAAACTAGGACTGGCGCTTTCCATAGCATTTAACAAAAACCAACTGCCCTGGCTCACGAACTGGCAACACTGGGGAAAAGGCGAATACGTAACAGGACTCGAACCGGGTACCCATCCGCCCATCGGACAGGCGAAAGCGCGCGAGGAGGGTACCTTGATTCAACTGGAACCCGGAGAAAGCCGAAGCTACGATCTTACTATTGAGGTGAAGCAGGACCCGGAATCCATAAAGACCTTTTTGAATCAATTTTAGCATACATCATAAATTCTCATTTTAATGGAAACACTGAATAAAACCAGTCTGGCGGCACAGGCACTCGAACAGGGAAAAGGAATTTTACGCCTCGCTCCCACCTGGGTACCCCGTTCTTTCTGCGTACCCGGACGGCGGATCAAACTTCATCCTGACGACTACTACGTGCTGGGCGGCGTCCGCGGCGGCATTGACGAGCGTTGGCTCTCTTCTACAACCCCAGCCAAAAACGGTCCGCTAACGGGCGAAAACGAAGGACTGAGCGCCATTGTGGTGAACGATAACGGCGAGGAAAAACAGATTCTGCTCAAAGATGCCATCGACGAATTGAAAGGCGAAATCATCGGTGACCGACTGTGGGATCAGTACCAAAGCTGGCCCATGTATTCCAAGTTTTTTGATAACATGGGTCCCCTGCCGCACCACATTCACCACAACGACGAAGAAGCGGCCAAAATCGGCCAACTGGGCAAACCAGAGGCCTACTATTTTCCGCCGCAGCTCAACAACCACGGCGGCGATTTTCCGTACACGTTCTTCGGTATCGCGCCAGGTACCACCAAAGAAGAGATCAAGGAATGTTTGATGAACTTCACCAAGGGCGATAACAAGATCACCATGTACTCGCAGGCCTTTCCGCTGGTGCCGGGCACGGGCTGGGACGTACCTCCGGGTATGCTGCACGCCCCCGGCAGCCTGTGTACCTACGAGCCACAAAAAGCATCGGACGTTTTTGCCATGTACCAGTCGCTGGTCAACGAGGCCATTATTCCCGAAGAGCTACTCTGGAATGGTACCCCCCCTGACCGCATCGGTGATTATGACCAGCTGATGGAAGTGATCGATTGGGAACTGAATACCAATCCTAACCTGCTCGAAACCCGTTTCATGCGTCCCATTCCTGTGCGCGACAAGTCCGAAATGGAGGCCGAAGGTTATGTGGAAAACTGGATTTGCTACCGCTCCGACGCCTTCAGCGCCAAGGAATTGACCGTAGCACCCGGTGCCACCGTCACCATCAAAGACAGCGCCGCTTACGGTCTGATCATGATGCAGGGACACGGTACCATGGGCAACTGGGACATTGAAACGCCCGCGTTGATTCGCTATGGACAATTGACCAATGATGAGTTTTTCGTGACTGAGAAAGCCGCCCGTGAGGGCGTGACCATTGTCAACAAATCGTCCGTGGATCCCATTGTGATGTTGAAGCACTTCGGTCCTGAGAATCCGGATTTGAAATTGTAACAGCCAGGAGCTGTTTGGAAATAAATGAACAGTATTTCAGTCCGGACAGCTCCTTATTTAATTAAAACCTAAATACCTAACACCTAAAAACCTAGTACCATGCCCGAAAATAATTATCCCAAGCTCCACAACGCAACCTGGCCCGGAATCGTAGGCAAAGGCGACGATTCGCAGCCCGTTATCCCCTTTGACACCATGCTTAAGATGACCGCTAACGCGGAGGTAGACGGCCAGAAATTCGATGGTGTCGACCTCGGCCTGCTGGGTCCGCACGTGGATATTGAAAGCTCCGACGACGATATCAAACGCCTGGCTGACAAAATAGCCGGCTATGGCCTGAAGGTAGGTAGTCTGGTGGCTCCGATCTGGGGTGGTCCTACCCTGGGAAGTGACGATGACCGGAAAACGTTTGTAGAAATGGTGCGTAAAGCCTGTAACTTCGGTAAGATATTCCGCGAGGTAGGCATTCGGCCCTACGGGGTGATCCGCGTCGATTCGGCGAGCAGTCCCGAGCAGTGGGCCAAAGATCCGGCCAAGAATACTAAAATCATTGCCGATACTTTCCGGGAAGCCTGTGATGTGGCGGCAGAATTTGACGAAAAAATTGCCGCAGAAGGCGAAATATGCTGGGGAGGTATGCATGGCTGGAAAACCATGATCGAAACCATGGAAATGGTGGATCGGCCTAACATGGGCTTCCAGGCCGATATGTCGCATACACTGCTTTACACCATGGGCTACAACCGCCCCGAAGAGCGCATCCTGCCCGAGAACTACGACTGGCAGGACCGCGAGGTACTGTCCGCCGCGCTCAAAAAAATGTCGGACGCACTCCGTCCCTGGACGCTCGATTTCCACGTAGCTCAGAACGATGGTACCGTACATGGTACCGGCTCGCACGACAAGACCGGCCGCCATTGCCTGGCCACGGATCCCAACGGAAAATTGAATGTAGCTGAGGATGCGGGGTTCTGGCTGCGTGATGAAAATGGCAATCTTACCAAAAAACTGCGTCACATCTGCTGGGATGGCTGTATGTTTGACAACAGCGTGATGGAGAATCAGCAAACCTGGAACGACATCTTGGCCACGCTGATTCAGGTACGGAAGAAGCACGGCTGGTATGAATGATTAGGTGTGCTGGCGCTGAATTAAGAGCTGGTTTGCGTTTGTAACGCGCTACTAACCCAAAGAAAAATTATCAAACCGTTAACCATTAGCTGTTAACCTTTAATCCCTTTAAACCTATGGCTGACAAAAAAGAAATAAGAATTGGTCTGATTGGTAGTGGACTCATGGGCCGCACCCACACCAACGGATACAAGCGGCTGGGCGATTTTTTTCCTGAATACGAGTACCGCCCCGTTCTGAAAGCGGTCTGCGCGCGGAGTGAAGACAAGGTAAAAGCCTTTGCCGAACAGTGGGGCTATGAGTCTTATGAAACGGACTGGAAAGCCCTCATTGCCCGCGATGACATCGATGCGGTCGATATTTGTACCCCTAACGATACCCACGCGGCCATCGCCATTGCCGCTGCTGAAGCAGGCAAGATGATTCTGTGCGAAAAACCCCTCGCCCGCACGCTTGCCGAAGCCCAAACCATGGTAGACGCCATTGAAAAAACCGGCGTCAAAAACACTGTGTGGTACAACTACCGTCGTATTCCGGCCGTCACATTGGCCAAACAAATCGTGGACTCGGGAAAGCTGGGCAAAATATTTCATTATCGCTCCAACTTCCTGCAAGACTGGACCATCAGTCCCGACCTACCCCAGGGAGGTACCGCCCTCTGGCGTCTGGATTCGGACGCTGCGGGATCGGGCGTAACCGGCGACCTGCTGGCCCACTGCATCGATGCGGCTATGTGGATCAACGGGGCCATTACCGACGTATCGGCTGTAACCGAAACATTCATCAAGGAGCGGATGCACCAGGAAAGCGGCAAAGTTCAGAAAGTAGGAATCGACGATGCCTGTATTTTCCATTGTCACTTCAACAATGGCTCATTGGGATTATTCGAATCGACCCGTTACGCCCGGGGACACAAGGCCCTTTTCACGTTCGAAATTAATGGCGAACACGCGTCGATTCGCTGGGATTTGCACGATATGAACCGGTTGGAGTACTTTGATCATAACGATGAAGGCATCGTGCGTGGCTGGCGGTCGATCCTGATCACCGACAGCGATCAGCCCTATATGGGCCGCTGGTGGATTCCCGGTACGAGTATCGGCTACGAGCACTCATTTGTGCATCAGGTAGCCGATTTCTTTAAGAGCCTTGAGACAGGCGAACCCTGCCATCCAACTTTTCAGGACGCTCTGGAAACACAAAAGGTATGCGAAGCCGTCCTCAACTCCGCCGCCGACCGCAGCTGGAAAGACACCGGCGTAGCAACCGATATTGGGTAGTAATTTTGTAGCCCCGGCGGGGCGGCGAATTGGTTGCCCTTATCCAACTTTATTCACAACAAGCCCCATCGGGGCGACATTCTCGAAGGAAGATGTCGCCCCGATGGGGCTTGAAAGTATGTCGGACGGCTTCTCTGACCTAAAGAATTAATGGCAATTTTCATCGACCTTATTCTCTGAATTCCTATGACCCGCTTATTTCTTCGTCTAAACCTGATCCTGTGGCTATGCCCGGCAGGCCTGCTAGCCCAGCAGGCCCATGTCAATATCGACTGGGCACCTCACAAAAATACCGAAAATCTGGCCCCGCCTTATGGAACCAATACGGTATCGCCCATTGTCCATGATGATCGCACGGTTACGTTTAAGCTACTGGCCCCCGGCGCGGATAGTGTTATGGTAGTGGGACTACCCGTAGCCCCCGGAAAGCCCGTGGCTATGAAAAAAGGGGAGAAGGGATTATGGGAGACCACCGTGGGTCCGTTGCTGCCGGATATTTATCTGTACAAGCTGCGAATCAACGGGGTGAATGTTCCTGATCCCAACAACAGTTTTGTGGGCATGGCCGATCAGCCGCCTTATAGCATTTTGATCGTGCACGGCGACGCTCCCGGCTATTATGACCCCAAACCCGTGCCCCACGGAGCCGTAACGCGGCACATTTATCATTCTGACGTAACCAACGGAGAGCGTGAAATGTACGTGTATACCCCACCGGGCTATAACCCGGCTGTGGCCTACCCGGTTTTGTACCTGGTAGGAGGAAGCGGCGAACTGGCCTCCAATTGGGCCAACGAGGGGCGGGCCAATTTTATCATGGACAACTTACTGGCGGAAGGTAAGGCGGTACCTATGATCATCGCCATGCCTAATAACCAACTGATTCACCGCCAGCATCCCAACCACGTCAACCTCACGTTCAATCTTTTTGAAGCCGATCTTAAGCAGCACGTGGTACCTTTTGTCGATACCCATTATACGACAATCAAAAACCCGGGTGGACGGGCATTGGCGGGATTATCCATGGGCGGGCGACATACTCAGTTTATCGGTTTTAAAAACCTGGACCTATTCGGGTCGTTTGGGGTACTGAGCGCCGGGGATGTCAACACCGAAACCCTGTTTGCTGATTTTCTGAACGATCCCGCTACCAATAGCAAGATTAATTATTTGTTTGTGGGGCAGGGAACGCTCGAAGCGGAGAGGGTACAGGGCAACCGCACCATTGCCCTGCATGAAGCTCTGGAAAAGCATAACATCCGGCACGAGTACTACGTCGGGGGAGGGGGAGCGCACGAATGGAAAACCTGGCGTCACCTGCTCTATGCAAAGCTCTTGCCGGGGCTATGGAGAAAGTAGGGGGGTGCCTTGCTAAAACAAAAAGGGACTAGCCGAGGCCAGCCCCTTTCGGAAGCTACTCATTAGTTAATTTTTATTTGTCGAGGCGCTTTGGGTTTGGCCTCTTCTTTTTTGGGAACCGTCAGGTGTAGCACCCCATCGGTATAGCGGGCTTCGATCCGATCCTGCTCACAGGTATCAGGTAGCCAGAAAGAGCGGGAGAAAGCATGAAAACTGAACTCACGCTTCATGTAGCGTTCATTGTTCCCTTTTTCCTCCTTCTCTTCCTTCCGTTCCGTAGAGATGGTGAGGCGGCCGTTGTCGAGCGTGACGTTAAAGTCTTTTTTCTTCATGCCCGGGGCGGCCACTTCCAGATAGAAATTGTCGTTGTCTTCCCGGATATTTACCGAGGGTACCACACTACCCACCCGAGAGCGCGTGGCAAAGGGCCAGTTCCATACTTGAAGATCTTCCATGTCTTTGCCTATGAAATCATCCAGCAGACTTGGAAGGGTTCCATTTCCATTGAATTTTACGAGTGACATAGTTACCTCCTTTTTTAAAGGTTTGACATAATTAACTTTACGAAAAACCGTGAAGCAAAGGATGTGCCAAAATAGACAAAGTGCTTATTATTAAATCTTTGATTCTGACAAAAAGACATAAAATGTCAAATTTTCAGCAGCCGATGAGCTGTTTTTATGACAATAGATTCATATTTTGACACAACCGCCCCGTCCATCCATCCCACTATGGCTTATGACCACTGGCCCCCTGCTTCGAATCGCCCATCTCTCCAAATCCTTCGGCGGCATTAAGGCCCTGGATAATGTGCAGCTGACGCTGCATAAGGGCGAGATACTGGCACTAATGGGCGAGAACGGAGCGGGCAAATCTACCCTGATGCGGATTCTGATGGGTCTGGAAAAGAAGGACAGCGGGACGATTATTTTCGAAGGGGTACCTTTGAAAACCCGGGATGTAAAGGATGCTTTGCAGAAAGGTATCTCCATGATTCATCAGGAGCTGCTGGTTGTTTCTGAGCTCAGCGTAGCCGATAATATCTTTTTGGGGCGCGAAACCACTCACTGGCTACCCGGCTGGATTGATGATCAGGACTTGTATCGGAAGACAGAAAACCTGCTGAAAACGCTTGGCGTACCCCTGAATCCCCGCGCCAAAATGAAAACCCTGAGCGTTGCCGAAATGCAGATGGTCGAAATTGCCAAGGCGATTTCCAACGAAGCCCGGATCATCATCATGGATGAGCCTACCTCGGCGCTTTCTGAACAGGAAGTAGGTACCCTTTTCCGAATCATTAAAGATTTGAAGGCAAAGGGCGTAGCCATCATCTATATTTCGCACAAGATGGAAGAAATCGCCCAAATCGCCGATACCATCACGGTACTGCGCGATGGGCAATACATTGCCACCAAACCCGCCGCTGAACTCGACAGGAATGCCTTGATCACCCTCATGGTAGGCCGGCAGATCGACCAACTTTTCCCAGAAACCAGGGGTACCCTGGGCGAAGTATTGCTCTCTGTTCGTCAATTAAGTCAGCCGGGCCAATTCCAGGATATTAACTTTGATCTCCACGCCGGGGAGGTACTGGGTCTGGCTGGCCTCATGGGTGCGGGGCGGACCGAAGTGGCTCGTGCGATCTTTGGGTTAGACCCACTAGCCCAAGGAGAAGTTTTTATTAAGGGGGTACCTGTATCCATCCGCTCGCCGCAGGATGCGATCGGTCGGGGCATTGGCTATGTCAGCGAAGACCGTAAAGCCCTGGGCTGCATTCCGGGTATGTCGGTGCAACATACCCTTACGCTGTCGAGCCTAAAAAACTACGCCCAATGGGGTTTTATTGTAAATCAGCCCGAACAGGCCGCCGCCAGAGAAATGGTTACCGATCTGCGGATCAAAACCAGCGGACTGCAGCAAGACGTCATGCAGCTTAGCGGAGGCAATCAGCAGAAGGTCGTGATTGGTAAGGTACTTTTGGCCCAGCCGGATATCATTATTCTCGACGAACCTACCCGTGGCATCGACATCGGCGCCAAGCACGAGATTTATCGGCTGATCCGGCAGCTCACCGAACGCGGCATTGCGGTGCTACTTATCTCGTCCGAGCTTCCCGAAATCATCGGTCTTTGTGACCGGGTGGTGGTTTTAGCCCAAGGTACTCAGGCAGCCGTGCTGGCGCATGAAGAAATTAGTCAGGAATCCATTATGCAGTACGCCCTTCAACGCTAACCTTACGCTGACAGCCTTTCAATGTCAGCGTTGTTTTGAATGAAAAGTATGAAACAACCCTCTCCCTCCCTCCTGCATCGAGCCAGCCACGCTTATAAAACCCGAATCCGCAGCTTAGGCGTTTTCGGTATCCTGTTCGCATTTGTAGTTATTTGCGTGGCACTGGCGTTGAGTACCCCCCGCTTTCTGACTGTTTCCAACCTCACGATTATCGTCACGCAGGTGTCTATTAATGCATTGCTGGCCTTTGGCGTGACGTTTGTCATCATCACCGGGGGCATCGACCTATCACTCGGCTCGATTGTAGCCGTCACGGGCGTGGTGGCGGCACTGTTTGCCCATCCTGATACTTACCCGCTCGTTGTCCCGTTGTTTATGGCGCTGGGTGCGGGCTTTCTGATTGGCGGCCTCAACGGACTGGTCATAACCCGTAGTAAGGTACCCCCCTTCATTGTCACGTTAGGTACCATGACCATCGGCCGCGGTTTGGCGCTTATTCTTAGTAAAGGAAGGCCCGTTTCCAATCTTTCTGATTCCTTCAACTTCATCGGCGGCGGTCAGATTTTCGGTATCCCGTTTCCTATTATTATTCTCTTTGTCATCTTTGGGCTCTGTTCTTTGCTACTTCGCAAAACCATTTGGGGTAGGTACATGTACGCCGTGGGTGGGAATGAGCAGGCCGCCCGTGCCTCGGGAATCCCCGTGGAGAAAATCAAGATGCTGGTCTATATTCTAAGTGGAATTCTGGCGGGACTGGCCGGCATTATCCTGACTTCCCGGATCACGACCGGGCAGCCCAACGCCGGGCAGGGTTTTGAACTCGATGCCATTGCCGCGGCTATCATCGGGGGCACCAGCACTTCCGGTGGCAGTGGTACCATGACCGGTACCCTCATCGGCGCACTGCTCATCGGGGTCATCAGCAATGGCCTGGATTTACTCAATGTGACCTCCTATTACCAGGAAGTCGTGATGGGCGTTATCATTATTGGTGCCGTAGTACTGGATGGGCTGAATAGCAAAGCCCACTTGTCTTAACTATTTTTTTGTGAGAAGAATGAAGTCCTTTTTATTCTTAATGAAACGTATTGGGTTCTCGAAAAACAAAAAAGCGCCGGATAAAATTGCTTCCATCCGGCGCTTCGCATTTAACCCAATACAACACTATACGGTTTCTACTTCCATCACCTGAGGTTGGGATTCCGTGTCTTTATTCTTGCGGAACCACTTCTCACGTACCCGCTCGTTGACGTAGTACATGCAGGGCACGATTACCAGCGTCAGTACGGTCGAGAAAATCAAGCCGAAGATAATCGTCCAGGCCAGAATGTTCCAGAATACTGCGCTATCGCCACCAATGACTACATGGGGGTCAAAGTCGCGGAAAAGGCTCACGAAGTCGATCGTCAAACCTACGGCCAACGGAATCAGCCCAAGTACGGCCGCCGAAGCGGTAAGCAATACGGGATTCAAACGAATGGCTCCGCCCTCGATAATGGCCTCACGCAGCGGGTACCCCCGGCCCCGAAGCTCGTCGATGAACTCGATGAGCAGGATACCATTTTTCACCACAATCCCCGCCAAAGCGATAATACCTACCCCCGACATGATAACCGAGAATGTCTTACCAAAGGCCATGAACCCGAGCAAAACGCCAATGAGTGACAGCACGATGGTGAAGAAAATAATGAATGGCTTCACCACGGAGTTGAACTGGGTAGCCAGAATCAGGTAAATCAATAAGATAGCGGCTCCGAACGCCCCGACCAGGAACGTCATGGACTCCTGCTGATCTTCCTGTTCGCCACCCATTTTCACGGTGTAGCCATTAGGTACCTCGATGTTGTCGACCAATTGTTGAATCTGTCCGACAATTTCGTTGGCGTTATAGCCGGGCAGTACGTCAGAACTCAGGGTGACGATGCGCTGCTGATCTTTCCGGTTGATCTGGCTGAATGTAGTGGAGTAGCTGATGTCCGCCACCGACGAGATAGGTACCTGCCGCAAAGCGCCGCCGCTATTCATATCACGGTAAACGACATTCATACTCAGCAGCCGACTGATTTGGTCGCGGTCGTCTTTTTGGAGACGTACCATGATCGGATATTCGTCTTCGGCATCACGGAATTTGGACACCTCAGTACCAAACAGTGCAGTACGAACCGCAAGGGCGATCTGCTGCGAGCTAATGCCTTCGCGTTGGGCCTTTTCACGGTCGATGTCGATCGTAATTTCAGGCTTATTAGTCACCAGGTCGGTACGAAGCTGATCGATCCCCTGAATACCAGACTGCTGCACTTTTTGCATCACTTCCTTTTCCAGTTTCTGGAGTTCGGCAAAATCGTCGCCTGTGATTTCAATCGAGATCGGCTTACCCGTAGGTGGTCCGGTGCTTTCGCGTTCTACCGATATTTCAGCGCCCGGAATATCGCCCAGAGCATCGCGGACTTTGAGCAAAATTTCCTGCGTCGAACGTCCGTCGCGCTCCTCGTTCTTCACAAAGGCTACGGTCACTTTCGATTTTTGCGGGGTAGCCGAGCGGTCGGGGTTTGAAGGATCGCCGGCGTTTTTACCCACATTGGAAATTACGGAGTTGACCATATTCATGGCATTTTCTTCCTTCAACACTGCAAACACCTTCTTCTCAATGATCTTCGTCACCGAATCCGTCACGCGGGCATCGGTACCTACCGGCAGCTTGTTATATACATACACATAGTCCGGGTCGCCGCTTGGGAAGAAAATCACCTTGGGCTGTACAATTCCCATCAGCACGAACGTGACAATCAGTAGCACGAACATGGCTGCAATGGCTCCCACCGGACGGTAGCCCTTGATAAGCCAACTGATCAGCTTGCGGTAGTTGTCGCGCAGGGCGGGCAGGAAACGATCCTGGAAAGGTACCAGGATTTTGGGTGTCAGGATGTAGTAGTTAAAAACGTACAGCAACAGAATCAACACCAGGAAGTTGCCAATGCCACGATCGATGAAGTAGCCGATAACGGCGGCAGCGCCAATAATAATCAGAGGACGACGGATGGCCTTGAAACTTTTCTTTTCGTGGGCTTCCTTGGTATCGTCATGCCGTTTCATAAAGGATACCGCAAAGACGGGGTTCATCACATACGCCACAAATAGCGACGACATCAGCGTCAGAATCAGCGTCAAAGGCAGGAATTTCATGAATTCGCCCACAATTCCCGGCCAGAACAACAGCGGGAAAAAGGGTGCGATGGTAGTAAGGGTACCCGAAAGAACGGGAATAAATACCTCGCCCGCCGCTGCTTTCACGGCTTGCTTGATGGTCCAGTCCTTATGCTGGTTAAACAGTCGGTGGGTGTTTTCAATTACCACAATGGCATCATCCACTACTAAACCGATTCCCAATAGGAATGCGAAAAGTACAATCGTGTTCAGCGTAAACGCCGTACCTACGATCGGACCAATAATAGGCATGAGTACAAAAGCCACCAATGCTGACAAGGGTACCGAAAGACCCACAAAGATGGCATCGCCCACACCCATGAAGAACATCAGAATCAGTACCACGAAAATGAAGCCCAATACTACGGTATTGACTAAGTCATGCAATTCGGCCCGGGTACGCTCCGACTGGTCGGCGGTAATCTTGATATCGAGTCCCTGAGGAAAGCGCGTTTCTTTATAGTCAGCAATAGTTTCCTCGATCTTATCAGCGGCCTCCACCAGGTTGGCCCCGGCGCGTTTGATCACGTTCAGCGTGATGACGGGCTTGTTGTCGAGACGGGCAAAGTCCTGTTGCTCCTCAAAGCTGTCACGGACATCGGCTACGTCGCCCAGACGCAAGACCGCTCCCGTACTGGTGCGGATGCGTAGGTCGGCGATCTGGCTCACGTCCGAAAACTCGCCCTTTACACGAAGCGTACGGCGTACACCATCCACGGGAAGGTCGCCGCCCGATACGTTTACGTTTTCGCCCTGTACAGCGCTCTGAATGTCGAAGAACGTCAGTCCAGCCGCCTGCATCCGTGGTAGGTCCACATTGATTTGTATTTCACGGTTCAACGCTCCTACGATGTCCACGCGGCTGATTTCGGTCATGCCTTCAATGGCATCCTGCAAATCCTCCGCGTACTGCTTCAATTGCTTTAGGGAATAGTTGCCCGCGATGTTGATGTTCATAATCGGAAATTCCGAGAAGTTTACATCCTGCGCCGTGGGGCCGGAGTCCAGTTTTTGGGGTAGGTCACGCTTGGCCTTGTCGAGGGCGTCGCGCACCCGCTGCAGTGCGTCGGATACTTCTACATCTGGATTGAATTCCACCAGAATGACGGAAACATCCTGCAAAGCGTTGGATTTGATACGCTTGACACCCGAAATGGATTTCAGCTGTTTCTCAATGGGTTTGTTCAGGGTATTTTCTACGTCGGCCGGGGCCGTACCGAAATATACGGTGTTGATATACACCTGCGGAATTTTGATGTCTGGAAACTGCTCCTTGGGCAGCGTCGAGTACACTAGCCAGCCAGCCAGGGTAATGATAAAGGTAAAAATGTAAATCGTCGTCTGATTCTCCACGCACCAGTTGGTGAAGCTCAGCGTTTTGTGATCATCCAGTTTGTGATCTTCGGCTTGTTTCATGGGTGTATTCAGTTTTGAATGAGTGATTGAGTGACTAAGAGAATGAATTGTAAATCCAGAAGTAATCGCTCACCGCACGGGCGGCCGCCTCAGGGCGCCCCGCCGTCACAATTCGCTCATTCACTCATTAAAAAATTACCGCCTGTCCATCGGCTACTTCCTGATAGCCCTGGGAAATAAGCTGATCGCCCGGTTTCAGGCCCGCCAGTATTTCCACCTGCCCGTTGTAGCTAAGTCCGGTTTTGACGGTGCGGGATTTGGCCACTTTCTTACCTCCCTCATTTTCCGCCACATAGACCACCGTACCATTCTCTGTATTTTGAACCAGATTCTGGTCAATCACTACCGCATCCTTCTTGGTAGCATCGTTTATTTGCACTTGTGCTAACATATTAGGCTTGAGCGAATTGCTCGAGGGTAGGTTTGCCTCAATGCTGAACGTCCGGCTCAAGGGATCCACCGTAGTGCTTACGAATGTGACCCGGGCTTTATATTCCTGATTCAGATCGGGGAATTTTACAATCACTTCGTCGCCCTTGCGGACACTTGCTGCATAACTGTCCGAAACCTTGGCGACAATCTTCAGGTTACTCAGGTTCACGACGCGTGCTACGGGCATACCCGGTGATGCCATTTCGCCCACTTTTGCAATCACCTGATCCACAACACCACTGATTGGTGCAACAATATTAAACTGACCCAGTTGGGTGTTGAGAGTCGATAACTTTTTCTCAAGAGCCTCCTTGTTGTTCTTGGCCTGTAGGTACTGAATTTCGGTACCGATTTTTTGTTCCCACAGGCGGGCCTGTTTTTCGTACACCGTATTGGCCAGCAAAAGCTGGTTTTGTACTTCGGCGATCGATTCCTGCATGATGCTGTTGTCTATTTTGGCCAGTGTCGCGCCTTGCCGCACGTTATCGCCTTCCTTGATATAGACCGCCGTAAGTACCCCACCTGACTTGGGGCTCACCATTACGCTGTTCTTGGCATCTACCGTTCCCTGCACTTCGACATAGTGCTTAAAATTTTCGCTCGTTACGGGCGAAACCGTTACGGCTTTGGCACGGTCTTCGCGTTTGGCAGTGGTGTCCAGTTGGGCCACTTCTGATTCCAGGGCTTTGATTTTCTGGTCAATCTCGCTTTGTTCACTTTTCAGCTTGGCCAGTTCTTCCTGTTTCCCGGCCAGGCCATCTTTCGTTTCGCCGCCACAGGCTGCTAGCAAAAGCGCGCTTAGGGCTACAATAATTATACTATTGGTTTTCATTCTTGTATAGATGTTAGATTCTGTTTTTTATTTTAATTGAATTTTGATGAAGACATTTGGCTCGCCAAGGCAACCAATAACACAATCAAATCATTTGGCAGTAGTTTGATTCCACCGACCGTTTGTCCGCTACTCTCCGCCGTATAATTCGCCCCGTGCCTTGGAAAGATCCACCTTGGCAATTAGCACATCATACAGGGCAGCGAAATAGTTGGTCTGGGCTTCTTTCAGCGATGACTCGGCGTTGATGACCTCAATGTTGGAACCTACCCCTTCTTGGTACTTGATTTTGGATACACGCACTACTTCTTGGGCCAAGTCTACGTTGCGCTGCTGGGTAGCAAGAGTCTGGAGCGAATTAGTAAGCCCAATATTAGCCTGCTGTACCTGTAAATCAATGGATTGCGAGAGCAGATTACGGCTTTGGTTCAGCTTATCCAGTGTGATTTGAGACTGTTGTAATTGGTATTTCTTGGTCAGACCATCAAAAATTGGAATCTGGATATTGAGGCCAATCGTAGAGTTGTTAAACCATTTCTGGGTGAATACGTCACTGAAATCATTACGACCGGTATTGTATCCGTAGGTAGCAAAAGCAGAAGCTGTTGGTAAATACCCCGTACGGATTCTCTTGATATCCAGTTCGGCTAGTTCGCCCTGTGTATCTAGGATCGAATACTCGATACGCTTGCTGTAATCCACAGCGTTATTGATGGGAGCAGGCAAATTGTTGGCGTCACTTTCGTCAACGATGTCCGTCAGTATGATTTGATCGGTAAGCGGCATGCCCATCTGGAATTTGAGCAGAGCATAACTCAACTCAATGAGGTTTTGTACGTTTTGCCGTTCGGTTCTGAGGTTGTTCAATTGTACTTCCAGTCGATCCACATCAATCTTTTCCACAAATCCCGCCTCGAACGTCGCCCGCGTATCGCGCATCAGCGTATCAAGCCGCTCAATGTTCAAATCCAGCACCTTGGCACGTTCTACGGCCACCTGAGCCGAATAATAAGCTTTGGTCACGGCTTCGGCTACGTTTACTTTGGATTGCGTCACGTTTTTCTGTGCCAACTGACGGTAAGTAGCGGCCGCCTGTAGACCTACGAAGTAGGACCCGCTAAAAAGGAGTTGATTGAGTGTGGCTCCCACGTTAGAAGCATAATTTACCCCAAATTGTACAGCAATCGGTGGATCGTCAGGACTACCTCCTGTAAAAACAGCGGGGAGAAAAGCCCGCTGAACGATCAGGTTATCCGTAAAGTTAAAATTGGCCGTAACCTGCGGCAGCCCCGCCGCCCTGATTTC
Organism: Salmonirosea aquatica; assembly: GCF_009296315.1. Classification (NCBI taxonomy): domain Bacteria; kingdom Pseudomonadati; phylum Bacteroidota; class Cytophagia; order Cytophagales; family Spirosomataceae; genus Salmonirosea; species Salmonirosea aquatica. Next base: position 2,721,164 of record NZ_WHLY01000002.1, read on the forward strand.
CCCAATCCGAGCCTCGGCCGATCGGGCGTCCAGTTGCGAATTTTTAATGTTAAGGTTGGTCTTGATAGCATAGTCAACGGCGTCCTGGAGCGTATAGCTGGTCTGGGCGCGGGCGGGCATAATCCCAAGCCACCCGACCAGGATTAACAGTAGGCTTATTTGTAAAAGTGATACTCGTTTCATGGATGGTTTGATTCAATTACTGATTTGTCTACGTAGGTGTTATAAATTGTAAATCCTTTGTCGGTCAGAATACCACGTAAGAAATGGTGGATCAACTGAACATGCACATCGACCAGGCTGAATTTTTGGGGAGGGAATATCGTAGGATCAAAAGCCATTTCAATCTGCTCCACCCGCATCCGGGCCAATACGTCTACATTGATGTTTTCGCGATAGTAGCCCTTCTCGATTCCCCGTTTCAGATTTCCGCTGATTCCCTGGATGATGTGTTCGTGCTTATGCTTCTGAAATAAAATCCACGCTCTGGGATGGTATTTTTTCAAATCATGCAGCAGCACTGGGCTGATCGTTCCGAAACTAGCCTGCACATAATCTGAGGTTTTCAGAACTTCTTCAATCGGGTCGCGGGATTCCGCGCCAAGACGATCGATGTCTGTTTTCTCGCAGGCCAGTTCCTGTTCTACTACCTCTTTCACAATAGCATCCTTATCGTTGAAGTGCTGGTAAATGGTCTTCTTGGATATCCCTAGTTCCTTAGCAATGTCGTCCATGGTAATACTCTTGACGCCATAACGCCAAAACAAATCCACAGCGGTTTTTAATATTCTTTCTCTCACAGGCACAAAGTTGCAATTTTCTAAGAGAAAGAACTAGGGAAACTTTCAAAAGGTTCTGAGTTTCTCAATTTTTTATTATAACCTTTACTGCATTCTGGCTACATAACTCATGACATCTGCTTTATATGACTCATAATGAACGATTTATATAATTTTTGTTTTCTGTATATGCTTATGTTAAATTTTTGTTTACCCGTTTGATCCAAGAAGTAATAAAAAAATAAGCAAAAATTGGATTGGATTATTCCTGCTTATTTTTTGACATATCCCAGCTCATTGAGTGCCCTTTTTAGGTACCTTCTATAAGCCTATGCGAAGTCTGACAGCATCGAAGATAGGGTGGGGCACCTACCCCGGGCAATTTAAATGGGACGAACGAAACGTTTGGGGGGACGAACTTGAAGAAAAACAGGATGAAATAATAAGTAGCGGAATGATTTACAAGCGAAACACGTTTGGAAAAAGCAGGTTTTATGGACAAATTTGCACCCCTTATTCCTACTTCCTGTCAGTCATTTAACCCGTAAAGGCCCGATCCAAAAGAATGAAAAGCTACATTGACCTGATTCAGCAGACGTTTGAATTTCCAACCATGGAATTTCATGTGAACGAGGATAATGAGTTGCTGTTCAACAATGTACCCCTGATGGATATCATCAAGGAGCATGGTACACCGCTGAAAATCAACTATCTACCTAAGATTGGTGAGCATATTGAGAACGCACGGATGTTTTTCCGCAACGCCATCAAGCGCTTCAACTACAAGGGTACCTACACGTACTGCTACTGTACTAAGTCATCGCATTTCAGCTTTATCCTGGAAGAGGCCTTAAAGCACAATATTCATCTTGAAACGTCCTCTTCCTTCGATATTCCCATTATTCGTGAGTTATATCGTCGGGGCAAGGTCAGTAAGTCCACCTATATTCTGGCCAATGGCTTCAAGCGCCCGCTTTATACGCAGTACCTCAGCGAATTGATCAATGAAGGATTCAATGCGATTCCCATTCTGGATAATCTGAAAGAAATTGAGGCTTACGAGAAATCCACTACGGCCGAATCGGTTAGCTTTGGGATTCGCATCGCTACCGACGAAGAGCCGAACTTTGCCTTTTATACGTCACGCCTGGGCATTCGTTATAATGATGTAAATCAGCTCTACAAGGAGAAAATCGAGTCGAATCCGCGCTTTAAGCTCAAAATGCTTCATTTCTTCATCAACTCTGGCATTAAGGATAGCGCGTACTACTGGAGCGAACTGACCCGCTTCATGTTCAAATATTGCGAAATGCAGAAGATGTGCCCTGATCTCGACTCGATTGACATTGGCGGCGGGCTACCCATTCAGACTTCTTTGCAGACAGGCTTCGATTACCAGCAGATGATCGACGAGATCATCGAAAATGTCCAGTGGATTTGTAATAAGAACAATGTACCGGTACCTCACATTTTTACTGAGTTCGGTAGCTACACGGTTGGTGAAAGTGGGGCGGTGATCTATAAGGTGATTGATAAAAAACTCCAAAATGATAAGGAGTTGTGGTACATGATCGATGGCTCATTCATCACGCAGCTACCCGACTCGTGGGGCATGAATCAGAAGTATATCATGCTACCGATCAACAATTGGGACAATCCTTACCAGAAAGTGAACCTGGGTGGCCTGACGTGCGATTCGCAGGATTTTTATAACAGTGAAATGCACAGCTCAGATCTGTACATGCCCATCATTGGCGATGATGAGACACAGTATATCGGATTTTTCCATACGGGTGCCTACCAGGAGTCGCTGGGTGGCTACGGTGGAATCCAGCACTGCTTGATTCCCGCACCCAAGCATGTGCTGGTAGACCGGGACGCCGAAGGGCGAATCACGACGAAAGTGTTTGCCGATGAGCAGGACAGCGAGAGCATGTTGCGTATTCTGGGTTTTCGGGATGAGTCGTACGTTCGGTCAGATGACAGCGATGAAACCCAAGAAACTATTTCGGGGCGGGAAAAGGCCGATCCTGACAGTGCCGTCTCTAAGTCTATTTCACCGGGAACGTCCAAATCTGCCCAAGCGGAAGAACTAGCCGAGCTAGCCGAGTCAAAAAATTGAGTCTCAGGATATTGAAATTTGGATTCCGGACGTTGGACATTTGAAGGGTAAATTGTTTCGATAAATTTTGAGTACACTGTTTCTTTGGTAGGAATAGAAATCCTGATCTTCAACTAACTATATTTTTTTAGAATGAAAAAGTTATTCGCACTTGCTGTTCTCGGAGGTATCTTGTTTTGCTCGTCCTGTACCCGCAAGCAGTGCCCCGCCTACGGCTCCAGCCAACCCGTTGAACAACCCGTTACCCACCGGGCATAAGCCGTATAAGACTCTTTTCCTGGCACCTTTAAGCCCGGGTCATCTCTTTTTTTCTTTCCTCCCAAACGAGTGAAAGCCATTCTGCAACGCACCCTAGATCCGGTCCGCCTTATTCCGTTTTGCCTTTTCCTGATTACCCTGGCGGTCAATCTTTCCATGCCGCTGTTCCGGCCTTATGCCGCCGCCGCAGGCTTTACTAACGGCCAAACGGCACTTGTACTGGCAATTTATATTGTGGGTATGCTTCCCTGTTATGTATTCCTGGGAGGTATATCGGATGTCGTCGGGCGCAAACCCATTTTGCTCCTCAGCCTCTTTTTGGTCTTTACGGCCGATGTAGTGATTACCGTTTTTCCGAATGTATATGCCCTGGGAGTTTGTCGTTTTTTGCAGGGTATAGCGCTGGGTTTGAGCATGGGTACCGGAACGGCTTACCTGGCCGAGTATCTCTACCCGGCTCCTGACGCGGCGGTTCTGGCGGCCAATGCAACTTCACTTTCGACAGCCTTCGGATTCAGTGGCGGAGCTTTTGCTACCACCCTGGCGCTATTGGCTGCATTTACCTTTCGTCCGGTCACGTATTATTTTGCTGTTGCATTAACCTTTATAGGGCTGTTGGCTGCTTTTTCATTGCCTACTCTCAAATCGATTGGTGGTAAAATTCTGCGTTTACCCTATTTTCCAGAGGGCTGTTGGCCCATTAATCTGTCGATTGCCCTGTGTTGGGCAGCGGGAGGCATTGTCATTGCGGTGCTGCCCAGCCAGTTGGCTACCTTTGGATACACGGCCTACGCCGGCTTCTGCCTGGTATTGGTCAATTGGACCGGGGCATTTCTGCAACCCCGGATTCGTCGGAATTTCCATCCGGCGACCTCGCTCCGTATTGGTTTCATACTTCTGCCCCTGGGCATGGGTTTGGTGGTTTTGGGCAGCTACCTGACCCACATTATGATCATTCTTGCGGGCTCGGCCGTCATTGGCTCTGCTGCGTACGGATTCAGCTATCAGGGTGGGTTGGCTTTGATTTCGCAACTGGGAGGTGTCCAAAGGGCGCGTGCCGTGGCGGGGTATATGTTCACGGGTTATGTGGGATTCGGAATTCCGGCCATTGGGGTAGGGTACCTGGCTGATGCATTCGGATTGGTGAATGGGTTGGTGGCCTTTGAGGTGGCAGTGGTGGCGCTGAGTGTGTATTTGTACTTGATTTTTCGGGTAAAAAAAGCATCCTTATCTACCCTGTAAAGCTTTCAGCATTGATTTCGCAGAATAAAATCTGCGGCCTCCCGTAAATCCTGCGCCTGAAAATCACCAAAATCTTCGCCTGCTCCTTTTTTTCCAGTGAAAATCGTTCTGACTCCTGCCTTCCGGCCAGCTTGCACGTCAGAAATTTTATCACCGATCATCCACGATTGTGTCGGATCGATGCCATGTTTAGCGATAGCTTTCTCAATCATTAGCGAATCGGGTTTTCGGCGCAACGAGCGGGACGAGTGCTCGGGATGATGGGACGAAAAATACAGATCGTCGAGTACCGTACCGCTCATGTGCTGTAGAAGTTCATGTACTGCCCGCACTTCGGCGGGACCGTACTCTTTCTTGGCGATCCCCGCCTGATTGGTGATCACAATAAGTAGGTACCCCGCTTCTTTAAGTCTCTTCAAAGCCACTGCAACTCCATCTATCAATACCACGTCTTCAGGTAAATAGGTATAGTACTTAGTGTCGGTATTCAATACCCCATCCCGGTCCAGGAAAATGCATTTTTTCATCGTCATCTGGTCAATAGTTCGACGCGGTTGCGTCCCAGACGCACGCGTCCGATTTTTTCCAATTGTTTTAGCAGGCGGGATACGACTTCCCGCGAGGTACCCAGCTCCTGCGCAATTTCCTCATGGGTAGTTTCCAAAGTACTGGAAGCGGTCCGTTGTATTTTTTGCTGTAAGTAATGCCAAAGTCGTTCGTCCATTTTTTGGAAAGCTACCCCATCGATCGTTTTCAGCAGGTCGTCGAAGCGGCGCTGGTACGTCTCAAACACGAAGGCTCGCCAGGTAGGGTACCTCACAATCCACTCCTCCACGCTTTGCACGGGAAGCAGCACCATTTCGGTAGTTTCTTCGGCCACTGCGCGTATCTCGCTACGCCGGGCGTTGAGGCAACAGGTTAGCGACATAGCACACGACTCGCCGCTTCCCAGGTAATACATCAGAATTTCCCGTCCGTCCTCATCGGTGCGCAGGATTTTGATGGTACCATTCAGAATGATGGGGATGGATCGGATATATGCCCCCGGTGTCATGAGGGTACCCCCTTCTTCCATACGTGAGTAGTGACCTTTTTCGGCCAATTCACTGACGAGTGCAGGTTCAAATTTCCCCTGAAATTTTTCGATATAAAACTCGACGGGCTGCTGCATAAGTAATGGATTTGTCAGAAAAGCCAAGCTTTTGTACCTTCCTTCTCGTTTGTTTGCAAAGATGCACTTTCTTGAATATGGAATTTACTCAAATAAAAGAAACCTGCCTGTATGTACATGATCTGGAAACGACCCGTGCCTTCTACGCCCATCAGCTCGGCCTGGAAGTGATTGCGCTTGTAGAGGGTAGCCACGTGTTTTTCCGGGCGGGCAGTTCAGTGCTGCTATGCTTCCTGCCCGAGGTTTCGCGGATCAAGCAGTCGCCCCCGCCGCACTATGGTTCCGGCAAACTGCATCTGGCTTTTGAGGCGCCCGCTGGGCAGTATGAAAACTATTTGCAGGAAATTCAGCACAAAGGCATCGATGTCTATCATCACGAAACCTGGGCGCGGGGTACCCGTTCATTCTATTTCGATGACCCCGACGGTCACGTGCTGGAAATCCTGGAAACGGGTGTGTGGGATTAAACCTGCGAAAACTCCTTAATTGCCTCGATAAAGCAACGAACATTTTCGGGCGGGGTATCGGGGTACACCCCATGACCCAGGTTAGCAATGTAACGCTGCGTTCCGAAAGCATCGACCATTTTCTTTACTTCGTTGCGAATCTGATCATAGGTACCATACAGCGCGCAGGGATCGAGGTTGCCTTGCAGGGTTTTATTTGGAATCAATTCCCGCGATTCGAGAATATCCATATTCCAGTCCAAGCCTACCACCGAACACGCCAATTGCCCAATTTCCTGCCGGGCAAAGTACGCGCCCTTGGCAAAAACCGTCACGGGTACTTCTAAAATAGCATCGCAGATTTGCTTTATATAAGGTAATGAAAAGACCCGGTACTGCTCGGGCGAAAGAATACCCGCCCAGGAGTCAAATACCTGCACCAAATCGGCCCCGGCTACTGTCTGAGCTTTGAGGTAGGCAATGGTACTGTCGGTGATTTTTTGAAGTAAGGCGTGAGAAAATTCAGGATCGGTGTAGAGTAGTTTCTTGGCAATAGAAAAGGTTTTGGACCCTTTGCCTTCCGTCATATAGCAGAAAATGGTGAACGGTGCCCCGGCAAAACCAATAAGGGGTACCCTACCATTCAGCTCGCGCTTTACAATCTTCAGAGCATCCAGCACGTACCCCAAATCCGCTTCCGGGTCGGCTACGCGCAGACTTTCTAAATCCTGCCTAGTACGAACGGTACGCGGAAACACCGGACCACGCTTCTCCACCATTTCATAAGGTAGCCCCATACCTTCTGGAATGACAAGAATGTCGGAAAAGATAATGGCTGCATCTACGCCCAGAATATCCACGGGCTGAATCGTGACCTCGGCGGCCAGCTCAGGCGTAGTCGCCAGGGTTATAAAACTCCCGGCCTGCTCGCGCACAGCACGGTACTCGGGCAGGATACGGCCCGCTTGCCGCATAGTCCATACGGGCGTCCGCTCCACTTGTTCGCCCCGCGCGGCGCGGAGCAGAAGATCGTTCTGTAATTTCATGGAGCAAAGGTAGGGAACGGAGCCTTATCAGGCTTTCAATTCATAAGCAAAACAACCCAAAATCTTGCAATCTGAAAGTATGAGTTTCAGATTGCAAGAAAACCAGCCTTAAATCGTGTCCTATGTAAGTTTGTCCTAGCTACTTTGAACTTTGCGGAGGTACCTTATCCCTTTCTAAAACTTCAAATTCAACCCCACCAGAAAATTCCGCCCCGCCTGCGGGTAGTAGAAATTCTCCTGGATCCGACCGCCGTAGATGTACCCATAGGTGTAGCCGTTGGAAGAATAGGTTTCGTCCAGGATATTGTTAAAGAGCGCGGTGACGCTGATTTGCTTCGCCCAGCGGGGCGTGAGCGTCCAGATCAAACGAATATCATTGGTCAGATAGGCGTCGAGGGTACGGTCTTCGCTGGACGTATTGTCAAGGTACTGCTTGCCGACATACTTGGTCAGTAGCGCCAACTCTACATTTTTAACGGGGGTATAGGTCAACTGACTTCCCACAATCACATTGGGCGAAAACGAAATATCCGTCTTGCCGTGCTTGATTTCCTGGTACCCGCCGTTGTCGTAATCCACGACGTACTCCGTAAAATTCGCAATCTTGTTCTGGCTGAACGTCGCATTGGCATTCCATTTCCAGCTTCGGTTCAGGGCGATGCCGCCTTCCAGTTCGATGCCCATGCGGTAACTCTTCGGTACATTGACCCGGATGGAGTTGCCCACATCGTTGACCTGCCCCGTCAGTACCAGCTGATTTTTGTAATCCATGAAATAGTAATTGGCCGAAAACGCCAACCGGGTACTTTGAGTACGGAAGCCTGCTTCCAGATCGCGCAGCATTTCGGGTTCTGGTCGAATTTGCGTCGTGGATTCGGTAAAATCATCGCGGTTGGGCTCGCGGTGACCAATACTATACGATGCATAGGCCGTGCTGCGCTCCGATAGCTGGTAGTTCAGTCCGGCTTTGGGATTGAAGAAGGTGAAGGATTTGTCAAAATCAAATTGATTGCCCGAATTTTCTTCCCCCAAAATAGTATGACCTACCTGCCGAATCTGCGCATCGGCAAAGGCATTGAGTCGATCGGTGAATTGGTAGTACACCTTGGCGTACAGATTGAAGTCAGTTTTGATACCACTATTCGTATAGTACCGCTGCCGGATGCTGCTGTTGCCCGCGTACCGCGCCCAGATTACCTCACCGTAATGGTCACCGTCGTACTTGTTGAGGCCACCGCCAAAATTGGCCGTAACTTTCTTGAAACTATTGTAATCCAGCGAGAAGGTAGTCCCGTAGAAATAGTTGTCCAGCCAGCGGCGGCGGATCAGGTCGGTGGTGGTGATGGTGTCGTTGCCTACCACTACATTCGGGATTTTATAATTTTCCAGATCGTCATCGTCGCGGTACTGCTCATAATAGCCCAGACCGCGTACCAGAAATCCGTTCAGATTCAGTGTCAGGTACTTGTTGAGCGTATGGGACGATACCAGCTGGTAATGGTCCTGCTTGTAATTGTCTACTTCGTTGTCGTAGGTGTAGTAGTTGTAGGTGCGGCTATCCGAATTCAGCAGATTCTGTGCATCGCGATCGTTGAGGCCGTTTCGGTCGATGTAGGCCAGCATCCCCTCGCGATCACCGTTCACCCGTGATTCCGGGCTGCCATTCCACGACTGGTAGGTCACTTCCTTACCCGAGAAGACGTTGAGTCGTACGAAGCTTTTCTTGCCAAAGTACCCGCCCGACAAATAATACGAGCGCAGATCACTGCTGGCGCGATCGACAAAACCGTCCGATGCTACCTGCGAAAGCCGGGCATCTACCGTAAATTTACCGTTTAGCAGGCCTGAGCCTACCTTGACGGTGTGCTTGCGTGTATTGAACGAACCGTAGGAATTCAGCAGTTCGGCATAGGCTTCACGGCGAAATTCGTTGGTACTTACGTTCACCGTGGCCCCGAAAGCCCCGGCGCCATTGGTAGAGGTACCTACGCCCCGCTGGATTTGAATACTGCTGACCGACGAGGCGAAATCGGGCATATTGACCCAGAAAACACCCTGGCTTTCGGCATCGTTGTAGGGGATACCATTGACCGTCACATTAATGCGTGTGGCATCGGTACCCCGGATGCGAATACCCGTGTAGCCCACACCCGCTCCGGCGTCGCTGGTACTTACCAGTGATGGTGTGAAGTTGAGCAACACCGGAATATCCTGGCCCAGATTCTGCTTTTCAATGGCTTCGGCGCTCACGTTGGAATAAGCCATGCCGGTACGGTCCGTCACTCGGGTAGCGCTGACAATAACCTCGTCGGCATTGAAAACCGAACGTTGTAGTAAAATGACGGAGTTTTCAGGAAAATTCTGAAGGGGAATTTTTTTTGTTTCAAAACCAATAAATGAGATTTCGAGGTTGTCTATGCTTTCAGAAACATTAGAAAGCACAAACCGTCCGTCGGCATTGGTCGTGGTACCCTGGTAGGTTCCAGCCCGGACGCTGGCACCGGGCAGGGGTGTGCCGTCTTCGGCGTCTTTGACTTGCCCGCTGTAAGTTTGCTGGGCATGAATTGTGATACTGTACCCAAAGTAAAGGGTACAAATCAAAAGATAGGTCGTAACTTTTCGCATGGCGAAGAATAGTTAACGATAGGCTAGGGGCCAAACCCATCTTGGGTTATATACAATGAAATTGAGCGCTCCCCAGTCGTCGGAATTTTATTTCATCAGGAAAGCAGATAATTGAGAAAGGTACCTTTTCTTGCTTATCGCCTGCACAATGGGTTCCGACAGCTTGGGTTTTCGTCTCTTCCCTTCGCCGGCATTACCCGGATCAGGTTCTATGGGTATGATCTCAGCCCGTTCGGTAGGGCACCCCTTATGAGATTTATGGGGCAAAGGTAGGTCAGGGAGATGTAATTTCTAATGCCAGCGACAAAAAATTCGAGATGAAACTTTTTATTTTATTTTAATGTATATACATTAAATGTTATTACATATAAATTCATAAAATCATGACTCCTTTAATCAACGGCCTCCACCATGTCACGGCACTGGCTAGTGACGCTCAACGCAATGTAGATTTCTACGTAGGTATCCTGGGCCTCAGGATGGTTAAAAAAACGGTCAATTTTGATGCGCCGGATGTCTACCATCTTTACTATGGCGATGAAACAGGCTCGCCGGGTACCATCCTGACGTTTTTCCCTTATGCGGGATTGCAACGAGGCCGTAAAGGCGGCGGACAGCTGACCTATACCGCTTTTTCTATTCCTACGGCTTCTCTAAGCTACTGGATGGATCGTTTGACGCAGTTTAATATTCCATTTGCGGGACCATACCGCCGCTTCGATGAAAACTACCTGCGCTTCGAGGATTATGACGGCATGGGCGTTGAGTTGGTAGCGACTGCACAGGATACCCGCCCCGGCTGGGATAATGGCAAGATACCGGTGGAGTACGCCGTACGTGGTTTTCATACGGTTTCGCTGAACGAATTCAATATCGATCGCACGGTGGCATTGCTCACCAATCCCATGCAACACACCCTGGTTGCGGAAGAAAACGGTGTTTTCCGGTTCCAGGTTGGTGCGGGTGGACCGGGTAATTTTGTGGATGTGGTTCACACACCCAAAGACGTGCGGGCTTTGCAGGGTGCGGGATCGGTACATCACGTGGCTTTTGCCACTGATTCCGATGACAGCCAGTTGGAAATTCGGGAGCAGCTATTGTCGACGGGTTATCAGCCAACTGGTGTATTAGACCGCCAATATTTCCACAGTATCTATTACCGCGAGCCGGGAGGTATCCTATTCGAGATCGCCACTAACCCACCGGGATTCGCGGTAGACGAAGCCGTGGATTCTCTAGGTACGTCACTCAAACTACCCGAATGGTATGAACCCAGGCGCGCCAAAATTGAAGCGGAATTACCTGCTTTGGTGACAGAGGAAAAATAATTTAAAACCTTAGAAATCATGAATCTACAACATAATCCCGCTTCTGTTACTACCCGAGGTACCCCCTGGAAAAGGCCCGCAAAGTAGTGGTTATGATGCATGGCCGTGGCTCGAGTGCTCAGGATATTCTGTCGTTGGCCGACTATATCGAGCACGACAGTATCGCCTTTGTCGCCCCACAGGCTAGTCAGGGTACCTGGTACCCCTATTCTTTTCTGGCCCCCATCGAACAGAACGAGCCCGGACTTTCCTCCGCGCTCAATGTGGTTGAAAGCATCGTAGCGCAGCTCCATGACCAATCGGGCTTTGCCTATGAGGACATTTATTTATTGGGATTTTCGCAGGGAGCCTGTCTGACCCTGGAATACGTTGCCCGCCATCCCCGGCGCTTCGGTGGAGTTTTTGGGTTGAGCGGAGGATTAATCGGTCCGGAAGGAATGCTGCCCCGGTACGAAGGAGATATGGCACAGACCCCGGTTTTTCTGGGATGTAGCGATGTGGATTTTCACATTCCCAAAGAGCGGGTTCTTGAATCGGAACGTATATTCACGGCGCTAAAGGCAAACGTTCAGACAAAACTTTACAAAAATTTTGGCCATACGGTCAACGATGATGAGCTGATTGTTGTTAACAGGGTAATTGCCTCCGCTAATTTTTGACCATTAACCCACCATCCAGTATGAGCCAATTCATGGTAGAGATACAACTTCCGGCCATTATGACCGAAGAATTTGTGAGCAAAGTGCCCGCCCAGCGGCAAATGGTCAACGACCTGATGGAGCAGGGGACACTCATGTCCTACGCCCTGACGGCCGACCGTACTAAACTGTGGTGTGTGGTAAAAGCAGAAAGTGAGATCGAAGTGATGAGTATTGTTTCGGATTTTCCCCTTATTGATTATATGAGCCCCACGATTTCGGAACTGATGTTCAACAACGTAGTGGCTTTGCGCCTACCTCTTTTTTCCTTAAACTAAGCCATCAGACGCTTAATGAGTAATGAAACCCTTCCTATAATCTACAGGAAGGGTTTTTTGTGGGTTATTTTTTCAAACAAAACAGAATGGAATGCCTAACTTAAAAAAACATGGTTTCTTCCGTCTACTGGGGCGACTGACGATACTGATCGCCTTGGGCCTGGTAGGTTGTCGCTCCAATTCGGATAGTAATACCCAGGAAGAACCCGCTGGAATCGCCAAAGCCATTGCTTCAGACACTGCTACCCCAACTCCGATTCAGCCTCCCACTCAACCGGATACCATAGCCGTGAAGGCACCCGCTATGCGTACCACCACGCAGGAAACCATACCTTCAAAGGTTAGGGAGGTACTCAATTACGTACGTGAGCATGACCGCGCTCCGGCGGGGTACGTAGGTGGACGTCCGTTTGGCAATTATGAGAATCTGTTGCCCAAGACTACCGCCCAGGGAAAGCCCATCAAGTATCGGGAATGGGATGTGGATCCAAAGAAAGCGGACCAAAATCGCGGAGCCGAGCGGCTTGTGACGGGCTCGGATGGCCGGGCCTGGTATACGCGCGACCATTACAATTCTTTTGTGGAAGTAAAGGCCAAAGCAGCCCTGTTGGAACAATAAGCTGTTTTTTTATCTTTTGATTACAGGTTTCAAAAGCTCGTATATAGCCAGGCTATCCTTTTAGTTTTAAGTTTTAATCCAAACCATCGACTTTTTCGTGAAAAATACTCATTTCCTCTTTATTGCGCCGGGCGTCGATCCGGCAGCAGCCTTTCCGGGCTGGCGTCTGGCCCAAATCGAGGGCGCACAGGCTAAAACGACGAAGGCTTTCTACAGTCAGATAGCCGAAGCACTCGATTTTCCGGATTATTTCGGGCACAACCTGGATTCACTGGACGAACTACTCAATGATTTGCAGTGGATTAAGGAGGACAAAATCGTCCTTTTCATTCAGGATAGTGCCGCCTGGCTATCGGCTGAAAAATCCGACGACAAACTAACTACCCTTATCGATCTGCTGGAGGCTACCGCCGAAGATTGGAAATGGCTCGATGAGGACGAGGAAAACGACCTGGCAAAAAAGGAATTGCGTATCCTTTTTGAGGATAGTCCTCGTATTCGTACACTGCTCGAAGAACAGGAAATCCCGTTTGGCGTGGTAGGCTAGCGTATTTCAGGGTTAGCGGCTACCAAAGCCCGGCGCCATTGCAAGTACCCCATCACCGCCAGCCCTAGAAAAACGGCGTACAGCAAGGCCGTTAAGTGCAAGTCTTTATAGATGTACATACCTACATAGCAGGCGTCCGCTATGATCCACACCAGCCAGTTTTCGAGGTACTTGCGGGCCATCATCCACTGGCCGAGCAGACTGGCCGCCGTCAGAGCGGAATCTACATAGCTCAGGCTGGCGTCTGTATAGCGATTAAGTAGAAATCCCCAGGCCGCTGTAGCCATCAAGAAAAGGAGTATGAAAAGACCGTAGAGTTTGGCAGGCGTTCGGGCTACTGGTAGGGCCTGATGGTTTTTGCCCCCGTAGAGCCACATCCACCAGCCGTAGATACTTGTGACGAAATAATACCCCTGTAAGCTCATGTCGGCGTACAGGCGCGCTTCCAGAAACACGAAGGCATATAATATTGCATTGATAATTCCGAAAAACCAGCCCCACACGTTCTGCTGTGTGTTGAGGTACACACAAACAGCACCCGTCACGAAGCCCAGGATTTCGAGAGGGGTAGTTACGAATGACGCTATTTCCCAGGATTGATTTAACCAGTCGATCATAGTTGTCGCAAACTTGTCATGCGTTGAAGCCCGGACTGTGGTATCTTGTTTGAAAGAAACTTACTGAAGACGGGCGATATGACCGTTCTGCTTTTTCAGATGCAACAAATGTAGGAAAAGTGGTGTTATACGAACTGCCGACGAGGGTTTTCGCCTTCGACGGCTTTTTGCGTTTTGAAAAATTGGCTTTTATTTGATAAAAATTACGTGGGCGAAAGCATTCCGGGTACCCTGATTCTCAACGATTGTACTTTGTTTTCTCCCATTCACTCACTCACTCAAGCATTCATTGGAAGTAAAAGATCTTCTAACCCTATACGGCAGCGATAGCTACGTACAGCTCCTCGCCAGCCAAATCCAACATCCGTCCACCGACGACCGTGTACAAATAAAGGGATTGGTCGGTAGCCTCGACGCCGTAGTAGCCGCCGCACTGCAGCGCCGCCAAGGTACCCATCTATCGCTTTATGTACTCAGCGACCGCGATGAGGCGGCCTATTTTCAGAATGACTTGCAAAGCCTGCTCGGCGCGGAGGATATCCTGTTTTATCCTACTTCCTACAAGCGTCCTTACCAGTACGAAGAAACGGATAACGCCAGTGTGCTGATGCGCGCCGAAATCCTGAATAAGCTCAACGTAGCCAAGGTACCCCCGTTACAAATCGTAACCTACCCCGAGGCTCTTTTCGAAAAGGTGATCAATAAACGGTCGCTGCTGGCGAACACTTTCACGGTGAAGGTAGGTGAAAAGCTCGATCCAAGTTTTCTGACGGAATTTCTGCACGAGTACGGTTTCGAAATGACCGATTTTGTGTTCGAGGCCGGCCAGTTTTCGTTACGCGGCGGTATCGTGGATGTGTATTCCTACGCCAGTGAGTACCCCTTTCGCATCGAATTGTTTGGTGATGAGGTCGAGAGCCTGCGCTCGTTCGACCCCGAAACCCAGCTGTCTGTGGAGTCAGTCAGACAAATCAATATTGTCCCGGACATCCAGCAAAAACTGGAATTCGAATCGCGGGAATCCTTCCTCAGTTTCTTACCCGAAACGGCCATACTGTGGTTCAAGGACGTCGAGTTGACGCTGGAAATTATTGAAAAATCATTTGAAAAAGCGGAACAGGCCCTGGCGCAAGTGACAGGCGGCGGTGTCCAAGTGGTTTCGAATCCGGATGCCCTGTACGAAACGCGGCGCGGTTTTCTCAATCGGATCAAAACCTTCAAGACCGTGGAATTCGGGCGGCGGTTTTATTTCAAGAACGAAAACAAAATTCAGTACAGCTCGCGTCCGCAGCCTTCGTTTAACAAAGACTTCAACCGGCTCATTGAAAACCTGACCGAAAACCAGGCGCAGGGGTACCTTAGCCTCATCGCCGCCGAACAGCCCAAACAACTCGATCGCTTGGAGCGCGTCTTCGAGGACATCGATCCCAACGTCAAGTTCCGCCCACTGAACATCGCTTTACGGGAAGGCTTTATCGATGAGCAGCTCAAACTGGTCTGCTACACCGACCACCAGATTTTCGCGCGCTACCATAAATATAAGCTCAAGGTAAAATTCAACAAGTCGAAGGCGATTACGCTGAAAGACCTGAAAACCCTGCAACCCGGCGATTTTGTCACACACGTGGACTACGGCATCGGACGGTTTGCGGGCATGGAAAAACAGGAGGTCAACGGTCAGGAACAGGATGCCGTGCGGCTGGTATACCGCGACAACGATCTGCTGTATGTGAGCGTGCATAACCTGCACAAAATTGCCAAGTACACCGGTAAGGAAGGTACCCCTCCGGCCATGAGCAAGCTCGGTTCGGGCGAGTGGGACGCTAAGAAAAGCCGCGTCAAGAAGCAACTCAAAGACATTGCCCACGAGCTGATTGCCCTCTACGCCAAGCGGCGCGAAGCGCCCGGCTTTTCCTTTGGTCACGACAATTTCATGCAGGCCGAACTCGAATCGTCTTTTCTTTACGAAGATACCCCCGACCAGGCCAAAGCTACCAACGATGTGAAGGACGACATGGAAAAATCGCACCCGATGGACCGGCTGGTGTGCGGCGATGTGGGTTTTGGCAAAACCGAGGTAGCTATCCGCGCGGCCTTCAAGGCGGTCTGCGATAGCAAGCAGGTAGCCGTCCTGGTACCTACGACCATTCTGGCGATGCAGCATTACAAGACCTTTTGTGAGCGGCTGGCCGATTTTCCGGCCAGGGTAGGGTACATCAATCGTTTCAAGAGCAGCAAGGAAATTAAAGATACGTTGAAAGAAGTGGCCGAAGGCCGAATCGATATCCTGATTGGTACCCACCGGATCTTGAATAAGGACGTGAAGTTCAAGGACCTGGGCCTCCTCATCGTGGATGAAGAGCAGAAGTTTGGGGTAAAGGCTAAGGATCGGTTGAAGGAAATGCGGGTGAATGTGGACGTACTTACGCTGACGGCTACGCCTATTCCGCGTACCCTGCACTTCTCGCTCATGGGTGCCCGTGACTTATCCGTCATCGCCACACCGCCGCCCAATCGGCAACCCGTCACGACGGAGGTACATTCGTTCAGCGAGGAATTCATTCGTGATGCCGTCAGTTTCGAACTCCAGCGCGGCGGTCAGGTTTTCTTCGTTCATAATCGCGTCAGCGACATTGAGTCCATTGGCAACATCATCTTGCGACTGGTACCTGAAGCCCGCATCGGGGTAGCGCACGGACAAATGGAGGGTGATCGCCTCGAGCGCGTGATGATGCGCTTCATCGAAGGCGATTATGACGTACTGGTTTCGACCAATATCATCGAGTCGGGCATCGATATTCCTAATGCCAATACCATTATCATTAATTCCGCCCATATGTTCGGGTTATCCGATCTGCACCAGATGCGGGGTAGGGTAGGGCGTTCTAACCGGAAGGCTTTTTGCTATCTGTTGACACCGGCTATTTCTACGCTTACCAGCGATTCACGCAAGCGTTTGCAGACGTTGGAAGAGTTCTCAGAGCTCGGTGACGGTTTCAAAGTCGCGATGCGCGACCTCGACATCCGGGGTGCTGGTAATTTGCTGGGAGCCGAGCAAAGTGGCTTTGTAAATGATCTGGGCTATGAGCTTTACCATAAAATGCTCGACGAGGCCGTGAAGGAGCTAAAAGAAAACGAATTTAAAGATTTATTCGCCACCGCGTTGGGGGTACCTCAGGACCTGCTGCCCGATTGCCAGATTGAAACTGATTTGGCTACTTTGATCCCCGAAGCTTATGTAAAGAATATTTCGGAAAGGTTGTCGTTATATACCCGCCTGGATAACCTGAAAGGCGAAGATGAGTTGACAGCCTTCGAAACGGAACTCAGTGACCGTTTTGGTACTTTACCCCTTGAAGTTCAGAATCTTTTGAAGACGGTACGTCTGCGTCTGGCCGCAGAAAACCTTCATTTCGAAAAACTGACTTTGAAAAACAATACCATGAAAGGATACTTCGTTTCTTCCCAGAACGATCGATTCTTTCAGTCGCCGCGGTTTGGCAAAGTCATTGAATACATTCAGAACAATCCCAAACGGACGGCTTTGAAAGATAATAAAGGAAAACTCTCTCTTTCCTGGCAGGAAGTAAAAACCCTCGACGAAGCTTTACGTATATTGGATGAATTGAATAAGTAATACAAGCCGGTCAAGTAGTTCATTGGTAGCAGGATATGAGAAAATCCGGAATCCAGTATCTAATATCCATCATCTTTTTACCTTTGCAAACCTTAATCCATTTGAGTCTTTATAAATTAAGCCACTTTAAAGCAATGATTTTCATGCGTAGTATGGGTATTCGAACGCTGGCCTTAGTGCTGATGGTGCTGGTGGTAGCCAGTTCGTGTAAGAAGAAAAATCCGACCAGCCTCAAACCGGGAAAAACCAGTTCTAAGACGGGTTTGGCCTACAACGGAGAGGATGGATTTGAAGTGAAGCAGTACAAAGCCCTTCCCGCTGGACCTGATTTGGTATTCATCGAAGGAGGCCGTTTCACTATGGGCTCTCTCGAGGAGGACGTCATGGGTACCCGCGACAACCTGGAGCGTACCGTGAGTATTCAGTCCTTTTATATGGACGAAACTGAGGTGGCCAATGTCCACTATCTGGAATATCTTAATGCCGTACAGCGCGATTCTTCCGAGGAATTCTACCGTCGGGCGCTTCCAGATACCAATGTTTGGTTCAACGAGTTGTCGTTTAACGATTCGTATGTTACGATGTACCTTCGCCACCCTGGCTTCCGGTTGTATCCGGTGGTTGGCGTGACATGGGGGCAGGCAACGGACTATTGCACTTGGCGTACTGACGCTGTAAGCCAATCGATGTCGGCCAAAGGTACTTCTGCAGGTACTAAGAAAAAGGGAATTTCCTTAGGTAAGAAAAAGAAGGCTGCCCAGGCTGAGGTGGCTACTGCCGCTTCTCCGTCCAGCATGTCAGTCGAAAGTGGCTATGTATTGCCTCCCTACCGCCTTCCTACCGAAGCTGAATGGGAGTATGCGGCAAAAGGTATGATTGGTACCCAATATGCTGATGAGAACCAATCCAACCAACGGATTTATCCCTGGGATGGCTCTACGTTGCGTCAGCCCCGTGGCAAAAGCAAAGGTACCATGCTAGCCAACTTTAAGCGTGGAAAGGGTGACTATGCCGGTATCGCCGGACGTTCAAACGACGGAGCAATCATTACTCAGGAAATACGCTCTTATCCGGCCAATGACTACGGTTTATACGACATGGCAGGTAACGTAAATGAATGGGTACAGGACGTATATCGTCCCCTTTCTTACATGGATTTCAACGACCTGAATTCCCTGCGTCGTGACGGTTATCAGGATGAGGCCAAGAATTACGATTCCAAAAACAGCAATTCATTGATCAGTGATAAAGTCCGGGTGTACAAAGGAGGTTCCTGGGCTGACGTAGCTTATTGGATGTCGCCCGGTACGCGTCGTTTTATGGAGCAGGATTCAGCCACCTCTACGGTTGGTTTCCGTTGCGCTATGATTGCTACCGGTAGCACAGGCAAGCCAAGATAACATTTCAAAATATAGGAAGGAATT